>DASXTC010000001.1:0-47766 GCA_036505635.1 Candidatus Polarisedimenticolia bacterium
TGCGCGTCGCTCCAGGCGACGCGCCCCCCTGCCTCTCCCTTGCCCTGCCGCCCCCGGGGCGGCAACCGGGCTCGGTCCGAGAGCCCCCTCGGGAGCGTCACCTCCGCCAGCTCGATACTCGGGAATTACCTACGAGACTTCTGACTCACCACACTAGTCGGGAAAAGAGAAACGGCCCGCCTCCCGCCCCTCGACGGGACAGGAAGCGGGCCGTGGAGTTCAGGCTGGGTCAGTCCTCAGTTGAGACTCTCTCCACCGGCGTTGACCGCCACCACCCTGTAGTAGTGGAACGAGCCGGCGGACATCGTCGCGACAGGCTCCCTCAGCGACTCGATGGTCGTGGTCCCGATCTCGGTGAAGGGACCGTTCGGGGTGTCGGCGCGCAACACGCGGTAGTATCCCACTGGCCCGTGCAGCGTGTCGATCCCCGGCTTCTGCCACTGCAGCACCACCTCGCCGCCGTCCACCTTCACGTCGAGAGTCTCGCCGACATCGTTCGGCGGCCTCAGTGTCTCGGCGATCGTGAAGTCGCCGGCGCTGGTCCCGTACCCCATCACGCCCTGGTTGTCCGTGGCCACAACCCGGATCCGGGCGCGCGACGTCGGCTGCCCGCCGACCGCCCATCCGAAGGAGGTCGCAGCCAGGTCGGAGGCGAGGATCTCCCATGTGGTGCCGCCGTTTCTGGTCAGCAGCACGGTGTAGCGCGTCTGGGGGCCCGTGCCGGTGGAGGGCGCGAGCCACGAGACCGTCACCAACTGGCCGGCGATCAGATACTCGCCGCCCATCGGCTCGATTTCCCGAGGCCGCATCGTCCGCACCTGCATCGTGCCCTCCCACCACTGCACGTCGGTCACCTCGCCGCGGATCGTGAGGTTCGCGATCCCGGTGGGCTGTTGCGACAGCAGGACTTCCACCGCGAAGCGGTCGAACTTCATCGAGATCTCCTCCAGACCGTCATTATCAGCGTCGTCGAACGACGGCTGACCGCACGGTCCCAGAGGCGAGAGCTGGCCGTTGAGATACAGGTTCGACAGGTTGATGCCGTGCGGGTCGAGCCCCGCGGGCAGCTCCACCACGACCTTCACGCACTGGCCGCTGGACGACAGGTTCAGAACGTCCGGATCGAAGTCCGCCGAGGAGACCGGAACGATCGAGACGTTCAGCGTGACCGGCACCTGGACCGATGGAGTGTACGGGTCGTTGCTCGACAGGTTGATTGTCGCCTCGTGAATCCCGTCGTCGAGCCCCGCCGCGTTGAGGTTCACGGTCACGTCCTGGCACGCCCCCACCGCGATGGTCCCGCCGGTGGGCTTGACCGTCATCCACTCGGGTATCGACTGGTACAGGATCGCAAGGTCGTTGTGCACGTACGCCGCGTTGAAGACGGTCGTCAGACCATCATCCTTCGCGGCGTTCTGGATGCCGATCGTCGCCGAGTTCAGAATCGAGCTCGTCATCGACAGGTACTGGTAGACGATCCGCCCGCTCGGGTAGATGATGACCTCGAAGTTGAGGTCGTCCGTCGCGGTGTTGGCGATGCGGTAGAAATGCTGGTACTGAACGATGAACCGCGTCCCGTCGTTGTAGTAATAGGCCTTCGAGACGCGCGGCTCGCTCGTGCCGTTGCGCAGGACCAGGTCGTCCCAGAAGGCGGCCAGGAGATTCTCCGGCACGGTGCTTCCGTTGTTCGGGAGAGGCTGGTTGGTGAACGTGGTCGCGGTCGACGTGAACGACAGCCAGCCGTTGGTCGTTGCGCGCACGCTCGCGAAGCTGTTGCCGTAGAACGGGAAACTGAACCCGATCGGGATCGGGCTGCTGTTGCAATCGTCGCAGTACCCGCCCGCGACGAAGTTGATCGGTGTGCCAACGGTGCTGATGTCCACCCAGCCGAACGCCGGACCGCCCGGCTCGTCGGAGTCGTTCCACGAGTAGCCGAACATGTCGGGTCCGCCGGAGCCCAGAATCCCGACGCGCGGATCCTCCTCGTTCTTGTCCAGCTCGAGGTATGTCCCCGGCTGGATGGCCGAGGCGAGGTTCACGCCGGTGGTCCAATTCAGGTCGCTGCCACCCGTGTTGCAGACCGACAGCGTCTTGGTCCGGCTGCCTGCCGGCGGCAGGGCCGTGCTGATGGCAGCCGGAGTCACGTCGACTTCCGGCGGGATCAGCGCCTCGCCCTCGAGGAGCACCGACACCGAGCCCTCATCCGGATCGAGGCTCTCAATGGTCAGGTCGCCGATCCGGCTCCCCGGAGCAGTGGGCGCGAAGGTCACGGTGACGGGGATCGATCCACCCACCGGCACGTCGACCGGCGGCGTCAGGCCGGATGCCGTGAAGTCGCCGGCCGTCGAGATGCCCGTGATGTGCAGGACGTCGGTCCCGACGTTGCGGACCATCACCCCCAGCGAGCTCGAGAAACCGGTGAAGGTGGTCGGGAAGAGCAGCGAGCCCGCCGGCTGAATGTCGATGTCCGGGATGCCCGTCACGTGAAGGTGGACGGGCACCGGAATCAGGCCGTGGGCCGGGTCATTGGTGATCAGGTCGATGCTCGCCTCGTAGTCGCCGCCGATCAGGATCGAGGCGTCGATCCGGACGGTCAGGTCGATCGCTCCGCCCGGATTGGGAAGCGGCGGCAACGTCCCGCCGCTCGGGCTGACCGAGAGGAAATCTTGAGGTGATCTGAACTCGACGGCCAGGTTGGCGTGAATGTAGGCGGAGTTGTAGACGACCGTGAGGCCATCGTTCTTGGTGGCGTTCTGCATCCCGATCGTCGACGAGGTGAGAAGACCATTCACCGTCAGGTACTGGAAAACGATCTTCCCGCTCGGATAGAGGATCGCCTGGAAGGTCAGGTGGTCCGGGTCGGGGGGCTCGCCGACCGGGTGCCGGTCAACGTCCGTCCACTGGACGATGAACCGCGTCCCGTCGTTGTAGTAGTGGGCGTGCACCGCGCCGCGGAAATCCAGGTCGTCCCACAGAGCGGCCAGCAGGTTCTCTGGCCCCGCGGTGTTCGGGAGCGGCTGGTTGAGGTACGTGGTCGAGCCGCTGCCGACGGTGCTCGTGAAGGACAGCCAGCCGTTCGTGTTCACGTTCACGGTCGTGAACGTGTTCCCGTAGAAGGAGAACGGGAAGCCGATCGGGACGTTGAGGGCGATCTCGTCATCGCTGTCGAGCGTCGAAAGGGGAGTCCCGATGCCGCTGATGTCGGTCCAGGCGAAGGTCGGACCGCCCGGCTCGTCGGAGTCCTTCCAGATGTAGCCGAACAGGTCGGGCCCGCCGCTGCCGAGCACGCCGGGTCTCGTGTCCTGCTCGTCCTTCTTGAGCTCGAGCCCCGGGTACTGCGTGACGGGCGTGCCGCCCAGCGCGTGGACCGCGGTGCTGAACACGAGGTTGCTGTTTCCCTGGTTCTCCAGATGCAGAGTCCGTGTCACCACGTCCCCCGCCATGATCGACTCGGAGAATGAAGGAGGAGTGACCACCGCCACCGGGGGCAGGATCGCGTTGCCGGAGACGGCAATGCGGGTGATCTGGCTCGTCGGGTCGTCGCTGTCGATCTCGACGTAAGCGCTCAGCGCACCCGCCGACGTTGGTCCCCACCTCAGGTTGAAGACCCTCGATCCTCCCGGCGGCAGCGGGAACGTGACAGTCGGTCCCGGCGACTCCTCGACCGTGAGGGACGGATCGGTCGTGGTGATGCCGTTGACGGTCAGATCCGCCGTCCCGTTGTTCACCACCAGGAAGGAGGAGAGCACCGGATATCCTATGAAGACGCTTCCGTAGTTGATCGACGTCGGCACCGTCCCGATGCGCGGCGCGCCGATGACGTTGAGCGTGGCCGGCACGAGCACCAGGGTCTGACCCGGGATGTTGGTGGTCAGCCTGATGTTGCCGTTGAGCTGGCCCCCCGCCCTGTCGGTGGAGTCGAACCTCACGGTGAAGGTCCGGCTCTCCCCCGCCGGGATGGTGTAGCCCGACGGCGTCACGCCCAGCCAGTCCGGTGTCCTGCTGTACTGGAGCGCCAGCGTGCTGTGCATGTAAGCCGCGTCACGGACAACCTGCAGCGCCGTGCCGGTGGTGACGTTGAGGTTCTGGATCCCGATCGTCGCGCTGTTGAGCGTCGGCGTCGTGGTGGAGGTCATCGTCCCGTACATCACCAGAACCCGGCCGGTGGGGTAGAGCTGCACCTGGAAGGTCAGGTGGGAGTTGCCGGCAGGCGTCTGGTGCCGGTCGACGTCGGTGAACTGCACGATGAACCGCGTGCCGTCGTAGAGGTACCGCGCGTGCTGGACCCCCCGGAAATCCAGGTCATCCCAGAAGAGCGCGATCGAGTTGGCGGGCAGGCTGGTGGAGGGGAGCGCGCCGTTGGTGAACGGGCACGATGTGCTCGCCGTGTTGAACGTCACGAACCCGTTGGTGCAGACCTTCAGCGAGGAGAAAGAGCTCCCGTAGAAGGGGAAGGTCATTCCCATGGCGATGGCCGTGCTCATCGAGTCGTCGCCCGTGATGGCGATCGGCGTTCCCGTCGATCTGATGTCGATGAAGTTGTAGACCGGGCCGCCGGCGGCGTCCGAGTCCCTCCACCGGTAACCGAAGGCGTCGGGCCCGCCGTTTCCCAGCGCGTAGTCATCCGCCGAGATGACGCCGAGCCCGCCGTTGCCCTGGTCGGCCGCGGCGCTGACGATCAGGTCGCTGCCGCCGGAGTTGGAGACGATCAAGGGCTGGGTCGACACGTTGCCCGAGTAAAGGGTTTCGGTCAGCGAAGCCGGATCCACGACAACGACCGGGGCCGCGATCGCGTTGCCCGTGATCGGCACGAGGATGTGGTTCTCGCCGCCGTCGTCGCTCTCGATGTCGAGGCTCGTCGAGAAGGACCCCAGCGCCGCGGGCGTCCACCTCACGGTCACGTTCTGCGATCCGTGAGGCGGCACGTCGAACATGCCGGGCGTCGCCGTCACCGATGCGTCGCCCGGAGTGATCCCAAGAACGTGCAGCGTGTCGGTGCCGACGTTCGCGACCGTGAGGTTCAAGTCGTGCGGCAGGCCGATGAACCGGTTGCCGTAGTCAAGGGAGGACGGCTGTACCGACGCGTCGGGGGCGCCGATGACGTGCAGCGAGGCCGTCACCACCGCCGCCGGATTCGTGGGGTCGTTGTTCTGGATCGTGATCGTGCCGGGATATGTGCCCCCTTCGAGGCCCGACGCGTCGATGTGCGCGTTGAGGAACACGTGGCCAAAGGGCCCGACGCGGCCGGAAGTCGGGGCCACCGTGAGCCACTGCGGCAGGGCCGTGATCCGCACCGCCATGCTGTCGTGCAGGTAGCTCTGGTTGAAGGCCGTCTGCAAACCGACGGTCTTCGTCGCGTTCTGGATGCCGACGGTGGCGCTGCTCACGTCCCCGGCCATGCTGAGGTACTGGAAGGTCATGGCGCCGCTGGATTCGATGATCGCCTGGAAGCTGAAGCTTCCGGTGCCGGTGTAGGGCGCGATGCCGCTCCACTCGACGATGGCGCGGGTCGGGAAGGTCTGGTAGTAGATGTGCGTCGCGCCGCCGGGATTGAGATCGTCCCAGAAGGGCGCGATCAGGTTCTCGGGGGCTCCGCCGTTCGGCAGCGGCTGGTTCGAGTAGGAGGTCGCGGCGCTCGTGAAGGAGAGCCACCCGTTGCTGCAGACGCGGATCGAATTGAAGAAGGTCCCGTAGAACGGGAAGCTGAATCCAAGCGCGAGCGGTCCGCCGTTGGAGTCGTCGGTGGTTACGCCGGAGACAGGTATCCCCGTGCCCGAGATCTCGACCCACGAGAAGGCGGGGCCCCCCGGCTGATCGCTGTCGACCCACCGATATCCGAAGGCATCGGGGCCGCCTGAGCCCGTGACGACCGGACCGGTCCTCGGATCGGGCTCCCCCTTGTCGAGGATGAGGGGATCCTGCGGCGCGGCCATCGGCTCGCCCAGTGACGGCGACGGTATCGTGAAGTCGAGCGTGCCCGGCCCGTCGTTGCGCACCTCGATGGACTGGTCGGAGGTCCCGCCGGTGAGCAGGGTCCTCGTGAAGGAGGCCGGCGTGTATCCCAGGGTTGGCGGCGGCAGGGTCATCCCGGTGGCGAGGTTCGAGATGGGCCCGGGGTTGCCGAACTCGTCGAATGCCTTGATGGCGAAGTAATAGGACGTGTTCGCCGCCAGCCCGTGCACCTCCATGCTCTGGGCAGAGCCGGCCGGCAGCGGGTCCGGCTCGTTGCCCGCGCGCGTGGCCGCGCTCCAGTTCCCCTCGTCGATCGGCGAGGCGGAGTAGCGCACCTGGTAGAAGGTGGCGGTGCCGGTCGAGCCGTCGTCGCCGGTGGCGGTCCAGCTCAGCCCCATCGTGTTGGAGCCGGGGTTGTTGGTCGCAAGGTCATTGATGGAGCCGGGCGGATCGTCGTCGGGAGCCGCGATGGCGAAGAAGACGTTGAGGCGGCCGCCGCTGGCCACCGGGCGGCTGCCCGTGACCGGGTTGAGGACGGTCTTCTGATCGGCCGAGACCATCAGGGCCGTTTTGAGCTGGACCGCGGGGATCGCCGGGAAGAGCGACTTGACCAGGGCCGCGGCGCCCGCCACGTGCGGCGTCGCCATCGAGGTCCCGGAGAGCTGCTGGTAGAGGTTGCCGGGCTGCGTGCTCAGGATGTTGACGCCGGGAGCCGCGATGTCGACGCTGACCGCGCCCCAATTGGAGAACGAGGCCACCGCGTCGTTGTGGTCGGTGGCGGCCACCGCGATGATGTTCGGAAGGTCGTAGCTCGCCGGGTAGGAGGGGGTCGTGTCGTTGTTCGAACCGGCGTTGCCGGCCGCCGCGACGAAGGGGATCTCGGCCGCGTTGGCGCGCGCGATGGCGTCATAGAGGGTCTGGGAGAACCCGCCGCCGCCCCACGAGTTGCTGGTGAGGGCGACCCCCATCATCGTGGCGTAGTCGGTGGCCAGGACCGCGTCGGCCGTGCTCCCCGAGCCGCCCGCGCTGAGGAACTTGAGGCCCATGATGGTGACCTCCCAGTTCACTCCCGCCACGCCGATGCCGTTGTTGCCCACGGCGCCAATGGTGCCGGAGCAATGCGTGCCGTGCCCGTTGTCGTCGAACGGGTCGCCGTCGTGGTTGATGAAGTCGTACCCGTGGACGTCGTCCACGTACCCGTTGTTGTCATCGTCGATGTTGTTGCCCGGGATCTCGCCTGGATTGGTCCAGATGTTGGCTGCCAGATCTGGATGGTTGTAATCGACGCCCGTGTCGATGACCCCCACGATCACGCTGCGGCTGCCGCGGGAGATCCCCCAGGCCATGTCGGCGTCGATGTCTGCGTCAGCCGTGCCCCCCGTCTGGCCGGTGTTGAGCATTCCGTACAGCTCATTGAAGCGAGGATCGTTGGGGACGACATCGATGCTGACGACATAGTTGGGCTCGGCGTACCGCACGTGGGGGTTGTTCTTCATCCGCGCGATGGCCTGCTCGACGCTCTGGCCGGGGCCGAGCTTCCAGTGTTCGGCGCCGCCCCGGAATGTCCGAATCTGACTCGCGTTGAGCTGGGCTCGCGCGCTCGCTCTGTCCAGCGCCCGTGTGTTGGGCTGGAACTGGATGAGGATCTCGCCCGGGACGTGAGCGGCGAGTGCGGGGGTTCCCGCTCCGCCGCCGTTCGAGGCTGATGGAGAGAGCGTGCCGCCTGTGGTGGCGGCGACGAGCGCGATCAGGACCAGAGAGAACGCGGTGAGGCGGACACGGGACATGCTGACCCCCCTTGCCGGGCGCCGAGAGCCCGGCTCGAAACTGGAAAGTGTGTGGCGCACTGATCAGCTTTGCGGCGGGCGAGACCCGGCGGGGGACGAGCAATGCCTGGAGGGCAGCGGAGCCCCCCCCGCTACCAGCCGGCGAAACCTTCCGCGGCCCCCGTCGGGACCCGGAAGCACCGATCAAACTGGCGTTCTCCCCTGACGACTTCGTCCGTTCTCTGCTTATACCGGTCAGCGTGGTTCAGTGTCAAGGTTTATTGTCCAATGCCTTGAGCGCGACGCCTCCGCAAGCGATCCGGGCTTCCCATCGCAGGTGGGTGCCGATCAAATTCGGTCAGGATGTACTCTGATCCGACAGGTCGGCCCTCGCGGGTCGGAGTGGGAGACGCATGACGGCGGCCGAGTCGCAGGCATTGATCGCGAACTCCCTGCTGGCCCGGGCTTCGGGCGGCACGTCCTCCCGCGCGATCGGGGAGAAGCCCATACGAGCGGCCATCCTCTCGATCGTGTAGGTCAGCAGATAGATCTCTGCGCAGCCGGCACGGCGCGCCTCATCGATCACCGCCGTGAAGAGGGCGCGCCCGGTCCCCAGCCCTCGCGCGCCGGGGGCCACCGCGAGCGAGCGCAGGACACATGCCGCGCCGTACGCCTCCAGCCCGGCGCACCCGACGATCTCGGTCCCGCCGCGCCTGGCCGGGACCCGCGCCACAAGGAAACGGGCGAACTGGTCCCCCACGCCCTCGAGGGGCAGCCCGCAGAGAGTGAGGAGCTCCTCGACGGCGCCGCGATCCCCGGCGCGCGCCGGCTCGATCGTCATGGGCGTTGGGGTCAACGCGCGCCCTGTGCCGCCGGCGCCGGCTTGCGGCCGGCCACCTTGAGGGACCAGACCATCCCCCCGGTTCCCGCAAGCTCCGGAGCCTCCCACTTGAACCGGTCAACGACGCGGACTTGCTCGAACCCCGCATCGCGGATCGCGCCCAGATACGCCTCCTCCGAGGGGGCGCCGCCGATGCAGGAGCAGTACCGCTCGGGGTCCTCGAGGATCGATGCCGGCAGGTTCTCCCCCACGAGATCGGAGATCGAGAAGGAACCGCCCGGCTTCAGGGCGCGGAACATCTCCCGGAAGGCGCGCCGTTTGTCGGGCACGAGGTTGATGACGCAGTTCGAGATGACGCGGTCCACGGAGCCGTCCTCCACGGGCAGAGCGTCGGCGTCCCCCTGACGGAACTCCACGTTGCCGGCGCCGGCCGCCGCCGCGTTCTCGCGGGCCCTGCGCAGCATGGCGTCGGTCATGTCCACGCCGATCACCCGGCCCTCCGGTCCGACCAGCCGGGCCGCCGCAAGGGCGTCGGCCCCAGGACCCGACCCCACGTCGAGGACCGTCTCGCCCGGGTGGATCTCCATCAACGCGATGGGGTCTCCGCAGCCGAACGGGCTCCTGGCGCCCGAGATCTGGATCGGCTCGGTCTTCGCGCAGCAGCCCCCGGTCTCATCGGCGGCCGCGCCGTAGCGCTCGCGGACTCGCTGCTTGATCGCTTCGCTGTTCATTTGTATCCTCCAAGTATCTGACCGGCACAATGCCGGTTCAGGATGAGTCGTCGTCCTTCCATGTCCCGCAGGTGTCGATGACATCGTTGAGCGTGCGCAGTCCCGCGAGCAGCCCCTCGCGCTGGGCCGGGGTCATCTTCACGAGGGCCTCCTTCTCGGAACGGCGGATCATGCCGTCGATCCCCTTCAGCACCCCCTTGCCCGCCGGAGTCATCTCGACGCAGACCACCCGCCGGTCGGCCGGCAGCCGCCGGCGGGTCGCGTATCCCTTGGACTCGAGCTGGTCCACGACCCTGGTCAGGCTGCTCACGCCCAGACGCATCAGCCCCGCCAGACGCGTCATCGCGAGCGTCCCGTGCCCGGAGAGCTCCTTGAGCACGTAGCACTGGGAGACGGTCACGTCCTCGCAGCAGATCCTGTTGCGGTTGCGGAATTGATACCGCTTGATGAGGGCCGTCAGCAGGAGGTCGAGCTCCGCCGCCTGCCTCTCGAGCTTGTCAACGGACATGACGCCTCTTCGCCTTCGAGAAGAAACTTGTATGTGCGAAGTATAGAGGCGAGCTATCGCGGTGTCAAGGACGGGTTCTGCGCGCCGCGCCTTCCGGGTCGCGGACGAACCGCACCCCCGGGCTGGCGAGGAGCTTCCGGATCTCGGGCTCCTCGAGGTTCTCGCGGACCACCATGGTCATCGGCTCTCCGCGGAAAAGCCTCTCGTTGGCGGCGGTCAGCAGCGCGTTGAGCTTGAGGTAGCTCTTCGCGGTGGGATGGTCGGCCACGACCGTGAACTCTCCCTTGTGGAAGGCGATCAACCGCACCTCCTTGAGCGCCGCGGCCTTCTTCACGAAGCGGCTCACCTCGCGCTGTCCGCGGTTGCGGAATCGACGGAAGATCAGGGCGCCGAAGACGAGCACGGACAGCAGGCCGGCGAAGTTCGGGCCGCGCTCGCCTCCGAGGAAGAACAGGAGAAGCAGCGCGGTGAAGGCCGCGCCGGCCGCGGCGCCCCAGACCGCTCCGCGCGCCGAGAGTCCGCCGATCCACCAGCGCACCCTCTCGAGGATGGGCATGCCGCCGGAGGCGCCGCTCTCCACCTCCCGCTTGACTTTGCGGAGGTCTCCCGCAGTCTCGCGCATGTCCTGGTAGCGGTCCTCGGGTTTCTTCTGGAGGCACCGGTGGATGATGCGCGAGAGCGACCAGGGCACCTCGGGGCGCAGCGATGTGATGGGCCGGGTCGGCTCGAAGGCGATCGCGTGCATCGTGTCGAGCGCGCTGGCGCCCTCGAAGGGGAGCTTGCCCGCGCTGATCTCGTACAGCACGATCCCGAACGAGAAGATGTCCGAACGCCGGTCGGCGGGAAGCCCCCGCGCCTGCTCGGGGCTCATGTAGGCGACGGTCCCCATGATGACCCCGGTCTGGGTGGCCGCGGCGATCGTGGCCACCTGGCTGCGTCCCTGGTCGCCGCCGACGGCCACCGGGTCGAGCAGCTTGGCCAGTCCGAAGTCGAGGATCTTGGGATGACCGTCTTTCGTCACCATGATGTTGTCGGACTTGATGTCGCGGTGGACGATGCCGGCCTCGTGGGCCTTCGCGAGCGCGTCGGCCACCTGAATCCCGATGTCGACGGCCGAGGGCAGGTCGATCTCGTGACGCTCGACGAGCTGGTGCAGCGTGGCCCCCTCGACGAACTCCATCACGATGAAGGTGGTGTCGCCATCCTCCTCGATCTCGTAGATCTGGGCGATCGCGGGGTGGTTGACCGCGGATGCGGCGCGAGCCTCCAGTGTGAAACGCCTGCGTCGTTCCTCGTCGCGCACCAGCTCCGGGGGCAAGACCTTCAGGGCCACCGGGCGGCCCAGCTTCATGTCGCGGGCGCGGTAGACGACCCCCATGCCGCCGCGCCCGAGCATCTCCTCCACGACGTAGTTCTTGAGGGAGCGCCCGATCACGGTTTGCCGCCCGGGCTCATCAGGTGGCCGGTCAGGAAGCTGGTGATCTTCTCGTAGAGGTGCGTGCGGGACTGCGGCCCCGGGATGCTGTGGTTCTTGCGAGGGTAGAGCATGAACTCGACCGGCCGGCCCGACGAGATGAATGCGTCGAGGATCTGAACCGAGTTCTGCATGTGCACGTTGTCGTCAGAGGAGCCATGCACCAGCAGGAGCGGCGCTTTGAGGCTCGAGGCCTTCGCAAGCGGCGCGCTGTCGCGGTATCCGTCCGGGTTGTCCACGGGCCGATCCATGTAGCGCTCCGTGTAGATCGTGTCGTAATCCTTCCAGTCGGTCACCGGGGCGACGGCGACACCCGCCCTGAAGGTGTCAGGGGAATTCAGGAGGCTGTAAAGCGTCATGTACCCGCCGTAGGACCAGCCCCAGATGCCGATGCGGGAGGCGTCCACCCAGGGAAGACCCTTGAGCCATGCGACCCCCACGAGCTGATCGGCCAGCTCCTGCCTTCCCATGGCCCGGTAAAGGGGCGTCTCCCACGCATGACCACGTCCTCCCATCCCGCGGTTGTCGAGCGACCAGATGACGAGGCCGCGCGCCGCCATCATCTGGTGCCAGAGTCCACGCGCGCCGGCCCACTGGTTGGCGACGACCTGGCCGTGAGGCCCGCCGTACACGTAGACGAGGACAGGATACTTGCGTGACGGGTCGAAGTCGGGCGGCAGCGTGATCATCGCGGGCAGTTTCACGCCGTCGGTAGCGGGCACCTCGCGAAACTCCACCTTCCCGCGCCGATACCCCGCGAGCTCCTTCGACATCCCCTCGTCGAGGGTGTCGATCAGGGCGCCCCCGGGCGCGCGGAGCGTCAGGGCCGGCGGCGACATCGCGGTCGAGAAACTGTCCACGTACCGGCCGCCCGCGGCTGCGACCCAGGTCGTGTGCCAGCCCTCGTCGCCCGTGAGGCGCCGCGGGGAGGATCCATCGAAGGTCACGCGATAGAGGTGCCGCTCGAGCGGGCTCTTCTCGGTGGACGTGAAGTAGATCCACCCTTCCTTCTCGACGACCGCCGACAGGTCCGTCACGTCCCACGGCCCCTGGGTGAGCCTGCGAATCAGCTTTCCCTCCATGTCGTACAGATACAGATGCCGGTGGCCGTCACGCTCCGAACCCCAGATGAACCTGTCGCCGCCGGCCGGGAACCACCAGTCGTCGGCGACGTTGATCCACTTCGGGTCGAACTCCTCGAGGATCCGGCGCGCCGCGCCATCCTCGACGTCGCACAGCAGCACCTCGAGTCGCGTCTGGTCGCGGTCGAGACGCTGCACCGCGAGAGTCCCCTCATCGGCCGTCCATGCCACCCTCGGCACGTAGATGTCCGTGTCGGCGCCCAGCTCGATCCATCGCGTGGGCGGCGGCGTGCCGGCCGGCGCCGCGCCCCGCGCCTGGACCACGCCGACCTTCACGACCGCGTTGGCGTCGCCCGCCTTCGGGTAGTGCTGGCGCTCCACCGATGGGTGCGTGGGGATCCAGTCCACGATCGGGTAGGTGGGCACGTTGCGCTGGTCGAACTGGAGGTAGGCGATCCGCGCCGAGTCGGGTGACCACCACCATCCCTCCCGGATCTCGAACTCCTCCTCGTAGACCCAGTCGATCTCGCCGTTGGAGACTCCTTCGGGATTCCCGCCGGTGACCTGGTTTTCGCCGCGGGTGGCCGCGTCCATAACCCAGATATTGTGATCCCTGACGAACCCGATCATCGTCCCGTCCGGGGAGAACCTCGCGTCCTTCTCCTCGGTCTCGGTGCGGGTCAGGCGCCGCGCCGGCCGCTCCGGAGCCCGACTGTCTCCCAGCCCCTCGAAGAGATAGAGGTCGCCGCCGGACAGAACGAGGATCGCGTCGCTCGATGGGCTCCATTCGAACGAGGAGATTGGAGCCGCCTCGCCGGCGCTCGCCCCCGCGCCTGGCAGCGAGAGCGTGACCGTCTTTCTGGTGGCGACTTCGTAGAGCTGGAGCAACGCGGTCCTTGTCTCCACCGGGCGACGCGTGAAGGCCAGACGCGAGCCGTCGGGGGACCACTTGAACCCGGTGGGGAGGCGGCCATCGAGCTGTCCGCCGTGGATCAGATCGTTGTCGAGATCCTTGAGCGGGGCGGGCTCGCCCGCCGAGCCCCAGGCGGGCGCGTCCAGAGCCGAAGCGAGGACGAGAAGGGCCGCCGCGAGTCCGGTACGAGGGCCGGGCCGGCGCGTCGCCATCCCATCACTCCGCAGCGGCGAGGATGATCGTGAGCTGCAGGAAAAGTTTCAGGACGAGATCGAAGTTGGACACCGGCGCATGATAGATAATCTCGCGTCAGTCGCGCAACCGAGCCGCCCACTCCTCCTCGCCGATGTCGTCATCGCGCCGATGAGCGGCGGCGCGCCGGACTCCTGAAACCGGGGACGGTCACCGTCCGCTCAGGAGGTTCCTCAGCACGTACTGCAGGATCCCGCCGTGGCGGTAGTACTCCACCTCCTGGGGCGTGTCGAGCCTCGCGACCGCCTCGAAGGCGCGCGCGGGGCCGCCGTCGGCCTTAGCCGTGATCCTCACGCGCAAGGACGGCTTCAACCCCGAGGCGATCCCCTCGATCCCGTAGGTCTCTGCGCCCGTCAGGCCCAGCGTGGCGGCGCTCTCCCCCGCCAAGAGCTGGAGCGGCAGCACCCCCATGCCGGCGAGATTCGACCGGTGGATCCGCTCGAAGCTCTCGGCGATGACGGCCCTGACTCCCAGCAGCAGCGGTCCTTTCGCAGCCCAGTCACGGGACGACCCGGTGCCGTACTCCTTGCCCGCGATGACCACAAGGGGAATTCCTTCCTCGCGATACTTCGTCGCGGCCTCGAAGATCGTCATCCGCGCTCCGTCGGGCATGTGAACCGTCCATCCCCCCTCGGTGCCCGGCGCCAGCTGATTCCTCAGGCGGATGTTGGCGAAGGTGCCGCGCATCATCACCTCGTGATTGCCGCGCCGCGCGCCATAGGAATTGAACTCCCTGGGCGTGACACCACGCGAGATCAGGTAACGGCCGGCCGGGCTTTCCTCCGGGATCGAACCGGCGGGTGAGATGTGGTCGGTGGTCACCGAGTCGCCCAGCAGCGCCAGCACGCGCGCTCCCCGGATGTCGACCGGCTCTGACGGACTCACCGGCAGGTCCTTGAAGAAGGGGGGGCGCCTGATGTAGGTCGACTCCTCGGTCCATGCGTACGTGTCTCCGGTGGGGACCGCCAGGCCGCGCCAGCTGTCGTCCCCCTCGAAGACTGCCGCGTAGCGGCGGATGAACATCTCGCGGTCGAGCGCGGCGTCCAGCGTGTCGCGGATCTCCTCCGCGCTCGGCCAGATCTCGCTCAGAAGAACCGGCGCGCCCGTCGCGTCGTGGCCGATGGGCTCACTCAGGAGGTCGATGTCCATGTCCCCCGCCAGCGCGTAGGCGACCGCCAGCGGGGGAGAGGCGAGATAGTTGGCGCGCACGTGCGAATTTATCCGCCCCTCGAAGTTGCGATTGCCCGACAGCACCGCCGCGACGATGAGCTTGTTCCGCGTGACGGCAGAGGCGATGGCGTCGGGGAGCGGCCCCGAGTTGCCGATACAGGTCGTGCAGCCGAACCCCACGAGGTGGAAGTTGAGAGCCTCCAGGTCGGCCAGCAGACCCGCGCGGCGGAGGTAGTCGATGACGACCTGCGAGCCGGGTGCCAGGCTCGTCTTGACCCATGGTTTGGTCTTCAGGCCGCGGGCGAGCGCCTTGCGGGCAAGCAGCCCGGCTCCGATCATCACCGACGGGTTCGAGGTGTTGGTGCACGAGGTGATCGCCGAGATCACCACCGAGCCATGGCGCAGAGGGAAGGTGGCTCCGCCCTGTCGCACCTCTACCTCCTGCTTGTATTCGTCGATGCGATCGGCATCGACCGGGGCGCCGCTCTCCTTCAACATCCCGGCCAGCGCCTTGCGGAAGGAGCTCTTGGAATCCTTCAGTGGGATCCTGTCCTGGGGCCGCTTCGGGCCAGCCAGGCACGGCTCCACCGTCGCCAGGTCGAGCTCCAGACGATCCGAGAAGAGCGGGTCGGCGGCGCCGGCCGTGCGGAAGAGCCCCTGCTCCTTGCAATAGCTCTCCACGAGGTCGACGCGCGAGTCATCCCTTCCGCTGGATCGCAGATACCTCAACGTCTCGTCGTCCACGGGGAAGAACCCGATCGTCGCGCCGTACTCCGGGGCCATGTTGGCCAGCGTCGCGCGGTCGGGGAGCGCCAGAGAAGCGAGGCCCGGCCCGTAGAACTCCACGAACTTGCCCACGACCCCTCGGGCGCGCAACATCTGCGTCACCGTCAGGACCAGGTCGGTGGCGGTGGTGCCCTCCCGCAGGCGCCCGATCAGCTTCATGCCCACCACTTCGGGTATCAGCATCGAGATCGGCTGGCCCAGCATTGCTGCCTCCGCCTCGATGCCTCCCACGCCCCAACCCAGCACCCCAAGACCATTGATCATGGTCGTGTGCGAGTCGGTGCCGACAAGCGTGTCCGGGTAGGCCCGCGGCGGCGAGGCCCCCGCGGGCGCGCTCGAAAAGACCACCTGGGCGAGGTACTCCAGATTGACCTGGTGGACGATGCCGGTGTCGGGGGGCACCACGCGGAAGTTGTCGAAGGCCTGCTGGCCCCAGCGCAGAAAGAGGTAACGCTCGCGGTTCCTCTCGAACTCGAGACGGGCGTTGTCGCGGAAGGCCGTGGGGCTCCCGTAGCTGTCGACCTGCACCGAATGGTCGATCACGAGGTCGGCCGGCTCCAGGGGATTGATCCGGGCCGGGTCCCCCCCCATTTCCAGGATGGCGTCCCGCATGGCGGCCAGGTCGACGACCGCCGGCACGCCGGTGAAATCCTGGAGAAGCACGCGGGCGGGAGTGAAGGCGATCTCGCGTTCGGCCGATCCGGCGGGGTCCCAGGAGGCCAGTGCGGCGATCTCGTCCTTCCTGACCGAGGCGCCGTCCTCGTGACGCAGCAGGTTCTCCAGGAGGATCCTCAGCGAGAAGGGGAGGCGGCCCACGTGGCCGACCCCGGCCCGTTCCAGGGCGTCGAGGCGGAAGATCTCGTAGGATGCGCCGCCCGACTGAAGTCGCGCGCGGCTTCCGTAGCTGTCGTTCGATCCGGGTGCCATGGTCTCCTCGCCGTCGGCTGGGTGCCCGGCCATTATATAAGGAAGGGGCGGATCGGTGGGATGGAGGCCGCGGGCGCGGCTTTCCGCGGCGACGCCAGGCGAGAGGCTCGCGAACTAAATCTTAGATAGCTCTTGACTGTAGAATCGAATTTCTCTATGATCCTCTCCAGTCCGTTTCCCTGGAGGTCCCCGATGGAAAAGCTGGAGCTGGAAGTCGTCGTCACCGAGGAGCTGGTGCCGACCTGACACAACTGAGCGCCTCCGGTTCGGAGGCACGCAAGGGCAGCGACCCGGTCTCCCGCCGGAATCGAGGGATGACCGGGTCTTCTTTTTCCGGATAGAATACCTGGATGACCCAGGATCGGATCTCCGTCGGGAGCTTCTACAACCCGCACATCGCCCGCGAGACCCTGGAGATCGGCCACCTGATCGACCACCTCTCGATGGCCGACCCGCCCCGCGCCGACGATCCGTACTTCGAGCGCGTGCGCGGGAGCTTCACGCTGCTGCTGCACGACTTCATCGGCCAGCTCAGCGAGCCGGTCGACGAGCAGGCGGTGTCCCGCGCGCGCGACCTCATCGCGCGATACCGTTCCCCGTGGGCCGCCGAGCACCTGCAGCGCGTCCACACCACCGACGGCAGGCACGCGGTCGACTACGTCTTCCCCCCCATCTACACCGAGGACCTGCTCGCGGACTACATCGCCAACGCGCGCGCGCTGCGCGAGGCGCTCGGCCTCCCCCTGGCGATCGAGCCGATCCCAACCTGGCTCTCCCTCGACATCGCGCATCTCTCCGAGGCGGAGTTCCTGCACCGCTTCTACGAAGCGAGCGGGTGCGACTTCCTCCTCGACGTCGCCCACGAAGTCATCAGCGCGAGGTCGGCCGGCAGGGACGCGCGCGAGTTCATCGCCGACCTGCCGCTTCACCGCGTCACGGAGATTCACGTCGCCGGAACCTCCCTGGACCCGGTCCTGCAGGACGACTGGATCGGCGTGGAGCCGCCGGGCCCCGAGATCCTCGATCTCATGATGTTCGCGGCCGAGCGGGCGCCCCGGCTCGCCGCCGTGACCTACGACGCGTTCTCCCGCGCTCTTAGCGCGGCCACGCAGGAGCGGGCCGTGCGCGCGATGCGCGAGAGGCTGGGGATCTGGAAATGAGCGTGATGACGGGACGTTCTCTCCACGATGCCCTGCTGTCGGTGATGGCCGACTTCCGTCTCAGACGCGAGCTGCCCGCCGCCGAGCTGGGGGAGCAGGAGGCGGCGGTGCTGGCGCGCGTCGATGCGGACAGACTCTCGAGGATGGCCCGCTTCCTGACCAGGCACTACTACCGGGAGCGGCTCGTGAGGCTCTACTCGCACTCCGCCGCGCTGGCGCGCCGCCGCGGGCTGGAACCTTCGGAGATCCTCGACGGACCTGATCTCGCGGAGGACCTCGACACGGCTCTCCTGGGAAGCGCCGCCACGGCCGACCGGGTCGCGGCGAGGATCGAGGAGTGGTTCCGGCGCGCGTACGAGGAGAAGGGGGGGCCCGCCTACTGGCCCGACCTGACGCGGTACGAAGGGGCGATGTTCCGGACCGAGGCCGGCCGGCGCGTATGGACGGCGGGGGCCGCTCCGCAGGGGACGAGGCCGCCGCGCCGCTCGGCATCGGCCCGCGTCGTGGCGTTCGACATCGACGTGCCGGCGCTCGCGACCCGTCTGGAGAAGCTCGCGCCCGGGGACCCCGTGCCGTGGGCGGTCCCGAGGAGTCCGACCCGCCTGCTCTTCACCTTGTCGCCCCGGGGAATCCTGAGGGTGGTACGCTCCAACGACGCCCTCGAGGGGTTTCTCAAGCTGGTGGACGGGAGCCGGAGCACCGAGATGATCGTGGAATGCTGCGGCATGGACCGTTCATCGGCCGGAGCCGCGCTGAGAAGCCTGATCGACATCGGGGCGATCGAGGAGTAGCGGGACCGCCGTGGAGATCGCGCAGCTGAGGACCTTTCTCGCCGTGCTGGAGCACGCCGGCTTCTCCCGGGCGGCTCGCGCCCTGGCCACGACGCAGTCCACCGTGAGCTTCCACATCAAGTCGCTGGAGAAGGACGTGGGCGCGCGGCTGCTCGACCGCGACGCCGGGCGCGTGCGTCCCACGCAGGCGGGACGCGCTCTCGCCCGTTACGCCTCCAGGATCCTCGCGCTGCGCTCCGAGGCGCTCGAGAGGATCCACTCGCTGGAGGGCCTCGCCGCCGGGCAGCTCGACCTGGCCGCCTCCACGATCCCCGGCGAGTACCTGCTTCCCGCGATTCTGGCAGGGTTTCGCGGAAGCCACCCGTCCGTCCAGATCAAGGTGCGGGTCTCCGATTCCGCGGGCGCGCTCGGCGCCCTTCTGGCCGATGAGTGCGAGCTGGCTTTCCTCGGCACGCGGCAGGCCGACCGGCGCGTAATCTACACGCCGTTCGCCGACGACGAGATCATCCTGATCGGCCCGGTCCCGAATCCGTTCGCTCCCGTGGGGTCGCTCACGACGTCGCGGCTCCGGGAGGTCCCTCTCGTGCTGCGGGAGTCGGGTTCCGGGACCCGCCGCTCCATGGCGTCGCTCCTGTCCCGCCATGGGTTGCGGGGAGCGGCGGAGCTGGGAAGCACGGAGGCGGTCAAGCGCGGAGTTCTCAGCGGCATGGGGCTCGGATTCGTCTCGCGCCTGTCGGTCCGGGATGAGCTGAAGGCGGGCGCCCTGGCGGTGGTGAAGGCGCCCGGTCTTCCCGTACGCCGATCCATCTACGCCGCCCGGCTGAGGGGCCGATCCTTGTCCGCCGCCGCGCGCGCCTTTCTCGATCTGGTCAATCGGGGCTCTCGCTTCGTGAGTCACGAGCGGTAAATCAGGTGCTCGGCGGCTTCCTTCCTGAAGGCGCGGAGCTCCGGGCGCCAGGAGGCCGCAAGCTTCCTCAGATCCCCTCCCGACTCGATCGCCTCGCGCACGGCCGGGTCGCCGGTCAGCACGTCGATCGGGAGGCGGTCCGTCACGTACTCGTAGGGCGGCTCCTTCCAGGAGAACTCGGAGCGGTGCAGGGCGGCGACGTCCTGCAGGAGCGCCAGAGTGGTCAGATAGGGCAGGTAGATCGCATGGCCGGTGACGTGAATCTGGAATCCGCGGCAGACCTGTCCCTGCCACTTGTGGAAGGTCGGCTGGAAGTCGTGCTCACGCAGCGTCACGCCGGGGAGCCGGCGCGCGGCGAACCTCGCGCGCAGCTCGGCGGTGTCGAGCCAGGGGGCCCCCCAGATCTCGAAGGGGCGGGTCGTGCCGCGTCCCTCGGAGAGGTTGGTCCCCTCCAGGAGGACCTGGCCCGGATAGACCGCGGCGGTCTCGGGCGCCGGCATGTTGGGTGAGGGCAGGACCCAGGGAAGACCGGTATCCTGGAACCGCATCCGCCGCTGCCATCCCCGCATCGGCACGACCGTGAGATCGCAGCGGGGGAACCCCGGTCGGCCCGCGAGGCGCGCGTTGACGAGAAGGGCCATCTCCCCGAGCGTCAGGCCATGCCGCATCGGCACCGGGTGCAGGCCCACGAACGACTCGTATCCGGGCCGGATGAGATTCCCCTCGAGGATTGTTCCGCCCAGTGGGTTGGGTCGGTCGAGCACCACCACGGGGATCCCCGCCTGCGCGCACGCCTCCAGCGCCAGTGCGGTCGTCCATTCGAAGGTGTAGACCCGCGTGCCGACATCCTGGAGATCGACCACCAACGTGTCGATGTGGGAGAGCATCTCGGTGGTGGGGCGCCGCGTCTCGGAATAAAGGCTGAACACCGGGATGCCGAGCCGCGCGTCGGCGCCGTGCGCCGACTCGATCATGTTGTCCTGCTTCTCGCCCGCGATTCCGTGCTGCGGCCCGAAAAGCGCGGAGAGCCTGGCGCCGCAGAGCCGGTGCAGCACATCGCGCGCGCTCACCAGGTCGCGCGTCACGGAGGCCAGATGCATCAGCAGACCGACGCGCCGGCGCTTCAGCCACCGTGGGCGGCTCCTCGCGAGGACCTCGAGACCGCAAACGACCCGTGTTCGCTTTGGCACAGCGGCCTGCCAGAGGTCCGCATCACGCGAGGCTGCCTTACATGCGCCCGCGCGATCGCGGCCATTCGAGAATGGACACGACGATGGTGATTCCGTTTCCTCACGCGAGGCAGAGCGCGTCGCCCGGCCCCGCGTATCGTAGCACGGGCCATTCCGTCGCGAGAGCCGCGCTCTCGCCGAACGGACTCGCCGATGGTCAGGGATGCGGTGGCGAGCTCGTCCGCGCCGCCGCGGCCGCGATCATGATCCGGGCGCAGGCCTCGGCGTCGGAGGCCGCGTGATGATGTTGCAGAGGGATATCGAGCGCGCGGCAGACATGATCGAGCTTCGTGGGGTAGATGCCCCACGTCCGGCGAGCGACCCGCACGGTGCACTCGAAGCGGAGCCGGGGCGGTTCCAGCCCTGCCGACCGGCAGCAGGCCCGGAGCACCCCGCGGTCAAAGGGCGCGTTGTGGGCCGCGATGAAGCCGGCGCCTTCGAGCAGCGCGGACATGTCGTTCCACACCTCGCCGAACACGGGCTCGTCCTTGACCTCGTCCCAGCCGATCCCGTGCAGCCACGTGAACGCGAACGAGGGGCGCGGCGGTCTGATGAGCCGGTACACGCGCGTCACGATGCGGCCCATCTCGACTCTCACCATCCCCAGCGCGCAGGCGCTGTCCGAGGGATAGTCGGCCGTCTCGAAATCGATCGCGACGAACGTGGCGCGATCCCGTGAGGTGGATTCCCCGCTGAGGAGCGCGCCGCGGGGGCTCAGTTGACCGTCCCCTCTGCCTCTTCTCCGGAGCCGCGCGGGGGATCGAACAGCTCGTGGTGGAGGAACTGCGCCTGCGCGAACTCGCGGGCGGCGTCCTCGAAGCGGTCGATCGCGAGGTACAGGCGGGCCAGGTTCAGGTAAGGGTAGTGCCGCGGCTCGTAACGCGGAGCGGTCTTGGCCCTCTCCAGCCACGAGATCGCCTCCTGCATCTTTCCCTGGCGCATGAGGTACGACCCGATGTCGTTGTAGGGATTGCCGAAGGCCGGGTCAAGGGCGATGGCCCGCCGGCATTCCGTGATCGCCTCGTCGAGGCGCCCCATGAAGCTGTAAGTCCATCCCAGAAAGGTGTGCGCTTCCGCCGTGGGGCAGGTTTCGATCGACTTTCTGTAGAGAGCCTCGGCGGCCTCGTAGTGCTCCAGGGCCTGCTCGCGCAGGGCCTCCTGCATGAGCTTCTCGGCTCGTTCCTTCGTGTCTGGATCTTTCATGATCGGGTCGCCTCCCCGAGAGCCAGTGTCCACCACATGATACTACCGCGCGACGCGCGGATCCTCTCACCGGACCGGCGCCAGTTGATGTTTGCACCGCCTCGAGGGGACAATACGGCCCATGACCGACATCGAACGCCTCCTCCAGGGGGACCTGACCGACCCCCATTCGATCCTCGGTGCCCACCCGGCCGAAGGGCCTGGCGGCGGGACCCTGGTGCGCGCCTGGGATCCGTCGGCCGAGGCGATGACGGTGATCGAGGAGGGCCCCGAGCCGAGACGTCACGAGATGGCCTCGCCGTCAGGCGGGACGCGCGGGCTCTTCGAGGCCCTCATCTCCGACCGGGAGCCCCCCTTCGCCTACCGCCTCGAGGTCCGGTCGAACGGTCGCATCGAGGTGCGGGACGATCCCTACCGATTCCTCCCGACCCTGGGGGATCTCGATCTCCACTTGCTTGGCGAAGGAAACCACCGCGAGCTCTACCTGAAGCTCGGCGCCCACAGCCGCGTCTTCGAAGGGGTCGCGGGGATGTCCTTCGCGGTCTGGGCGCCGTCCGCGCGCGCCGTGAGCCTCGTCGGAGACTTCAACGGGTGGGACGAGCGCCGCCACCCGATGCGCGCCATGGGTTCGTCGGGCGTCTGGGAGCTCTTCGTGCCTGGTCTCGCGTCCGGTCGCCTCTACAAGTACCGCGTCAGAGGCGCCGACGGATCGCTGCGCGACAAGGCCGACCCGTTCTCCTTCGCGATGGAGATCAGACCCAAGACCGCGTCGGTCACGTGGGATCTCTCGGCCTACCGGTGGGGCGACGCCGGCTGGATGGAGCTCCGGGGGAGGCGCGACACCTACAGCTCGCCCATGAGCGTCTATGAGGTCCACCTCGGCTCATGGCGTCGCGTGGCGGGAGAGGGGAACAGGTGGCTCTCGTACCGTGAGCTCGGCGATCAGCTCGTCCCCTACATCCGTGAGATGGGATACACGCACATCGAGCTGCTGCCGCCGCTGGAGCATCCCTTCGACGGATCCTGGGGTTACCAGGTCACGGGATACTTCGCGCCGACGAGCCGTCACGGGACCCCCGACCAGTTCCGCGAGCTGATCGACCGGTGCCACCAGGCCGGCATCGGCGTGCTGATGGACTGGGTTCCGGCCCACTTCCCGAGCGACCCCTATGCGCTGGCGCGCTTCGATGGAAGCTGCCTCTTCGAGCACGAGGACCCGCGGCAGGGAACGCACCCGGACTGGAAGACGCTGATCTTCAACTACGGCCGCCACGAGGTCCGCAACTTCCTGCTGGCCAACGCCCTCTTCTGGCTCGAGCAGTACCACGTCGACGGGCTGAGGGTGGACGCCGTCAGCTCGATGCTCTACCTGGACTACAGCCGCGAGGAGGGCCAGTGGGTCCCCAACGTGCACGGCGGCCGCGAGAACCTCGAGGCGATCTCGTTCATCAGACACCTCAACGAGATGGTCTACGGGCAGCACCCAGGGGCCATCATGATCGCTGAGGAGTCGACCGCCTGGCCGGCGGTCTCCCGGCCCGCCTACATGGGAGGGCTGGGATTCGGCTACAAGTGGAACATGGGGTGGATGCACGACATCCTCGAGTACTTCTCGAAGGACCCGGTCTACAGGAAGTTCATGCACGGCAATCTCACCTTCGCCCTGCTCTACGCCTTCCACGAGAACTTCATCCTGGCCCTGTCCCATGACGAGGTCGTTCACGGCAAGGGCTCGCTCCTTTCCAAGATGCCGGGGGACGCCTGGCGCAAGTTCGCGAACCTCCGGGCGTTGTATGGTTACCAGTACTCCCAGCCGGGCAAGAAGCTCAACTTCATGGGTGGAGAGTTCGGCCAGGTCCGCGAGTGGAACCACGACGATCAGCTCGACTGGCACCTGCTGGACGACGCGCGGCACCGGGGCATCGCCAACCTCGTGCGCGACCTCAACGCCCTGTACCGTCGCGAGCCGGCCCTCTGGGAGATCGACCACGACCACAACGGGTTCGAGTGGATCGATTTCTCCGACGCCGACTCCAGCATCGTCTCGTTCCTGCGCAAGGGGAAGGACCCGGACGATCACATCCTCTGTGTCTTCAACTTCACCCCGGTGCCGCGGCTCGGCTACAAGGTCGGCGTGCCGGCGCCGAAGTTCTACCGGGAGATCCTCAACACGGACTCCGGCCACTATGGCGGGGGCGACATGGGGAACCTCGGTGGAGCGCGGGCCCGCCCGGAGCCGGCGCACGGGCGCCCCTGCTCGGTCACGCTCACGCTGCCTCCACTCAGCGCCCTCTACTTCAAGCCCGAGTGAAGGGGGCGGGGGCTATCGCGCGGGACCCGCCGGGGAGTAAACTGTCGTTCCACTGCCGTCGGGGGGAGCCAAGGTGAAGTACAAGCACCGCGGATACCGGGAGTCCGAGCGCAAGAGCGAGGAGCGCAAGAAGGAGCCCCCCAAGCCGCGGACGCCCGAGGAACGCCAGCTCCGTCACATGATGGAGCGTTCCGCCAAGCTGGTGCTGCGCTGCTACCAGTGCAGCGCCGACGCCCCGATCGAGACCATCACCGGCGACTCCACCTGCGTGAGCTGCTCGGCGGCCCTGCACGTCTGCCGCAACTGCGCCAACTTCGACACGGGCGCCCGATGGGAGTGCAAGGCGCCGATCACGGTTCAGGTCCTCGACAAGACGGCCGCCAATCACTGCGAGCTCTTCAAGGCGAACACCGTGCTCGACGCCACCGGGCGGCGCTCCGGCGGATCCGCCGCCGGCTCCGACGCGCGCGCCCAGTTCGACAGCCTCTTCAAGAAGAAGTGACGGCCCCGACGGACATCCGCGCGGTGGAGGGCAGATGACTCCCGGCAGGATAGCGATCTCTGGCGCGGGGGGTCTGGTGGGCTCGACGCTGGCCGCGGAGCTCGCGGCTTCGGGCGCAGCCACGGTGCTGCGGATCGCGCGGCCCGGCTCCGGGGGCGAGGGCGCTGTCCCGTGGGATCCCGCGGCAGGCAAGTTCGACGCGGAGCGCCTCGAAGGGTGCGACGCGGTCGTGCATCTGGCGGGCGAGCCGATCGCCTCGGGCCGGTGGAGCCGGTCGCGCAAGGCGGCGATCCGCGGGAGCCGCGCAGGGGGCACGCGCCTGCTCGTGGAGGGGCTGGGGCGTCTCGCCTCGAAGCCGCGCGCGCTGATCTGCGCCTCCGCGATCGGCTATTACGGCGACCGCGGCGATGAGATCCTAACCGAGGGCTCAGCGCCGGGCGGTGGGTTCCTGGCCCAGGTCGTCCGCGAGTGGGAAGAGGAGGCCGCGCGTGCTTCCGCGCACGGGATCCGCGTGGTCAGCCTGAGGATCGGCGTGGTGCTCGCGGGGCGGGGTGGCGCGTTGCCCAGGATGCTCCTTCCTTTCAAGCTGGGGCTGGGGGGGCGGCTCGGCACGGGCCGGCAGTGGATGTCATGGATCCACATCCAGGATCTGGTCGCGATCATCCGGTTCGCCTTGTCGCGCGAGGATCTGGCGGGACCGATCAACGCGGTCTCCCCCGAGCCGGTCACCAACGCATCCTTCACGACCGCCCTCGCCCGTACCCTGGGGCGGCCGGCGGTGCTGCCCGCGCCCGCTTTCGCGCTCAAGCTCGCGCTGGGCGAGATGGCGGGGGAGTTGCTGCTGTCGAGCCAGCGCGTCATCCCGAAGCGTCTTGCGGATTTCGGCCATGTCCACCGGTTTCCTCGTGTGGACGTCGCCCTGCGGCAAATCCTGGAGGACCGTTGAGGCTCCGGGTTGCGGCCGTCCCTCTGATCCTCCTGGCGGCCCTGCCCGCGATGGCGGGGGGCCGGCGCGCCGCCGCCCCTCCCAGGCTCGTCGTGGTCGTGGTCATCGACCAGATGGCGTCCGGGACCCTCGAGTCGATGCGGGATCGCTTCTCGGGAGGTCTGAAGCGCTTCCTGGACAAGGGGCGGATCTTCCCGCGGTGCGATCACGACCACGCCGTCACCGAGACGGGCCCCGGGCACGCGACGCTCCTCTCGGGGCTCCATCCGGGCCACAACGGCATCATCGCGAACGACTGGCACGATCCGGTGGCGCGCCGCGACGTCTATTGCGTCGGCGATCCGAGCCCGGGCGCCTCCCGCAATTTCGACGGAAGCGAGGCGACCTCGGCCGCCCGGCTCCGCGGCGAGAACTTCGCGGACCTCCTCAAGCGCGTCAGCCCGGGCTCGAAGGTCTTCACGGTCGCGGGCAAGGACCGCTCGGCGATCCTGACGGCCGGGCACCACGCGGACGGAGCCTTCTGGTACAGCATGAAGACGGGCGGATTCACCAGCAACCCCGGGATCGTGGCCGCCCTCCCCGCGTGGGGTTCGGAATTCTGGAGCGCCGACCCGTACACCACGTCGCTCTATCGTGAGAACGTGCCCGATCTCTGGACCTACCCGATCCGGTCCGGTCCGATGCCGGACGACTATCCGTACGAGAACGCGACCTTCTCGCGGACCGCCCCCCACCCGCTGGTGAAGCCGGACCCGCAGGAGACGCCCGACAAGCGTGTGGCCGCTATCGCGCGGCGGGTCATGGGCTCTCCCTGGGCCGACTGGCTGACGCTGAAGCTGGCGGAGCGGATCCTCGATGCCGAGGGGCTCGGGAGGGACCTCTCCCCCGATCTTCTCGTGGTGAGCCTCGCGGGGGTCGACTACGTGGGCCATGACTACGGGCCGGGGAGCCAGGAATTCCTGGATCACCTCCTGCGGGTCGATGCGTGGCTGGGCGAGTTCATGCGACGCGCGGACGACGCGGCGGGCGGGGAGGAGGTCCTCTTCGTTCTGTCGGCGGACCATGGAGTCCTGCCGCTTCCGGAGACGGTGCCGGGCGCGCGCCGCGTCGATTTCGAGAACCTGGGCCGGCGCCTGGAGGAGGGTCTGGCGCACCGACTCGGCGGCGAGGGAGCGCCGGCCGAGGGCCCCTTCATCGAGTCGGAGCAGTCGAGGAACCTCTATCTGAATCGCTCGACGCTGGCCCGACTGAAGATCCCCCTGGAGCGCGCCGTCGAGGAGACGCGCCGCGAGCTGCTCGGGCTCTGGGAGGTCGCGCGCGTGTACCGCCGCTCGGACCTGGCCGCCGGCACGGCGCCGACCGATCCATACCTCGATGTCTACCGCAACGCCTTCGACCCGGAGCGTTCGGGCGACCTGATCATCCAGCCCTGCGAGAGGTGCCTCTTCACGTCGCGGCCGGAGGGCACGTCGCATGGATCCCCCTACGAGTACGATCGCCTCGTCCCAATGATCTTCCTCGGCCCATCGGTCCGGCCGGGCCGGGACGCAGGCGAATGCCGCACCGTCGACCTTGCGCCGAGCCTGGCGGCACTGCTCGGGATGAGCTTCGAGGCTCCGCGCGATGGCAGGCCGCTTCTCGCGACCCGGCATGTTGACAGAGCGCCCGCCCGCAAATAGTGTAGGGCTGCCTTACAATCAGCCCGGCGGGGGAGCCGTACCGCCCGAACGTGTATAGAGGAGATCGGACGATGGAGCTGATCGAGCCGCAGACGACCACTATCCTGATGATGATGTTCAGGTGGAATCACTTCGATGCCGGCATCACGTGGATCGGGATCCTCTACTTCTTCAACCTGGTCAACGTGAACTTCATGAAGGGCATCGACGCGCCCACGAAGGGAAAGGTGATCCCCGGGATGTTGAAGCCGGCCCTCTGGTACTTCAGGTGGGGTGCCGTTTTCACGGTGCTGTCGGGGCTGATCTACTTCATCTTCTGGATCGTGAATCCGGATATCGCGGCCGTCGGCGGCTCGCACATGTCGCTCGGGATCTGGCTCGCGGCCGTGCTCGTCACCTGGGGGATCATGTTTTTCCTGATCGACGTCCAGAAAGTCAACAACGGCAACGTGCTGGCCGCGATCTTCGTCGTCCTCGTGGTCGCCATGAGCTGGGTCGTGGCATCGTTGGCGGGCTTCCCAACGCCCAGGTCGATCTCGATCGGGATCGGCGGCGGGATCGGCTTACTGATGTTCCTCAATGTCTGGGGGATCATCTGGCGCCATCAGAAGCGGATCATCGGGTGGACCGAGGAGAACGTCGCGAAAGGGACGGCGATCCCGGCCGAGGCCGCGGGCCTGGGACGCAGGGCCTTTCTCGCCTCCCGCACCAATGCCTGGCTGTCGCTCCCCATGCTCTTCTTTATGGCAAACTCCGGCCACCTGGCGATCACCTTCTAGGACGATGAGGGGGCGCGATCCTGCCGCCGTCGTGATCGGCGCGGCGATGATGATCGCCTGCGCCGATCCGTCGAGCCAGGCCCCCGCCCCGCAGGCCGGCGCGATCCCCGCCGGCACGGTCCTGGGAACCGCCGCCATCACAGGCAGGGTCGTCTACACGGGCGAGGTGAAGGCGCCCGAGCCGATCAGCATGGACTCCGACGCCACCTGCCACAGGAAGAGGGAAGGGGAGCCGCTCAGGGAGAACCTCGTGGTGGGTCCGGGCGGAGCCGTGAGGTATTCCTTCGTGCGCGTCGCCACCGGCCTGCCCGATCGCCCGTTCGCGCCGCCGGCCCGGACCGTCACGCTCGATCAGCGCGGCTGCACCTACCGGCCCCACGTGGTTGGCGTGCAGGTGGGCCAGCCGCTGATCATCGTCAACAGCGACGCGACGCTGCACAATGTGCACACCATCTCGCAGGCCAATAAACCCTTCAACTTCGGGATGTCGGTGGAAGGGCAGAAGGCGACCAGGTACTTCACTCAGCCCGAGGTGATGATCAAGGCCAAGTGCGACGTCCACCCGTGGATGGCCGCGTGGATCGGCGTGGCTTCGAATCCCTTCTTCGCGGTGACGGGTGAGGACGGTGGCTTCACGATCGCGGGCGTGCCGGCCGGCGAGTACGAGGTAGAGGCCTGGCACGAGACACTCGGGACGCAGAGCCGGACCGTGAGGGTGGGCGACGGTGAGCACACGCAGATCACCTTCACCTTCCCGGGCTGAGGAGCCCGGGGAAGCGCGACCGCGCGCCAGGCTCTCCCGCAGGGGGAAGCCGCCGGGGATGGCCCCCGGTGTCCCGGTCCTGACGGGCGAGGCTCTCCCGCCGCGGATTCACGTCATCCGGTACACACCCGATTCCGTCGAGGAGATGGATCTCGCTTCGGCCAAGGAATGCTCCGCGATGCTGGAGGGCTCGGGCGTCGTCTGGGTCGACGTGCAGGGACTCGGGGACCTCGATCTGCTCAGGACGCTCGGCGAGCGCTTCGCGCTCCACCCGCTGGCTCTCGAGGACGTCGTCAGCGTCGGCCAGAGGCCGAAGGCGGACGACTACGACACGCACATCTTCGTCATCGCGAGGATGCCCGAGACGGGCCACGGCGCGCGCACCGATCAGACCAGCATCTTCATCGGCTCCCGGTTCGTCCTGACCTTTCAGGAGCACTATGGCGACTGTCTCGGCCCGGTGCGCGAGCGGATCCGCAAGGGCAAGGGCCTGCTGCGCCGGTCGGGCCCCGACTACCTCGCCTACGCGATCCTCGACTCCATCGTGGACGGCTACTTCCCCCTGCTGGAGTCCTACGGAGAGAAGCTCGAGCAGCTCGAGGACGAGGTGGTCGAGAGGCCCACGCGAGCCAGCCTCGAGGAGATCCACGAGGCCAAACGCGACCTCCTCACGCTTCGTCGCGCGGTCTGGCCCCTGCGCGACGCGGTCAACTGCCTGATCCGGGAGGAGAGCGATCTGATCTCCGCCCAGACGCGTCTCTACCTGAGGGACTGCTACGACCACTCGGTGCAGATCCTCGACATGGTGGAGACCTACCGTGAGCTGGCCGCGGGCCTGATGGAGATCTACATCTCCAGCCTGAGCCAGAAGCTCAACGAGGTGATGAAGGTCCTGACGGTGATCGCCACGATCTTCATCCCTCTAACCTTCATCGTCGGCGTCTACGGAATGAACTTCAGGCGCATGCCCGAGCTGGAGTGGCCGTGGGGCTACCCGCTGCTGATGGCCTTCATGGCGCTGGTCGCCCTCGGGATGTTCTGGTACTTCCTGCGCCGGGGGTGGATCGGTCCGGGCGGCTCGCCGGCCGACCACCCGCCGGCGCGCCAGGGAAAAAGGCGGCGCGGTGATTCCAAGAGCCGCCCGAATCCCGGCCCCAAGGCCCGGTAGAGCCGAGCCAGGCTCAACGCGCCGCCCTGTTCCTTCGCGTCAGGATCACCAGGTACCATCCGACCAGGGCGAGCAGGGGCAGCTCGGAGAGGCTCCGCGCCGTCTCATCGATCTGGAGTCGCTCGATCGAGCGGAACCACCGGAGCTCGGAGCTGAAGGTCACGACCGGGAACCCGTCGGACGTCGTGAAGCTCCAGGTCGAGCGGATCAGACCCCCGCGGGACCACAGGAGCCTGCGGCCGTCGGGAAAGACGATCTCTCCACCCCCGCCGAACCGTCGCTCGAAGCGAGCGGGCTCGGGTCCCCCGGCTCCGTCGCGCAGGACCACGCGCGCGCGGAAGGTGCCCTCCCGGAGGAACTCCCACCGTGCCCCGTCCGCCACCGCCACCGCGCGCGAGCTGAACGTGGATGGCCAGGTCAGCGATGCCACCACCTCGTCGCCCGATCTCAGCTCCCACGCGCGCGAGAATCGAGCCGTCCGTGTCCAGACCAGGTCGCCGGCGGCAGCTTCAGCGAGGCGCTTCATCCGTGGCATTATAAGCGGCGTGGCGGACGCGCGGGCGCTCTCAATCGTGGTGCTGACCGGGGCCGATCTCGACGGCCTTTGACGAGCAGGTCCATGGCCTCGCGTCGCAGATCGTGCCCGACTTCGTGAGCAGGCTTTTGTCGGGCGCTTGATACGGCGTAGCTCGGCGCCCGCTACCCCGCGTGGCCAAGCTCGCGAGGATGGCCTAAGCTGTCATGCGATGAACACCAGTGGAATGGCGCGGAGAAAGGGCGCGGCGCCCGCCATCATGGCGTCCCTTTTCGCGGCCGTCGCATCGGCCCTCTCCCTGGGGACCCGGGCCGGCGTCCCGGACGGGACTGGCTCGCTGAAGGGATGGACGAGCCTCACCCTGGGCGCGGAGAAGGCGGTGCTCTTCACCGCCAATGCCGACCTGACGGTCAGCGAGGGCACGCACACGGGCACGGGGCGCCCCGCGGTCATCTTCAAGACCCATTCGACCGTCCGCCTCCTCGGCGCCACCGGCTTCGAAGAGGAGACAACCTCATGGATCGACCGGGAGAAGAGACGCCCGCTCGAGTTCTTCCAGCTCAGACCGGCCGAGAGCGCGCGCCGCTATCTCTTCCTCGACGGCATGGTGCGCCAGACCAATTGGGAGCCTCCGGTGGAAGACAAGTCGGGCGCCTTCAGCCGATGGAAGGAGACGGAGACCACTGATCGCCGGTTCAGCTACGCCGACGGGTCCTCGCCCGAGGCCGGCGAGAGCCTGACAGATTTCTATTCACTCATCTTTCTGCTGCGGGACCTCGACCTGTCGGCCGTTTCTTCCGAGCCGAGGGAGTTCACCACTATCTACCGCCGGCATTTGATGAAGATTCGCGTGGTCCCCGGGGAGCGGCGCCGCAACGAGAGGGAGGCGCTCAACGAGGCGACCGGAGCCCGCGAGACATTGAAGCTATCGGAGCGACGGATCAAGCTCAAGCCGCTTGGCGCGGAGGCCGAGTCGTTCCGGGGACTCATGGGGATGCAGGGCGACACGGAGATCTGGCTCGATGAGGCGAGCGGTGGCCTGCTGGAGATCGATGGCGAGGCCCCGGGATTCGGCGCCACGGCGATCACGCTCAGGTCGTTCAGGCGGTAGCCGCGGCGTCGGTACAGGCTGGTGATCAGGGAACGACCGGCTCAGCCATGAGCCGTTCGATGGGCTTCTCCATCCTCTGGTAATCCTCTTCGCCGACGTGGACGTCTCGGATGATCCCCTTGCGGTCGATGAGGACCGCCGTCACCGCGGCGAAAGGGAAGGATTCCAACCATTGGGAGCGCTAACGTTTCCGTTCGGGGATGCCGATAAGCGTGAGAAGACAAAGGCTGGACATTTTTCACGATGTATGACTCGTTTCCAGTCAGATAAAGACAACATCGGTCATGTTACTTTCGATTTCGTCTAGTTGCAGAGCCGAACGCGTGCTATATTTTCGCGCGACCCTATGGGGGGGCCGCCTCTTCAACTCAATGAACTGAGGATGTCAGATGCCGCGTCAGAGTACCATCCTCGCACGAGAAATCAGATCGATCCGCACGTCTTTCACCAAGCTCGCGCGCGCATTCGGCCGGATTGCGCCCATGCTCGCGGCGGCCCCGGCTGTGGCGGCACAGGCGCTCGCCGCTTCGGGTAAGAAGCCTCGTCGCAAGCCCCGCCTTACGGCCAACCAGCGCAAGGCCTTGAAGCTGCAGGGCAAGTACATGGGCACGATGAGAGGTCTTTCATCCGCGCGCAGGGCCAGGATAAAGAAGATCCGCGTGGAGAAGGGAATCCACGCGGCGATCGTGGCGGCCAGGAAGATGATGGGCTGAACCCCTGCCATCCTCGTCATCCAACCTTCCCGCGTCAGGAAGCTCGACTCGTCGCGGCGGAGCAGCCCGCGCGGCCTTCACTCTCGCGGTCGCAGCGCTCGCCGTGTGGTTCCTCTGGAAGGTGCTCGGCGACGCCGGGATCCGGACCGTCGGCGATCGTCTCCTGAAGGCCGACCTCAGCCTTGCCGCCCTCGCGGCCGCGCTCACCATAACGCGTTACCTGCTGCTGGCCCTCCGGTGGGAGATCCTCGCCCGGCAGGAAGCCCCCGTGGGTCTGTCGCAGATCGCGCCGGTTCTGATGGCGGGCAACTTCCTCTCCCTGGTGACGCCGGCGGTCCGGATCGCGGGGCCAATCCTCCGCGCGTATTACCTCTCGAAGGAGACAGGTCGGGCCCGGACGCGATTCTACGGGACGATCGTGGCCGATCAGGTCTCCAACTTCGCGGTCTACGCCGCGGTCCTGCCGGCGGCGGGACTGATGGTCAGCACCTCGGGCGGCTCGCCTTTCTCCGTAGCCGGGGCGGCGGCGCTCCTTGCGCTCCTGGGCGGGGGCCTCTACGCGGGGTGGAGGATGCTCGTCGAGATCGAGCGGGGCCGCCCCTCGATCGCCACTCGCCTCCTGCGCGCGGTGCTGGGCGCCGGCCCGCCGGGTGGATGGCGCGGGAGGCTCATCGCATGGTGGGAGGATCTCCTCCACTCGCTCTGCGGCGCGGCGACCTCTCCCGGCCGCTGGTGGCCGGCCATGGCGGTCTCGATAATCTCCTACGCCGTGACGGTCGCCATCCAAATGCTCTGCTTCCAGGCGGTGGGCGCGCGCGCCAGCGTCGCCGAAGTCTGCTTCGCCGTCTCGGGAGCAGGCTTCGCCCAGATCCTGCTGGCCGCTCCCGGGGGCGCCGGAGTCACGGAGGCCTCCCTGGTGGCCGTCTTTCTCGCCCTCGGCAAGGACGGCGCATCGGCGGCCGCGGCGGTCTTCCTCGCCCGTCTGATCAACTACTCCATCGTGGCGCCGTGGGGCGGGATCTCCTTCTTCATTCTGCAACGGCGCTACGGCCGGCCGGCCCGGATCGATGAGAGCAGCTCGAACTCCACCGTCATGAGCGGGTAGACCCTCGCCGCACGGCTGGCGATGCGCGGCGGCGTCCGGTCTGAAGCGCAGGAGCCTCAGCGCGGTCACCCAGAACGTGAGCGAGACCGGGCTATTCATGGTCACGCACGACCTCCTCTCATCCGGCTCCAGGCTCGCGATCGAGCTGAAGCTGCCGGGACTCCCGGAGAGGCTCGAAGGCATGGTGGTCTGGACCCGCCTCACTCCGGCTCGAGCCCGGGCACCGCGTCGATCGTCACCTTCCGGCTCTGCTTGTTCTTCCCGGCGCCAGGGCCGGTGAGCGTCACGGTGTACTCGCCCGGCGGCACGAGCCGCGGCTGTCCGGACAGCGTCGGCCTCTCCTGATCCGGGTCCTTGTCGGGCTGCAGGTCCCAGACGACCCGGTTGATCCCGGGGGTGGCAGGCCCAGTGAGACGGCGCACGGTCCGGCCGGCCCCGTCCGTGACCTCGAGAGAGATCTCCTCGCCGGTCCAGCTTCGCACCCAGTAGTCGATGAAGGCGCCGAAGGGCGGGTTCTCCGCCTTGAAGATCCGCTTGCTCCAGACCGCTCCTTCGGGCAGGAGCTGGAACTCGGTGGCGGGGCGGATCGTGAACAGGTGAGCCTCCTTCGCCTGCACCTCCCGCGTGAGCTCCTCCAGCGCCAGGATGTCGTCCATGACGTAGATGCTGCGGCCGTGCGTGCCGATGACCAGGTCGTGGTCGCGCGGGTGGATGGCGATGTCATCCACCGCCACCGTGGGCAGACCGTTGTCCAGCTTCCTCCACCGGCTGCCGCGGTCCAGCGAGACGAAGAACCCGAACTCCGTGCCGGCGAACAGGAGATCCCGGTTTGTCGGATCCTCGCGGATCACCTTCACCGGTCCACCGGGCGGAAGGTCTCCCGCGATGGAGGTCCACGTCACTCCAAAGTCCCGAGTCATGAAAGCGAGCGGGGAAAAGACATCGGAGGTGTGCCCGTCGACCGCGACGTAGGCGGTCCCTTGGTCGAAATGCGAGGCCTCGATCCGGCTGATCCAAAGACCCGCGATCTTCCCGCCGGCCCTCGTCAGCGACGCCGTGAGATCGGTCCAGCGCGGCGAGGCGGCATCGGCGTCGGCAGTCATCCAGACCTTGCCGTCATCGGTGCCGGCCCAGAGCACCTTGCCGGTGATGGGCGATTCGGCGAGCGTGTAGATGGTGCAATGGTTCTCGGCGCCCGAACCCACCGTGCGGAACTTCGCGGGGTCCTGCGTCGTCAGGTCGGGGCTGATCGCCTCCCACCGCTCGCCGCGCCGCGTCAGCCTGAAAACCTTGTTGCCCGCGAGGTAGAGCACCGTCGGGTCATGTCGCGAGAGGATCAGTGGCGCGTTCCAGTGGAAACGAAACGCCTCAGAGCCCTCCTTGGGCTCGGGACGCAGCGGCCGGCGCTGACCGGTCCGCAGGTTGAGGCGGAAGGCCTCCGCCTCCTGTGACTCCGCGTAGACGATGTCCGGATCGTTCGGGTCGAGGGCCACGTAGAAGCCGTCGCCGCCGCCAAGGTCGCGCCAGGCGGCATTGGTGATGCCGTCCTTCTCGCGCGTGGCGCTGGGGCCGATCCAGCTCTGGTTGTCCTGGAGGCCCCCCGCGATCCGGTACGGGCGGCCCATGTCGACCGTCACGCGGTAGAACTCGCCAATGGCCATGTTGTTGAAGAAGTCCCACGTGCGGGCGCGGCTGTAGCTGGCGTACAGACCGCCGTCGTTTCCGAGCAGGAGGTGGTCGGTGTTCGTGGGATCGATCCACAGGTCGTGGTGATCCACATGGACGAGCCGGGCGCCGTCGTCTCTGAAGGTCCGCCCGCCGTCGTCAGAGACATGCACGAGGAACCCGAGCACGTAGACGCGCTTGTTGTCGACGGGGTCGACCCGGACCTGGCTGAAGTAAAAGGAGCGGGGCGCCAGGTCGTTGACCCGGTTCCATGTCTCGCCCGCGTCGTCGGTTCGGAAAACGCCGCCCGAGCGGCTCGTCACGTCGAAGATCGGCGACTGGCCGCCGAGGTCCGACTCGATCACCGCGTAGAGGATCTTCGGGTTGGCGCGGTGGATGTCCAGACCGATGCGGCCCGTCTGCCGGGGGAGGCCCGAGGTGAGCTTTCTCCAGGTCCGCCCCCCGTCGATCGTCTTGTAGATCCCGCCGTCGGGGCCCCCGCTCGTGAAGCTCCAGGGCCTCCTCAGGCGCCGGTACATCGCCGCGTAGAGGGTGCGGCTGTCCGACGGGTCGATCACCAGGTCGATGCAGCCGACCTTATCGTCGATCTGGAGCGACGGCGTCCACGTGGCGCCGCCGTCTACGGTCCGGAAGACGCCTCGCTCCTTGTTGTCGCCCCAGAGGTGGCCCATCGCCGCCACGTAGACGACGCGTGCATCGCGCGGATCGATCGCGATCCGTGCGATGCTCCGGCTGTCGTGCAGCCCCTTGTTGACCCACGTGGCGCCGCCGTCGTCGGACCGGTAAACCCCGTCGCCCCACGATGAGCTGTTGCGGCCGTTGGCCTCGCCGGTGCCGGCCCAGAGGATGTTCGGGTCGGAGGCCGCAACCGCGATCGCTCCGATAGAGGCCACGGACTCCTTCTCGAAGATCCCGCTCCAGCTCGTCCCGTTGTCGGTCGACTTCATGATGCCGCCGGTGCCAAGTCCGGCGTAAATCGTGAACGGCTTCGCCGGGTCGACGGCGATGGCCGAGACGCGGCCTCCCATGTTGGCCGGCCCGACCGATCTCCACTTGAGCTGTCTCGCGAGCGCGGCGGGAAGGTCGCCGGTGGGCGGCGGGCCGCCGGCTCCGGCCGCCGGGATGGAGACCGGAACCAGTGTGAGGAGAAACAGGATGACGGCGGGCAAGACGTGGCATCGGCGTGCGCGAGCAGCGATCATCGTGGACCCTCCCGGAGCCGACAGCATACACAATGCGAGTCGCCCGTGTGCCGGAAAGGGTCCGATTATCTCGAGGCGGAACCCACGACCGGCGCCGGCTTCCTACCGGCCGTAGGCGCCGACCGGCCCCTCGGCGCCGTCGCTGCCGATCCCCACCACGAGGAAGAACTGGTTAGCGCCGGTGGGCGCGACGGTCATCGTCGTCCCCATGGTGGCCCCGATCAGCGTGAAGGCGGGATCAGCGGGGAAGCTGCCGGGAGAGGAGGACGGGATCGGCGTGGAGGCGGAGTAGACACGATACAGAACCGGGCCCGACGACAGGCAGGGATCGGCGACTGGCGACCATTCGAGCGCTATCTCGCCCGCGGGCGCTGGAGCCACCACCAGGTCGGTCACTTCTTCCAGCAGATCGCAACCGAAGGTCGCGGTGAAAATGGTGTCGGTGGCCGGGGTCGAGATTGCATGCGAGCGGGCGCGGCCGTCGGACCAGGAGGCGAACCGGTACGTGTGCCCATCGCCGGGCGACTGGGGCGAAGGCGCCTCGATGACCCGCTGGATCCCGACCACTCCCACGACGCTGAGGGGGGGCGCGATGGGATGGGAGTCCAGGGTGAGGGCCAGGCCGGGCAGGGGCGCGGCGGCGAAGGTCATGGTGCTCAGGTTGGGGAGGAGCGTGACCGTGCGCGTGTCGGACAGGACCGCGACGGGGCCGACGGGGGACCCGGTGTCGCTGGCGGTGAGGCGGATCTCGTAGGCGATGTTCGGATCGGTTTCTCCGGCCGCCTCTGTCTCGAAGGAGCCGGCCGTCATACCGGATAACGGCCCCAGATAGGGATGGAAGTGGGTGTTGTGCCGCAGGAAAACCGTCCACGAGAAGGCAGCGGGGCCCAGTGAGCCCTCCTCCGGGTCGGTCGCTTCACCGCTGAAGTCGATCGCCTCGCCCGCGTTGAACGAGGCGCCGTTGGCCGGCACGAGGATCGTGGCGGTCGGGGCGCGGTTGCCCGAAACGATCCTCAGTGACGCGTTGGAAGTGACGTGTGTATCGTTGACCGTGAGAGTCGCCGTCCACGCCCCGGCGTCCTGGTAGGTGTGGATCGGCGCCACCGCCGTGCTGGTGCCGCCGTCGCCGAAGGACCAGTTGTAGGTCAGCGGGTCGGGATCCGGATCGCTGGAACCCGAAGCGTCGAACTGTACGGTCAGCGGGGCGAGCCCGCTGGCCGGCACGGCCGAGGCGACGGCGGTGGGCTGGGTGTTGGAGCCTCCCACCCAGGCCGTGCGGTAGATCGTCTGGAAGTTTATGCTGGCGTAGTAGAGCGCTCCGTCCGGTCCGACCCTCACGTGCACGGGGAAGGGGACACCCTGCACGAAAGTCTCGTTGGTCACCGGCTGTCCGGCCGCATCGAGATCCAGCCTGAAGATCTTCCCGAGCGAGAAGTCCCCGTAGAAGTAGTCGCCGGCGTACTGGGCCGGGAAGTTGCCCGGCACCATGTTGTCGCCGGCTATGATGGCGGCTCCGGAGCCGTTGTGGCTGTATGAGAAGAGAGGGTAGGTGATCCCCGCGACGCCGGGAGGCTCCGGTCCTTCCACCAGCGGGTGCCCGTAATTGGCGCCCGGGATCCCCAGGTCGAGCTCCTCCCACGACACCTCGCCCACGTCACCGATTGCGAGAGTGCCGGTCAGAGGGTCGACGCTGAATCGGTACGGGTTCCTGAATCCGTAGGCCCAGACCTCGTGGCGGGCGTTGGGGTCGTTGACGAACGGGTTGTCCTGAGGAATCGTTCCGTCGGGGTTGATCCGCAGGATCTTTCCCAGCAGGCTCCCCTTTTCCTGCGCCATGGCGGGCTGCCGGTTGTCTCCCATCGCGATGTAAAGCGTGCCGTCGAGCCCGAACCTCAGATTGCCCGAGTTGTGCTCGAACGATTCGAGATCGGGACCCTCCAGCAGAATCGTCTCGTCCTGCAGGGAGTCGCCGTTCGCCCGGAAGCGGGAGACACGGTTGTGCGCCGCGGGCGTCGTGGCCGTGTAGTAGAAGTAGATGAACTGGTTGGCCGCGAAGCCCGGGTCGACGGCGAGCCCCACGAGGCCGCGCTCGCCGTTTGGATCGACGGTCAGCTTGCGGATGAAGGTCGGCGTCGACGAGCCCGACCGCAGGACGCGGATCCTCCCGTCCTTGCCGATGACCCAGAGGTCTCCGTTGGGGGCCCAGTCGAACCCCGTGAGCTGGAAGATCCCGGAGACGTGCACGGTCTCCACAAACCCAGGCGGCGGCGTGCCCGCGGCGGCGGGTCCGCACGACAAGGCGAGCAGGAGGGCCAGAAGCGCGGCTCGCCTGGGCATGAGTCTCCCGAAAAGGGGTAGAGGGTGCCCTATTTATACACCAGACGGGGTTCCCGTTCCAGAGGCCTCAGTCCGCGGATCCGGCGAGGTAGTCGATGAGGTCGATCTTGGTGATGACGGCGGTGGGTCGTTCCGCGTCCAGGACGATCGCGACGTTGCCGTCACTGAAGATCTGGGACAACCGCGACACCGGCGTGTCGGGCGCGACGAGGCTATAGCTCTGCTCGGCCAGCTCCTTGACCGGGCGATCCACGTTGGCGGGATCGTCCAGCATCGTCTGGAGGAGACGCACCTCGGTGATCATCCCGAAGAGAGTGTTGCCGTCCACCAGCGGTATCTGAGAGATCCCGTGCGCCTTCATCAGAGAGATGATCGACTGCACGCCGTCCGACGGACTCGCGGTGACGAGGTTGCGGGGCTTGTGGGTCAACAGGTCGGACACCCGTCCCATCCGGCTCTCGTCATCCAGGAACGAGTTCTCCTTGAGCCACTGGTCGTCGTAGACCTTGCTGAGGTACCTCGAACCCGAGTCGGGGAGCAGGATCAGGATGGTCTTCGCCTCGGGGTGCGTCTTCGCCCATTTCAACGCGCCGGCCACGGCGCCGCCGCCCGAGCCGCCCGTGAAGAGCCCCTCCTTGCGCGTCAGCTCGCGGGCGGTGAGGAAGCACTCCCTGTCGGAGACCTGCACGACCTCGTCGATGAACTTGAAGTCAATCGTCCCCGGAAGGAAATCCTCACCGAACCCTTCCACCTTGTAGGTCTTGAAAAGGTCCGGGACGATCCCGGTGCGCCAGTACTCGTAAAAGATGGAGCCGATCGGGTCGACGCAGATCATGCGTATCGATGCCTTGTGCTTCTTGAGGACCCGCCCGACCCCGCTGATGGTGCCGCCCGTCCCCGTGGCGATGACCACCGCGTCGAGCGAGTCGCCCATCTGCTCCCATATCTCGGGGCCTGTGGTCCTCTCGTGCGCGAGAGGGTTGGACTCGTTCTGATACTGGTTCGCGAAGAAGCAGTTGGGCGTCTCCTCGGAGATGCGCCGCGCCACGGAGTAGTACGACCGGGGATCGTCCGGTGAGACCGCGGTCGGCGTCGTGATCACGCGGGCCCCGAAGGCGCGCAGCGCCTTGATCTTTTCGTTGCTCACCTTGTCCGGCATGACGAGGATCGTGCGGTATCCTTTGACGGCACCCACCATGGCCAGCCCCATCCCGGTGTTGCCGGAGGTGCATTCGACGATGGTGCCGCCGGGTTTGAGCTTCCCGCCGGCCTCGGCATCGACCACCATCTGGACCGCGATCCGATCCTTGATGGAGCTTCCCGGGTTCATGTACTCCAGCTTCGCGTAGAGCAGGGCGCCGGTCTCCGGGCGAATGCGGTTCAGACGCACGATCGGCGTGTTGCCGATCAGCGTGATGACGTCCTCGAACATGTTCGGCATGATCCTCCCGCGTACGGCGACGCGAGCCTCGTGAATGGTCCGGGCCCGTGGGGACACAGTTTAATGTCTCGCGGCCGCCGGCGCACGCCGGATGGAGCCCGCCGGCTCAGAAGTTGAGGACGGTGCCGATCTCCCAGCGGCGGCCGAAGTTCCTGTAGGCGTTCAGCCGGATCCCGTTTCGCGCCGCCAGGTTGTTGCTGAGGATCACCAGGTCGTCCGAATTGGTGAGGTTCTCGGCCAGCAGGTAGGCCGAGGCCGTGGCCTTTCTGAGCACGAAGCCCTTCTCCAGGCGGGCGTCGATCTTCCACTGCCCCAGGTTGCGCTGGTCGTTGCGCTGGGTCGTGGGGTAGAACTGCCGGAAGTTGACGTTGCCGGTCTGGTCCAGATCCCCCACGACCGCGATGATCGAGTAGGGAGTTCCGGAGGCCCACTGCACCGAGGTCCCCAACGTGATCTCGTGCGGCAGGCGAGTCACGGCCTGGAATTTCAGGACGTGGCGCTGGTCGTAGTCGAGGTACCCGTCCTCGTCGTCCTTCGTCTGGGGGTCGTCGCCGACGCCCGAGTCGAAGGTCTCCGCCTGGCCGAACGCCTCCGACCAGGTGTAGCTGGCCTGCATCTGCCAGTTGCGGTGCAGCCGCTTGACGATCTTCAGCTCGTACGCCTCGTAGTCGCTGCTGTTGAAGTTGCCGATCCGGAAGACCTGGTTGAAGTAGGTGTTCACCGTGTAAAGGTCTGGAGCGCCGTTGGGCTGGTTCACGCCAGGGCTCAGGAAGCTGCCGCCTACGATGCCGAACGCGTCCGGGTCCCTGAAGCCGACCTTGCCGAACCGGTCGGTCTCGAGATGTCCGGCATCGCCGCAGACCAACATCGGGTCGATGCCGAACAGGTCATCGTACTGTCCGCACGTGAGATGGTTGAGGTCCACGTCCTGGAGCAGATCGTAGCCTCTTCTCTTCACGTAGGTCAGGCCGATCGACCATTCGGGAGCCAGCTCGCGCTCGATCCCGAAAGTGAACTCGTCCGTGCGGGGGGTTCGCAGGTCCCGGTCGATCTGCGTGACGGAGACCGTCGACGCGGCCCTCGAGACCGCGCCCGGGCTGATCCAGTGGGTGACCGCATGAGGGAGAAAGACGAAGTTCAGGGAGTCGGGGCCGATCTCGCCGGTGATCGTCCCGAGAAAGAGGCGGTCATAGTACCGGCTCCAGCTGGAGAAGATCTTGGTCTTGCCGTCGCTGAAGGGATCCCACGAAACGCTCAGGCGCGGCGACAGGTTCATGTTGTCGATGCTGAAGTTGCGCGTCTCGCGCTGCCGGAAAGTGGTGAAGGCGGCGAACTGGGCGAGCCCCTCGGCCCCCGACACCGAGACGATCCCGTTTCCGTTGAGGTCGAGGGCGACGATGCGAGGGTCCACGTCGTTGACGCCGTCGCCGTCGCTGTCGCGGAAGGTCATCAACGCGTTATCCGGGACGTTGTTCGGCGGGTTGCCCGGAAGGTGGTTGAGGCAGGCGGCCGTCCCGAGGTTCTGCGCCTGGACCTCCTCGCATATGACATCCCACAGTTTGATGGCCTTGCGCCGCTCCTGCCGTGGATCGAAGGACTCGAACCCCGAGGTGTCGGTGTCCTCCCGGTCGAGCCGGATCCCCAGGTTCACGGAGAGGTTGGGCACAGGCTTCCACGAATCCAGCAGATAGACGGAGCTGTTGAAGCTGGAGGCCCTCTGGGGCGTGACGAGCGGCTGGAAGGTGAGGAGCACCTGATCCCCGGAGACCTCGAGAGGATTGGAGCCTCCCGTGCTGGAGCCGAATGCCCTTCGGGAGGTCGTCTCGTCCACGAGGATCGGGTTCTGAATTGGCTCGTCGCGGAATTCCTCCTCGGCGAACTCGATGCCCGCCTTGATGTTGTGCTGGCCCAGGAAGTCCTCGGCCGAGATCGACAGGTCGGTCTTGAGCGCCGCGCGAACGCGCGTGTCGTCCGTACGGTGGAAGTACGGGCCGGCGACCGTCCCGTCGAATACGTCGATCTGGTAGACGGTGTCCTCGCCCAGGCGCGTCTCGCAGTTGGTCACGCGGCAGGGGTAGCGCGCCTGGATGGTGAACCGAGTGGCGCTGCTGCTGACGAGCACCGTAGGGCGCGGCTCGAACCGGTTCGAGACGGGCGTGACCGCGAACCCGCTCCTGAAGGCGGTCAGCGTCGACTCCAGAAGGAGCCGGGGTGAGATGGTCGAGGTCCACTTGACCTGGGGCGTGGTACCGCCCCGGCTGAACTCGAAGTCGGAGTCGGGAGACGTGCCGAGGCGGAGGTTGAGGCCGCGGTACGTCCTGGAATCCGAGACCACCTGGAGGACCAGCTTGTTGTCCGAGTCGGTCTGCCAGGTGATCTTGCCGAAGGCGTAGATCCCCCGCGACGTCACGAGGATGTCGGAGCCGAGCTGGTTGACGGGCTCCTGCGTGTCGAGGCCCTCCAGGGAGGCGAAGTACCAGAGGTGGTCCTTGACGATGGCTCCTCCCAGGCTGAGCGTCGGACGGAGATCGTGGTACCCCGGAAAAGTGTTCTCATATTGGTTGATGTCGTTAGAGTTGGCCCCGTCGCCGTTGAGGAACTTCCCCTGCCAGTAGAGCGAGAATTTCCCCTGGAAGTCGTTGCCGCCGGACTTCGTGATGATGTTGGCGAACCCGCCATCCGCCCGACCATACTCCGCGGAGGCTCCCGCGGTGATGACCTCGATCTCCTCGATGATGTCCTGGTTGAGGCTCTGGCCGTAGCTTCCCGACACCGGATCGGTGATGTTGCCCCCGTCGAGACGGTATTGCAGCCCGGTGTCCCTGGCCCCGTGCACGTTGGGGTTCCCGTCGCCGTCCGTGTCGGTGACGCCGGGGGCGAGCGTCAGGACGTCCTGGTAGTTGTGTCCGATGATCGGGAGCCCCTCGATGAACTCGGAGCCGTAATGAGAGCTGGTCCATGTGCTCTCGGTGTCGACGATGTTGCCCCGCGCCTCGACCTTGACCGTCTCGGTGGATTCCTTCTCGGAGCGCAGCGTGAGGTCCAGAACGGTCACCTTGCCCGCGTTGAGCGCCACGGGCCCCGCCTCCACGGGCGCGAACCCCGGGTAGGCCACCTTCACCACGTAGTCCTCCGCCGGCGGCAGCAGCGGCACACGGTAGTTCCCCTCGATGTCCGTGACGACCTGATGCTTGCTTCCCCCGTGGCTGGGGCTCTCGCATCCGACCACCACGGAGGGGAGCCCCGTGCCCCCGCTGTCGAAGACGCGGCCCTTCAGAGTCGCCGTGACCGCCTGGGCGCGCGCCTGCGAGATCCCCGCCCAGCACAGAAGGAGGATCAGCAAGACATTCCGCAACTCTCGCCCGGTCCGGCCGGACATGGGACCTCCTCATCTCGTGCCTGGGGGGCGCCGATTATACTCCGGTCAGGGCCGTTTCGGGCGGGATCGATCGAGGAGCGCGAACGGAAACGGCGCGGCGTGCCTGAGGGCGCGCCGCGCCGCCTGAAACGAAAGCTACGAGCCGGTGCTTACTTGCAGGTCTTCGCGCCCGGCCTGCCCTTGCAGTTGTTCGAGCAGCATTCCGAGCTGTCCACGCAGGACTGGCCGGCGGACTTGCAGCCGCCCCCACCTCCGGAGAAGGTGCAGTTGTAGAGCGCGTTGCGGCCCGCGGTGTCGTCGCTGTTGAGCATCTTGTTGTCGCAGTAGGCGACCGTCGGGGCCATCAACGCCGCCGACACGCCGGAGTGCCCCAGGCCGATCACGTGACCGACCTCGTGGGTCGTGACCGACTCCAGGTAGATCTCGTTGGAGCAGCCCCCCTCCGCGGAAGTTTCCGCGGCGGTCGTGTAGTTGAAACTCAGGTTGAAGGCCACGTCCGCGTCGGTGATCCGGACCATCGTCACGCCGCCGCATGTGCCGGTCTGCCCGGTGTCGTAGTAGCCGGTGAGGGTCGCGGCGATGCAGGAGCCGGAGCACAGGTGCCGCGGGTCGGAGAAGATGATATCGCTCTGACCGTCGCCGTTGGTGTAGGTGACGTTGGCGGACTGGCCGCTGGTCACGTTGACCCCGCCGCCGTTCCAGGCGTTGACCGCTCCCACCGCCGCGGTGACCCCGTTGCTCGAGTCGTTAACGCTGGCGAGGCCGCCGTTGTCGACCCTGACAGTGATGGGGAGCGGGGGGAACCACCGCCGCGTCGGGCTCAGCAGGGCATAGCCGAAGACCGCCGTGGAGACCATCGTGAGAAGAGCGAGCGATGTGGCCGTCGTCGCGAGTCTGTTTTTCATCGTCGCCTCCTACCGTCCCGACTGGCGCAGTTGGCGCGCCAGCTCGGACATGGGAAGACCATCCGCCACGCCGCCGCGGAGGAAGGCGTTGCCCAGCTTGTCACGCTGGACCTTCATGAGTCCCTGGAAGTACCCGGCCACCATCGGCACGTCGTCGTACCAGCGAGCGATGAAGGCCACCACCTCGTCGTCCATCTCGAACCGGGGCGCGCCTTCCATCGCCACCGTGAAATCGCCCACCGTGCCCCCCGGCACGCGCACCATGATCTGATTGTCGGCCCTGCCGAGCAGCCGGCCCTGCACGTCGAGCGTCACATCGGTGTAGATCACCGCGTGGTCCGCGTCCCAATAGCTGCGGATGTCGACGACCTTGGCGTGCACGACCGCCTCGGACTGTTTCCTCAGGCTGTTGACGTCCTCTTTCAGGAACGTGGACGCGCCGGCCAGTCCGCCGCCTGCGATGACGAAGGCGGCGATGGCGAGCGCTGACACAACTGCACGGTGCTTCGAGCTCATTCCGTGCTCCCCCTGTGGAAGTGGCCGCGCGTCTCGCGTTCGAGGCGGAGGGCGACACTGCCCCCGGGCTTCGACCTCGGGCGCGAACGAATCGGCCGGTTGCGATGGATAGTACCACGGGACGTGGGTGGCATCGGGACCTGAGGCCGTCCGGTGTTCTGCGTGCCCTTATACCGGCACACCTCCGCGGTGTCAAGAGCAAATCGGTGATCGCGGACGCACACGGGGGATGCCGGGGCAAGCCGCAGGCGGGCCGGCGGCGCCAGGCTCCGGGAGCTTGAAGCTCCCGCCGCGCGGGCGTAGAGTTGTGACCGCACCCCCGTGTTGAAAGGAGACGACTATGGCGAACGAGACCCTGGCGTTGACCAGCAGCGCCTTTCTCAACGAAGGCGCCATCCCCACCAGGCACACCTGCGACGGGCCCGACCTGTCTCCGGCGCTGAGCTGGAACGAGCCGCCATCGTCCACCAGGAGCTTCGCCCTGATCTGCGATGACCCGGACGCGCCCGCCGGAACCTGGGTTCACTGGGTCCTGTACAACCTGCCGGCGTCGGCGAGGTCCCTCGTTGAAGGGGTTGCCGGCAGGGACGAGGGGCCTGAGGGCTCCTCTCAAGGGAGGAACGACTTCGGCAGGATCGGCTACGGCGGCCCCTGTCCCCCGAAAGGCCTGGCTCACCGCTACTACTTCAAGCTCCACGCCCTCGACGCGACGCTGCCGCTGAAGGCCGGCGCGACGAAGGCCCAGGTGGAGAAGGCGATGCAGGGGCACGTCCTCGCGCAGGGGATGTTGATGGGGCGCTACGGCCGCTGAATCAGGCCGACCCCTCCACGCGGCGGAAGATCCGGCTCGCGGCTTCCACGAAGGTCTCGTGCCGGGGGAGCAGGCTCACCACCAGGTGCCCCTCGCAGGGAAAGTCGAAGAGATAGCCCGGGTGCGTCAGGACCCTCTCCTCCTCGAGCAGGAGCAGCGCCCATTGCTCGTCGGTGCGGGTCCGCGGCACCTTCAGGATGGCGTACCATCCGCCCTCCGCCGGCAGACAGGTGCAGGAACCCCGCGTTGCGCCGGCGGCCTCCAGGTGGGCGCGGTTCATCGCGATCCTGTCGAGGATCTGCCGCTGTATGGCCGGTCTGAGCGCCAGCAGATCCCCCAACCCCGCCTGCACGGGGGTGTTGACCGACAGGAAGGTGTCGGCGATCACCTCGAGACGCCGCATAGACTCCGCGCATTCGTCGTCCGGGCCGCTCACCGCGATCCAGCCCAGCTTGAGCTGCGGCAGGGCCAGCATCTTGGATAGGCCGTTCAGCACGAAGGTGAGCACGCGATTCCGGCCCGCCAGAGTCGCGACCCGACGGGGATCCGCGCCCAGGGCGTAGTCGCCGAAGACCTCGTCACAGATGATGGGGATCCCGCGGCGCGCGCAGATCTCATCGAGCATCCGCACCTCGTGGAGCTTCAGGAAGGAACCGGTCGGGTTTCCCGGGCTGACGACCAGGAGCGCGCGAGCCCTCGCGTCGCCCGCCGCCGCATCGAGGGCCTCAAGATCGATCCCGAACCCTCCGCCGGTCTCCAGCGGGTAATGCACGAGCGAGACGTCGTTGATGCGGCACAGAAGATCGAACAAGGGATAGCTGGGGGCCGGCACGAGAATGGAGTCCCCCGGATCCGCCAGCAACCGGAAGAGGAAGGAATAGGACTCGCTGCTGCTCGCGGTGAGGACCAGCCGGTCGGCCGGGACCTCGATCCCCCTGGCCCTGTAGTCGGCCGTCACCGCCGCGCGCGCGAGCTCGTGCCCCCGAGGGTGAGGCTCATAGCGGAGGATTTCGGGGACCGAGAGCGCGCGCACAATCTCATGGGCGGGATAGGAAAAGCCGCACCGCGTGGGATTGGCTTCGGTCAGGTCGAGGATCGGCGTGCCGGTGGCGCCGAGCCGCTCGAGCAGGACCGCCAGCGGGTTTGGGGATGGGTTCCAGCCCGTGCGCGAGGCGTAGTTCAGGTCATTCCTTGCCGGAAGCGTTTTCCGCCTTCGCCCTCATCTGCATAACGGAAAAAGCCTTGTAATAAAAGAGTGTGCCGCAGGCAGCGCACCTGCCGCACGCGTTGACCGCCTTGAGGACGCGATCGCTGCCGGCATTCTGCACGTCCACCGCGTGCTCCGGGTCGAAATCACCGTTGCTACGGGAGTACCCCTCACCCAATTCAATCGTTCCACCCAGCTTTGCCGCACACCAGAGACACTTCTCCTCGAAGAGGACTACGACCAAGGTCACCCCACCCCCGGAAAGGCATACCGTTCACCCTGAGACGGTCTCCCTCTCCTCGAATCCACGCCTTCGATTCGGGCTGTCGCGAGTACGACGCGCTGCACCTCAAGTATATACTCCAATTGTCATCGTTCGGGGAGGAAAAACTAGAGAAGACTGCGCCGGCCCTTTCGCGAGCCTAGCGGAGGACGGTGCGGGACGGCGGCCGCGGGCCGCCGAAACAACACACGCGGAGGGCCATGTCGTGCTATCTTATCGGCCGCCCGCAAGCGGGCCTTTCCCAGGAGCTGACGAAGATGACGTACGTCGTTTCAAGACTGTGCAGGGACTGCAAGGACACGGCCTGCGTGGCAGTCTGCCCCGTGGACTGCTTTTACGTCCCGGTCACGCCATCGGCCGATCTGCCTGATCAGCTTTATATCTCAGTGGCCGAGTGCATCGACTGCGGCGCATGCGAGCCGGAGTGCCCGTGGGAGGCGATAACCGCGGGAGATGCCGTGCCGGAGCCGTTCGCCGACGACACACCGCTCAACGCGCGTTGCGACACGGAGAGGGAGCTCTTCGTGGTGGCAAAGAGCGAGGAGAAACCCAAGCCCAGCGTGGAGGAGGTCCAGGCCAACAAGGCCAAGTGGGGGCTCTAGGAGTGTGTCCGAGTAATGGCTTGGGCCGCGCGCACGGGGCTTGCGAGCCGCAGCCAAGGAGCGAGGAGGAAGTCGACCCGAGTGGTCGTCGAC
>DASXTC010000002.1:0-1685 GCA_036505635.1 Candidatus Polarisedimenticolia bacterium
CCTGCTCGCCTTGGTGGCGGGTGCTCTGGGGGCGGAGCCTCGTCGACGTGATCCTGCACGGCGCGATCGGCTCGGGCGGGGTGCCGTCGGGCCTGACCGAGGCGCGCCGCGGCGCGGTCGGCGACCCGCGTGGCTCCAGCCAGAACAACCTGCAGGCCGAATTCTTGGGCGACTACGTCGACGCGGCCGCCACGCGGACCTACGGCGAGGCCGTGTGGACCGACGTGCGCAACGCCGCCGACTGCGCGGCCATCGATGCCTGGCGCCAGTCGCTGTACACGGGGCCTCGGTCCCGAGGCCCGGCGCCCAACGACGATTGCCCGCCGACGTTCGGCAACACCGACATCTTCGGCGCGTCGGTGTCGCCCTGAGCTGAATCGCAACGAGAGGGGCGGCAGAAGATGGGCAAATCAGTGAAACTCATCGCTCTACTTAAGGCGAAGGCGGACATGTCCCACGAGGAATTCGCCCGGCGATGGGTGAAGGAGCACGCCCCACTGACCTGCCGTTTCAAGAATCTCAAGGGATATCGGGTCAACATCGCGATCGAGGAGTACCAGGAGATCGAGGGTACGCTTCCCTTCGACGGAACGGCGGAGATGTGGTGGGATTCGCTGGAGGAGATGCAGGAGGACTTCGCTTCCGAGGAGGCCCGGATCGCGGTGGCCGACGCCGATGACTTCACCGTCCAGCGCATCCACATCTACACCGAGGAGTTCATTCTCAAATAGGAGAAGGCAGACGTGAGCTGGGAGGGTCGGATGCGCAACCCTCGGATCTGCGTGGTGGGCGCCGCGAACATGGACCTGATCAGCTATGTCCCCCGCCTCCCTCGGATGGGCGAGACCCTCCATGGCAGTCGCTTCCACATGGGCTACGGGGGCAAGGGAGCGAACCAGGCCGTGATGGCGGCCAAGCTCGGGGCCGAGGTGGTCATGGTGGCGAAGCTCGGCCGCGACGTCTTCGGCGAGGGGACCTTGGAGAACTTCAGGAGCTGGGGCGTCGACACGGCCCATGTCTCGTTCACGGACCAGGCCTTCTCCGGGGTGGCCCCGATCGCCGTGGATCCCCAGGGTCGCAACTCGATCATCATCGTCACAGGGGCGAACGATCTGCTGAGCCCCGAGGACGTAGAGAGGGCTCGCCCGGCCATCGCATCCTCTCGGGTCATGGTCTGTCAGCTCGAGGCTCCGCTCGATACGAGCCTCGCGGCGCTCGGGATCGCGCGGGAGCAGGGGGTAACGGCGATCTTCAACCCCGCACCCGCCCGCCCTGAGCTCCCCGCGAGCTGCTATCAGCTGAGCGACGTCTTCTGCCCGAACGAGTCGGAGACGGAGATGCTCCTCGGTCGCCCGGTGACCTCGCCCGAAGAGGCGGACGAGGCCGCCCGCGCACTCATCGAACGGGGTGCCCGATCCGTGGTTCTGACGCTCGGTGAGCGGGGCTGCCTGGTGGCGAGGGAAGGGGAGGCCGTGCACCTCCCGGCGGAGCCAGTGGAGGCGGTCGACTCCATCGCCTCACCCACATCGGCGGGCAGCGGCAGAACATCGACCCGCCCACCCTTGCCACGGATGGTCAGCTCGGCGGCCCGCCAGTTCACGTCGGCCAGCTGCAGCCGGCCGACTTCTCCGCCGCGCACGGCCAGCCGCGCCATCGTCAGCAAGACCGCGTAGTCGCGGCGGCCC
>DASXTC010000003.1:0-65540 GCA_036505635.1 Candidatus Polarisedimenticolia bacterium
GGTGGATGATGCTCATCTGGTGGGCGTAGTCGAGAGCCTCGCATGCCTGCACGACCAGGCTCAGCGCCGTCCCGGTGGGGAGCAGGTTCTCCTTCTTGGTATGCGGCTCGAGCGTGTCCCCTTCGATGTACTCCATCGCGATGAAATAGGTCCCCTCGTGCTCGCCGACGTCAAAGATCGTCACGATGCCCGGATGCTGGAGCTTGCCCGCGGCCTGGGCCTCCCGGGTGAACCTGCGGCGGATCTCATCCGCCTCGGCATCGGGAAGCACGTTGAGGGCGTGGATTGTCTTGATGGCGACGTGGCGATCGATGCGGGGGTCGTGGGCGAGGTAGACGCGCCCCATGGCCCCACGGCCAATCTCCCGGACTATCTCGTACCGGCCTATTTGCCTGGGGATATCCATGAAAGCTTCCGCGGCGGATCTTAGTGGCCGCCTCCGGTCCGAGTCAATCGGACCGTCCCGGCGACACTATTGACAGCCCGGGCCCGGCCCGCTCATACCCCCTTGGCGAGCCGCCCCGCGACCGCCACCGGCGCCCCCCTCTCGGCGAGGGCCCTGACCGTCCGCTCGACGTCGTACGGGTACCTCTTGAATGCCACGCTCACCTGCCGGTCGTACTCGATGACGGCGTACCCCGTCGCGGGATTCCCGTCGCGAGGCCTGCCCACGCTCCCCGCGTTGACGAAGTGCCTGCCCTCCACGGTGAGGTGGAAGGGGCGCAGGGTGCCCCCCAGCACGATGATGTTCGCGCCTGCGGCGTTGCCCCACTCGACGAAGCGCGACTCGGGCATCCCCGCGTGAAGTCCGGAGTAGAGATCCACCGGGCTGGCGTGGAACACCACCACGCGCGTGCCCGAACCCCCGGTCGCGGCGCCGGCCTTCGGGCTGGTCTCGAAGGGCAGGTCGGCCAGCCATCTCTTCTGCCTCGGACCGATGACCTTCTTCGTCCACGCGAAGGCGGCCTCGGCCAGATTCCTCTCGACCGGATCGGGGTCGCGTGTCCCGCTCTCCTCGCCGTCCCAGCCCACGTTGTCGTCGAAGTTGCCCAGCACCCCGGACACCCTCCGGCCGGACAGAAAGTCCACGCACTCGTTGGGGAACGGGGCGTGCCCGACGACGTTGCCCGTGTGAACGATCCAGTCGTACCCTTCCTTCTCGGCCTGGTCCCAGCAGACCTCCAGCGCGGGGAGATTTCCATGGATGTCCCCCAGAGCGATGATCTTCATCGTGCCTCCTGGCGGCCCAGCCGGGACAGCCCCGCGATGAGGGTGCCCAGCAGGGCCAGCGCCGACACCCAGACGCCCGCCGTGAAGGCCCCCGGTCTGTATTCCAGAACGACCCGGGCCTCGCCGGCCGGAACGCTCACCGCCATGAAGCAGTAATCCGCGCGAAGGACAGTGGCGGGCCGGCCATTGACCTCGGCCCGCCATCCGCCGTGCCACGCGTCGGCGACCACGAGATAGCCCGGCCCCGTCTGCCCCCGCACCGTCGCGGTCAGCGAGCCTGGAAGGTTGAGGTCGAGAGTGATTGTCGGACGCGGCCCGTCCGCTTCGTCGACTCGATCCGGCCGCCCCAGAGTAGCATCATCCTCGATGAGGACCCGGTTCCAGGGATCGGACCGACTCCCGGCCAACGCCTCGAGGGTCTCGTTGCCGGAGAGGGCCTCGGCGCGCGTCACGAACGTGAGACGCGGCCGGGCGCCGGCGTTAACGAAGACACGGCCATCGGGTCCGTCGTACATGAGCGACATCTCAGGGCCCGAGACGACGCCGCCGGGCGGAGTGACGATGTACCGGGTACCCATCAGATCGAGCAGGGGGCGCGAGCCGGCCGGGATCAGACCCGTTTCGTGGATCGACGCCACCTGTGCGCGGTCGAGCAGACGCCGGTAGCGCGCCAGCTCCATCGCATCGTATCCCTCGATCGAGGAGAGCCCGTAGACCATCTGCGTCTCGGGGCGCATCGTCCATCCCACGGTCATCAGCCGGCCGCCGCGCGCCGGATCCGCGGCGACGTCCCTGCGGAGAGCGTCGGTCAGGCTCGTGGAGGGGAAGAGATCGGCCGGGTTCGCGTGAGGGTTGAACCGATAGGCGAAGAGAAAGAGGTCGACGCAGGTGATCGCCGCCACGCCGGCGAGATAGAGGTCGCCGCGTGCGGGCCTCAGGACGGCCAGCGCCGCCAGCAGCGCGGTGCCTCCCAGGATGCCGCAGGCCAGACGCGGGCTCTGTGGATCCACGGCGCCGGCAACCAGCGCGACGGCCATCAGAGCCGTGGAGATGAGCGCGATCAGGCCGAGAGCGCGCATTCGATCGCCACGGGGCCACGCAGCGGCCCGGGCCGAGATGGCCTCGAGCGACACCGCCGCCATCGCCGCCAGGCAGAACGAGATCAACAGGAGGAGCCTGTTGTTGGAGCTTATGCCGGCCAGCGGGATCGCCCGGATGAGCGACCGGATCTGCGGCGGACCATAGACGATCGCTCCGCAGGCGAGCGCGAGAAGCGCGAGGAAGCGAACCTCCTTCCACCATCGCAACGACAGCAAGGCGAGCAGCAGGACGCCGGCGCCCGCGTAGCCCGCCATCGCCTGCCATTCAGCGGGGCCGCGGTAGGAGAAGTCCCACGGACGGCCGAAACGATCGGGCACAAGGAAGGTGGCCAGCGCCGAGGCCGGCAGGCTCGGGTCGAGCCCGGGCAGGTTGCGGCGCTGCTCCAGCGCGGCGCTCTCCATGAGGTATTGCAGGAAGGGAAGCAGCTGGATCGCCGCCAGGAGGAAGCCAAGCGTCGAGCCTCCCGCGAAGAGCGCCGTCGCGGCGCGGGGCCTGGACGAGCTTGGCAGGTGCCACAGGAAGCAGGCAGCGGCGGCGCCCACGATGTGCAGGGACGTCTCCGGGTGCCCGCCCAGGTATTGCGCGCCCGTGGCGGACACCAGCAGCAGGAACGCCCCCGTTGAGGGCGCGAGCGCGAGCCGCCGGGCCGCGTGCATCAGCAGCGGCAGCGCCACCGCCGCGTTGGTGTGGGCGTATCCCAGCCACGAGGTCATGAAGCCGCACAGGCCGAACGAGACCGCGCCCACGATGCACGGCAGCGTCGAGCATCCCAGCCCGCGGAGAAAGACCGCCATGAAGAGGCCGGCGAGGAGGATCTTCGCCAGGATGGCGAAGGTGAAGGCGCGCATCGAGGGGAGTATCCAGGCCGGCCAGTGGAGCGGATAGAAGATCGCCGACTGCGCGTTGGCGACGAACGGCACGCCGCAGTAGGAGTACGGGTTCCACAGGGGGACCGCCCCCGACTGGAGGGAGCGCACGATGAAGCGCTGCCAGGGGTAGACCTGGAAGAGAAGATCGCTGAGTGTGGGGTTCTCCTCCAGCGTCGCGCCCCGCCGGACCGCCTCGGCCGCCCCTGCCTTCCACGGCCACTGCGCGTAGTGCATCCCCGCGGGAGTCACGAGCGCGCCGCGGGTGAAGACCGGCCCGTGCAGCGCCACGATCAAGGCGAGCAGGACGGCGGCCACGACCGCCAGCGCCGCCGCGCCCCTCACGCCAGCTCTTCCAGGACCTCGGCCGCGAGCACGTCCTCCAGAGGGATGCCGTACCCGCCCGGACCGCGGGCCATCTCCCCGACCGACGAAGGCAGGACGTACACGATCCGCCCGGAGCGCCCCTTCTTGTCGCGGCGGGCGGCCTCCACGATCTTCCACGGAGTCATCTGTTCCGGGCCCGGCGGAAGCCTGACCGGCAGCCCGAGCGCCTCCAGGGTCGTCTCGATCTCCGAGGCCTCCTCGCGGGCCAGCACGCCCAGGCGCACCGCCATGCGGGCCTCCGCCACCATTCCGATCGAGACCGCCTCCCCGTGCGCGAGCTCGAATCCCGAGAGGGCTTCGATGGCGTGGCCGATCGTGTGCCCGAAGTTGAGGATCTTCCTGAGGTCCCCTTCACGCTCGTCCGCTGCCACCACCTCGGCCTTGATCCGGCACGCCGCCGCAATCAGGCCGGTCATGAGATCGGGCTCGCGGGTTGCGAGCCTGTCGGGAGCCGCCGCGATCCCGTTGAAGAGCTCGCGCGAGCGGATGACGCCGGTCTTGACGACTTCCGCGAGCCCCGACCGGAACTCGCGCTCCGGCAGCGTGGCCAGCGCGTCGACGTCGATGAAGACGGCCACCGGCTGATGGAAAGCGCCGATGAGGTTCTTGCCTCTGGGATGATCCACCGCGGTCTTGCCGCCTATCGAGGCGTCCACCATGGCCAGAAGGGTGGTCGGCACGAGGACGCACGGAACGCCCCGCATGAAGGTCGCCGCGACGAAGCCGGCCAGGTCGGTCACCATGCCGCCCCCCATCGCGACGATGAGCGAGTCGCGGCCGAGCCCCGCCTCGATGAGGGAGTCCTCCACCTTCTCCTTGGTGGCGCGCGTCTTGTGGATCTCGCCCGACGGGATGACGATCATTTCCACTTGCAGGCCTTCGTCGATCATCCGATCGCGCAGAGGCCTCGCGTGGAGGACCGCGACGTGATCGTCCGTCACGAGGGCGCACCGCGCGCCGGGATTGTGCAGCGAGACCCACGCCGGCAGCCCCCCCGAGGCGCCCGGCCCGATCGTGAGCCGGTATGGAGGCGAGGTGGCCACCTCGACGGCGACCGGCGTTACGGGGCGTGAGGCCGGCTGGGTCATGCGCGGAGCATACCACGGCGTCCGCGGGGCATGACCCGGCCGGCTCGACGTGTTTATGAAGGAGGTCGCTGCCTCTTGAGGTCCTCGAGGTAGCCGCGCAGGAGCGTTCGGTGCTTCTCCTCGTCCATGGAAGCCTGCAGCAGCTTCGCGGATGCGGTGAGGGCCAGATCGATCGTCTGCTCCCGGATCTCGCGGATCGCCGCCCGCTTCTGCCGCTCCAGATCCTCGGAGAACTGCCGGCCCTTCTCCTCCGCGTCGCGCTGGGCGCGGGCGAGGATGTCGGCCCGGCGCTGCTCGGCGTCCCGCTGGGCCTTTTCGATGATGGCGGCCATCTCGTGCCGGGCCTTGGACAGCATCTCACGGTGCTGCGCCATCATCTGTTCGGCCTCCTCCCTGGCCTTGCGGGCCTGCTCGAGCGAGTCCCGGATGGTGCGCTCCCGCTCCTCGAGCATCCCCAGCAGGGGCTTCCAGGCCACCATGCGCAGGACCACCAGCAGGACGATGAAGGTGATCATCGTCCAGATGATGAGGCCGGGGTTGATCGATACAAGCATCAGCCGGCCCGGCTACAGAGTCTTGAACACGAGAATCAGGCAGACGACCTCGGCGAACAAGGTCGCCCCTTCGATGAGGGCCGCGGCGATGATCATGTTGGTGCCGATTGGGCCGCTCGCCTGCGGCTGGCGAGCGATCCCCTCCAGCGCGGAGCCGGCGAGCCGGCCGATGCCGTAGCCACCACCGATGACCGCCATCCCGGCTCCGATGGCCGCGGCGACCCAGGGAAGCTGCAAGTTCATCACTTGGCCTACTGCTTGACCTTCCATTCAACCTCCTCCTTGAGAGAGTGTGTTCAGTGAGCCGGGTGCAGAGAAAAGCCGATGAACAGGGACGTCAACATTGAAAAGATGAAGGCCTGGAGAAAGGCCACGAACACCTCGAGCAGGGTGAGGGCCACTGCCAGCCCTACGGCCGCCGGCGAGACCCAGGTGGTCTCGAAGATGAAAATCAGACCTATGAAACCCAGAATCGCCACGTGTCCGGCCGTCATGTTGGCGAACAGGCGGATGCAGAGGGCGAAGGGCTTCACGAACATGCTTAGAATCTCAACCACGATGATGATGGGCAGAACGAAGAGTGGTAGGCCATGCGGGACGAGGTTCTTCCAGTGCTTGAAGAACCCGTGCTCGCGGATTCCCATGACCTGGATCATGATGAAGGAAATGATGGCGAGACCGGCCGTCACATTGATGTTGCCCGTCGCCGTGGCTCCCAAGGGAACCAGACCGAGCAGGTTGCAGGTCAAGATGAAGAAAAATACAGTGAGGACATAGGGGGCCAGGACCGCGCCGTAGTGCGCGCCGAGGTACTTGATGCAGATCTCGTCACGCACAAATACGACCAACATCTCCAGCAGGTTCGACATTCCGCTGGGAACGATCCTCCGGCCGCGAAACGCGAGCGAGAACAGGAGAATCAGTATGATGGAGGCGACCCACATCATCACGACGTGCCGGGTGATCGAGAGATCGAGGCCCCACAGGTGGAGCTCCGGCAGATGGATCTCGGTGAAGCCAAGATCCAGAGTGCTTCCATCGGTGATGTGGTGCATGATCGCGGCGCCGATGTCGTTGCCGTGCTCGGGGGTGTGCTTCGCCTGATCGGCCGCCTGAAGAGCCGCATCCTGTGTCAAGTCATCTTCCTCAAGTAGATAACCTCTATCACCTGGAAGATCAGAGTTCCGCATGCCAATCCGATGCAGACACTCATCGGATCGAGAATCTTCAGCGCTACGACAGCCAGCACAAGGGTCAAATAGCCTACCATGCGGGCCAGCATCAGGCCAGCGAAGGCACGTGCCAGGTTCGTCGTCACTTCTATGCCCGAGCCGGGCCTGTTCTTGACCTTGCGCAGCATGGCGACGGCGACCGCGGCGAACCCACCCGCGACGCCCATCCCCAGGACGACTCCGACCACCAGCTCCGGGTGGCCCGGCCTCGTGCCGGCTGCGACGAGCCCGGCGAGGACCGTCAATGCGGCCACCCATGCCGTGAAGGGCAGGCGCTTCAAGTTCAGGGTCACTCCGGCGGCCGCCGCATCACGACCACGATGAAATTGTAGAAGCCGACCACCAGCCCAGTGAGCGCCCCGGTCAGGGTGAGCCATGGAGTGGTGCCAAGCTTACCGTCGGCCCAGTGACCGCCGTACGTGAACAGGGCAAGGGCGGCGGCGAACATGCTGCCGATGCTCATGAAAGGTCCGGCTCGCCTTAGGATCTCGCCGCGCTCGTCCTTCCTGTCCATGCGGGCCGCCGCTCTATCCGGGCGCCGCGGCCATCATCAGAGTGTACGAGAAGCTCGCCAGCCTGAGGAACCGCTCCGGCATGATTCCGATCAGCAGGGTCATCCCGGCGGCGATCGCCAGCGCCGCGGTGAGCGCCGGCGAGGTGTTGTACGGCTCGTCGGTGAGCGGCTCGCGCAGGTACATGCAGACCACCACCCTGAGGTAGTAGTAGAGCGAGATGGCGCTGTTGACGACGGCCAGCACGGCGAGCCAGGCGTAATGCCCCTTGATGGCCGCGCCGAACAGGTACCACTTGCCCATGAAGCCGGCCAGGGGCGGGATCCCCGCGAGCGACAGCAGGAAGAGCAGCATGGCGAAGGCCGCCAGCGGCGAGCGGCGCGCCAGACCCGAGAAGTCCGCCACCTGGTCCCCCACCAGGTTTTCGCGGCGGAGCATGATCACCATCGCGAAGGCGCCGATGTTCATGAAGGTGTAGACCATCATGTAGACCGCGACGGCCTTCAGCCCGAATTGCCCCGTGGCGCCCGGCATGCCGGCCACGAGCACTCCCATCAGCGTGTAGCCGGCGTGCGCGATGCTGGAGTAGGCCAGCATCCGCTTCATGTTGTCCTGCAGGATCGCGGCGACGTTGCCCAGGGTCATGCTCGCCGCGGCCATGAGGGCCACCAGCGGCGCCCAGTACTCGTGAAGGCCCGGGAACCCCGCGAGCAGCACCCTCAGCGCCACCACGAAGGCGGCCGCCTTCGAGGCGGTGGAGATGAAGGCGGTGATCGCGGTGGGAGCCCCCTCGTAGGCGTCGGGAATGTACATGTGGAAGGGCACGGCCGCCACCTTGAAACCCAGGGCCACGGTGATCAGGATGAGACCGAGGACCGCGATCTCGACGCCCGGGGCGCCGGGCACGGCGCGCACGGCTATCTCGGAAAGCTGGATCGACCCGGTCGCGCCATAGACGAGGGACGACCCGTACAGGAAGATGGCGGTCGAGAAGCCGCCCAGCACGAAATACTTCAGGGCCGCCTCGTTGGACTTGCGGTTCTCCTTGAGGAAGCCGACCAGGATGTAGATCGACAGGGCCATCGTCTCGAGCGCGATGAAGATCATCAGCAGGCTGAGCGCCGTCGCCATGAACATCATGGACGCGGTGGCGATCATGATGAGGGCGTAGTACTCACCCGCCTGCGCCCGCTCGATGTCCATGTACCTGATCGAGATCAGGATGGTGAGGAGGGCGCCCACCAGAAAGATCAGCTTGAAGAAGAAAGCCAGCCCATCGACAGCCACGTCGCCGAAGAAGACGGGCCGGGCGGCATCTCCCTTCAGTTGCCAGGCGATCCAGGCGACGCTGGGGACGACGCACGTGGTGCCGAAGAGCGAGAGCCACGCGATGGAGCGGCGCGCCTCCTTCGGGAGGATCGCCGAAACGATCAGGATGATGAAGGCGAAGAAGCAGAGGAGCAGCTCGGCGATGATGAACTGGCTGTCCTGAAGGTACTTCGCCGCGTCGAACTCCATCACGCTCCCATCACTCCACGGCCCGTGGATCGTTGGCCGGCGCAGGCGCCGGCCCCGGCGCCGCCAGATGCGCGTAGCCCGTCCGGCCGCCGCCGACCTGCTCGACGAGGCGCGCCACGGGCTTTTCGAGAATCCTGAAGAACGGCTTCGGGTAGAGCCCGATCCAGAAACAGCAGGCGACGAGCGGCACCAGGTAGATCACCTCGCGGGTGTTGCAGTCGGTCATCTTGAGGTTCTCGGGGTTGTCGAGACCGCCGAACATCGTGCGCTGGTAGAGCCACAGCATGTAGGCGGCGCCCAGCACGATGCCGCTCACGCCGCAGACCGCCCAGAACTTGCCCCCCACCGACCAACCCATGAATGACAGCGCCACGGTGCTCGGGATCTGGAATGCGCCGGCGAGGATCGTGAACTCTCCGATGAAGCCGTTGAGCGCGGGCAGCCCGATCGACGACATGGTGATGATCATGAAGATGGCGGCGAAGACCGGCATCTGCTTGCTGAGACCGCCGTACTCGGAGATCATTCTCGTGTGGCGTCTCTCGTACACGATCCCCACGATGAGGAACAGCGCCCCGGTGGACAGGCCGTGGTTGATCATCTGGAGGATCCCGCCGTTCAGCCCGTTGACGTTCAGCGCGAAGACCCCCAGCATGCAGAACCCCAGGTGCGACACCGACGAGTAGGCGACCAGCTTCTTCCAGTCACGCTGCACCATCGCGACCAGCGCTCCGTAGATGATGCCGACCACGGCGAGCGCCAGCATGTAGGGCGCGTAGAGGCGGGAGGCCTCGGGCAGCATCGGGAGATTGAACCTCACGAAGCCGTACGTCCCCATCTTCAGGAGGACCCCCGCCAGGATGACCGACCCGGCGGTGGGCGCCTCCGTGTGCGCGTCGGGGAGCCACGTGTGGAACGGGAACATGGGGACCTTGATGGCGAACCCGATGAAGAACGCCCAGAAGATCCACTTGCTCAGCTCGAAGAACTCGGGGTCGGCCCCCAGCGTCACGAGCTGCGTGTAGTCAAACGTGTAGACGCCCGTCTGTGCACCGTAATAGAAGTAGACGGCCAGGATCCCCAGCAGCATGAGCACCGAGCCGAACAACGTGTAGAGGAAGAACTTGATTGCCGCGTAGAGCTTGTTCGCCCCGCCCCAGATGCCGATGAGGAAGTACATCGGCACCAGCATGACCTCCCAGAAGACGTAGAAGAGGAAGAAGTCGAGCGACATGAAGACGCCCAGCATCCCGGTCTGAAGCACCAGCAGGAAGATGTAGTACTCCTTCACCCTCTCGGTGATCGCCGACCAGGACGACAGCACCGAGATCAGGCCGAGCAGCGTCGTGAGCATCACGAACAGGACCGAGATGCCATCGAGGCCGAAGACGTACTGGGCTCCGATGGAGGGGATCCAGTCGAACCGTTCGAAGGTCCTCTGGTCGAAACCGGCCAGGCTCGTGTCCCACTGGAGGAAGAGGGGCAGCGAGATCGCGAAGTCGATCGCCGCCACCGCGGTCGCGAAATAGGCGATCCCCTTCTTCGAATCCTTAGGGAAGAAGAGGATGAGCAGCGCTCCGGCCAACGGCACGTAGCAGATAAGTGACAGGAGACCCTGGAACATCTCGTTCGCTCCTCAGGACACGTACATGTAGACACAGATCAGCACGAAGAGACCAAAGACCATCGCCGAGGCGTACGACTGCGTGAGCCCCGTCTGGAGCCTCCGCAGCAGCCCCGATGCGCGCCGGATCGATCGCCCGGTCAGGTTCACCATGCCGTCCACGACCCAGGTGTCCCAGAACACCGAGAGGTAGGACGAACCGACGGTGAGGTTTCGCACCAGGTGGACCGCCCCGTCCACCACGCGCACGTCGAACGTCAGGGCCGCGCGGCAGAGGCGGTAGAAGCTCTGGATGACCGCGGCGTCGTAGATCTCGTCGACCCAGTACTTGTTCTTGAGCAGGTCGTAGGCCGCGGAGAAGCGCCGCCGGACGGCCGCGGCCCGGTCGAGCCCATCCTTGTAGAACCCGTATCCGAAGCGCATGGTCAGCGCCGCCAGAACGAGCGCCAGCGCCATCAGACCGTATTCGAGCGCCGCGCCGTGCTCGGCGTGCGGGGCCTGGGGGGCCTCCGCGGCGGCCGCCTCCGCCCCCCCCACCTCCCCGTGGAGCAGCGCCGCGTAGGTCGCCGGCTCGAAGACCGGCTCGAGCCACCGCTCCATCGTGAAGGGCATCAAGTCCCCTCCCAGTGCGGACGGGACGCTCAGGAAGCCTCCCACGACGGACAGGACCGCGAGCGCCACCAGCGGCCATTTCATCGATGGGCCGACCTCGTGCAGGTGCTCTTCCGCGTGGTGGTCCATCCTCGACGGGCTCCAGAAGGTCAGTCCCATCAGGCGCGTCATGTAGAAGGCGGTCAGCACCGCGGTGACGGCCGCCACGGCCCAGATGGCCGGGCTCCAGACGAAGGCCCTCCAGAGGATCTCGTCCTTGCTGAAGAAGCCCGCGAACGGGACGATGCCGCAGATGGCCAGCCACCCGCACAGGAAGACCTTGTAGGTCACCGGCAGGCGCCCCTTCAAGCCCCCCATCTTCAGCATGTCCTGCTCGTGGTGCAGCGCGTGGATGACCGCCCCCGAGCCCAGGAACAGCAGCGCCTTGAAGAAGGCGTGTGTGGTCAGATGGAAGATGGCCGCCGAGAAGGCCCCCACGCCCGCGGCGAGGAACATGTACCCGAGCTGCGAGACCGTGGAGTAGGCCAGCACCTTCTTGATGTCGTTCTGCGCCAGGCCGATCGTGGCGGCAAAGAGCGCGGTCGCCGCCCCCACGATCGCCACGACCGCGAGAGCCGCCGGCGCCGCCAGGAAGAGCGGAGAGAGACGGCACACCATGTAGACCCCCGCCGTCACCATCGTGGCGGCGTGGATGAGGGCCGACACCGGTGTCGGGCCGGCCATGGCGTCCGGGAGCCAGACGTAGAGGGGAATCTGCGCCGACTTGCCGCAGGCGCCCCCGAACAGGCAGAGCGCCACGGCCGTCAGAAGGAAGGTCGAACCCTGTCCCACGGCGACCGACGCGAGGATGGGGCGGAACTCCAGCGTCCCGAACGCGGCGAAGAGGGCCAGCGTCCCGACGACGAAGGCCAGGTCCCCGATGCGATTCGTGATGAACGCCTTGCGCCCCGCGTCGGCGCAGTCGGTCTTCCAGTAGAAGTACCCGATCAGCAGATAGGAGCAGAGGCCCACCCCCTCCCATCCGACGAACATCACGGCGAAGGAGCCGCCCAGCACGAGCGTGAGCATCATCGCCATGAAGAGGTTCAGGTAGGCGAAGTAGCGCCAGTACCCGGTCTCCTCCCACATGTATCCGATCGAGTAGATGTGGATGAGGAGCCCCACACCCGTCACGATCAGGATCATGACGGCCGAGAGAGGATCCAGCACGAAGAGCCAGTCCAGGGTCAGCCCGGGCGACGAGCCGCCCGCGTCGACCGCGGGGATCCACGCGGCGAGGCGGTTTTCCATGTAGCGGGCCCCCTGGTCCATGCCCGCGAGCTGCCCCACGGCGAGCGCCGACAGCACGAAGGACGCCAGCACCACGCCGCAGGCCACGACCGACACGGCCTTCTTCGAAAGACGGGTCCCCAGGAGCCCGTTGACGACGAAGCCGAGCGCCGGGAGGACCGGTATCAACCAGAGAAGTCCAGCCACGTTTCCCGTCAGCCTTTCATGATGTCGATTTCATCGATGTTGATCGTGTCCTTGTTGCGGAAGAGGGCGATGATGATCGCGAGACCCACCGCCACCTCGCCGGCCGCAACCACGATCGTGAAGATCCCGAAGATCTGCCCCGCCATGTCGCCGAGCTGCCGCGAGAAGGCGATGAAGTTGATGTTGGCCGAGTTGAGCATCAGCTCGATCCCCATCAGGACGATGATGGCGTTGCGCCGCGTGAGCACGCCAAGCATCCCCACCGTGAAGAGGATCATGCTGAAGATCATGATGTGCGATGCCGGGATCAACGCTCGCCTCCTCTCAGACCTTCTTGCGCGCCAGAACGACCGCCCCGATCATGGCCACCAGCAGCGTCACCGATGCGATCTCGAACGGGAGCAGGTAACGCCTGTAGAGCTCCATGCCGACCGCCTCGATGTTGCCTCCGCCCGCCGGCGGGTAGCCCATCTCCCGGGCCGTCGCGGACGGCGTGGCGTTCCAGAAGTAGGAGATCAGGCTCGCCGCCAGCAGCCCGGCCAGCAGCAGCGAGCCGGCCACGTGTCTCACGGGCGGCTTGAGCGGGCGGGCCTGCAGCGGCACGAGCATGATGACGAACAGGTAGAGGACCATGACGCCGCCGGCGTACACGAGCACCTGCACGGCGGCCAGGAACTCCGCCGACAGGACGATGTAGATCCCGGCGACGCAGAAGAACGTGAGCACGAGGAAGAGCGCCGCGTGTACCGCGCTGCGGCGCGTGACCACCATCACGGCCGACACGACGGCCATCGAGGCGAGCGTGTAGAACACGATGGCGGACGCTTCCACCTACCTGCCCCCCCGTTCCCGGCTACTTCGCATACCGCTTGAGCGGATGCCCCTCGTAGAGCCGCTCCTTGCCAGAGATGAACTCGACGCGCGAGTAGTCCGACAGCTCGTAGTCGTGGCTCATGTAGATCGCGGTGATTGGCTTGGTCGGGCACGGATCCACGCACAGCCCGCAGAAGCAACAGCGTTCATAGTCGATGATGAACGACTTGGGGTATTTCCCCTTGCCCGAAGGCCGCTTGTCCACGACCAGGCTGATGCAGTTGTCCGGACATATCTGTTCGCACAGCAGGCACCCGACGCACATCTCCTCGCCGTTGTCCGGGTCGCGTCTGAGCCTCGGCACGCCGCGGAAGCGCGGCGCGAGGTCCGGCGTCTCCCGCGGATACTCCAGCGTGATGTGTGGCCTGAACTGGTTCTTGATCGTGATCATCATCCCCTGCAGCATTTCGTAGGGGAAGAAGCGCTTTATCACCTGCATCGCTCGAGTCATCTCACCCTCCTCCTCCCCCGCCTCAGCCCGCCGCGCTCTGACGCAGCGTCAGCACCAGCCCCGTCACGATGATGTTGGCCAGCGAGAGAGGGAGCAGCCATTTCCATCCGAGGCGCATGAGCTGATCGTACCGGTAACGGGGGAAGGTCCCGCGCAGCCAGATGTAGACATAGAGGATCAGGAACACCTTCAGCGAGAACCAGAAGACGCCAGACAGCGCCGGGTGGGCCCAGTTCAGGAAGTCCAGGAAGGCCAGCGCCTCCACGTTGGGGAAGGGGCGCATCCACCCCCCGAGCCAGAGCGTGGTGGCCAGCGAGGCCACGACGATCATGTTGGTGTACTCCGCCATCATGAAGAAGGCGAACTTCATGCCGGCGTACTCGGTCTGGTAGCCGGCCACCAGCTCGGCCTCGGCCTCCGGGAGATCGAACGGGATACGGTTCGTCTCCGCCAGCGCCGAGATGAAATAGCAGAAGAGCCCGACGCACTGCGGGACGATGAACCACCAGCCGGCGCCGCGCTGCGCCTCCACGATCCCCACCATGCTGGCGGTCCCCGAAAGCATCAGGACGCCGATGATGGCGAGGCCAAGCGGCACCTCGTAGGAGATCATCTGCGCCGCGCTGCGCAGGGAACCGAGCTGGGAGTATTTGCTGTTGGAGGCCCAGCCACCGAGGATGATTCCGTAGACACCCAGCGACGTGATCGAGAGGATGAAAAGAACGCCGATGTTCACGTCGGTGATGAAGGGCGTGATCCGGTAGCCGAACAGCTCGAAGGGCTGGGACGCGAACGGCAGGACCGACAGGGCCGCGAACGCCGGGATGATCGAGAGGATCGGCGCCAGGACGAAGAGGGCGCGATCGGCGCTGTCGGGCGTGGGGTCCTCCTTGATGAAGAGCTTGATGCCGTCGGCGATCGGCTGGAGCAGCCCGCTGGGGCCCACCCGCCGCGGGGCGAGCCTCAACTGCATGAACCCGAGGATCTTCCTCTCGAGAAGCGTGAGGTAGGCCACGACCCCCATCACCACGGCCAGCACGACGGCGATCTTCACCGCCGGAATGACGACGTACAGAATGATGTCGCCGCGGGTCATCGGTCCGTGTCTCCCAGCACGATGTCGATGGTGCCGATGACGGCCACAAGATCGGCGACCAGGGCGCCCCGGGACATGACGTTGATGGCGGCCAGGTTCACGAATGACGGCGCGCGGAAGTGGCACCGGTAGGGGGTCTCGCCCCCGTCGCTCACGATGTAGAACCCCTGCACGCCGCGCGGCCCTTCGATCTCGTGGTAGACCTCGCCGGCGGGCGGCTTCATCCGCGTCTTGAGCTTCGGAGCCCGGATCTCCCCCGGCTGCATCTTGTCGAGGCACTGCCTGACGATGCGGGCGCTTTGCCGCATCTCCTCGTTGCGCACGAGATACCTCGCGTAGGTGTCCCCCTCCTTCTGCGTGGGGACGTCGAACTCCACCTGGTCGTAGGCCGCGTATGGCTCGGTCCGCCGGATGTCATAGGGCACCCCCGAGGCCCTCAAGAGCGGCCCCGTGACGCCCCAGTTGATCGCGTCCTGGGCGGAGAGGTAGCCAACCCCCTTGGTGCGTTCCAGCCAGATCCGGTTCTGGGAGAGGAGCCCCTCGTACTCCTTGATGCGCGTGGGGAACAGGTCGGTGAACCTCCGGCAGCCCTCGACCCACCCGGGGGGCAGGTCGTCGAGGAGCCCGCCCACCCTGAACATGTTGGTCGTGAGGCGGGCGCCGCAGAAGGCCTCGAACAGATCGAGGATCATCTCGCGCTCGCGGAAGCAGTAGAAGAAGACGGTCATCGCCCCCATGTCCAGCGCATGAGTGCCCAGCCAGACCAGGTGGCTCGAGATGCGGTTGAGCTCGGCGATCGCGGTCCGGATGAAGCGCGCCCGCTCCGGCACCTCGATGCCGGACAGCTTCTCGACCGCCTGGATGTAGCCGAGGTTCTGCGAGGCCGAGCCAACGTAGTCGAGCCGGTCGCAGATGGGGGGCACCATCACGTAGATCTTGCTCTCGCAGAGCTTCTCCACGCCGCGGTGCAGATAACCGATGTGCGGCTTGACCTCCACCACGGTCTCCCCGTCCAGGGTCAACGCGAGCCTCAGCACCCCGTGCGTGGACGGGTGCTGCGGGCCCATGTTGATCTCCATCATCTCGGTCCTGAACATCCCGATCCCTCTTTCCTACCGCAGGCGCATGTGCTGCTCGGGGAACCCCTCGAGCGGGTATTCCTTGCGCAGGGGGTGCCCCTGCCACTCGTCGGGCAGCAGGATTCGCCTCAGGTCCGGATGGTCGTCGAACTTCACTCCGAACAGGTCGAAGACCTCTCTCTCGTGCCACTCGGCGGCGTTATAGACACTCGTCGCCGACGCGACCGGCTCGCCGTCGGCCACCCGGACCTTGAGCCGCAACCGGTGGTTCTTCGGGAGCGAGTAGAGGTGGTAGACGACCTCGAACCTCTTGTCGCGCTTCGGATAGTCGGCCGCCGTCAAATCGGCGAGCAGATCGAAGGCCGTGCGCGGGTCATCGTGCAGAAACCGGAGCACCTCCCGGATCCGGTCCACCGGGATGACCGCGGTCACCTGGCCCGCGTGGTGGACCTCCTCGAGCACGGCTCCCGGGAAGGCCTCCTTGAGGGCGTCGAGCGCCGGCGAGACCACGGGGCGGCGGAGCGCCTCCTCGATCGGATCCATCCTGGGCTTCGGGGGAGCCGCAGCCGGTGGTTTCGCCGCGGAGGGAAGCGCCGGCGCCCCGGGCGTCGGGGTGGCGGGCTTGTCCGGCACGGGCGGCTTTTCGCCGGGTCCTTCGGGTGTGTCAGCCATTGCTCAGACCCACTCCAGAGCGCCCTTCCTCCAGGCGTAGAAGTAGCCGAGCACGAGGATGGCGATGAAGATGAGCATCTCGAGGAAGCCGAAGAGCCCCAGCGCCTCGAACCGGACCGCCCACGGGAAGAGGAAGATCACCTCGACGTCGAAGACCACGAACAGGACGGCGATGATGTAGTAATGGACCGAGTAGCGCCCGCGGGCCTCGCCCGCCGCTTCGATCCCGCACTCGTAGGAGGCGGCCTTGACGCGCGAATAGTTGGACGGCCGGACGAGCCGCGCGATCAGCAGGGTCGCGGCGGGGAAGGCCGCCGCCACCAGCAGGAAGATCAGAATCGGGATGTAATCGGTCATGTCGGGCGCTTCCTGATCGGGTCCTGACCACGGGCCCGCCGGCCAGTCGGCGGTTCCCTGCGCGCGGACACAACTCCCGGGCTGTTCGTGCTGCTCCTTGCCTGGGGAGTTTGAGACTCCGGCCCGCGCACCTCTTGGACTGGGCCAGTCACCGTACCATCAGAAAGACAAGACCGTCAAGAATGGGGGCGCTCGGGGAACCCTTGCGCCGGCACGGCTGCGCGCGGCCCCGGGCCGCTGCTCGCCTCCATTCCGCTCGGTCACGCGTCCCCGGGGCGCGTGAACAACCTCGCGTCATAGGGCCTTCGCAAGGGTTCCCCGGCTCCCTGGGATCAAGAACCTGGAGGGCGTGAACGACCTCGCGTCACAGGGCCTTCACAAGGGTTCCCCGAGCGACCTGGGAGCAAGAGCCTGGCGTCCAGCTGGGTGGGAAAGGATCACGCAGGGATGGGGCTTTTTACAGGGCGCGGGACCGGAGGCTGTTGCCGGCATGCAGGACGATCTGATCGGCGTACGCGGACGACAGGTCGGTGGACGCTTCGCCCTCGGCGCCGGCCATCTGCCTGAGAACGTACCCGGGCCCCTTGTTGTATGCGGTCAGGGCCAGGCTCAGGTCATCGTCGAACGCCTCCATGAGCTGCTTGAGGTAGTAGCTGCCCAGGGCGATGTTGGTGCTCGGGTCGAGGAGCCGCACGTCCCCTCCCCAATCCAGGTCGAGCTCCCGGGCAACCCCCTCCGCGGTGGAGGGCAGAAGCTGCATCAGTCCGATCGCCCCCTTCTCCGAGACGGCGTCGGCCCTGAAGCGGCTCTCCGTCAGGATGACCGACAGCAGGAGGACCGGGTCGATCCCGTTGCGGCGGCTCTCTTCGGCCACCGACTCGGCGATGTTGAGCAGCTCCCCGGGGGACAGCCTCACCCTGTGCTCGTCGAGGAAACGGGCCACCAGCTCCACGTCCCGGCTCTCGGGCCCTCGGACGATCGGTATCTCTGCGACGAGGCGCCAGGGGTCTTCGGGAGCCCAGGCGTCCGAGGCAAGAGCAGTGGCCGAGATTGCCGTGAGACCGATCAGGACCAGGGTGCATGCCGAACGAAGGCTTTGCCCCAACTTTCCGGTTCCGATCCAGCTTCTGGTCATCGGCACACCTCCACTTCACTTGCTCTATCAAGTCGCCTGATTGTGCTGGGATGCTCTGGATGATAGGCAGGAAGGCCGTGTCCGGTCAAGCGATAAAACCGCAACCTGCCGGGAACCGACTTCCCAGATGCCTCTTAACCTGTTAACGTGTAAGAGGTTAACTATCGCTGGCACGCCCATGGACCGGTCGAAGAGGCCCGCCACCAGCCGGTTCGGATAGTAGAGGATGGGACGGTAGTGCCGCTTCCCGCGGTGCCTCCGGAGGGTCGTCCGACCCCCCTACCGGGCGGGCCTGTAGATGATCCAGTCCCCCAGCTTCATCCCCTCCCTCTCGGACAACCCCTCCTTGAGCTCCAGGACGTACATGCTGGCCTGGATGGGAACGTAGCTGGGGCAGGGATCCTTGAGGCAGGGAGGGACTTTTCGCTCGATGTGGACCACCCTCCATCCTTCGTCGAGCCAGAGGATGTCGAGCCCCACCTTGCAGTTCTTCATCCAGATGGGATGGAAGTCCAGCTCGCCCATCAGGAAGAGCATCCCCTCCCGGTCCGAGATCCTTTCGCGGAACATGTAGCCGCGCGCTCTCCTTTCGGGTGTGTCGGCGATTTCGACTTGCAGGAGGCGTCCCGATGGGAGGAGGACCTCTCCCCGGGCGTCGGCCCCCTTGCCTGGGGAGGTACGGGTCTCCCCGGGCCAGCTCGTCCCGGCCGCCGCCAGGAGGCTCAAGCATGCGACCCAGGGCGCCAGCTTCGGCATCATCGCCTGCAATGATACTGACTGGGGTTCTCCGAACGCTACCTCGTTGACACCTCGTCGAGCGGGAAGATACGCTTCGAGCGTCCATCGAGACCCTCCATGATCTCGAACCCAGCCGAGGCCGCCACGAAAGCCGTGGATGAAATCACACGTCTAGTCGAGCGTCTGGGCCACGGAGAGGCCGCGGAGGACGAAGCCGCGCTCGCCCTTCTCACCATCCACGGCCGCCGGGCGGTGGAGAGCCTGGTCGCGGCGTCGGCCGATTCGGAGCCCCGGCGCCGCGCCTCATGCCTGACGGCCCTGGGACGGATCGGAGACCAGAGGGCCAGACGGACGGTCATCTTCGCTCTGGCCGATCCCTCACCACTCGTGCGCCTCGCAGCCGCCACCGCCCTGGCGGCCTTCCCCTCCCCCGAGGGGATCGCCCGCCTGCGCGCGATGCTCAAGCGGGAAGCGGAGGCGGAAGTGCGGCTCAGAGGGGTCGCCACGCTGGTGGACCTGTTCGACGGCGGCGCCGTCGAGGCGCTCGACCCGCTTCTTTCAATCCTGGCGGACCGCGCTGAGGACCGGCGCGTGCGTCTGGAGGCCGTCAAGGTCCTGGGCCTCCTTCCCGCGGGTGAGGCCCGGCAGCTCGCCGCGGGGCTTTCGGGGGACCCGGACTCGAAGGTCAGGGAGGCCGCGACCGGCTGGTCGAGCGCCCCATCCCGGCCGGACTCCGGGACGGAGCAGGCTCTCCTCGACCTCGCGTCCGCGGACTACTTCACCCAGAGAGACGCCGCGGGGATCCTGGCCCGGTCCGGAGAGGGGGCCGTTCCGGCGCTGGTGAAGTCCCTCAGGGAGCGCTCCTCGGACCCGGCTGCCTGCGCCCGCGTGGCCTCCGTCCTGAGGACGATCACGCGCGGGCGCGAGCGCGCCTTGACCGCCTACCTCGACGAGACGGACGAGACGCTGCCGCTGGCGTTGCTCGTGGACATCATCGGAGAATCGGGCGATCGTACGGCCCTGTACCACCTCAAGGGAGTCATCGACCGCCTGGAGTCGGCCGGCCCCCGGCAGGACTCGGCACGCGAGATGATCCTGGCCAAGTCGCACTACTACCTGGCGCGCGCGGGGAGCCGCGTTGCCTTCGAGAGCCTCAAGAGGGCTCTCTCCCGCCAGATGGGATCCCTGATGGGGGAGATCCTCATGGCGGTGGAGGAGATCGGAGGCCGCGACGAGCTTCTCGAGCTTCTGTCCCACTACGGTCGCGAAGAGGGATGGATGAAGGACCGGGTCCGGGAGACCTTCCGGCGGTTGATGCGAAGGTCGCGCGTCCGGCCGGATGACCCGATCTTCGAGCGCCTCGATGACACCAGACGCGCGTGGCTCCTGGAGATCCTCTCCGCTCCCGGGCCGCGGCCCGGTCCGGCCCGCCGCTCTCACCGCCGTCACGTTGACACTGGCTGAAAGGCCCCCATATACTCGACGCCCCATGAAAAAACTCTCCGTGAAGGACCTCGACCCGCGCGGCAGGCGCGTCTTCGTGAGGGTTGACTACAACGTCCCGCTCTCGTCGGAGGGGGGCGCGGCCTCGGTGGCGGACGATCGCCGGATCGTCGAGAGCCTGCCCACGCTGCGGGCGGTGCTGGAGGGCGGCGGCTCGATCGTCGCGGCCTCCCACATGGGACGCCCCAGGGGAAAAAAGGATCCCAGGGCCTCCCTGGCGCCCGTGGCTCGCCGCCTGGCCGATCTTCTGGGCCGGCCCGTGACCTTCGCCAATGACTGCATCGGACCGGAGGTGCGGGCCCTGGCGGCCTCATTGAAGCCGGGCGGAGTGCTCCTGCTGGAGAACCTGAGGTACCACAAGGAGGAGGAGGCCGACGACGCATCGTTCGCCGCGGAGCTGGCCGCTCTGGGGGACCTCTACGTCAACGACGCCTTCGGCTCGGCCCACCGGGCGCATGCTTCGGTCCACGCCATCGTGCGCGGCTTCCCGCAGGCAGCGGCGGGCATCCTCATGGACAAGGAGATCTCCGCGCTGAGCAGGATCCTCACCGACCCGGCCCGCCCGTTCACCGTCGTGGTCGGAGGCGCGAAGGTCTCCGACAAGCTCGACCTGCTGGAGAACCTCATCGAGCGGTGCAACGCGATGATCGTCGGCGGCGCCATGGCCTTCACCTTCCTGCGGGCCCTGGGCCACGAGATCGGAGCCTCGCTCGTGGAGCCAGAGAAGGAGATGCAGGCCCGCGATCTGGTGACCCTCGCGGCGGTCAGGGGGGTTTCGCTGCTCCTGCCCGAGGATCACATGGAAGCCAAGGCCCGGACGACGGAGGCGGGGCGCCCCACCAGGGGGCCCGCCGTATCGGCCGGGTACATGGGGCTCGACATCGGGCCCAAGACCATCTCCTCCTTCCGGGCCGAGATCAAGAAGGCGAAGACCATCCTCTGGAACGGGCCGATGGGCAAATTCGAGGACCGCTCCTTCGCGGCGGGCACCGAGGCGGTGGCCCGCGCCATCGCCGCCACCAGCGCTTTCTCGGTCGTGGGAGGCGGAGATTCGGCCGCCGCGGTCAAGCAGTTCGGGCTCGAGGCGGAGTTCTCCCACATCTCCACCGGCGGCGGCGCTACCCTCGAGTACCTCTCGGGCAAGACCCTTCCGGGAGTGGCGGTGCTCACCGACGCCGCGGGATGATCCGCCATGATCGCTCCCGTCGTCGTCGCCAACTGGAAGATGCACAAGTCTCCCTCCGAGACCGAGGCGCTCCTGTCGGAGGTCATCCCCGGCTTGAGGGAGATGAAGGCCGGCGCCGAGGTCGAGGTGATCGTGGCGCCTCCCTTCACGTCGCTCCCCATCGCCGCCAGGATCCTCGCGGGCACCGGGGTCGCGTTGTGCGCCCAGGACTGCCACTGGAGCGAGGAAGGGCCCTACACCGGTGAGGTCTCGGCCAGGATGCTCGCCGAGGTCGGATGCCGGTTCGTGATTCTCGGCCACTCGGAGCGGCGCGAGCTCTTCGCCGAGACGAACCGGCGCGTGAACATGAAGGCTTCCGCCGCGCTCTTCTGGGGCCTGACCCCCATCATCTGTGTCGGCGAGAAGGAGGACGACCGGGTCTCGGGCCACGCCGAGATGGTTGTCGAGAGACAGCTCAAGAGATGCCTCTCCGATCTGAAGCTGGACAAGGGGCAGCGGATCATGGTGGCCTACGAGCCGGTCTGGGCGATCGGCTCGGGGCGCACTCCGACCCCGCCGGAGGTGGATGAGATCCACCGGCTGATCCGGGCCGAGCTTCTGGCCACCTTCGAGGAAGAGTGCGCGGCGATCCTGCCGATCCTCTACGGCGGGAGCGTCACCCCGGCCAACGCGAAGCCGATGCTGGCGCTCGACGCCGTGGACGGCGTGCTGGTGGGCGGGGCGAGCCTGGAGCCGGCGAAATTCCTCCAGCTCGCCGGTCTGATCCGGGAGGCCGGGCCGCAGGGCGGGGAGGCATAGCGGGCGGCTTTTCTCCTGTGCTATATTGCCGCGCCCGAAAACACCGGTATCAGTGGAGCTTCGATGACGATCCTGTTGACGGTCCTTCACCTGTTCGTCTGCGTGTTCCTGATCCTCGTCGTGCTGCTTCAGACGGGCAAGGGAGCCGACATCGCCGCGGCTTTCGGCGGCTCGAGCCAGACCGCCTTCGGGGCCAGAGGGGCGGCCACGCTTCTGTCGAAGCTGACCACGGGATCGGCCATCGTCTTCATGATTACCTCGTTCGCCCTGGCGATGATGGCGAACCGCGGGGCGCAATCGGTCGTCACCGACGAGGCGGCGCAGCAGTCGGCGCCCGCCCTGCCAGGTCCGGCGCCGTCCAGCGCGCCACCGAGTCAGACACCTCCCCCGCCTCCACCGCAGTAGAGAGGCGGGCGCAGTTTTTCGACGTGCCGAAGTGGTGGAACTGGCAGACACACCATCTTGAGGGGGTGGCGCCGCGAGGCATGCGGGTTCGAATCCCGCCTTCGGCACCAACGAACTCCTTGTACCGGAAGGGCTTCCCTTCCGAGGCCTCCTTGAGCGAAGCGCCGGACTCCATGACGATGGAGACGTAGGCCACACGGCAGGCGTGGAAGTCCACCTTCCCCGCCGGCGTCCACTTCTGGATCCCAGCGGCCTTCAGGCCATCCTCTAGATCGCGCGAGGGAGTACTGGGAACGTAGAGCAGCTGGTCATCAGGGTTCTTGCCCTGTGAGGTCTCGGAAAGTCGCCTCACCAGCCAGGCAGGCAACGGGTGGAAGCCCTCCTTCCGGTTCTTAGTCCAGGCGGCGTCAAGGTGAAGGCCTCCCCTGCCGACGTCCAGATGCCGAACGCGCAGGGGCCGGAGCTCGCCAGCCCGGAGGCCCGAGGCGAAGGTGCCGCACCGAACACGGCGGGAAACTCCTGAAGCGCCCGGGCGGGCACCCCCCACGCCGCACGGCTTTTCGGAGGCCGCGCCCGCCTCGAGCAGGTCCACCCGGGCTCCCGGCGCCGCCAGGATCCTCGCGCAGGTGGTGCCGGCCGGGCCCCCTCCCACCACCGCCACGCGCTTCGCCGTCATGACGCGACTCTACCACGGCCGGGCTTCGCTTCTGACCCGTCTCCGATCGATGATGCAGGCGTCCCCGCAGGACGCGGGGGGCTCGGGACTGAACGGACTCCCGCTATTTTCACAGGATTCGCCTTCTTCGCAGCCGCTGTGAGGGAGGCCGATTCAGTGAAAAACGTCCCGTGCTGAAGTCGCGGCGAGCGCACACCCTGGGCGGCGCGAGGTCAAGCGTGATCCGTCCGACACTTGAGCGGACCGCTCAGGTGCGATTACCCTCGATCGGGGGCCGCACACATGACCGCAGTCGGACCTGAAGGGAGCCGCTGGGACCTTCTCCTTCCCCTCCACGCCGCAGCGACGTTCATGATGGCGGGGATCGTGTGGTTCGTGCAGGTGGACCATTACCCGCTGATGGTGAGAATCGGCCTGGAGGAGTTCCCCGCGTGGGAGCGGGCACACCGCGTCATCTCCACCTTCCTGATGGGGCCGATCATGGTGGTGGAGGCAGCCACGGCCATCGCGCTGCTGCGCCGGCGCCCGGGCGCTGCCTCCCCCGTGTGGCTATGGACCGGGCTCGCCCTCGTCGTCGTCGTGTGGGTTTCCACGGGTTTCATCCAGCTCCCGCTTCACGCCGCCCTGTCACGGGCCTTCGATCCCGAGCTTCACCGGCGACTGGTTGCCACCAACTGGATCCGCACCCTCGGCTGGAGCGCCCGGGCCCTGATCGCGCTCCGGCTCCTCCTGATCCACCTCCCGCGTCACTGACAGGCGCCGAGCGCCTGGGTAGGAACGCAGGTCGTGGCGCCCCGCGGGATCTCCTGCATTGCGGTATCGACCCCGTAGGACCCTTCGTCGTTCGCGTTGAGAGGCACGACGAGGTAGTAGCGGTTCCCCGAGCCGGGGCTGAACTCCTCCATCCGGTCTCCCCCGTCGTCCGAGCAGTCCAGCGCCCCGTGGCTGTACCAGCTTCCGATCGTCCCCTCGTAGATCGCGTAGTCCTCCGCTCCCGCCGAGCAGCTCGCCTCCCAGGTGATCCGCAGCCTGAGCCGCCCTCCCGGCGGGGAGGCCAGCGCGACGTCGATCGTGGGCGGAACGGCCCCCGGCTGGGGCAGCAGGGCCAGCGCGTCGATCCCGCTGCCCGCGGGCCACCCGGGGTCCATGTAGAACGAGGAGAAGCCACTCCCGTCCCACGACACGAGCTGGCCGGGCAGGAAGGTCTGGCCGTCGAGCGTCGTGGGCACGTCGAAGGTCAGGATTGTGAGCGGCCCGCGCCGGTCGGCCCCCGTGACGTTGGTGGTCGGAGGGATCGGGGGGACCGTCGCCGAGGCGTCCAGAAACAGGCTGAAGGCGGACCCATCGAAGCGCACCAGGTCGGCCGGGTCGAAGGTCTGTCCGCCGATGGTGGCCGGCACGTCGAAGCTCAGCACCAGATCCCCCGCGTCGCCGCCGTCCAGGAAAACGGCGTCCACGTTGACATTCAGAGGCACCCCGCTGGCCACGCCGTCGAACCGCTCCGCGTACCCGCCCGGGTAATCGTACAGCTCGAGGACGTCCGATGGCGCGGCGGCGATCCCGCCCAGGATCGCCGGGGACTCCACCGAGAGGAGCCAGTGGCCGTCGTCCATCCGGTGCAGGGCGTCTATGGCGGTCCCCGGGGGCAGCGTCAGGATGGCGCTGTAGGCCCCGGCGTCGTTGCGGGAGATCTGCCAGGGCAGGACGGTGGTCGAGCCCAGGTCGGTGGGGACGTCGGGCGTCAGGTAGAAGTTGTCCGAGTGGTTCGCCCCCAGCAGCAGGGGGAGGGCGGCCGCCAGGAACGCCGGGGCCGGTCCGATGCGCGTCCGTCTCATGGCGCCGCCCCTCACTCGACGTTGCCGCCGGCGTCGAGGGAGCCGGCGGCCCCGGGGCCGTCCACGCCGCGCCCCGTGTTGCCGCGCAGGATGTTGTTCCGGTAGACGTGGCCCGACGTCTCGAACCAGATCCCGGCGCCGTCGTTTCCCGTGATCTTGCCGTCGTCGATGATGAAGTTGGATCCCCCGGCGAAGATCCCGCGACCGGCGCCGCCGATGAGGATGATCCCGAGCGCGGAGACGTCGCTTCCCATCGAGTGGATCCCGTCGCCGGCGCAGCCGGTCAGCGTGGTGTCGCGGATCACGACGTCGGAGCTCATGGCGTCCACGCCGATGCAGTCGCCTCCACCGGTCGTGCCCGGCCCGGGCCCCTGGATCTTCCCGCCGTTGATGATGATGCCGTGGGAGGAGGCGATTTCCCCTGTGCAGGGAACGATGCCCCCCACCGGCATCGTGCCGATGATGATGATCCCCAGCGCCTCGCTGCCGTCCGCGCGGTTGAAGCTGAAGGCCGGCGAGACCATCTGGGGATCGGGCGGCTGGTACTCGAAGGCCGTGTCCCGGATCGAGCAGGTCACCCCCGTGCAGTGGATCCCGCCGCCGGCGCGGATGTCGGCGTTCCGGATCATCGCCTTGGGGGGGATCGGCGGCGGCGGCGAACCCGCGGCGCTCCCCAAAAGCTCGAAGCCGACGTTGGTCCCGATGACGATGATCCCGTGCGCGCTGAGCTGGCCGAAGCCGGCCCCCTTCACCGCCGATCCGGCCGATCCCGAAATGACGAGGTCGGCGAGCTCGAGGGGCATCACTGGATCCGGGGGCTGGAAGTTGATGCCCTGGAGGCCTCCCTGGATCTTTCCGCCGTTGATGACGATCCCCTTGCTGGCACCCGACATCCCGCCGATCTGAATGGCCGCCGTCGTGGCGCCGGGCTGGGAGACCGTGTGGCCGTTAAGGTCCAGCGTGACGCCGTCGGCCTGAATCGAGATGGCGGGACCGGCGGTCGCCGTGACGTCCCGTGTGAGCACGTAGTGGCCCGGTTGGGTGATGACGGCCGGCATCCAGATCGGGATCTTCCCCTCGGCGGCGCCGGCGGGCGCGACGGCGGCCAGCGCCCCCAGAATCATCAGCAGAATCGATCGCTGTCTCATGATGTTGACCTCCTCCTCGTGTTTCTCCGTGCTTCTCAGAAGCCCTGCGCGCAGAGCTGCGCCCGTTCGTAACCCAGGTGCGCCGCCTGTGCGACCGCGGCCATGGCCAGTCCCGCATCCCCCACCTCGGTACAGCGTGCGTCGCCGCTGATGGGGGTGGAATTGAAGGCCACGCTGAAGCCGAACCCTGCCTGGAACGCTCGCCACCACCCCAGGAAGGCGCCCAGGGCCGCCGCGCCCGGCGCCTGCTGGGACATCGAGTCGGCGGCGAACTGGAGCCACTGGCGGGCCTGGCTCCGCAGGCTCGTGGCGTTGAGGTAAAACGTCGAGTTCGACAGGAGCTGCGGGTTGCAGAACAGAGCCGGCTCGTTGGGATACATGTCGGTCTCGATCTCGAGCTTGATCAGGATCTCGTCCACCGCGAGAATGTTGTCGAGGGCCTTGTTGATCCAGTAGACGGCGTTGTCACAGTTGAAGAGGCTCGCGCCCGGCCAGTGGCCGTGCCGGATGTCCGCGCCGAGGCGGGGCTGGTCCAGGCTCGTCAGCAAGGGGAGGAACCGGTTGAGCTCCTCCCAGGTCATCCAGGCGAGCAGGTCTCGCACGACCACCCGGCGGAGCTGCTCGAGCTTGCGCTCCAGGATCTCGATGTCCACCAGCTCGACCCGCTCCGGCAGCAGGCGCCCGCTCCGCTCGGCGTACCGGTCGAGTGCATCGAGCACCCGTGGGGCGTTGCAGTGGGAGAAGTCCAGGTTGCCCCCGGCGTCGACGATCGGACCGGACGTACAGCCGCACGTGCCTGACTCGCGGGTCGTCTGCTGCCCGCGCGCTGCGGTGACCGCCAGGGAGAGCACGACGAGGCACGCTATGGTCTCCGGGAAGCGCTTGCTCATGATGCCTACCTCCTTGCCTGGTACATGCGCCGGAACCTCCCGAAAGGGGCCACGCGATCTTGTCAGGCCGCCTCCGGGGGGCGTAGGATGGTTGGGGGGCGGCCCGGTGGGAGGGGGCCGGCGTGCCGGAATCGAGCTCCAGACAAGCCGTGACCGAGTCGCTCGGGCCGCGGAGACGCCCCGGCCCGGACGTGGTGGACGAGCTGGTGCCGCTCGTCTACGACGAGTTGCGCGCGATGGCCCACCGCCAGCTCGTGGGAGAGCGCCGCGCCGTCACCCTCGACACGACCGGTCTGGTGCACGAAGCCTACCTGCGCCTCGTGGACGAGACCCGGGTGCCGGACGGCAACCGGGCCTACTTCTTCGGGGCCGCGGCCCGCGCCATGCGCCGGGTGCTGGTGGACGCCGCCCGACGTCGCAACCGGCTCAAGCGGGGAGGCGGCGAGGAGCCGCTGGACCTCGACACGGTCCGGGTGACGGCCGATCGGTTCGCCGCCGAGATCCTCGACCTGGAGGAGGCGCTGGAGCGCCTCTCCGCCCTCTACCCCCGCCAGGCCCGGGTCGTGGAGTGCCGTTTCTTCGGGGGGCTCAACGTCGAGGAGACCGCCGCGGCGCTCGACCTGGCGCCCCGTACGGTCAAGCGCGACTGGGTGCTGGCGCGCACCTGGCTCTATCGGGCCCTGCGGGCCGGCCATTCGGGACCCGAGGGGCGCTCCGATGAGTGAGGCTCCCTCCTCGTCCGCGGGCGGCGATCCGGACCAGATCGCCGAGCTCTTCGCCGAGGCGCTGGAGCTCCCGGCGCAGGAGCGCCGGGCCTTCCTCGACTCGCGCTGCCCTGCCTCGGACCCCATGCGCCCCGAGATCGACTCGCTGCTGGCCGCTCACGAGGCTCGGCAGGCCGACGGGGACGGCGGCGGTTTTCTCGAGGGGATCGACCACGAGAGGGGCGCCGCGCTCCTGCGAGATACCGAAGAGAGCGATGCCGGCGGTGGCCGCGTGGGCCCCTACCGGCTGCTGCGCGAGCTGGGGCGCGGCGGCATGGGGGTGGTCCACTTCGCCGAGCGCGAGGAGGGGGGGTTCCGGCAGCGGGTCGCCATCAAGCTGATCAAGCGCGGGATGGACAGCGACGCCATCCTCCAGCGGTTCCTGCGCGAGCGGCAGATCCTGGCCGGCCTCGACCACCCCAACGTGGCACGCCTGCTCGACGGTGGTGTGACCGAGGAAGGACAACCCTGGTTCGCCATGGAGCACGTGGACGGCGAGCCGCTGATCGAGTGGTGCGACGCGCGGCGGCTCGGCGTGCCGGAACGCCTGCGCCTCTTCGAGGGGGCCTGCCGCGCCGTCCAGTACGCGCACGGACAGCTCGTGGTGCACCGCGATCTGAAACCCTCCAACATGCTGGTCACGGCCGACGGCCAGCTCAAGCTGCTCGACTTCGGCGTCGCCAAGCTCCTCACGGAGACGCAGGAGGGAGCCACGCTCACGGAGGTGGGGATCCACCCGCTGACCCCCGAGTACGCGGCCCCCGAGCAGGTGCGGGGGGAGCCCGTGACAACGGCCACCGACGTGTACGCCCTGGGTCTCGTGCTCTACGAGTTGTTGGCAGGGCGCCGGGCGTACGGCGAGAGGGCCACGAGCCGCGAGGAGCTGGCCCGCGCCGCGTGCGAGGTGGATCCTCCTGCACCGTCGGCCTCCGTGGGGGTTCCCCGGGTGGCGCGGACGCTGAAAGGAGACCTCGACGCGGTAGTGCTCAAGGCCCTGCGCAAGGAGCCGCAGCGCCGCTACGCCTCGGCCGAGGCGCTCGCCGACGACGTCCGCCGGCACCTCGCCGGCCAGCCCGTGCTCGCGCGCCCGGACAGCGCGGGGTACCGGACGGGCAAGTTCATCGGGCGCCACCGGCTCGGCGTCACGGCGGTGAGCGTGGCGACCCTGTCGCTCCTCGCGGGCCTGCTCGGCACCGCCTGGCAGGCCGCCGTGGCGGCGAGGGAGCGGGACCGCGCGCGTCTCGAGGCGCGGCGGGCGGAGCAGGTCAAGGAGTTCCTCGTCGGCATGTTCAGGGCCTCCGATCCGGCAGAGTCAAAGGGTCGGGAGATCACCGCGAAGGAACTGCTGGACCGGGGCACGGAGGGGATCGAGAAGGACCTCGCGGGCCAGCCCGTCGTGCAGGCCGATCTGCTCTACATCATGTCGGTAAGCTTCTGGACGCTTGGCCGGCTCGACCGCGCACGGGAGCTCGACGAGCGCTCGATCGAGCTTCTCCGGAAGGAGTTCGGCCCCGATCACCCCCTGATCGCGCGAGGGCTGGATTCACTGAGGGGAATCCACTACGACTCGGGGGACCTTCCTGCCGCGCAGCGAATCGGACGACAGGCGCTCGACATGCGCCGGCGGCTTCTAGCGGCCGACAGCGCCGACGTCGCCGAGAGCATGGCCAATCTCGGAACGGTGCTGGTCCGTCAGGCGAACCTGGGCGAAGCCGAACCGTTGCTGCGTGGGGCGCTGGAGATTCGCCGGAAGCAGCTCGGGACGGAACATCCGGACACCGCCCGATCAGCGATGAACCTCGCGGACCTCCTGCACGCCAAGGGCGACTACGCGGCGGCGGAGGAGCTGCACCGCGAGGCGCTCGCGCAGCGCCGCAAGCTCCGCGGCGACCTGCACCCGGAGGTGGCGGCGGCGCTCAGCCGCCTAGGCGCGACGTTGACGGCGAAGGGAGACCTGGAAGGCGCCGAAGCGGCGAACCGCGAGGCGCTCGACATCCGCCGGAAGGTCTACGGCGAGGAGCATCGCCAGATTCCGCTCACCATGGTCTACCTCGCGTCGTCGCTTCATCTCAAGGGCGACCTGGAAGGGGCCGAGGCGATGTACCGGGACGTCCTCGCCCGATACCGGAAGCTCGGGCTGGAGGAGCAGACCAACTTCGGGCTCGCGCAGGCCAACCTAGGGCGCGTCCTGGCCGACCGGGGTCGCTTCGAGGAAGCGATTCCGATGCTCGACCAGGCGATCGCCCTGCACGAACGGGTCACCGGGGTCGACCATCCCTTCCTGGCCACGGCGCTCGAACAGAAGGCGTTCGTGCTGCTCTCTCTCGGAAGATCCGGGGAGGCGCTCCCCCTGCTGGACAGATGCGTCGAGATCCTCCAAACGCGCTCCGGGCCGGAGCATCCCCAGACTCTCCGGACCCGCGAGAAACGCGCGCTCGCGATGGCGAACGTCGGCAGGCTGTCCGAGGCGGAGCGTCTGTTCCGCGAGACGCTCGACCGGCAGCGTCGGGCCCTGAAGGGATCGCATCGCCAGATCATCGAGACGCTGATCGACCTCGGGGAATTCCTCGTCCGTGAGGGTCGGGCCGCGGAAGCCGAGCCGTTCCTGCGCGAGGCGCTCGCCCAGGTGGAGCAGGCGCTGCCCGCCTCCCACTGGCTGCACGGCTCGGCCCGGAGCGCGCTGGGCGAATGCCTCTGGAGGGAGGGCCGGAAGGATGAAGCTGGGCCGCTGCTGCGCTCCGGTTACGACCAGCTCGCGGAGAGGCTGGGCGAGGCCCACCCGCTCACCGCCCGGGCGAGGCGACGGCTCGAGGCGTCTCGCGGCTGGAGCGTCCAGTAACGCCCTCGTGGATTCTCTTGACGCGGCGCTCCCGGGTGACGTATAGATACGCGGCTCGGCACGCACCGCGCACCCCCGCGCCAGGAGACCCATCACATGGCAGGAAAGGAACGCTGGGGCACGAGAGTCGGTCTGGTCCCGGCCATGGGCCGGAAACGCCGTCGGCCTCGGCAAGGACCTTCCATCGCTTTGGGAGTAGGTGGCACAGATATCCAACAACGAGAAGCGTACAGCCTGGGGTTCGGGAGCTCGGGTTGCCATCTACTCCTCAGGTCGGATCAGCGCCAGGATGGCCCGTATGATCGCCCGCGGGAGTTCAGGCCACCGCTCCACGACCAACCGCAGGTCCGGGTCCTCCAGGACGGCCGACAACCGGTCGCTGGCGCTGGCGGAGAGTTGTGCTCCTGTTGTGCTCCCCCTGGGTCCGGGCTGTGACCCGCTGAGTCCGGGCTCCGCCCGACTTGTGCAGTCCCCTCCTGTGATAGGCTGTTGCGCGTGTCGAATTTGAGGTTGACCGACTTGAGGCATTTCCAGTCCGACCTTGTAACTCGTTGAGGTCGAGAGTGTTGCGGGTTCGAATCCCGCCTTCGGCACCAGCACTCGTTCAATCACAGGAAAACCGCGGCACGCCACCCCGCCGTTCAGACCGCGATCGTCTCCAGATCGTGGCGGGCAGCCGGCTCGCTCTGATCCAGCCCGGCGGCGGCCGTGTGTCTGCGCGCGACGAGCATGTAGATCGAGGGCACGACGAACAGCGTGAAGATCGTGCCGATGATCATCCCCGTCACGAGCATGGTGCCGATGCTGTTACGCGCGCCAGCCCCCGGGCCGGTGGCGAAGACCAGCGGCATGTGGCCGACGACCGTGGCGGCCGTCGTCATGAGGATCGGGCGTAGTCTCGTCCCGGCGGCCTCGATCAGGGCCTCCAGCTTCTCCTTGCCCGTCTCCTGGAGATGGTTGGCGAACTGGACGATCAGGATGCCGTTACGGGAGACGAGGCCCACCAGCGTGATGAGCCCCACCTGGCTGTAGATGTTCAGCGTCGTGAACCCCAGGAAGGAGAAGAGCAGCGAACCCGAGAGCGCCAGGGGCACCGACCCTATCAGGATGATGAACGGGTCGCGGAAGCTCTCGAACTGGGCGGCGAGAACCAGATAGATCAGGATCCCCGACAGCAGGAATGTGCCGAGGAACTTGCTGCCTTCCGTGCGGAGCTGGCGCGACTCGCCCGCGTAGTCGATGGAGAATCCCTGCGGCAGGATGCGCGCTGCCTCCTCCTCGAGAAAGCTCAGCGCCTGATCGAGCGACACCTGTGGGGGGATGACCCCCTGGATGCGGACGGCGTTGAGCTGCTGGAACCGTTTCAGCTCGCGCGGCTCGGTGGTGGTCCTGAGGGTCGCGAAGGTGGCGAGCGGGACCAGCCTGCCGTCAGGCCCTGTCACGTGGATGTCCTGGAGCTGTTCGGCCGTGAGCCGAATGGCCCTCTTGGCCTGCGGGATCACCTTGTAGCTGCGGCCCTGGATGCTGAATCGATTGACGTAATTCCCACCCAGCAGTGTGGCCAGATCCGCGCCGGCTTCGCTCAAGGACACGCCCTGGGAACGGACCTTGTCGCGGTCGAAGACGATCTCCGTCTGAGGCTGGTCGAACTTCACGTCCACGTCGGCGTAGACGAACAGCCCGCTGGCGAAGGCCTTCTGCACGAGCTGGTTCGCGATCTCCACGACCTGTTGTGGCTCGGCCGTGGAGGCGATGACGAAGTCCACCGGGAACCCGCCGCCGCCGGGAAGCGAGGGCGGTGTGAGAGGAATGATCCGCACACCGGCTATCTTCGAGAGCTTGCCTGCCGCTTCCACCTGGAGCTGCTGGGCGGTCTTGCTCCTCTCGCTCCAGGGCTTCGTGACCATGCCGCCGAATCCCCCGGCCGGTGAGATGATCTGGAACGTCGCCGCCGTCTCGGGGAACGACTGGAAGACGGCTTCGATCTGGGGCGCGAACAGCCTCGTCTGATCCAGCGTCGAGTTGGGCGAAGCCTGGACGATCCCGAACACGACCCCCTGGTCCTCGCTGGGCGCCAGCTCCTGCTGCGAGAACAGGAAGAACGGCACGATCAGCAGGACGACGATCCCCCACAGCACGAAGACGACGGGCCGGTACTTCAGCGTGCCCGTGAGCGCGCGCGTGTAGGCGCGGCGGAGCCCGTCGAATCGCCGGTTGATCCAGCCCGCAAAGCCTCGATCGAGGCTTCCATGGCGAAGGAGCCTGGAGCCCATCATGGGAGACAGCGTCAGCGCCACCACGCCCGACACGATCACCGCGCCGGCCAGGGTGAAGGCAAACTCCCGGAAGAGCGCTCCCGTCAGCCCCCCCTGGATCCCGACCGGCGTGTAGACGGCGGCCAGCGTGATCGTCATGGCGATGATCGGGCCGACCAGCTCGTGCGCGGCGTCCATGGCGGCGCGCAGCGGCCGCGCCCCGGCCTGGACGTGCCGCTCGATGTTCTCCACCATGACGATGGCGTCGTCCACGACCAGACCCACCGACAGGACGATGGCCAGCAGCGTGAGCAGGTTGACCGAGAAGCCCGCCGCCAGCATCAGGAAGACGGCGCCCACCAGCGAGATCGGGATGGCGACCACGGGGATGATCACGGCCCGGAACGATCCGAGGAACAGGAAGATGACGATGATGACGATCAGGAGCGTCTCGGACAGCGTCGTGAGAACTTCGTGGATGGCGTTCTCGATGTACAAGGTCGTATCGTAGGGGATGCTGGCCTTCATCCCGGCGGGCAGATGGGCCTCGATCTCCGGCATGGTCTGGCGGACTTTCCTGATCACATCCAGAGCGTTCGCCGTGGGCAGCACCCAGATGCCCATGAACGTGGCTGTCTGGCCGCTGAACCGCACGTCCGCCTCATAGTTCTCGGCTCCGAGCACGACGTCTGCGATCTCGCTGAGCCGGACGACCTTCCCGTTCGATTCCTTCACGATCAACTGGCGGAAGTCCTCCGCCGTCCGCAGATCGGTGTTGGCCACCAGGTTCACCGACACCATCGACCCCTTCGTCCTTCCCAGGGCCGAGAGGTAGTTGTTCTCCCCCAGGGCGTCGCGCACGTCGGACGCCGAAATGCCCAGCGCCGCCATCCTGTCGGGCTTCAGCCAGACACGCATGGCGAAGGTCCGGTCGCCCAGGATGTCAGCGCGCTGCACGCCGCTGATGGCGCTCAGCTTGGGTTGAACCACGCGGGCGAGGTAGTCGGTGATCTGGTTCTGATCCAGGGTGTCGGAGGAGAAGCCGAGATACATCCCGGCGAACTGGGTGTCGGCGGTCTGCAGCTGGATGATCGGTGCCTCGGCCTCGGGTGGAAGCTGGTTGCGCACCTGCGCCACCTTCGCCTGGATGTGGGTGAGAGCCGCGTTGGTGTCCCAGTTGAGCCTCAGGTGCACCGTGATAGTGCTCAAGCCTTGCGTGCTGGAGGACTCCATGTAGTCGATGCCATCGGCGCTGGCGATGACGCGCTCGAGCGGGGTGGAGATGAAGCCGCGCACCAGATCGGCGTTGGCGCCCACGTAAGCGGTCGTGACCTGGATCACGGCGATGTCGCTGCGCGGGTACTGACGCACGGTGAGCGTGCGGATCGACTGCAGACCCGCGATCAGGATCACCAGGTTGACGACGATCGCCAGCACGGGTCGCTTGATGAAGAGATCGGTGATTCTCATCAGTTGTCCTCGGGCCTAGGCGCGGGGTCATTTGAGGGCTGGACATCGTTGTTCACCTGGACCGCCATGCCGTTGCGCAGCTTGAAGACGCCCGACGACACGACCTCCTCGCCGGGCTTCACTCCCGACAGGACGGCGACCTGGTCGCCCCGCATGCCGCCGAGCTTGACGAACTGCTGGCGCACGCCCAGGTAGGTCTCTCCCTTCGGACCCTTGACCTGCTCGACGATGAAGACCGAGTTGCCGTACGGCGCGTAACTGATAGCGGATGCCGGCAGTGTGATGACCGGCTCCCCGCGCTCGAGGCTGACCTGCGCCTCCACGAACATGCCTGGCCGGAGTCTCAGCTCGGAGTTCTCGAAGGTGGCCTGGACCTGGACGTTGCGTGTCGCTTCGTCCACGATTGAATCGACGGCCGTGATCCTGCCGGCGAAGCTGACTACCGGTGTGTCGTCCGCCGTCACGGTGACCTCACGCCCGACTCGGGCTTGCGCGAGGTCCTGCTGTGGCACCGAGAAGTTGACGTAGATCGGGTCGAGCGACTGGAGCGGCACGATCGGGTCGCCGCTCTTGAGATACTGGCCCAGATTGACCTGGCGGATGCCCAGGATCCCCGTAAAGGGCGCCACGATCGTCTTGCGTCCGATGGTGGCCCGCGTCTCACCCACGGCGGCCTGACCCTGCTCCTGCTCCGCCGCCGCGGTGTCGTACTCGGCGCGCGAGGTGACCCCCTTCGCGAGCAGACCGCTCATCCGCGAGAGGTTCAGCGCGGAAAGTTTGTGCCTGGCCTCCACCGCCGCGAGCTGTGCCTGTTCCTGGCTGGTGTCGAGCCGCAGGAGCACCTCTCCCGCCCGCACCTTCTGGCCCGATTGGAACGAGATCCGTTCGACGACGCCGGGCAGGTCGGCGCTCACCATGACGCCGTGAACCGCGACGACAGTGCCGATGGCGTTGATCGTCGGCTGCCACCTCTCCTGCTGCGCGACGATGGTGGTGACCGCCTCGGGAGGCGGCTGGAACGAGGCGGCTTGCGCGACGGCCGTCTGGATCTGCTGGTACTTCACCAGACCGATCGACACGATGAACGCCGCCATCACCAGCAGCATAAGGATCATTCGCTTCGCCATCTCAGCACGCCTCCGTTCCGGTCACGTCTCTCGTCCTCATCTCGCGCCGCCTGTCTGCGTCTGTTCTTCCACCTGGATCCGGCGCTCCCCCAGCAGTGAGCCTGTCGCTCGCGCCATCTCCGTGCGGGCCTTGCGGTAGTCGATCAGGGCCGCGTTCTCATCCAGACGCGCGCGTGAGAGATCGTTCTGGCGGGTGAGCACCAGGAAATTGGTTGAGAGCCCCACGGAGTAACGATCCCGTTCGGAGCTCAGCTGGACGTCGGCGGCCTCGCGCGCGGACCGGGCGGCCTCCACCCGCTGGGCGGCGGTGTCCACGCCGGCGGCCGCATTCAGGACTTCCGTAAGAATCATCTTGCGGATACCGTCCATGCCGGCCTCGGCCTGGCGCGTGGCCGCTTCCGCGATGCCCGCCCCGCCTCTCGCCGAGCGGTTGCCGATCGGGATGCTCAGCACGATGCCCGCCCTCGTGTCGTCGAAGCGCCCCTCGCCGAGGGTCCCGACCGACCGGCCCAGGCCTCCTTCGATCCAACCCGGCACGGTCGCCATGAAAGGGCCGTTCGGATCCTGGTCCACCGCGGAGCCCGCCAGACCCAGCCGGTCGTAGGAGATGAACGCGTCCAGACCGGGCTTCAGGGCGTCGCGCGCGAAGGCGGACTCCATGCGCCGGCGATCGACCTCCGCACTGGATTCCGAAAGCTCGGGACGCTCGCTCAGCGCGCGTTCCAGGGCGGCCTGCATGTCTCCGGGGTCCACCGGTTTCGTTTCGACGTTCGGATCGTCGGCCGGCAGGATCCTCGTGGCCCACATCGCGGTATCGTTCACGTGCAGGATGAGACGCTTGAGGGCGTTCTCGTTGCGGGAAACGATCTCGCGTGCCGCGTACAGCTCGCCGCGCCGTCTCTCCAGCTCCGCCAGCGGCTGAGAGATCTCCGACTCCGGGGCGGCCCCCTCCTCGACGCGGGCCCGTGTCTGGCCGAGCTGCTCATCCGCAAGGGTCACCGCCTCCTCGCGTACCTCCACCGCGCGCCGTGCCGACGCCAGGGACCAGTAGCCGTCCTCTACCGCGGCGGCGATCTGCGTCAATTCCCGTCTGAGGGAGGCGGCGGAGCGGGCGCGATCCACCGCCGCGACGCGCACGCCGAGGCGCGCCGCGTCGATCGAGCGACCGCGTAACAGTGGCTGGCGCACCTCCACTCCCACCCGGGTGTCGTAGGCCGGCGTCAGCAGCACGAACTCGCTGTTGGTCGTCTGCCGCGCGGCATCCATCCGCAGCACCACGGAACCACCGGTGGGGAGAAACTGCCGCAGCGAGAAAAGCGCCTCGCCGGTCCTGAAGGTCGGGGCCGCTTCGCCGCCGGGCGCGCCGGAGAACGGCGAGTTGACCGGCTCGGTCGCGCGCCGGTAATCGGCCTGGAGATCGAGGGCCGGGTCGTAGGCGCCCCTGGCTTGCAGCTTCGCCGCCTCGGCCGCCACGACGGACTCCCGCTGGATGATGATCGACTCGTTGCAATCCAGGGCCATGGTGATCGCCTCCTCCAGGCTCAGCGAGCGGCTGCCGGGGGCCGGAAGGGCCGCGGCGCGGAGGGCTGGCGCAAGCAGGATACAGATAATGGCCGCCGCGAGGCGCCTCATTGTGGCCTCTCGCCCGGGCCGGCCTTCTGTATCCTGGGATCGAGCGCCTCTGCAAAGAGCCTGGCCAGGATGGGACTGATCTTCGATAGAGCGTCGATCTCGACGCAGGTGAGCTGGATTCCCTCCTGAGCGAGCTGGCTGACGGCCTCAGCCGGCTCCCTGCAGAACCGCTCACGGAACGCCTCGTTGGTCATGAGCCGTCCGACGAACAATTCGACATTGCGTTGAGACATCGCGCCGCACCTCCGTGCGCAGCTCAGTGCATCTCCCGTGCCATCGGCTCTCCCACGTCGATAACGCCGCCTCAAGTCGTTGTCGGACGGGCGGTTGAGGGGGGAGGCGAAGAGCCGTATGCCATCCGCGGAGCGCGCTCGGACCTGTCTGAAGATCGACAACATGTCTGAGGATCAGCAGCAGATCGACAGATCAGCTGATGTCGTACTTCTCGAGGCGGGTGTAGAACTGCGAGCGCGTGAGCCCGAGGAGGCGCGCGGCTCTCGACTTGTTCCCCCTGGCCTGGCGCAGTGCTTTCTCTATCAGAGACCGATTCACGGACCTCAAATCGATCCCACCGGAAGGCAGGGGCTCGGCGAGATCGATCCGGCCGTTTCCCGATTCGGCGCGCGCGGGCTCCGGGCGGCCGACGACGATCGGCAGGTGATCCCGGGTGATGAGGCCCCTGTCGCACAGCAGGATCGCCCGCTCGATGGCGTTGCGCAGCTCGCGCACGTTGCCCGGCCACGAATAGAGCTCAAGCCACTCCTTCGCGTCCCGCGAGATCCCCGCGGCCGGGCGGCCGATGGTGCTGCTGAGCTCCTCGAGGAAGCTCTCGGCCAGAGGCATGATGTCCTCGGAGCGCTCGCGCAGCGGAGGCAGGTGGATCTCGAACACGTTGAGGCGGTAGTACAGATCCTCGCGAAAAGTTCCGTGGCGGATCATGTCCGGCAGGTCTCGGTTGGTCGCGGCGATGATCCGAACGTCGGCGGTCAGGACCCGAGTGCCGCCGACGCGCTGAAATTCCCGCTCCTGGAGCACCCGGAGGAACTTGGCCTGCACCACCGGGGTCATCTCGGCGATCTCGTCGAGAAAGAGGGTCCCGCTCGCTGCCTGCTCGAGGCGTCCGATGGTGGTGGAGACGGCGCCGGTGAATGCGCCCTTCTCGTGACCGAATAGCTCGGATTCCAGCAGGTGCTCCGGCAGGGCGGCGCAATTGACCGCCACGATGGGCCTGGCGGCGCGTTCCGAGCCCTTGTGTATGAGGCGCGCGACGACCTCCTTGCCCGTGCCGGACTCGCCCGTCAGCAGAACCGTGGTGTCCGAGGAGGCGACGCGGGCAGCGTGCGCCAGCGCTTCCTTCCACGAGCGCGACACACCGATGACCCGCGGCCGGCCCTGCGCCTCCAGCTCGCGCGTCAGCGTGTCGACCGTGGCCTCGAGCCTCTGAGCCCTCTCGGACGCCGCCGCGGCGACGCGCGCCTCCTCGGCGAGCCTGTGGTGCGAGAGCGCGAGCGCGATCCGGTCAGCCACCCTGCGGGCGACCTCGATGTCCTCCTCCACGTATCTCCCCTCCTCGCGGTGCATGAACATCAGGGAGCCGCGCACTTCGCCGGAGAGCCGAACGGGGACGCGCAGCGTCGACCGCATGCCCGACGCGAGCAGGAGACGGGACAGGGCCGTGTCGGGGGTCACCTCGGCCTTGATGTCCCGGCGGATCTCGTGCTCCATCCCGCGTCGCTGGAGCTCGTCCGCGGTCATGGGGACCGGTTCGTAGGGAATCTCCACGTCTGCCTGTCCCGCGCTCGCGGTGATCCTGAGGGTCCCATCCCTCACGTCGTGCTCCGACAGACCGAGCAGCGTGTGAGGCACGATCGACTGCAGAGCGACCGAGAGGCTCTCGAAGATCTGGCGGACGTCCAGGGCCTCCGCGAGCGCGGCCAGAATGTCCTCTACCGCATCGAGGCGCTTGCGTCGCCGGCGCTCAGAATCCCACATCTTCCAGTGGGACACGGCGGATCCCAGCAGCGCCGCAATAGGCGCCAGCACTCTCTGGTGGTCGTCGGTGAACGCTTCTGGCCGGCTGGAGCTGACCCACACGCCACCCGCAAGCTTCCCCCCCTGCCGGAACGGCTCCCACATCAACGAGCGGCCACCCTTGGCGAGGATCCTGGCGTCGACCGTGAAGCTGGGATCCAGCTCGTCCCGCGCGTCGCTCACGCGCGGGATCGGCTCGAGGCTCGGGCGTATGCGCGGGGACCACTCGGTGAGAGGCAGCGGCTGGTTGTAGGTCTCCTCGGAGCAGCCTGTCCCCGCCGTGCTCGCGTGGCGCATCACGGAGCCGTCTTCCAGGATGCGGCAGACTCCCATGTCGTTGAACGGGATCAGCTCGCGAGCGGAAGCGGCGACCCGGTCGAAGATCTCGTCCAGCTCGAAGGTTTCCGACGCGGTGCGCGCAATATCGGCGAGCACCCGTGCGACAGGTTGATGATCCATGATGTCAGCATTATACGATCGGGTCGCATCATTTGTTAAGGCGCCTGATCGCATCAACCGCCGGCGGGGTCCGGGCTGCGTCGGACTCGCGCGCTCCCCTCCTGTGGTAAGCTGTCGCCTGCGTCCGGTTCATGCTTGACCTTCCGAGCGGAGCTTGCGGATCATGGCGGTCATCACCTGCGCCCGTTGCGCCCAGGAGAAGGAGACGATGGGGAAGCCCCCGTTTCCCGGCTCGACCGGCCGGAAGATCCACGAGAGAGTTTGCGGGACCTGCTGGGGCGAGTGGCAGGGGATGCAGACCAAAATCATCAACGAGTACCGGCTCAGCATGAGCGATCCGAAGTCTCAGGAAATGCTCGATTCCCAGATGAAGACCTTCCTGAGCCTCGGCGACTGAGCTCTCCTCCCCTTCCGGCTATCCTCTCTCCGCGCGCTCGAGCCTGTAGCCCGCCCCCTCCAGCGACTCGATGATCTCCAGGGCGTGACCGGCGTTGCGAGTCTCCACGAGCATCTCGACCTCCACCTTCCCGAGCGGGATCCGCCATCCTGCGCGGCGGTGCTGGACGTCGAGCAGGTTGATGCGACGCTCGGCGAGGTGCTCGAGGAGCCCGAAGAGGTGCCCGGGCTTGTCGGGGATCTGCGCCCGCAGCACGAGGTAGCGGTTCGACTTGGAGAGCCCCTGCTCGATCACGCGCGCGGCCATGTTCAGATCGATGTTGCCCCCGGACACCAGGATACAGAGGCTGCGCGGGCGCTTCGGAAGGCGCCCGGCCAGAAGCGCCGCCACCCCCACGGCGCCCGCCCCTTCGGCGACGATCTTCGACTCCTCCAGCAGTCTCACGATCGCCTCGGAGATCTCCTCCTCGGTGACGCTCACCATCTCGTCCACCCAGCCGCGCAGGATCGGCATCGTGACGGCGCTCGACTTCTTGAAGCGGATGGCGTCCGCGATGGTGTCGCCGCTTCCCTTCGTCTTGTCGCCGTGGAAGGACCTCACGGAAGGATCCGCGTTTCTCGCCTGCACCCCTATCACGACGACCCTCGGGTTGAGCGACTTGACCGCCAGCGCGATCCCCGAGATCAGGCCACCGCCGCCCACCGGGACGACGACGGCCTCGAGGTCAGGACACGCTTCGAGCATCTCGATCCCTATCGTCCCCTGCCCCGCCATGACATCGCGGTCCTCGTAAGCATGGATGAAGGTCAGGCCACGTCTCTTCCCCACCTCGCACGCCTTCTGGAACGCGTCCTCGAAGGACGAGCCGTGGAGGATCACCTCGGCGCCGTGCCCTTTCGTCCTGTCCACCTTGATGAGAGGGGTCTCCACCGGCATAACGATGGTGGAGGGAAGGCCGATCCGCGTGGCCGCGAGAGCCACGCCCTGCGCGTGGTTGCCGGCCGAGGCCGCGATGACCCCGCGCTTCGTCCCGAGGCGTGAGATCCGGTTGTAGGCGCCGCGGATCTTGAAGGAGCCGGTGAGCTGGAGGTTCTCGGCCTTCAGCCACACCCGCCGGCCGGACAGGTGGGAAAACGCGGGCGCCCCGAGCATGGGGGTGGAGGTGATGAGCGGGGCGAGGACCTTGCGGGCGTCCTCGATCTGCGCGAAAGTGGGCGCCCCCTTCACGCGTCCGGACCGGCTCATACCGTGGCCCCGGCGCCCCGCACCTGCATGCGCGACATCAGGAGCCTCGCGATCTTGCGGGCCGCCCCGGTGAGAGCGAGATCCCCGGCGGCCGGCATCAGCCCGGCGAGGGGCATCCACCTCCCCTCGCCCGCCTCCCATCCGGTGGCTAGGAGTGCGTCCGAGTATTGGCTTGGGCCACGCGCACGGGGCTTGCGAGCCGCAGCCAAGGAGCGAGGAGGAAGTCGACCTGAGTGGTCGTCGACGACGAGCGACGACGGATGAGGCCGCAACCCCCGTGCGCCCACAGGGTTGCGGCGGCGCGGGGCCGTCTCCTTGGTCAGCGCTCCTCGACGATGTCTCGCATCGACTTCGTCGCGCTTCCTCGGATCCGGCCCCGCGGCGCTCGCAACGCGACCCGAGCCAATACTCGGACACACTCCTAGCTCGGAGAGGTCCACCGCCCCGGCGACGCCGGACCGCGCGCGAAGGACCCGCGCGGGCGAGGCCTCGTACACCGAGATGGTGATCCGGTGGCGCGTGATGGTGTGTCGCACCTCCCCCACTCTGCCGGAGACGCTCGCGGCGAGGCCCCGGGCCGCTTCGGCGATGACCGTCGCCCGGCCCTCGGGCACCATGGGAAACTCCCACATCCCGCTCATGAGCGTCCCTCCCCCTCTTCGAACGAGGAGCACGTCGGCGCCGCGCCTCACCACGATGGCTGCCAGGCTCGCGCGCACCGGCGCTTCGGTCTTCCCCCGGGCCGGGATCGTCGCCGTCATTCCCTGGGCGAGCGCCAGGCACGAGGCGGCCACAGGACACCTCCGGCATGACGGATCGCGTGGAATGCAGATCGTCGCCCCCAGATCCATGAGCCCCTGGGTGAAGGCGGAGGCGTCGTCCGGCGGGATCATGTCGCACACGATCGATTCGATCATCCTCCGGGTGGACCCTTTCGCTGGATCCTCCGTGATCCCCGCGAGCCGGCAGACGACCCGGATGACGTTGCCGTCCACGGCCGGATACGGGAGCCCGTGCCCGATGCTGAGGATGGCGCCCGCCGTGTAGGGGCCCACGCCGGGCAGCGCGCGCAGCGATTCGATGTCCGCCGGGATCCTGCCGGAGTGGCGGGAGCGGATGATCCTCGCCGCCTTCAGCATGTTCCTGGCCCGATGGTAGTAGCCGAGCCCCGACCAAAGCGCGAGCACCTCCTCCTCGCGCGCGGACGCCAGCGCCCGCACCGAGGGAAAGCGTCGAACGAACCGGGCGAAGTAGGGCCCGGCGGTGGCCACCGTGGTCTGCTGGAGCATGATCTCGGAGATCCAGACTCTGTATGGGGTTGGGCGCCTGCGCCACGGCAGATCCCGGCCGTGGAGGCCATACCAGCGGACAATCCGCCCCGGTGTCGTGTTGGTCGGCAGCATTCGGCCCATTCTACCGGAATCGTCGGTGGGGCGCGTTGACATGCCTTCCGCCTCCCCCCTAGAATCGACCGATGCAGACATCCGGGACGAGCCACTCCGACCTGATATACGACTGGAACATCGCCGGCGAGCCCTTCGCACCCGGCAAGCCGGTCGAGCTGGACGACGAGACGCTGCGCGACGGTCTCCAGGGTCCCTCCGTGACCGACCCGCCCATCGAGGTGAAGCTGAAGATCCTTCACGCGATGGACGCGCTGGGCATCGACACGGCAGACGTGGGGCTGCCGGGGGCCGGACCGCGGGCGGTCGAGGACGTCACGGCGCTGTGCCGCGAGATCGTCGCCTCCAGGCTGCGCATCCGCCCCAACTGCGCCGCGCGCACCATGATCCGCGACGTGGAGCCGATCGCGAGGATCTCCCAGCAGGTCGGCCTGCCGATCGAGGCGTGCCTCTTCATCGGCTCTTCAGCGATCCGGCAGTACACCGAGGACTGGACGATCGACACGCTGCTGCGCCACACCGAGGAGTCGCTCGGCTTCGCGGTGAAGGAAGGCCTGCCGGTGATGTACGTCACCGAGGACACGATGCGCGCGCAGCCGGAGACGCTGCGCCGCCTCTACACCGCGGCGATCCGGTGCGGCGTGCGCAGGGTCTGCATGACCGACACCGTGGGACACGCCACCCCCGCCGGCGTGGCCAACCTCGTGCACTTCGTCCGGCAGGTCGTCACCGACACCTCCGAGGAGGTCAAGCTCGACTGGCACGGACACCGCGACCGCGGTCTGGGACTGTCGAACACCTTCGCGGCGATCGAGGCGGGCGTGGACCGGGTGCACGGGTGCGCCCTGGGGATCGGCGAGCGGGCCGGCAACACCCCCATGGATCTGATCCTGGTGAACCTGAAGCTGCTGGGGTGGATCGACCGGGACCTGAGCACTCTGGGAGCTTACTGCCGCCTCGTCTCGGCGGGGTGCCGCGTGCCGATCCCGAGCAACTACCCCGTGGTGGGAACCGACGCGTTCGAGACCGGCACCGGGGTGCACGCCGCCGCCGTCATCAAGGCGCTCAGGAAGGATGACGTCTGGCTCGCCGACCGGGTCTATTCGGGCGTGCCGGCGTCGGACTTCGGCATGTCCCAGAGGATCCGGATCGGCCACATGTCGGGCAAGTCCAACGTCATCTTCTGGCTCGAACGCCACGGGATCCCGGCTGCCGACGACGTGGTCGAGAGGATCTTCGCAGCCGCCAAGCAGAGCACGCGCCTGATGACCGACGAGGAGATCATGGCGCTCGTGAGGGGGACGTAAGGCCATGCTCGCCTTCGGCGCCGTCCCCGTCGACCCGCCGCTGATCCTCGCCCCGATGGCCGGGATCACCGACCGGCACTACCGGAAGATCGTCCGCCGGATCGGTGGGGCAGGGCTCGTCTCCATGGAGTTCATCAGCAGCGAGGGGATCACCCGCCGCAACGAGCGCACGCTCAATATGATGGCCTTCTCCGGGGAGGAGCGCCCCCTCGCCATCCAGATCTATGGCTCGAAGGCCGATCGGATGGCGCAGGCGGCCGAGCTGGCCCAGGAGATCGGCGCGGACGTGTGCGACATCAACATGGGGTGCCCGGCCAACAAGATACTCAAGGGATGCTCGGGCGCGGCCCTCATGGGGGACCTGAAGCTCGCGGAGCAGATCATCGTTTCGGTGAAGAAAGTCCTGACGATCCCCCTGACTGTGAAGTTCCGGGCGGGGCTGAGCGAGGAACGTCTCAACTACCTCGAGCTTGGGAGAATCTGCGAGGGAAGCGGCGTCGCTGCGGTGACTCTCCACCCGCGCACGGCGAAGCAGTTCTACACGGGGCTCGCCGACCGGGACCGGATCGCGCGGCTCAAGGAGGCTCTCGCGATCCCGGTGGTCGGCAACGGCGACGTGACGACCGCCGACGACGCGGTGGAGATGCTCGTCAAGACCGGGTGCGACGCGGTCATGGTGGGGCGCGGCTCGATGATGAATCCCTGGATCTTCCGTCAGGCCGCGGCCCTCATGGGAAACGAGCCCCCCTACCAGCCGACGCTGGCCGACCGGCGCGATCTGATCCGATATCACTTCGGCCTGCTGCGCGACGAGGAGGACGGCAAGCAGGCGCTGCACAAGATCCGCACATTCACCGGCTGGTACACGCACGGGCTGAGAAACGGTAGGGCGCTGAGGCAGAAGATCCATTCCCTGGGGTCGATCCCGGAGTTCTTCGAGGAGATCGAGCGGTTCTTCGACGCCCTGATGGCGGAGCCAGAGCCCGCCGCGGTGAGCTGAGCCCGAATGCGCCGGCGTCTGATCCTCGCGGGCCTCGTCGCGGCCTCGCTCGCGGTCGGGCTGCTGGCCGCCGAAGGGGTCCTCCGGATCATGGGGTTCACCTTCGAGCTGGCGCCGCGGGTCGAGTTCGGCTGGCCGAACCCCGAAGGGCAGAAGGACTGGTACCGCGCCGACCCGGACCTCTTCTGGGTCTCCCGGGACCACGCGGCCAGGCTAGCGGCGCTGGCGAAGCGCAGACAGGACGTCCTGCTCCTGGGCGACTCGTGCACGGAGTCGGGGAACTACCCCGAGATGTTCCTCGAGCTGCTGCGTCGCGAGCACCCCGGCCGGTCGATCGCCGGCGGCAAGATCGCCGCCAGCGGGTGGTCCTCCTACCAGGGCTTGCAGCTTCTCAAGCGGGACGTCGTGCCCCTGGTGCCCCGCGTCGTGACCCTCTACTTCGGGTGGAACGATCACTGGGTCGGCTTCGGCATCGAGGACGACGAGGTCCACCAGATCGCGCGCACGAGGCTCGCGTTCCTCCCGGACGAGTCACGTACGGCGCAGCTCCTGTTCAAGACGCGCCTGGCCTCCAGGGTGCGTGACAAGAGCGGGTGGCCCAAGCGGGTCCCGCCCGAGAAGTACCGCGCCAACCTCACCGAGATGGCTCGCGTGGCGGTGTCGACGGGGATCATCCCCGTCTTTCTGACCGCCCCCACCTCGCACCAGGCCGGCAAGGAGCCCCCCTACCTCGCCGAACGCTTCCTGCGCGACCTGAGCGAGCTGGTGCCGCTCCACCGGCAGTACGTGGAAATCACCCGGGAGGTGGCGGCGGCCGAGCAGGTCCCCCTCTGCGACCTTTACCGGCGGTTCGAGGAGATGCCGCCGGACCAGGTTCGGGACGTCTACTTCAAGGCCGACGGCATCCACGCCACGCCGGAGGGGGGGGAGAAGATCGCCCAGCTGATGGGGGAGTGCTTCGCGCGGGACCCCCGGCTCGCGGGGCTCTGGAGCGAGTGACCCGGGCGCGAGGTGGCGCACCGCGTACCCCGGCGGAGGGGGACTGGGAGGACGTTGGACAACTTCTCGAGGAGGCAGAGCGCGATGGCAACGGGCGGGAAGGTCGTCTGGGTCGGCCGGGTGATCTCTATTCTGGCGTCACTCGTGTTCATGATGAGCTCGTTCATGAAGCTGAAGGGCGGAACCGAGGTGATCGAGGGGATGGCTCATCTGGGGTTGTCTGAGTCGTTGATCACTCCGCTCGCGATCCTCGAGATCTCGTGCGTCGTGATCTATCTGATTCCGCCGTCATCGGTCCTGGGCGCGATTCTTCTGACCGGGTACATGGGTGGCGCGATCTGCACGCACTGGCGGGTGGGCGATCCATTCTTCGGTCAAATCGCCATCGGTATCCTCGTCTGGCTCGGCCTCTACCTCCGCGAGGATCGCCTGAAGGCGCTCATTCCGCTGAGGACGCGACGGATGCCGTCGTGAGAGCCCGCGTGCCCCTCGTCATCTCGATCCTGCTTGCCGGACTCGCGTCCGTCGCGGCGCAGGTGGAGACAGCCTGGACCTGGGCGGGACTCGAGATCCTGGGCAACCATCATGTCGCGCGCTCCGAGATCGAGAAACTGATCCCGATCCCCATCGGCGAGGCTTATCACAGGGGCAACGCCCCGTTCTGGAGCGAGGGGTGCGCCCGGGTCCTGCGGCAGTTCGATTTCGCCTCGGTGGACTGCGGCGACCGCCCACTGCGGGTCTATGACGGACACAAGGCCTATCTCATAGTAGACATCGTGGAGAGAGGTCGGGAGGACCTGCTGAAGCTCAGAAAGCCTCCTTCCGGGAGCGTCCCCTTTGGTTCGGGCCGGATGCTCGAGCTCAACGCGGAGCTGGAGACCAGGACGACGAAAGCCGCCATGGCGGGGCACGGATACTCCGAGAGCGGAGATAGAGGATACCTTTCCTACTCGGACCCGAACGGAGTGAATGAGGATCTAAGCCCTCTGGTGGAGGAGTTGGCTCGACTGGTCCCGCAGTACCGCGAGAACCTCCTGGAGATCCTGCGCCGCGAGAAGAGCGCGGATCGTCGCCGCGAGGCGGCCATCCTCCTGAACTGGGCCGGGGGGGATCTAGAAGAGCTCCTTCGCCGGACGATCCCTCTCCTTGACGACCCCGACGACGGGGTCAGGAACAACCTCTCGCGCTTCATGATTCAATTCGTCGGACAGGTGAACTCCGGTCGCCTGCGCCGCCGGCTGATCGACGTCTTCATCGACGAGATCGGCCGTCCCAGCCATGGGGACCGAAACAAAGGCCTCTACAACCTCCTCTTCATCGCCAAGGCCTGGCCGGTGGAACGGGTTCAGATGCGCAGACGGGGCGGGGAAGCGATCCGGTACCTGGCCGAAAACAGCATCCTCTTCAACGTGCAGGGGCCTGCGCAAGAGCTGCTCGCGCTCATCGAGGGGAAGCGCCAGGGTTTTTTCGGCGACCCGCCCGTGCCGCAGCCGCAGGGCGGGCACCCCTTGTCGAAGACGATCCTCCAACGCCCGTCGGGCTCCCACGAGAACGGGGCCTCCGGTCCGTCAAAAAACCCCCTCCAACCCGCAGCCACGGCGACCTTGCCCCGCAGAAGTGGCTGCTCGCGGCGCGGATGGTCTTGAAACGGTTGAGGGGGCCCCTTCGGACCCCCTCGACTTGCCGGAGCCACCATGCGATGCGGTGGGATTGTTGTTGAACGGACCGGCCGGCCGGGGATGGCCTCGCACCGATCCAGCGCCACTGTCCCTCGGCTGCGGGTCGAGGGATTGATTGGGGCGGCTCCGGATCTCCAGTATTTCGCCGCCATCACGCCTGTCTTCGAGACTCGGCTGATCGGGCTGCAAGGATCGGGCCAGAAGGAGCCACACCAGCACCTCCCGATCCTCTTGTGCCACAGCGCATCCGGGAGCCACCTTTACCCCCCCGGTCCCGCAAGTCCAGCTTCACGGGATTCCCTGTCCAACTTTAGTTGACAGTTCGGGCTACTCTGCCTACGCTGACCCGGATGGGTACACCGTCCGCCAAGTCAATCCTCATCGTGGACGACGACAAGGATCTGCGCTCAATCCTGGGGGACATCCTCGCCGACGAGGGGTACCACGTCCTTCTTTGCGAGTCGGGCGAAAAGGCCCTCGAGCGCCTGCAGAAGGACGACGTCAATCTCGTCCTCACCGACCTGAAGATGCCTGGCATGGGGGGGCACAGGCTCTTCGAGGACTGCACCCGACGCTGGCCCCACATCCCGGTGGTCATCCTCACCGCCCATGGCACCGTCGACGAGGCCCTCTCGATGATCCGCCAGGGCGCCTACGACTACATCGCCAAGCCCTACAACACGCAGGACCTGATGATGCGCATCAGCCGGGCTCTGGAGCGCGAAGAGCTGATGGTGGAGAACCGCCGGCTCAAGGACCGTCTCGTCGAGAAGGAATACGTCTTCGGCGATGACCCCGCGATATCCGAGGTGATGGCGCGCGTCAAGGCGGTGGCCACCACCGACTTCCCGGTCGTGCTGATGGGGGAAAGCGGCACCGGCAAGGAGGTGCTGGCCCGCGTCATCCACCGTACCAGCCAGAGGGCCGGCGAGCCGTTCGTGCCGGTGAGCTGCGGCGCCATCCCGCGCGAGCTGTTCGAAAGCGAATTGTTCGGCCACGTCCGGGGCGCCTTCACCGGCGCCACGGCCGACCGCCAGGGGTTGTTCGAGGAAGCCTCCGGCGGCAGCCTCTTTCTGGACGAGATCGGCGAGATCGTCATGGAGCACCAGGTCAAGCTGCTGCGGGTGATCCAGGAAGGCGAGGTCCGCCGCGTGGGCGAAAACCTCCAGCGCCGCGTGGACGTGCGGATCATCGCCGCCACCAACAGGGACCTGCCCGCCATGGTCAAGGCGGGCACCTTCCGCGAGGACCTCTACTACCGCATCTGCGTCATGCCGATCCTGGTGCCGCCGCTCCGAGACCGGCGAGGCGACATCCTGCCTCTGGCGATCCACTTCCTCCAGCGCGAGCGAGCCCTTTCCGGAAAGACCGTGACCGGGTTCAGCCGCTCGGCCCTCGACAGGCTGCTCGGCTACGCCTGGCCCGGAAACATCCGCGAGCTGGAAAACAAGGTCAAGCAATCCCTCATCCTGGCCTCCGGCGACCTCATCGAGGAGGACGAGATCCTTCTGGACGACCAGTCGGCCGAGACCCCATTCTCGGACCGGACTCCCTCTGCACGGGTCGCGAACGAATCGCCTGGCGCGACCGCGGCCGGCGAGACTCTCAACAACGCGCGCCGGGATTTCGAACGCCGGTATCTGATGGGCGTCCTGCGCCGGCATCGCGGCAACGCCACACTCGCCGCGCGCGAGGCGGGCAAGCATCGCAGCGAGTTCTACGCGCTGCTCAAGAAGCACGGCATCTCCCCTTCGGAGTTCAGGGAAGAACCCCGAGCGTAGTCGATGACTCCGCTGTCCGGCAATGCCGGACAACCTCGCCGCGGCCGCTCCTCTGTGTCGGTTCTTCCGGTGGATCCGCCCCGAGACACCACAGCTCTCCTCATCTCCAAAGCTATTGCCCTGTTTGGACTTCCGCCCCATGCGCTCGGGATTCGCGCTGTCCGGCATCCCCCTTGCTTCAGGCCGGACGTAGCATCAACCACGAGAAGGAGGTGTGCACATGAAGCGCAAACATGGCTTCGCACTCGTATTCGTTGGAGTGCTCCTCATGGCGGCGTTCGGATCCCTGAGGGCTCAGTACGCTCCATCCGGCAGCGATCCGCAGTCGTCGGATTCGCTCCCGCCGGCGACTCTTTCCGGCGAGATCATCTCCGTGAGCGACAGCTCGGTCGTGATCAAGACGAGCACGGGTGCCGAGGTGACGTTCGCAGTGGACGACAAGAGCAGCGTTCCACCGAACATCGCGGCTGGTGACTCGGTCAAGGTGGACTTCGACACTCCGGGCGGCAGCACGTATCACGCGGTCAGCGTGACGGCGCAGAGCGACACGGGCTCCACGACGGGTTCCGCCAGTGATTCGAGCCAGACTCCTCCGGCCGGCGACAGCTCGGATCAGGGCGCGAACACGGGCACTCAGCCCGAGCAGGAGGCGATGCCCCATACGGCGAGTCCGCTTCCGATCATCGTGCTGATGGGCGTGCTCTCGCTCGGCGCTGCCGTGGCCATGCGACGACTCTCGCGTGGCAGCGTGTAGTCGAGCGTGCATTCGTACGATGTCTCCCGAAAGCACAGGCGGGGATCCGGCGCCCTTCACGGCGTCGGATCCCCCGTCCATCGGCCAGGCGGACCGTCGCCGCAAGGTCATTGCGCTGACCCAGCGTGTTCTCTTCGGGCTCGGTTGCGTGGCTCTCGGCGCCGCCGGCTCGCTCTATCTCACGACGGAGATCTATCAAGTCCTCGAGAGCCGAGGGATCGATCGGGCGCTCGGCCTGCCCGGCGCCGCACCGCTCGCTAGCGTCGAGACCGGAGGGGTCATCGGTCGAATCGAGGTTCCCCGTCTCGGGATCTCGGCGGTCATCCGGGAAGGGCTCGACTCGGGCACGCTGCTTCTGGCTGTCGGGCACCTCCCCGGCAGCGCGCAGCCGGGCGAGGAGGGCAATGTCGTGGTGGGAGGCCATCGCGACACGTTCTTCCGCGGCCTGAAGGGCATTCGCAAGAACGACACCGTGCGGATCGTCACGCGGGGCGGCTCCTTCCTCTACCTCGTCGACCAGACCGTGATCGTCACACCGGATCACACGGAGCTGCTCGATCGAACGGATCACCCGACGCTCACGCTCATCACCTGTTATCCCTTCAGCTTCATAGGCTCGGCCCCGAAGCGATTCATCGTCCGCGCGCGTCAGAGCTAGAACTCATCGACATCGAAGCGGACACCGACAGACCTGTCCACTTTTTCAGGCAGGGTGTCGCTCTCAGCGGACACGTGCCGCGGTGCGCGCGGGGATCAACGGTGGCACCAAGGTTGCTTTTCGGAGGGCAGGGACTCTCGGTCCCGTTTACGTTGAAAGTGAGGTGACATCATGAGAACGGCAAAGACACTCGTCATCGTCCTTGCGTTGGCTCTCATTGCGGGTTCATTCTCGCCGCCGGCCAGGGCGGACGTCTCCTTCAGCGTCGCGTACTCGAGCCTCAGCCCCTACGGCTCGTGGCACGTCTCCGGCGAGTACGGACGCGTCTGGCGGCCGTCGGTCTATCGGGCGGGATGGAACCCGTACTACGACGGTCACTGGGAATACACGGATCTGGGATGGACCTGGGTGTCGGACTACGCCTGGGGCGGCATCCCCTACCACTATGGAACCTGGACCCTGGATCCCGTTTATGGCTGGGTCTGGGTCCCGGGCAGCGTCTGGGCGCCGGCATGGGTCGTCTTCTGTTCGGGGCCCGACGGAATGGGCTGGGCGCCGGTACCGCCCGGCTACTCCGTGGGCGCATCGATCAGTATCCACGACGTGGACCCGCGGCGGTTCGTGTTCGTATCGTCACGGGACTTCCTCGCGCCTCGCGTGCGCTCGCATGTCCTGCCTGCATCCAGGACGAAGTTGATCATCAACAAGACGAGGATCATCAACAACATCGTCATGGAGAATAACGTCGTCGTGAATCGTGGCCCCGACGTCCAGCAGGTCGAGAGAGCGACCGGGCACAAGGTGAGGCGTATGCCGATCGAGCGCGTGCCGCGTGCGGCCCCCGACCGACACGTCAGCCGGGAGGCGATCCGGAGCCGTGAGGCGCTCCGCGCGGAACCGCAGAAGACGGACCGAGGCGTGCGCGCCACCGAGCCGGTGCCGCAGAGGACACCGCTTCCCAGCGCCACGGCCGGCAAGCGTGCGGGCAGGAAGCCCGACGCGGCGCCCGCCAAGGGCACGGATGGCAGGAAGAGCAAGAAGCATGGTCAGCAGACCCAGCAGGGGAAAAAGAAACCCGCTGAAGGGTCTGGCAAGACTGGTGCGTGAGGCGGTCCTGACGCACGAAACTACTCGCGCCGGCGGACGACAAAGACTCACCGCCTGTCGCGCCGCGAGTCAATGAGGAAAGGAGGCACTCATGCGTACGTTGACGACGTCAATCCTGATCGCGGCCCTCGTGGTTTCGCCCGCGATCGCTCACGAGAAACGCTCGGTGAAGCGGCTGCACGACGCCGAGCAGGTCCTGAGGATGTCGGTGACCGCACCGGACAAGGGCATCCCCAAGGATGCGCTCGAACGCGCAGAGTGCGTCGGGGTCTTCCCCGGCGTGAAGAAGGCCGCGTTCGTGGTCGGTGGTGAATTCGGCCGCGGCGTCTTCACCTGTCGCCAGCAGGACGGCACGATGGGCGCTCCAGCCTTCTTCACCATGGGTGGCCCGAGCGTCGGGTGGCAGCTCGGCGGACAGGAGGCCGACCTGGTCCTGCTCGTCATGAACGAGACAGGGGTGAAGCACCTGCTCCAGGATCACGTCAAGCTGGGCGGTGAGATCTCGGCCGTGGCCGGCCCCGTCGGACGCACGGTCGAGGCCGGCACCGACGCGCAGCTGCACGCGCAGATCCTCTCCTGGTCACGATCCAGGGGGCTCTTCGTGGGCGCCTCGCTCGAAGGAACGGTGATCAATCTCGACAAGAAGACCACCGAGGCCTTCTACGGGAAGCCCGTGACGGCCCGGCAGATTCTCGTCGACCACGCCACGGAGGTCCCGAGAGCCGCGCGGTCGTTCGTGCAGGCGACCACCGAGTGCTCCAGACGCTCCTGACGACTACGACCAGGGCTCTCGCGAGTGAGACCCTGATAACATAGGGGCCCGGATCGCTCATGAGGCACCGAGACGGTGCGCTCATGGTCGGTCCGGGCCTCGGCGTTTTCCCCAGCGCATTCCTTGACAGGCTCTCGCCGACCGATCCCGCAGGTGGTAGCATGACGCTCCTCTGCTTCCGCTGACCGGTGGATGCCGCTGACACCGGCCAGGCCTGGCGGTGATTGTCGTCATGAACGCTCCCACGCCCGGTAACGCCGGCGATCACATGTTCGTTTCCGGGCCCTTTTGGCTGTCGTCGCGCTGGCACCTCCGGGGGGCCCTGCCGGGATTGATGCTCCTTGTCATGACGGTCCTGGTCTACGTACCGGCCGCTCATGGCGGGTTCATCTGGGACGACAATCATCACGTCACCCAGAACGCTCACCTGCGCGACGCCGCTGGCCTGGGGCATATCTGGCTGGGGCCTGGGGCCAGAGTGCAGTACTACCCGCTCACATTCACGACGTTCTGGATCGAGTACCATCTCTGGGGGCTCAATCCCGCAGGCTATCACCTCACGAACATTCTGCTCCATGGGCTGAGCGCTCTCCTGCTCTGGCTCGTCCTGCGTCGGCTGGGCGTGCCCGGCGCGTGGCTGGCGGCCGCCCTGTTCGCCGTCCACCCGGTTTACGTCGAGTCAGTCGCCTGGATCACCGAGCGCAAGAACGTCCTGTCCGGCGCGCTCTATCTGGCGGCGGCGCTGGCGTACTTCCGCTGCCTCCGGCTGGATGAATCTGATTCCGCGAAGGCGGATACAGCCAGCTTCGGGGAAGCGGGCCGGGAGATCGTCAGTGAAATGGCCCCCACCCGAAGCCGGGGCTGGTACGTCGCGGCCCTCGTATTGTTCTCGTGCACGTTGTTGAGCAAGACAGTAGCCGGCTCGCTGCCGGCCGCCCTCCTGCTTGTCCTGTGGTGGAAGCGCGGTCGGATCCGATGGGCCGATGTCTATCCGCTCGTGCCGTTCTTCATTCTGGCTTGCGCGCTGGGCCTGCTGACGATGTCGATTGAGAAGCATCACGTGGGGGCCCGGGGGGACGAGTGGAACCTGTCAGCCGTGCAGAGGTGCCTGATTGCCGGTCGGGCCTTGTGGTTCTACGCGGGCAAACTTGCATGGCCCGTGAACCTGACCTTCATTTATCCGCGATGGGACATCGACGCCGGCTCGTGGAGGCAGTTCCTGTACCCCGGCACGGCCCTGGCAGTCATCGGTGCGACGTGGGGGGGCCGGCATCGCCTCGGGCGCGGGCCGGTGGCGGCCCTCCTCTTCTTTGATGGGACTCTGGTACCGGCCCTGGGCTTCTTTGACGTCTTCCCGATGCGATACTCGTTCGTGGCCGATCACTTCCAATACCTGGCGAGCCTGGGCCTGATAACTCTGGCCGCCGCGGGGGCGGCGGAGATTTGGAGGCGGCTGGACCATTGGGGACGAAACGCGACATCCCTCCTCGCCGCGTGCGTTCTCGTGGTGCTCGGCCTCCAGACCTGGTCGCGGGGCTATGCATACGCCGACCTGGAAACTCTCTGGCGCGATACGCTCCGCAAGAACCCGGCTGCCGAGATGGCTCACAACAACCTCGGCAATGTGCTGGCCGGGCAGGGCAGGCTCGATGAAGCCGTGACGTGCTACGGAGAGGCGCTGCGGCTCGACCCGGCGTTCACCGATGCCCACTACAACCTGGGTAATGCGTTGGCCCGGCAGGGCAAGCTCGATGAAGCCCTTGCGCACTATGCCGAGGCGCTGCGGCTCGAGCCCGACTCTGCCGACTCCCATAACAGCCTGGGGATTGTCCTGGACCTGAAGGGCCAGCACGATGAAGCTCTCGCTCATTACACCGAGGCGCTTCGGCTAAAGCCCGCCTACCCTGAAGCCCACAACAATCTCGGACTGGCGTTGGCGGAGCTGGGCAGACTCGATGAAGCCGTCACCCACTACACCGAGGCGCTCCGGCTGAAGCCGACCTTCCCGGACGCCTACTGCAACCGTGGCATTGCCTTTTTTCAGGCCAGGCAGCTGGCCAGGGCCTGGTCCGACGTGAGGATGTGCCGGCAACTCGGGGGATCGCCGAACCCGGATCTCGTCCGATCGCTCACCGAGGCCACGCGCCTTCCGAGCCCACGTTAGAGGATCACCCGTCACTCGGGTTCGGGGAATATCTTGCCCGGGTTGAGGATGCCGTCCGGGTCGAACGCCATCTTGATGCGCCGCATCACGTCGATCTCGACGGCGTCGTGTGTGAGGGGCAGATAGCGTCGCTGCACCCAGCCGATGCCGTGCTCGCCCGAGATCTTTCCACCCAGCGCCGCCACCTTCGCGAAGATCTCCCGGATGGCGGTCTCGAGGTTGGCCGACCAGGCCTGCCCGCCCTCGTCCTTCAGGATGTTGACGTGGATGTTTCCGTCGCCGGCGTGGCCGTAGCAGATCGCCCTGAGGCCGTGCCGGCGGATGATCTGGTCCACCGCCGCCGCCAGCTCGGGCACCTGCCGCCGCGGAACGACGGTGTCCTCCTCCTTGTAGGGGGCGATCTTCTTGACCGCCTCACCGATGGCGCGACGCACCGACCACAGGTCCTTGATGCGCGCCGGTGTTTCCGCCACCACCACGTCGGCCGCCCCCATCTCGAGACAGGCCTCCCCCATGAGCATGGCCTCCTGCTCGACGACGCTCTCGTGCGCCCCGTCCGATTCCAGGAGGAGGTACGCGGCGTGCCCGGTGGGCAGGAGCTGCTTGCCGATCCGCTCGGCCCCCGTTCGCCAGGCCGCCTCCTCCATGTACTCTACGGCCGCGGGGATGACCTTCTTGTCGAAGACGGCCACCACAGCCCTGGCCGCCTCCTCCACCGAGTCGAAGCACGCCACCATCGCCCTGCGGTGGGCCGGCATCGGGATCAGCTTCACGATGATCTTCGTGACGATCGCCAGCGTCCCCTCCGAGCCGACCAGGATCTGCGTCAGGTTGTATCCCGAGACGTCCTTGCGGAGCTTCCCTCCCGTCTTGAAGACGCCACCGTCGGGCAGGACAGCCTCCAGCCCCGCCACCCAGTCCTTCGTGACGCCGTACTTCACCGCGTGCGGGCCGCCGGCGTTCTCCGCGACGTTGCCCCCCATCATGCAGGAGCCCCGGCTCGCCGGATCGGGCGGGTAGTAGAGCCCGAGCTTCTCCACTTCGGTCTGCAGGACCTCGGTGACGACACCCGGCTCCACCACAGCCATCAGATTGCCCGTGTCGATCTCCAGGATCCGGTTCATCCTCTCCAGTGAGAGCGAGATGCCGCCGCAGACAGGGAGCGCACCACCGGACAGTCCCGTCCCCGCCCCGCGAGGCGTGACGGGGATCCGCCCGCGGCAGGCCAGCTTCATGATCCGGGAGACCTCGGACGTCGCGGCGGGACGCACCACCACCTCGGGCGGAAACGACAGGTCCTCCGTCTCGTCGCGTGAGTAGAGGGCGAGGGAGTCGGCGTCGGTGAGGACGTGGCCCGGGCCGACGATGGCGGCCAGATCCTCGATGACTCGGGGAGTGACCTTCCCGTACTGTCGAGCCTTCACGCCGGACCGCCGCCCTTCCTGCGGCGGTAGTCCGCGAGCGCTGCGGCCACGGCGTCCTCGGCAAGCACCGAACAGTGCAGCTTCGCCGCGGGGAGCCCGCCGAGCGCCCGGGCTACGGCCGCGTCGGTCAGGTCGGCCGCCTCCGGCAAGGTCCTTCCGGTCAGGAGCACCGTGGCCATCGAGGAGCTGGCGATCGACGCGCTGCAGCCGGTCGCGCGGAATCGGGCCTGCTCGATCCGGCCGCCGCGGATCCTCAGGGACAGAACGAGGAGATCGCCGCAGGCCGGGTTACCCGCGCGCCCCACCGCGTCGGGGTCCTCGACCTCCCCCACGTTGCGCGGGTTCTCGAAATGGTCGAGGAGGATGGGGCCGTAATCCGTGAACGTGTATCCGGTCATCGGGCGGTCGCCGTGTCTCGGTGTGGAGCGGTCAGCGCGGAGGGCGCGCAAGCCCCAGCTTCTTGACACGGTACCACATGCTTCGCTCGGAGATCCCCAGCGAACGCGCCGCCCTCGCCTGGACCCAGCCGGCCCGCTCCAGAGCATCGAGCAGCGTCCGCCTCTCGGAGTCGCGTAGCGTCTGTGCCAGCCCGCCAAGCCCCGGGCGCCCGGAACCGGAGCCATTGCCCCCCATCTCCTTCCAGATCAGGATGTGGGGAGGCAGATCGGCCTCGGTGACATCGGGCCCCTCGCTCATGACGACGGCGCGCTCGATGCAGTGCTCCAGCTCTCGGACGTTACCGGGCCACTCGTACTGGTTGAGGAGCATCCTGGCCTGCAGGGAGAGCCGTTTTCGCGAGAGGTTGTTGTCCCGCGCCACGCGCGTCAGAAAATGATCGATCAGAGGATCGATGTCCTCGCGCCTCGCCGCGAGCGGCGGCAGCGTGATCACGATGACGTTCAACCGGTAGAAGAGATCGTCGCGGAACCTTCGGGCCTTGATCTCGGCCTCGAGGTCCTTGTTTGTGGCCGCGATGATCCGCACGTCCACCTTGATGACTTTCTTGCCACCGACCCGTTCGAATTCCCTCTCCTGCAAGGCCCGCAGGATCTTGGCCTGCGTCGCGAGACTCATGTCGCCGATCTCGTCGAGGAAGAGGGACCCGCCGTCGGCCATCTCGAAGCGCCCCATGCGCCCGTCCACGCCGGTGGCGACGTTGCGCTCGATCCCGAACAGCTCGCTTTCGAGCAGATCCTCCGGGATCGCGGCGCAGTTGACCTTTACCAGGGGTTTCTGGCGGCGCGGCGAGTTGTAGTGGATCGCGTTGGCGACCACCTCCTTGCCGGTCCCGCTGGGTCCCACCAGCATCACGGATGAGTTGAACCGCGCCACCCTCCGGATTCTCTCCCGCACACTCTCCATCGAGCGGGAGACCCCGACGATCCCCTCCAGGCGGTTGCGGATGCAGAGCTCCTCCTGGAGGCGCTCCGACATCTCCGCCAGCGATCTCTGTTCCGTCAGGTCGCACAGGATGATCGACCAGCCCACCGCGCCTCCTTCGCCGTCGCGCAGCACCGAGGCCGACAGGCGCACGGGAAGAAGCCTGCCGTCGCGCGCCCGTCCGATGGTGTCGATCGCGCGCGAGACGTCCGGTTCCCCGCCCGGCTCACGGCCGTCGCCGGACGTCGTCGCCACCCTGTAGTCCGATTCCCTGTCGGAGGGGGCCAGCTCAAGCCATGGCCGACCGACGATCTCGGAAGCCTGGTAACCGAAGATCTTCTCCGCGCCGCGGTTCCAGGAGGTGATCCTGCCGTCGCGGCTGACACTGAGGATCGCGTCGGGGGATTGCTCGGTGATCCGCGATAATAGGAGGAGTTGCTGCTCCTGCCTGCGCCGCTGCGTGATGTCACGTACGACGACCGACCAGCCCAGGTCGGGGCCGCCGTTGTGGCGGAGACGGGTGACCGTCAGGCTGACCGGAATCCGGCGACCGTCCTTGTGCAGCCGTTCGGTCTCGAAACCCTGCAGGTGCCCCTCCTTCTCCACACGGACCTTGATGACGTCACGGAGCTGGTCCGCCAGGTCCGGTGGCACCAAAGTGAGGTAGGGGCTTCCCGTGATCTCATCCGCGGTGTATCCGAAGATCGTTTCCGCGCCCACGTTCCACGAAGCGACACGGCAGGCGGGGTCGACGCTGATGATGGCGTCGGCCGAGTAGTTCACCACGTCGGTGAGTGCGCGCAGGCGCCGTTCGACCTCGTACCTCTCGCTCACATCGCGCACGATGCTCTCCAGGACCACCTCGCCACCGTCCTGCCTCATCCGGATCGAGATGCTGACATACACGAGGCGGCCCCCCTTGGCGCGGATGGCGATCTCGGCCCCCTCGATTCGGCCCTCCTTGAGGCATTCGGCGAGGATCCTGTCTCTTCGTGACGGCTCGACGTACAGATCGCGTGCGTTGATCGACATCAGCTCCTCGCGCGTGTAGCCGAGCAGCCTGAGCAGACCGTGGTTGCACGAGAGGATCCGGCCGTCGAGCGCGCTCTCGGCGATGCCGTCGGGAGACTGCTCGATGAACTCGCGCGCTCGCTTCTCGGAGGCCCTCAGCTTGGCCTCCAGCAGCGTCCGCTCTATGGCAAGCCCGGCCTGGGCGCCGTACGCCATCAGGAGGGGCAGCCGCTCGCGAGCCGGAGCGCCGCCGCGCATGTCATCCACCGTGATCACGCCCACCACCCGGTCCTGGGCCAGCAGCGGCGCCGTCACGAAGCTCTCGATGTGGAGGCGCGACCGGAGCATCTCGCTGATCCGCGGCCCCCCCTCCCCGCGCCCCGTCCCGGGCCGCTCGACGACGAAGGGTTGGCGCAGCAGGACGGTGGCGGCCATCACCTCGTCGGGGGTGCGCACCGGGATCTCTATCTCCCGGATCGTTTCGTGGAACCGCGTGAGGCGCTCCGCGACCGGCTCCAGACCGGCCCTGATGGCGGCCTGGGCCCCCCTCAGGATGCCCGACGCCTGATCGTACAGGTACAGGATGGCGCGATCGACGTCGAGGCCCTCGGTCACCCCGTTCAGGATTCTCTGCAGGACCTCGGGCAGCGTGAGGCTCTCCTGCAGCGCCGCCGTCACCTTCTGAAGATGGCTCAGGTCCCTGATGGCCCGCTCTCGATCCTCGTAGAGCCGTGCCCGTTCGATTGCCAGGCCAGCCTGCATCGCGAAGGCGTTCAGCAGCGGGATCCTGTGTCTGAGGGGCAGGCGGTCGTGGCGCCTGTCGTTGAGCGTGATCACGCCCACGACCTGCCCGCAGGCGATGAGCGGCACCGCGGCGAAGGACCCCGACCCCATCTGATCGTGCACGAGCGAGTGAAGCCTCAGATCACCGTCGAGCTCGCTAAGGTCGTCAATGACCTGCGTCCTCCCGTTCAGCGCCACGGCCGAAAGCACCTCGTTTCGGTCGGTGATCGGAATACGGACACCTGCCACGCCATAGGAGACGACGCGGTCGCTCGCCTGATGATGGAAGACGGCCTGTTCGCCGACCAGGACCCGGTCCCGTTCGTCGAGCATGTAGAGCTCGGCGCGCTCCACGTCGAGCCCTTCGGTCACCCCACGGAGGATCTGGCGGAGCACTTCGTCGAGTGGAAGCGCCGCCTGCAGCAGCGCGGTGATGCGCGAAAGCACTTCTGTCTCGTGAGCCACCGACAGACTCGCGGGCGGGCCGGCTTCGCGGGACAACGGACCCATGCGTTAGCTTCTCCCGATGCCTCCGTCATGATCCGGTGATGAGGACACCCACCTCATCGGATCGCCTCTCGAAGCACCGACATCGGGGCGTGGTCGCGGGCAGTGATGAGTCCCAACGCCATCTGCGGGACCCCCGTGACGTGTCGGTGACAGGAGGTGACTCATAGTACGCCACCTGACATTTTTGTGTCAATCCCAGATCAACCTCAAAAGCAGGCGGGCCGCGCAATCCGTGGCAATGGCGATGCGGCATATGACATTTCCCCCGAAGCGATCGCTCCGGGGTCCGGTTATCTCGCGCCCGCGGGATTGACGGAGCTTATCCGGCCCAGAAGCTCGCGTGCCGGCTCGTGATCGGGGTCGCGCGAAAGCAGATGCTCGGCGAGCTCGCGCCGCGCTGCGGCGAACTCACCGAGTCGAAGCAGGGCGTTCGCCCGCCCCCAGCACGCCTCGATCCCGGCGCCCTGATCGTCCGCGAGGCTGTACTGCCAGTGGGCCCTCTCCATCTCGCCGGACCGTGCCAGGCAGAAGGCCAGCAGGACACGCAGGCCTGCGCGCGCGGGATGCCGGGCGCAGAGATCCTCCAGAAGACCCACCGCGTCGGCCCAGGCCCCGGCGTCGATCCGGGAGCGGGCCGCCGCAAGCTCGCGGTGATCTTCGCGCGAGAGGGGCCGGGGTGAGGATGGACCGAACGAGGCCAGGCTCGACTCGCCGCCGATGGCGGCGGCCACGAGGGGGTCGCTCGGGGGATCGAACCGCGCCAGCGCCGCCAGGCGGGGAGCGAGCCTGCCGCCCGGCGAGGCCCCCGTATGGATCAGCGGGGTCACGACAGGGAGAGGTCCTTCCAGGTCATAGATCAGGAAGACCAACGCCGCGGATGCCAGCGCGAGCATGCCGAGGAGCGCGGAGAGCCACGGCCGGAGGTTGACCGCCGCCTCCTGTCCTCGCCGGTTCCGATCGACCTCCTCTCGGCAGGGAGCGCAGCGGGCCAGATGCTTCGATACCGCCCGCAGGATTCCGGGCTCGATCCGATCGGGCCGCAGGACAAAATCCCCCAGGAGCCCCTCATCGGGGCAGACCAGGAATCCGATCTTGGCCGTGTCACCCATCCACTCTCCCGCCCGGCATCATGCTAATCGAGCGCAATCCTCTTGACCAGAAACGAGACCAGCCGGGGGTCCCTCGTCTGAGGATTCAGATACGTCGCCTGGAACGGTTGGTCAACCGACAAATCCACCTCGACCGTCTCGCCCGCCGGCAGGGAGTCCGGGAGCTCCAGCTCCGCACTCACCAGACCGCCGGGCCCGGCCGCCGCCGGCAGCCGATCCAGGGGGACATCCAGGACCTGCACGCGGCACCGCCCCGGCGGCGCCCCGAGGCAGACATGCAGTGTCGCGGGGGTGTGACCCAGGGCTGCGGCCGACTCGGGGAGAACGACTTCGATCAGCAGTCTGACGGCGCCGGGAGGGCGTTTCAGGAGGACCCCGCCCACGGCCGACATCCACCGGCCCTTCGGCCCGTTCTGGAAGGGCCCCGTCGCGGCATCCCAGAAGCCATAGAGGGTCTGGTCGGGCTGAACCTGGGGCGCAGGGAGAGCCAGATCCACAACTGGAGAAAAGAGACGGGCCTTCCCGGCCCATGAGGCCCTCTCCTGCATGACGAGATCATCCTGCCGGCGGCTCCACTCGCTGAGACGGTCTCGCAGGTCCTCGCGCGCGGCGATGACATCGTGGGGCCCGGGCGATCCCGCGGCACCGGGGGCCGGGCCGCCTGGGACCATTCCGGTCCGGCGAAGGAACTCCGCCACCAGCTCGGCCGCCAGCCTGTTGGCTCTCGCGTTGGGGTGGGGGTCCCATCCGAGCGAGTACTCGCGGGCGTAGAACTGGCGGTCGAGCCAGACAGGCGTGAGGTCGAGGTAGGGGATCCCCTCCTCGCGCAGGATCTCTCCCAGCCTCTGCAGCGGCCTCCCCTCCCACCATAATCCTCCCTGGATCACGACCACGAGCCGGGCCCCGGCCCCTTCCACGGTGCGGCGCAGCCGGCGATAACCCTCCCGCAGAGGGGACCAGATCGTCTCCTCGGCCTGGCACGCTGGGGAGTCGATGAGCGGCTCTCGAATCTCCCCGGCGCTCAGGTTCCAGGAATGGGTCCTCAGGCGCAGATAGACGAACAGGTAGAGGCGGCTCATCGAGGCGAACCGGGCGCGCAGACCGGCGGCGTCCTCGCGCGGCAGCAGGTTCAGCCGGTCCGGATCGAAGGTCCCGGGCAGCATCAGGTCGGCGAGCTTGGTGGACCAGGCATCGCGCGGGGGGGGCGTGAACCTCGTGCTCAGAATCTCCGGGACACCGCCCCCACGGCCGAGCCCCCAATTCTCGATGTCGTTGTGCACGAAGCACGAGACGACGACGTCAGGCTGATACTTCAGACCCACGTCGCGCAGCAGAGAGATCTCCTGTGTGAGGTTGTAGCCGAAGACTCCCGCGTTGATCACCTCGGCTGGCGCCAGGAGCTCGGAGAGCCGGCCGGGGAGGGTCGCCTCGGGTGGGAGCCCGACCCCGAAGACCATCGAGTCGCCCAGCACGAGGAGTCTCGCCCTGCCCGGCGGACGGGGGATCGGATAGTCGCGGTCCCTCAGACCCATGGAGTTCAGGTGGATCTCGGTGCCGTTGTAGTGGCCGCTGGCGCCGGCGGCGAGCCTGTAGATGACGTCGGGTTCGGGGACCGTCTCGAGAGGAAGGGAGTCGGGTTGCGCGGGGCCCGCGGGGGCGTCATCCCACGACAGCCGAACGGCTCCCTCGCCCAGGAGGAAAGCCAGGGCCGTGCCCAGGACCATCGCAGCCAGATTAGCAGTGAGCTTGCCCGCCGGCCGGCCTTTCATCTCGGCGGATCAGTGCCGTGCCGGAGGGCTGGCTGGCTTCTCGGCTTCGAGCATGCGGGTGAGCAGCTTCTCGATCTCACGTTCCTGGCCGGGGAAGTACCCGGGATATCTCCTGATCACGGTGCCGTCACGGTCCAGGATGATCGTGGTCGGCAGCGAGAACCCCTCCTGCTCGTCGAAGTCCATCACGCGGGCCACCTCCCTGTAGGTTCCGCCGTTCATGAGGCCCACCGGATAGCCGATCTCGTATTTCTTGACGAAACGCTCCACGGTCTGGTGACCGGGGCCAGCGCCGGCGCCCTCGTCGGCGTTGAGACCGACCACCGCGACCCCCTTGTCCTTGAACGTCTCCTGAAGCCTCACGAGATGCGGGATCACGAGGCGGCATGGGCCGCACCAGGTCGCCCAGATGTCGACCACGACAATCTTGCCCTTGAAGTCTTCGCTGCTGATGGTCCCCCCCGAAAGAGAGGCGACCTTGAAGGTGAAGGTCATGGCCGCGCGGGCCGGGGAGGTGACCGTCGCCGCGATCGAAAGACACGCCATCGCGGCCGCCAGGCCGGCCCGCCGCCTCACGCGTCAGTGCTCCTTCGGGCAGTAGCTCACGAGCTTCTTGCAGAGTCCTTTGTCGACGATCTCGACCTTCGCCTGGGAGGCGAGCGTCACGGCCTCGCCGCGGGGGTCCTGGGAGGGGAACCGGATCAGGATGTGGCGCCCCGCGACCCTCTTGTTCTTGCCCTCGCTGGGGGGAAATACCTTGTCGACCTTGATGATGTGGTAACCGAATATGGTGAGGACAGGCTCGCTGATCTCACCGGCCTTCAGGGAGAGCATGACCCTGTTGAAGGGAAAGACCATGTCCTTGAGCTCTTTAATGCCGAGGTCCCCGCCGTTGGACGCCGTCGATTCCTGCGAATACTGCTTGGCCAGCTCCGCGAAGTCCTCGCCCGCCTTGGCCTTCTGGTAGATGGCGTCGATGGTCTCCTTCATCTGAGGCAGAGCGTCCTTGTACTTCTGGGCCATCGCCCGGATCTTGACGACCTCCTCAGTGAAGAAGTAGTCGTCATAGGGCTTGCCCTGCATCTTCTCCTTGAAACCCGGCTCCTCCTTGAGGGTGGGGCCGTGCCACTGGTCGGCCTTCATGATCGCCGTCCAGTCGCTCTTGGTGACAGGCTCGCCGTTGACCGTCGCCACCACCGGCGACTCGGGTTCCGCCTTCACCTCCTTCTCCTTTGCGAGAGCCGGAGCCATCACGAGCGTGCCGGCCAGCAAGCCCACCACAACGGTTTTACGCATCCGCATCCTCCAGATACTCTCGGTCGTCGGGAACGTTCAATCCTAGCACAGCCACGGCGGGCCGCCGGGGGCCCCCATCGGGACCACCGGTCATGCCTCAGGGCCGCTCCTCGCTGGCGGACCGTCCGGCTCGGGGGTCCCGCGAACGCCGACGGCGAGGAACTCCGCGTCACGGGCGAGACTCGCGAGGCAGACCACGAGAACCACGCAGCAGAGGACCTCCAGCACGCCGACCGGGCGGGTCCATTCCGCCAGAAGCCTCCGCGTGAAGAGCGCCGCGATCAGGACGGAGAACGCGAGGTAGACGGCCCGGCACCGGCGGTCCCGGCAGGCCGGCGCCACCACCAGGCCATAGACGGAAAGCAGGGCCCCGTACCATGGCAGCGCCTGCTCGGAGCGCCCGAGCCAGACCCTGAAGTACAAATCGGCCGTGGCGCTCAGGACAAAGATTGTGTAGAGTGAGCGTCTGTAGGGGGGTTTGGAAAGGAGGCGCGCGAGGTAGCGATCACCGTGGCTCAGCTCCGACATGGCGGAATCGTACCATCCCGCCGCCGGCCCCGGAGTCTTCCGTGATCAAGGCTCGCGTGCCAGAGGGTCCCGTGTCCACTCGACCTGCACGCTCCAGGGCAGTCCGCTGGATCCTCGCGATCGCCGTTCTCGAAATCGCCAACGCCTCCTATCTCGCCGCCTTCGACAGCGCCACGATCCTCTACCACGTCAACGTGGTGGTGCACGTCCTCCTGGGCATCCCTCTTGCGGTCGCCATCATCTTCCGGAGCATTCCCGCCCTGCTGAGGGGGGCCGGCAGATCGTCGGGCGTCCTGGCCGTGCTGCTTCGCATCCTGACCCTGCTGGCGGCCGTCTTCGTGGTCTCCGGTCTGGCCCTGGCGTGGACCGGCACGGCGCGTCCCTGGTACTGGCTCCTGCGTCTTCACGTCGTCACGGCCGTGGCCGGCGGCGCGCTCCTCCTGGCGATCATCTGGGCCTGGTCCCGCCGCCCCTCCGCGGAATTCAAGGACAGGCTCGTTTTCCGCTGGAACTTCGCCGTGCTCGGGACCGCGCTGGCGGTGCCGCTGGCGCTCCACGGATACCGGATGGCCGAACCTCCCTACGCGCGAGTGATCGTGAATCCCGCGTCGCCACCGTTGAGCGCGACGACCGAGGGAGGCGGCGAAGCCAACCCGTTCTTCCCATCCTCCAATGAGACGGTCGGCGCGAAGTTCCTGCCGTCGGACTTCTTTCTGGATTCGAAGGGTGCGTGCGGCAACCAGGGGTGCCACCCCGACATCACGACGCAGTGGGAAGGCTCCATGCATCACTTCTCATCGTTCAACAACCAGTGGTACCGCAAGTCGGTCGAGTACATGCAGGAC
>DASXTC010000004.1:0-2544 GCA_036505635.1 Candidatus Polarisedimenticolia bacterium
GCGCGCGGCCACCCGCTCGCCGATCGCCAGCGCCGCCCGCGCCGCGGCCTGCTTGAGGAGACCCGCGTCGGCGATCTTCACCTGGTACTCCGAGCAGATGGCTTCCCAGAAGCGCGGCGGCGCGATCATCACGTGGGGCCCGATCTCCCGCAAGTCGTCGCGCAGCGTCTCGGGCTCCTCCGGGAAGTTCACGGTGGCTCCCACGTGGAGCGCGATTGCGACGCTGATGAGCTGCTCGCCCACCCAGGCGAACGGCAGGAACGACACGATCTGGTCGGTCTCGCGGACCGGATCGACCTGCGTGACGCCCGCCGCCATGGCCAGGAGGTTTCGATGGCTGATCATCGCGGCCTTGGACGCTCCGGTGGTCCCCGAGGTGTAGGCGAGCAGGGCCACATCGCTCGCGTCGGCCTGCCCGAGCAGCTCCTCGTAGAGATGGCCCTCGCGCGCGTCGAGCTCGCGTCCCCGCTCCGCCACCGCCTCCAGGCTGACGAGCATCGGGTCCCGGTATCCCTCCAGCCCGCGCATGTCGTCCACGATGATCCGCTCGAGCCGGGGGACGGCCCCGCACACGCCGAGGACCTTGTCGGCCTGTTCCTGGTCCTCGACGAGGACGACGCGCGCCTGGCTGTGCTGGAGGACGTCCTTCACCTGATCGTGCAGGCTATCGACGTAGATCCCGAGCGGGATCGCGCCGAGCGACTGGGCGGCCAGCTCGACGTAGAGCCAGGCCGGTCGGTTGCCGGAGATCACGGCCACCGTGTCACCGCGCTCGAGCCCGAGCCGCACCAGGCCCAGGCACACCGCGCGGACGTGGGCCGCGTACTGCTCCCAGGTCACCTCCTGCCAGATGCCGTACCTCTTCTCCCGCAGGGCGACCGTGTGGCGACCGAGCCGCCTCGCCTGGGCGAGGAGCAGACGCGGGAGCGTGTCGCGCTCCATCGCCTGCTACGCCACCTCGAAGTCCTCGCCCAGGTACGCCTTGATCACCACGGGATCCGCCTGGACACCTCGGAGGGGGGCTCCGCCCCCCTTCCGAAGCCTCCCCTCAGGAATCGTTGCGCCGGCGAAGCCGGCGCTCGAACCTCGATCACGGAGCATGCGATCTTCTCCACGCTCCCGGCCTACGCCACCTCGAAGTCCTCGCCCAGGTACGCCTTGATCACCACGGGATCCGCCTGGACCTGGGCGGGAGCGCCCTCGGCGATCTTCTGCCCGAAATCGAGCACGGCGACCCGATCGGAGATCCCCATCACGACGCCCATGTCGTGCTCGATCATCACCACCGTGAGGCGCTTCGTCTGCTTGACGTAGCGGATGAAGCGCACCATGTCCTCGGTCTCTTCCGCGTTCATGCCCGCGGTGGGCTCGTCGAGCAGCAGCAGGACCGGGTCCAGAGCCAGCGCCCGCGCCAGCTCCACCCGCTTCTGCAAGCCGTAGGGGAGGGTGCTCACGATCTTGTGGCGGATGTCCTGCAGCTCCAGCAGATCGATGATCTCGCGCTCGATCGTGGCGCGATGGGCGAGTTCCTCGCGAGCCGCCTTGCCGTAGTAGACACCGCAGGCCAGGACTCCCGAGCGCAGGCGGATATGACGGCCGATCTTCACGTTGTCCAGGACGGTCATCCCTCTGAAGAGGGCGATGTTCTGGAAGGTGCGGGCGATCCGAAGTTTCGCGCGCCGGTGAGGCTTCACGCGCGTGATGTCCTGCCCGTTGAAGACGATGCGCCCCCGGCTCGGGGTATAGATGCCGCTGATGCAGTTGAAGATGCTGGTCTTGCCCGCCCCGTTGGGGCCGATGATGGCGAAGAAGTCGTTGGCGTTGACCTCGAGGGTGACGCCGGCCAGGGCTGCCACGCCGCCGAAGTTCAGGTGCAACTGTTCCAGGGTGAGCAGCGCCATCCCGACCGATCCTTCCACTCGGCGGGGGGCTTCGCCCCCCTTCCGAACCTCCCCCCAGGAAAGCAGGTTGCGCCGGCAAAGCCGGCGCTCGAAAGCGTCGAGACTAATCTAACGCCCACGCTCTTTTCCGAGAGGCTCCCGGACGCCGAACCGGCCTCGCCGCCGTGCGAGCCCGGGTCTCCCGCGGTCCTCGGACGTGCACCTGTTGAACGGTCGGAGCCGCGAGTAGGGCGGACGCTACGCTGGTTGCGGGGCGGTTGTCAAGCGTTCCCGGCTCAGGGGAGTGTCTCAGTTTTCAAACTATGACACTACCCGGCTCAGAGCCTCCGCGCCAGGGGGCCGCGCAGCAACTGCCCGGCCAACGCGCCGGTGTGCTTGCCCTCCCGGAGCAGGATCTCCCCGTTCACGACCGTCGCGGCAATGCCGTGGGTCCGCTGGATCAGACGCCGCGCGCCGGCCGGCAGGTCGTCGACCACCTCCGGCATCTCGGCGGCGATGGTGCCGGGGTCGAAGACGACCAGGTCGGCGGCCATCCCCTCGCGGATGAGCCCGCGGTCCGCGAAGCCCCAGAGCGTGGCCGGCACGAGGGTCAGCATGCGCACCGCCTGCTCGAGCGTGAACGCCTGCTTCGCGCGCACCCAGT
>DASXTC010000005.1:0-1511 GCA_036505635.1 Candidatus Polarisedimenticolia bacterium
GCTCTGCCGGAGGTCCTGGGCGACACCGTCCCAACGCTCCATCGGCCCTCCTTGGGCGGACGTCTCCTGCGGTTGAGATGCCGGCAGGAAAGGAAAGGATTGAAGCGGCGGCCTATGCCTGGGCGCTCTCGGGCATCACGATCCAGAGCACCACGTAGACCAGGATTCCCGGGAAGGCCGCCGAGGCCACCGAGACGACCACGTACAAGATGCGCACGAGCGTGGGGTCCCAGCCCAGCCACTCGGCCAGGCCGCCACAGACGCCGGCGATCCAGCGGTTCCGTCGGGATCGGCGCAGCGGACCGTTCACTTCATGCCCTGGCACTTGGCACAGACGTCGAGCAGGCGCCCCTCGAGCATGTCCTTCTTGCGCTGCTTGAGGGTCTCGCTCTTCCACACGCCCTCGATCCCGTCCGCGAAGACGTTGGCGGTCTTCGTGCGGCCCTCGTAGTCGGTGCAGCAGGTCGTCACGTCGCCGTTCCACTGGATGACGAACTGGTCGTACGGCGCCGGGCAATAAGTGTCCTTATTGAGCGGGGGGTGCTGCGCCGCACCCCCCGGACCCCGCGCGCTCGCGTCGGAAGTGAATCCCGCCGCGAGCGCAGCTTTGGCAGCGCCCTTCCCGTGCGGCGGCGCCCCGCCACCCGCGGCGGCGTGCGCCTCCGCGGCCGCCGCCGCCGGATCGACCTGGTGTTCCCCGATGACGTTGCCCCAGGAGTGGCAGCGCTTCCAGATCAGGTTCACGCCGTCGAGCAGCTCGTAGCGGCTGCCGTTCTCGTCCTGGTCGAGGAAGTGCCGGGAGCGGATCTGCTCCCGGTCGTGCGCGCGGGGGGGCAGCCCGTACTTCTCCTCCAGCGACCGCGTGTACGAGATCCAGTCCTCGAGGAAGGCCAGGGCCTGATCGTCCTCGCTCACGATCTTGTAGGAGTCCGCGTACTTGGTGTTCATGATGTCGATCTCGAGATGCGTGCGCGCCTCCATGGCGACCTTGCGCTCCACCGCCAGGCGGACCTTGTCGCGGTACTCGGCGAAGGCGAGCTTGGGCGCCTTGCGCGTCTTGAACGAGTCGGCGTCGGGTGTCTGGTACGACAGGATCATGTTGGTCAGCCCCGCGCGGTACAGGGCCTCGATCTTCTCGCGCGTGATGAGGCCGCAGTTCGTGTTGAGCTCGATACCCACTCCCCGGCTCTCCGCGTACTCGACGATGGCGGGGAGGTCGGGATGCAGGAAGGGCTCGCCCATCTGGTGCAGCTTGACGGGGTAGATCGGGCCCAGCCAGGAGCGCTTGGCCGCGATCTCGTCCAGGAGCCGGAACACCTTCTCCTTCTTCATGAACCCCCGGCGCCGGCCCATGACCTCGTCCGGGCACCACGTGCACTTGAAGTTGCAGGCGTTGGTGATCTCGATGAAGAGGTAGTTGATCGGGTAGAACCGTCCCGGCATCTTCATGAGCTCCGGCAGGGGAGCCAGGGCGGGGAAGGCAGCGGCGTCGGGCGGCTCTTCCAGGGAGA
>DASXTC010000006.1:0-1620 GCA_036505635.1 Candidatus Polarisedimenticolia bacterium
TCACCTCTCGCTGTTCTCCGTGATGTTCATCCCGATCGTGATCGGGATCGGCATCGACTACGGGATCTACTTCCTGTTCCGCTACGACGAGGAGCGGTACCTCGGGCGGAACCTGCGAGACGCCCTCGAGACGACCGCGGAGCGGAGCGGCCCCGGCATCCTGATGGGCGCGCTCACCGCGGGCGGCGCGTTCTTCGTCCTGATGGCCACGGATTTCCGCGGCATCCAGGAGCTCGGCTTCATCGCCGGCACGGCCATTCTCCTGGCGTGGCTCGCGATGATGACGCTTTTCCCCGCCCTCATCGCGCTGCTGGACCGTCGCGACGTCGTGCACGACACGCGGACACCGCGGGCGCTCCAGCTCGAGCGCATCCACGTACCGTTCATCGAGCAGCTGGCCTCGCACCCCCGGCTCGTCGTGGGCGGCGCCGTGATCGCGACCGCGCTCTCGCTCATCGCCCTGCGTTCCGTTCACTTCGACTACAACCTCCTGAACCTCCAGGCCGAAGGCACGGAGTCCGTCGTCTGGGAGAAGCGCATCCTCGCCAGGGCCGGGCGCTCCGGGTTCACGGGGCTGGCGACCGCGGGCTCGCTCCCCGAGCTGCAGCAGAAGGTGGCCGGCTTCCACGGGCTGCCGTCGGTGGCCGAGGTCGACTCGGTCCTGCTGCTGCTGCCGTCCGACCAGAAGGAGAAGCAGAAGATCATCAAGGACTTCGCCCCGATCGTGGCGCCGGTGAGAGTCGGCCGGGCCGAGCCGGTGGACATCGACGGGCTCGTCGAGGCCTTCAAGGGGCTCAAGCGGCGGTTCGACATCGCGTCGAACGAGGCGCCGGCGGGGAAAGGGCGCGACGACGTGGTGAAGATCCGCGATCGCATCGACGCCCTGCTCGCCAAGCTGGCCCGGGCCGACCGCGAGACCGCCGAGCCGGCCCTGAACCACCTGCAGTACGAGCTGCACCGGGACTTCATGCGCAGCTTCCACAGCCTCCAGCGCAACCTCCGGCCGCGACAGGTCCAGCTCAAGGACGTCCCCGACGAGCTGCGCTACAAGTTCATCGGCAAGAACGGGCGGTTCCTCATCCAGATCCATCCGCGGGTCGACATCTGGGACCGCGTCGGGGCCGAGAAGTTTGTCTCCGAGATGCGTCAGGTCGACCCCGAGGTGACCGGCACGCCGGTGATCACGTTCGAGTCGATCCGGCTCATGGAGAAGGGGTACAAGCAGGGCACGGCGTACGCGTTCATCGTGGTGGCGGCGCTCACCTTCCTCATCCTTCGCCGGCTGAGGGAGACGGCGCTCGCGATGCTGCCGCTGATCCTCGGCACCCTCTGGACGGTCGGGCTGATGTACTGCTTCCGGCTGCCCTTCAACCTCGGCAACGTCTTCGGCCTGCCGTTGATCCTCGGCGCCGGGGCGGAGTTCGGGCTCAACGTCGTGCTGCGGTATCGCGAGGGACTGGAGCATGGCGGCCCGCTGATCGCGCGCAGCACGGTCATGGCGGTGCTGGTCAACGGCCTCACCACGATCGTGGGCTTCGGGAGCCTCATGATCGCGGACCATCGGGGGATCTTCGGTCTCGGACTCCTCCTGACGCTCGGGATGATCTCGACGCTGACGGC
>DASXTC010000007.1:0-48381 GCA_036505635.1 Candidatus Polarisedimenticolia bacterium
CGCCTAGTTGGCTTGCGGCACTACACGGGTTCATATCTCTGTAATTGCCGAGTCTGCCTGCACCATGGCCGTCCCGGTTCTGGATTGCCCGCGAGACCGACCGGAGGGGTTGACTGAAGATGAGTCGGTCAATCTGGGTCACCCGTGGATCGGGAGATCTTCTTGAGACTTTTATCAATTTGACTACGGATCGGGGATGAACGGAGCGATACAGTTCATCTTCCAGACACCCAGGCTTGCGCGCTCACTGCTCGAAGGGCGAGGTTTCGATTACTGCTCCGCGCCGGAGCATGCTCCTCGAATTGTGCGGCTCGGTTCTATGAGCGAGATCGTCCACTGGCCATCCGTCGGTGGTCGGGGTGACAGATCCGATGATCCTCATGCTTGAAGAGTTTGCAGACCTTGAGCATGGAGAACGCCTGATTGGATTAACGTCCTGAGAATCCGCCCACCCGCCGCCTCCCCAGGGGATCGAGCCGCCAATCGTGCTGATCAAGATGGGCGAACCGCCCCCGTAGGCGCGAGGCTGATCGGCCACGTGCGGGGGCGTATCTTTCAGGAGGTTAGCTGGAGATGCCCGCATGAGCTGTGACCGCCCGGAAGGGATCACGGACAGGGTGGACAGGTCCGCCTTCTCGGTTGCGAAGGCGTCGGACGGCTCAGATGAGAAGGCTTACTGGCATTCGAAAACGCCCGAGGAGCGCCTGCAGGCCGTCGAGCTGATGAGGCGGATCGTCTATGGCGACGCTGCCTCCGAAAGGATCAAGCGAGTTTTCGAAGTTACTCGGCGCGGGCTGGACTGAGTGTGGCGGGGCGATCGGGCGGGTGCCCTAGAACGCCATCTTGAGGCCCATCTCCAGGATGCGGGGGGGGCCGGCCTGGTTGAAGGGCTCGCCGAAGCGGCGTGAGGTCACGGCACCGTCGAGTGTGCCGGGGTTGAAGCGGTCCAGCACGTTGAAGACCTGCACGAAGACCTCGGCGGTCCCCTTCTCCCCCTTGAAGGCGAAGGGCCGGGTGACCCTGAAGTCCACCTGCGAGAAGCCGGGTTCGCGCAGAGAGTCGATCTCCGGCAGCCCCTCCTCGACCCTCAGCTTGTTGATGGTATCGAGATCCGTGCGGGCCCCGGAGTTGCGCCCCACGCCGGGGGGCCGGTCGTTGGAGAGACCGTCGACGTTCTCGTCGCGTCCCGTGGTGACGTTGAAGGGGATCCCCGAGGCGATGTGGATCACCCCCGACGCCCTGAGCCCCAGCCACCCGAGCGGAACGGCCCCCGACAGGACGAAGTTGTGCCGCCGGTCCGAGTCGGAGCGGGCCCGTTCCTCGGACATGTGATCCGAGTCGGGTGGGAGCGAGATGCCCCCCTTGAGGGGATCGGGGGCCATGTCGATCGCCTTGGACCACGTGTAGGCGGCGGTCCACCAGGCGTGCTCGCCCCGCCACCGCCACGCCAGGTCGAGCCCGGTGTACCAGCTCCTTCCTTCGGTTGTGATGGCCGCGATCGAGCCGACGTTGGGGTCGCTATGGATGGGGATGCCGAAGGGGTCGGTGTCGATCACGGGGTTGAGGTCCCGCAGGAGGACCTGGTGGTACCCGAGCGCCCGCGTCACGCCGGCGCTCCAGGAGCCATGCTCTCCCACCGCGTGCTCGACCCCGAGGCTGTATTGGGCCGTGTAGGGGGTATCGAGCTCGGTGGCGGTGGAGAAGCGCAGGATCAAGTTCTCAGGGAAGATCAACCCCTGCTTTATCGCGCCGATCCCGTACTGCTCCACGACCTCCTCGGTGATCTCATAGGCGAACCCCTGAGGAAAGAGCAATCCGATACGGGTCCCGGAGGTGATCGCGGCCAGGGCGGGGAATCCCAGGACGATCTTGTCGTAGAAGATCCCGCCTCCCCCGCGCACTACGAAGCGCTCCTCTCCCGAGGAGCCGCGCCCCCCCGGGGTCCATGTGAACCCGAGCCGGGGGGCGATGTTGTTCTTGTCGGTGCCGGCCCCGCCGTTCGGGACCGTCGAGTCCACGACCGCGGAGGCGGGGAGCTTGTAGGTGCTCAGGTCGTAACGCAGGCCGTAGTTGAGCAGGAACCCCGGCGTCACCTGCCAGGAGTCCTGAGCGAACGTCGCCAGACGCGTGTCGTCGAGCGTCGCCCTGGGCTTGCCCTCGATGAGTTGGAATACGAATGGATAGCTCGAGATCCACCCGGGCTCGTCGATCAGGCCGTCTCCGTCGTCGTCCACATTCGGGTCCCCAGGACAGGGGTAGGGAACCGGCGCATTGGGGTCGTGAATGTCCTGCGGCAGCAGGTCCCCGCAGTCCCCAGGCTCGAATGGCATGTCGGTGTCGTAGAGGAAGTTTCCGTTGGGATTGAAGGCGACGTCGATGCGGGTCCGCGACCGCATCAGGTCGACCCCGACTTTGAAGGTGTGGGTCCGGGCCTGCCAGGTGATGTTGTCCAGGATCTGGATCCTGTCCTCGTCGCGGTTCTGGCGGTTGAGGTTGTTCCCCCCGAAGGTTCCGGAGGGACGCTCGACCCCCGGGCGGTCGGAGTTGGCCGACTGGTCGAACGCGGAGCGTCCCACCAGCAGGCGCGCCTCGTTCATCAGCCGGGCGGAGACCGGAGTGGTCAGAGCCATGGCGAGCTGCACGTCCCGCTCGTCCAGCGAGAAGCCCGCCTCCGGCGTCACGTCGCCGCCCACGTTGAGCCCGGTCGTGCGCCGGTCGTCCACCGAGAGCCGCGTCATCAGGAAGTTGCGCGGGCCGAGGTTCACGTCGGTCCTCAGGAAGAGGTTGTCGTCGTGGCCGGGAGCCACCATCCAGCCACCGGCCACGCCGTCGCGCGTGACCCCCGTGTAGGGGGCGATCTCGTTGGCCTGCTGGTGCTCGTATGCCGCGAACCAGGTCGCGCGGTCCTTCTGGAACGGCCCGCCCAGACGGAAGCCGAACTGGGATCGCCCGCTGGTGTCGCGGTCCCCATCCTGCTCGGGCAGGGACGCCACGAAGTCCCCGGGGGGATTGAGATTGCCCGCGACCCCTTGCACGAAGAGGGCGCCGCTCGGCTCGTTTCCGCCCCGCTCGGTGATAATGTTCATGATGCCACCCGACGCCCGCCCGAACTCGGGGGCGTACTGGCGCGTGAGGACAACGAACTCCCGGATGACGAGCTGGGAGAACGAGGCGTTGAGCGTGGTGCCGCTTCCTTGATCATTATTGTCCAGACCGTCCACCAGGAACGAGTTGGCCCGGCCCGACTGCCCGTTCACCACGAAGACCGAGCCGCGCTCGCCGTAGAAGTTTCCGGCTGGGGTGGCGGCCACCCCCGAATCGAGCAGCGCGAGGTCGGTGACGACGCGGCCGGAGATCGGCAGATCCTCGACCTGGGTCCCGTCGACCTGGAGCTGCGAATCGGTCCGGTCGGGGTCCACCAGGGGGGCCTGGGCGCTCACGGAGACCGTCTCGGTCGCGATGGGGCCCGCCGTGAAGTCCACGATGGCGGTCTGCTGCAGGCGCAGGGCGACGCTGCGCGGCTCGCCGATCGGCTGGCTCGACTCTCCGGCCGTCCGGGCGGAGACCGTCCATCGCCCCGAAGGGAGCAGATCGATGCGGTAACGCCCCTGCGCGTCGGTTGTTGCCTCGCGCGCCACGCCGATGTCGGCGCAGCGCGCCGTCACCGCCGCACCGGCCACCGGCGTGCCGTCCGCGGTGCGGATCGTGCCCTTGAGCGTCGCGGTGGTCGACTGGGCGCGGGCAAGCCCTCCGATAAGGGCGAGAGCGATGACGCCCGCGGCCAGCCGTCTCATCAGGGACCGTTGCCTCCCGTGCCGCGCTCCACGACGAGGAAGAACCCCTGGGCGGGGTTCCCCTCCCAGCAGTTGGTCAGGCCGGTGTCGGCGACCGTCGAGAAGTTGCCTGGCAGCTGGGGAGAAAGCGCGCCGCGGACCTGATAGCCGACGAGGCACGGATCGGTCCCCGGGTCCCAGCAGATCCGGATGCCGCCGGGCGCGTAGTCGACGGTGACGTTTTGCACCGCCTGGGTCGGGATGCAGGTCGACGAGGTGGTGGTCGCCAAGACCTCGGTGGGATAGACGAAGCTGGGATCTCCGGAGACCTGCGTCGGGTAGAGGAGGCTCTCGTAGGTCGTCACGATGCCGCTGGAGGGATCGGTGAAAGTGGAGCGGGAGGTCACCGTGAAGTAATAGGTGGTACCGGAGGTCAGGCCCGAGATGGTGGCCGTGGTGCCGACGATCGATGCCTGGCCGGGATTGGCGATCGAGTTGAAGGCGTAGGGAGAGCCCCCGCCCGAGTTGGTGTCCCAGTAGACGCGGTATCCGTTGATGCGATGCGTGTCGAGCCCCGGGTCCCACGAGAGGCCCACGGTGCTGCTGGTGACCCCCGTCATGCTGATGCTGCGCGGCGGGAAGAGGCCGAACTTGATATCGGTCTCAGCGAGCGTCGTGAAAGTGTTCGCATCGAGAGCGTGCAGCTCCGATTCAAGTCGCACGACAGTTCCCAGGTTGGGGACCACCCAGAGGTAGTCGGTCGTCCGAGACTCCTCGAGCTTGAAGAACGAGGCACAGCCCGATGCGCTATATATGCAGAAGTCGGCAATGTTACGTGCCAGGAGGGCATTAAACGTATGCCCCGAGGGCACTGTCACTACTCCCGCCTTGAGAATAGAACCTCCCTGTGTCCCGGCATGGTTGCCGTAATTGCCTGCACACGCCTTGGTGTAGAGCAATTGTGGCTCAAACGGCTTGGCCGCGCCGCACACCTGGTTGAAGATGTTTTGCTCGCAGTTGAAGGCAGCGCTGGTCCAGGGTGCGTCCCCCGCCTGCATGTACCATCTCATCGTGTTAGGGTCCTGGTGGGGGAAGCGCCAAAGGGGTACGGGCGTATGAACCGTCGCTCCGTCATCTGCATAGCAGAATCGAGCCTCCCCGGTGCCAATTCCCCCGTAGAACCCTTCGTGCTGGGCGCCGGCGCGAAGCCAAATCGTGACATCCCCGGCGCGCTGCTCCTGCTGAGTGATCGTGTTGATCTTGTTGAGGGTGTTTGGGTCGTCGAAGGCCCGGTCCTCCCGATCCAGCTCGACGCCGGTGAGGTTGTACCCGCACCGTCCTGCGTTGCAGGTCTCGGAGGAGTTCACGGGCACGGTGGTGGAGGCGCGCTCCACGCCCGAGTTGTTCCCGGAGAAGTCCCACGTGTCCATCGCGGCGAGCTGGCCGATCGTCATCGTGTTGGGATCCCCTCCCGGCACCAGCGATCCCACCTTGGTCCCCGCGCCGCGGTCCCATCCGTACGCGACGAAGCTGTAGATCGGGTCATCCACCTCGTCCACGTGGATTCTCAAGGTCGAGGCGCCCAGAAGGACCTGCTCCACAACCTGCGCCCGGTCGAGACTCGTCCGGCTCCTGCCATCGGGGGCCGCCGGCCCCGACACTTCGGCCACCACTCCCGCCCGCGGATCGATCCAGCGATGGATCAGAAGGTCGGGGCTGTAGCCGCGCGAGCCCGCGGGCTCCCTCAGGATCAGCGCCCGCTGCAGCACCGCCTCTCGCGGTCCCGAGGGGAGATGGAGCCAGCCGATCCCCACTATCTCGGTCTCGATTCTCAGGAAGTCGGGCTCGCGCGAGCCCGCGCGCCCCGTCTCCTGCAGCTCCAGGTACTCGCGCTCGCCGGGACGCAGCCTCTCGCCGGCGTCCCTGTCTGGTAGCAGCCACCGCTTGACGGAGATCCCGTCCTCATCGTCGCCATAGAGGAGCGACTTCGCCCCGTCCTTCACTGCGAGCCCGGCCTGCCCGGCTTCGCCGGCCTCGATCGACCGGATGAACCCCGGCCGCACGGAGAGTCCCGTCAGATCCCATCTCGTCTTTCCCTCCGGGCTGAGCAGATCTCCCGGCAGCGTCTTCGACAGATCGACCTCGGCCATGCGGGCCTGGCGCAGCGGGGGCGCGGGGGCGGGTGCGTCCGGCCGCCCGGCAGAGTGCCCGGGCCGCGGAGCGGTGAATGCCATGCCGGCAAGCAGGAGCGCAGGTACGAGTCGTCGCATGATGAACTCTCCTGGCGTGATTACGAACCGTTGGTCTTGTCCGCGAGGGCCCCATCGGCCTCGCGGATCCAGTCGGGCGCGTCGGGGTCGCCGGCCGCCTCCCGCTGTCTGGCCGCCTCGAGAGCGCGCCGGTACATGGCGCGCCCCGCCTCGGCATCCCCTGTCGCCACCAGAGCCTCCGCGAGCGCCATCTGGTTGGGCGGATGATCGGGCTTGATCTCGACCGCCCTGCGCGCGTGCGCGAGGCCCAGGTCGGGATCCCCCGGCCCGCTCGGCCATCCCGGCGCCCTCAGATAAAGGAGCGCCAGCGCCCGATCGGGCCCCCCTTCCTCCATCTCAGGATCGACGCCGGCCGCCTTCTTGAATGCCGCCTCGATCAGAGGCAGCGCGTCGAGCGCCGTGCTGCGTCTCTCGCGGGCCTGCACTCCGAGGGCCGCGCCGAGCCAGTAGGCGCACCCGGGGTCGTCCGGCTTGACCCGCTCGCACCACTGGGCGGATTGAACCGCCAGCGTCGCGTACTTCTCGCGGTCCGCGGCCACCGGCTCGTGATCCACGAGCCAGACATAAGAGCGCGCCGCCCCGATGAGTCCTTCGATCCGCGTGGCGTCGGCCCGCGCTGCCTCCAGCCAGACCTGGCCGGCTTCGCGGACCCTGACCGGATTCCGCGAAGCATACAGTACCTCGGCCCTTTGTAGAAGAGGGGGAACCATGGCCGGACTCGGGGTGAGCCCGCCGGCCCCGAGATCGGCGAGCGAGGGAGGCTCGCGCAGGGCGCGTGCGCATCCGGCGGGCCACGCGCATGCCAGGACGATCGCGGCCGACGCGGACAGACGCCTCGCGGGGACGCCGCGCCGCGTCACGGAGCCTGCGACCCCGTGCCCGAGGAGAGACGGCGGACCTCCTCGAGCGCCTCGCGATCGACCGGCTCGAAGCGCGTCATCCGCATCGTCTTCAAGATTTCCTTGCCTCCGTCGGTCTCGTGAAGGCGGGCCAGCCCCGCGGAGACCTTCGCTCCTTCAGCGGCGGGAAGGCGGTCACCCACGGTGCAGAAGTAGCCGCCCGGAAGGGGCCTAGAAGTGTGGATCACCTCTAGCTCGGGGGCGAAGGGAAGAGAGGCGAGCGCGGCCGTCTGCGCGGCGTCGAGGATCACGGCGACCTTCTCGCCGGCGGCGGCGCGCCTGAGCGCACCGAGGGGGCGCGGCGTGAAGGTGATCTTCGCGCCTTCGGGGAGCGGACCCCATCCGGAGAGGATCGCGCCGCGCACGAACCCCGCGGCGTAGCCGGGGGTCCCGGTCACCTCCCACCCGTCCAGCGAGGCGGGGGCGGCCACCGAGCCCTTCTTCGCCACGAGGCTCCACACCTCGGACGGCCCGGTCTGTGCCACGGCCGAAAGGCGCGGCGCCAGCGACAGCTCGGAGCCGTGCGCGATCAGGAAGGGGAGCGGGACCATCGCGAGGGCCGCGTCGGGCTCTCTGAGCCGCGCGATCCCCGCGTCGGCGCTCTCGAAATAGATCGCGCCCAGGGTCCCGGAGGGCCAGCCGGCCGACTTCCCGGCGGCCGCGGCAAAGGCATCGAGGGTCGGCTGGGCCTGGGCGGTGGTGCCGGGAGATCCCGGCGAACAGATCACCAGCATCCGGGCCGGGGCCGGCGATGTCTGCGGGGCGGGCGGTGTGGGCTGGGCGGCGCCGCCACTCGTCGCCAAAAGGGCCATCACGACCGGCGCCATCCACTTCGCGAGGCTCATGCGCATCAGACCCGTCCTCCGCGCCGCGCTTATCCCACGTGCGGCCCTTGAAGGATAGCTCATGGCGGACCGATGCTCACGATCCCGCAAGGTGCGGAAGCCTTAGCGGACGGAATCCTTCTGAGCCGCGAACGGATCAGCGATGGGTTTCGGCTCTGCCACCCTGCGACGGAGAGTCATGATCGAAGGTGCCGCTACGTAGTAGCGTCCTCGTTTTTCTCCGTGAGGCTCGAGAAGCCCAGATTTGGTAAGAGCGATAAGATCGCGTCCTGCCACTGTCTTGGTGACATCTGCGACGGTGCGATATGTCGGGTTCCGGATCTTATAGCCCATGGCCGCATCAGCCAGAGCGAGAATGCTCCGTTCTGGCAGTTTCAGGCGCCGGACCACGAGCTCCAGCTCGTCGCATAACGTCTGGATCTCACGTGTTCGCCGCATCAGAGTTTTACCTTGGCGATAGTGCGCTGTGAGGCAAAACCGAATCCATGGTCGTGCATCGCGCTCGGGGTGCCAGGCCCGGTTGCCGACGTGAGCCAGCACTCCGTAATAGGGCAGGGTGTTTCGGCCGAGATACTCTTCGATACTGGAGAAAAGCGGGTGTGCGACGCCGCTTCGAGCCAACACCAGGGTCTGGAGACATCGAGCCATTCGGCCATTGCCGTCCGAGAATGGATGGATCATCACGAGGTTCAGATGCGCCATCGCAGCCCCTATGACATCAGGGACTTTGGTAGTTGCCGGGACATTAAGTTGAAGTAGTAGTTCCTGGACGAGGGAATCTACCATCTCCACCGGCGGGCCCTCGTAAACATGCTCCCCGCTCGTTTCATCGCGTACGAAGATTGGGCCGGGACGCCATAGGCCCGGGTTTTTCGTCAGGTCGTAACCGACCATCATGAAGTGCAGGGACTTGAGCAATTCCGGAGAAAACGAAAAGGACCTGTCTTCGGCTTTCTGCAGGACGAAGGTCATCGCCGCCCGATAACCAGCGACCGCCATCCAGGCCTCATCCTTTGAATCGATCGGTTCGTCGCCTTCCGCAGCAGCCAGCGCATCGTCGATCGTCACGTTGTAGCCTTCGATGGCGTTGGACCCGCGTAAAGCTCTCGCGAAGGTGCTTCGCCGCAGGAGCCCAAACCACCGCTTCGGCTGCCTCGCGGCATAGCCGAGTGCACCTCTAAGTTGTTCAATTTCTTGAACAACCTGGTTCTCGTGATCATCCAGTTCGGGGGTTCTGAAGAGCATGTCGATAAGTCCTTTTCTGTTCATCAACAGGTCTGATATTATACGACACAAAGTCGAATGTAAAGTGGAGGCTCAAGCCCAGGTTGCTTGGCCGCTCAGGTCTGTCCTCATCAAGATCGGTTGGGAATGGCCGAGTCTGGCTCGGTGATAGCGACACCAGGAGCGACCTTGCCAACAGGCTGCACCCCTGCGTGCAACTCAACCTCAGAGCGGTCGAGGCCCTTGGCTGACGGTGTGCTCGGATCACCCGGAACAGGCGTAGAATGGGGAGTCATGTTGCGAGCCGGCCAGCTCTCGGTCTACCCCTGCGCGGCCGCCGCGGCTCTGGTGGCCGCGGGGCTGGCGGTCCCCGACCTTCCGCGCGCCGAGGCGAAGCTCCACACGGCCGAGTTCCTCTCGAAGACCTACGTCGTGGATCGCAAGTACAAGTCCATGACGGGGCCATCGGGCACGCAGACCATCCACCTGCTCACCAGCTCCCCCGCCGAGCTGCTCTGGGTGACCGGGTTCAAGGCGGTCGTGGTGGGGGCCGACGGCGAGGCCTCCATGTCGCAGGAGTTCATGTGCCACAGCAACCTCGACCTGAACGGCGCCATCCACCGGCGCCTCTTCAACCTCGACAGGGTGACCCCCAACAGGGTCTTCACGCTGTCGCAGGGCCAGCAGGAGATCGAGTTCCCGAAGGGGTACGGCCTGCCGATCCTCTCCAACGAGCCGTTCGACCTGACGACCCAGGTGCTCAATCACAACATCGAGGGACAATCCTTCTCGCTGAGGCACAAGGTGACCGTCGAGTTCCTCCGCGACGCCGAGCTGGAGACTCCGATGAAGCCGCTCATGCAGGTGTCGGCCAACGGGCTGGTGCTGGTCCAGGGCAAGGACGGCTACTTCAACATCCCGGAGGCCGACGCGCAGGTTCACGGGCCCGGGTGCCTGCCGGGGGCCAGCGCGTCCAATGCCGGAGGCGTCTACACCGACGAGTACGGCCGCAAGTTCACCGCCCACTGGGTGGTCAAGCCGGGCCGTGAGGTCAACAGCACCAACGTCACGCGCTTCATGCGTCTCCCCTTCGACACCACCCTCCACTACATCGCGGTCCACCTCCACCCCTTCGCGGAGTCGCTGGAGCTGAGGGACCTGACGGCGGCCAAGAGCCTCTATCTCAGCAAGGCCCGGCCCGCCGAGGGGAAGATCGGCCTGAGCCACGTGGACTATCTGTCGAGCGAGGAGGGGATCCCGCTCTCCGCCGACCACGAGTACGAGCTGGTCAGCGTCTACAACAACACCACCCCCGAGCCGGTCGACTCGATGGCGGTCATGTACCTCTACGTGCTGGACCGGGAGTTCAAGCGCCCGAAGCCGTGAGGGATGAGGCCCCAAAGCTGGCTGGCAGCCCGCGCGCCCGTCGGCTATCCTGTGCGGACTACGTCAGTCCCAGCTTCCCAAGGAGGAAACACGCATGCTCCGTAGACTGATCTCAGGCAAGAGCCTGCTGGCCCTGGTCCTTCCGATGGCTTTCTCCGGTCTCGCCCTGGCGGGGGGCGCGGATTGTGCCCACGAGAAGGCCGCCACCGCGACCGCGGACCACGAGATGGGCGAGCATTGCCTCTTCGCCAAGAACGTGAAGAAGTCGGCGAAGATGACCGAGGATGGCGCCGTCGTCACGCTCACCGGCAAGACCGACGACGCCGTCGAGCACATCAAGTCCCACTTCGCCTCACACGAGAAGGGGGAGCCGTGCGAGGACTGTCCCTTCAACAAGGAGGGGGTCACCTCCTCGGTGAAGGTGACCGCCAAGGGAGCCGAGCTCACCTTGAAGGGAGCGACGCCCGAGGCGATCAAGGCCGTGAAAGAGTGGGCGGGAAAGCCCGTGGCCTCCTGCTGCACCAAGCACGAAAAGGCCGCCTGAGCCGCGTTCGTTAGACATCCCGGGGCTCCCGGCGCCGCCGGGGGCCCCATCCCCCCTCTCCTCTCCTACCCGATCGCCGCCGACCCGTTATACTGCCGCCTCACGCTTCGAGAACACATGAGGAGGCCGTTCATGCACACGAGGAGCGCCGTCGCGGGACTGGTCCTGGCGATCGCGGTGGCCGCCGGCGCCGCGCCGGCCGCCAAGGGCCCCACGGTGGAGGAGGCCCGGGCATTCATCGAGAGGGTCGAGAGCGAGCTGCTCGATCTGTCGATCAAGGCGTCCCGGGCCGAGTGGGTCCAGAGCACCTACATCACGGATGACACCGAGTCCCTCGCGGCGGAGGCGGGCAAGAACCTGATCGCCGCCCGGATGAAGGCCGCCGCCGAGGCTGCCCGCTTCAAGGACCTCGACCTCCCCGCGGACGTGGCTCGCAAGCTCAAGATGCTCAGGACCGCCATGGCGCTGGCCGCCCCGAGCGATCCAGCCAAACAGACCGAGCTGACGACGATCGCCACGGGCATGGAGAGCCGTTACGGCAAGGGGCAGTACTGCCGGACAGAGAAGGACTGCCTCGACATCAACGCCCTGAGCCGCATCCTGGCGGAGAGCCGCGACCCCGCCGAGCTCCTCGACGTCTGGCGCGGCTGGCGCACCATCTCGCCACCGATGCGCCCCCAGTACCGGCGCTTCGTGGAGCTGGCCAACGAGGGGGCCCGCGAGCTGGGCTTCTCGGACTTGGGGGAGCTCTGGCGCTCCGGATACGACATGCCCCCCGACCAGTTCGCCGCCGAGCTGGACCGCCTCTGGCAGCAGGTCAGGCCACTCTACGAGGCGCTGCACTGCCACATGCGCGCGATGCTCGCGAAGAAGTACGGCGAAGAGCTCGTGCCCGCCGGCAAGCCGATCCCGGCGCACTTGTTGGGCAACATGTGGGCCCAGAGCTGGATCTACGACTATGACCTCATGGGGGTGGGCGCGGCCGACCCGGGCTACGATTTGACCGAGCTGCTCAAGGCCAGGAAGTTCGACGCGAAGGAGATGGCCCGCTACGGCGAGCGCTTCTTCGAGTCGCTCGGCTTCGCCGCTCTGCCGGCCACCTTCTGGGAGAGGTCACTCTTCACCAAGCCGGCCGACCGCGAGGTGGTCTGCCACGCGAGCGCCTGGGACATCGACCAGAAGGATGATCTCCGGATCAAGATGTGCATCGAGATCACCGACGAGGACTTCTCCACGATCCACCACGAGCTGGGGCACAACTTCTACGACCGCGCCTACAACAAGCAGCCCCCCCTCTACCGGACGGGGGCCAACGACGGATTCCACGAGGGGATCGGCGACACTCTCGCGCTGTCGATCACGCCCGAGTACCTGGTGAAGATCGGCTTGCTCGACAAGGCCCCGGGGAGCCAGGGGGACGTGGGGCTCCTCATGAAGCAGGCGCTCGACAAGGTGGCCTTCCTCCCCTTCGGCATCCTGATCGATCAGTGGCGCTGGAAGGTCTTCTCCGGGCAGATCCCCCCCGATCAGTACAACAAGGCGTGGTGGGACCTCGTCCTCAAGTACCAGGGAGTCGCGCCCCCCGTGGCGCGCTCCGAGCAGGACTTCGACCCGGGGGCGAAGTACCACATCCCGGCCAACACTCCTTACATGCGCTACTTCCTGGCGCACATCCTCCAGTTCCAGTTCCACCGCGGCCTGTGCCAGGCCGCCGGATACCAGGGGCCGCTGCATCGCTGCTCGATCTACGGCAACAAGGAGGCGGGGGCGCGCCTGGCGAAGATGCTGGAGATGGGGGCGAGCCGGCCCTGGCCCGAGGCGCTGGCGGTCATCACGGGAGACACCAGGCTCGACGCCACGGCGATCCTCGACTACTTCGCTCCGCTCAAGAAGTGGCTCGACGAGCAGAACAAGGATCGCGTATGTGGCTGGTGACGGGCCTGGCGATGCTGGCGGCGGGAGGGGCGCCCGCCGACGTCCACTCGTACGCGCGGCCGGCCGAGGTCCGCGTGACGCACATCGACCTCGACCTGGAGATCCGCTTCGCCGAGAAGGTCCTCAGCGGCAGCGCGGTGCTCTATCTCAACCGCGCACCGGGAATCAGAGCGCCCCTGCGCCTCGACACGCGCGACCTGACGATCCTCCGAGTGTCAGCGGGGCGTTCGGCCGGCGCGGGCGGCGCGGCCAGGATGTCCGAGGCGAAATGGACGCTCGGCGCGCGTGACCCGATCCTCGGCTCGGAGCTGACGATTCAGGCGCCCGATGACGCCGACCTGGTGCGCATCGAATACCGCACCAGCCCGGAGGCCACCGGACTCCAGTGGCTCTCCCCCGAGCAGACGGCGGGGGGAAAGCATCCTTATCTATACAGCCAGTCCCAGGCGATCCACGCGCGCTCATGGGTCCCGTGCCAGGACAGCCCGGGGATCCGCGTGACCTTCGACGCGAAGGTCAGGGTCGCGCCGCCGCTGGTGGCGGTGATGGCGGCCGAGAAGTTGACCTCGGGACCGGCCGAGCCGGGCCTCTTCCGCTTCCGGATGACCCATCCGATCCCGCCCTATCTCATCGCCATCGGGGCCGGGGAACTCGTCTTCGGCGCGATCGGCCCGCGCACGGGAGTCTGGGCCGAGCCTTCCGTGCTCCCCAGGGCCGTGTACGAGTTCGCCGACATGGAGAAGATGCTCCAGGCCGCCGAGAAGACATACGGCCCCTATCGGTGGGGCCGCTATGACATCCTGATCCTCCCGCCCTCCTTTCCCTTCGGCGGGATGGAGAATCCGATGCTCACCTTCGCCACGCCGACGATCCTGGCGGGGGACCGGTCGCTGGTCGCCCTGGTGGCTCACGAGATGGCCCACTCCTGGTCGGGCAACCTCGTCACCAACGCCACCTGGTCCGACTTCTGGCTCAACGAAGGGTTCACCACCTACATCGAGCACCGGATCATGGAGACGGTCTACGGCCGCGAGCGCACCGAGATGGAGTGGGTCCTGAACCGCCAGGATCTCGAGGAGGAGCTCAAGGGGCTCGCCGACAAGCCGGGCGATCAGGCGCTGAGGATCGACCTGACCGGCCGCGACCCGGACGACGGCGCCACCGATGTGGCGTACGACAAGGGATCGCTGCTGCTGCGCCTGCTGGAGGAGACCTACGGGCGGGGGCCGTTCGACGCGTTCCTCAGGTCGTGGTTCGACGAGCATGCCTTCACGAGCGTGACGACCGATGACTTCCTTGCGTTTCTGCGCGAGCGTCTGATGGCGAAGAGCCCTCCGGTGGCCGGAAGGACTCCCCCCGATCTGGCCCCCTGGATCGACGGCCCGGGGATCCCTCCAGGCGCCCCCGTGGCCACGTCGGACGCCCTGGAGAAGGCCGAGGAGCAGGCCGCCCGCTGGGCCTCGGGAAAGGCCGGGGCACGGCAGCTCGACACGTCGGGCTGGAGCTTTCACCTCTGGCTGCGATTCCTGCGCGCGCTTCCGGAGAGCCTGGAGGCGGTCCGGATGAAGGAGCTCGATGACGCCTTCGGCTTCACGAAGACGGGCAACTCCGAGATCCTCGACGAGTGGCTGATCCTCTCGGTGCGCCACGGCTACGAGCCGGCCGCCGCGAAGCTCGAGCAATTCCTCACGCAGGTCGGCCGCAGGAAGTACCTCAAGCCGATCTACCAGGAGCTGATGAAGACCGAGGCGGGCAAGGTCCGGGCGCGCGCGATCTACGCGAAGGCGCGGCCTATGTACCAGGCGATCGCGCGCCGGTCTCTGGACGAGATCGTGGGATGGCCGGTTCCGCCCCCCGCCTCCTGAGCCGGCTCACCTGCCCCTGCCGCAGGAAGAGGCGGTCGAAGATCAACAGATGGGTCCAGACGATGGCCAGCACGACCGTCGCCGAGAGCAGCTTCGCGATCCAGCGCTGCGGTAGGCTTCGGGCCCGGACGATCCACCGGATCTCCCTCGGGAAGAGGTGCAGGCATCCATAGAGGATCAGGGTCAGCAGCGTGTATCCCAGCGCCCGGTAGCTGGCGACGTGCCGGTGGATCCACTCGATTGCGGCGATCGGGCGCGGACCGAGCCCGAGGATGAACCAGGCCAGCAGCGCCCCCGCGGCCGCGATCGAGAGGGCGATCCCCGCGAGCCCAAGCCACTTGATCAGCCGGAAGACCTTCAGCGCCGTCTGGCCCGCGACCGCGATCTGCTCCTGAAAGCGGGGGTCCTCGTTCGGGTCCGCCAGGTAGGGCTCGACTCTACGGAAGCCCCAGGCACCGGCGGCCCGAACCGGCATCCGCTCGAGCTCGCCCCGCGCGATCAGGTACCCGTCGGCCATCAGGGCGGCGGCCTCGACCTCGGTGAATGAGTCCAGATCGGTGCGCACCCGCGAGAGGAGGATCTGGGTCCCCGCGTCCACGCCGTAGGAGGTCGTGGACGGCGCGGTGGAGGAGCCGGGCCTGACGGCCCCGCCTGTCCAGGTGATCTCTTCCGGCTTGAGGCCCTCCCTCAGGTGGAGGAACCAGAGCTTCTCGACGGCCCCTGTCTGCTCGTCCTGGCGCGCGGCCCCGTACTCTTCCTCCCGGATTCGGTCCATCATGGCCGTGTTGCTGCGGAGGAAGACGGCCGCGCTCCTCGGGCTCGGCTCCCGCTCGTCCTGCATCTGCCCGCAGGCGTCGCTCACGATCAGGTGGGCGCACGGGTACTCCGGGTCCAGGAGCCCTTCGATCCCCTGATTGTCGTACACCCCTCCATCCACGAGCTGTGGAGTCCAGTCGGCATAGAGCCCCGTCAGGGCGAGCGGGGGGAAGACTCCGGGCACCGAGGTGGAGGCCGCCACCGCGACGTCGAGCGGGAAGGTCTCATACTTCACCTCGGGGAGCTTGTCGCGCCCGTCGAGGTAGATGCGCCGCAGACGGGTGTTCTGGTCTATGTCCTTCTTCCTGCCTCGTGGCGGGACCTCTCCCATCCAGGTGGCGGTGAACCGGAAGTTGTGCCCGGTGTTGAGCGACGTGGCGTTCAGGAGGAGCACGGGCACCTTGTTGACGCGCCGGTCATTGGGGGTGGGCCCCCGGCCGCTGTCGCCGAACGGCTTGAACCCGTCCGGCTCTCCCATCGGCTGGATGATGGTGCCGCGCAGAGGGATCCTCGGCGGCGACCCCGGCTCCAGGCAACGCGTGAAGAAGTGCCTGCTGTAGAGCTCGGCGATGCTGTCGCTGCGCGAGTAGGCCGCGTCGAACATCTTGAGATTCCGGCGGACGCTCGCGAAGGTCCTCATCCGGAGGTTCATCCTGACCCCGTCATGGAACTCCCGCTCCAGCTCCGCGACGAGCGTCACGTAGCGCTCCGGCCCGATCCCGGCGTCGGGGGTCTCCATCAGGAGCCGTCGCAGCTTCAGGTAGTACATCGCGCCCACGACGCTTCCGCCCGAGACCGTCGAGATCACCTCCACCTGGCGCAGCAGGTCGAGTTCGGCCAGACGGGCGAGGACGCCGATGTGGAAGAAGGCCGCTCGGAATCCGCCGCCGGAGAGCGCGAGGCCCAGGCGGCCGGCCCCCGCCTCGCTGCGCCTCTGGTCATTGCCCGTCATTGCGGCCACGGTCACCTCTCGTCGGGCCCTTCCCGGGAGAAGATCCAGAGCGCCGCGGGAAGGGCGGTGAGGCTCGCGAGCATCGAGAGGGCGAAGGCGCTCGCCGAGATGATGCCGAACTGGCGCATGGGAGGGAGCCCGGAGAGAGCCAGCGCCAGGAAGCCGCCGGCGTTGATGAGGGTCGCGAAGAGGATCCCGCGGCCGGCGATCATCAGCGCGTGGCGCAACGCCTGCTCGGTGCTACCGCCGTCGCGCCTCTCCTGGAAGTGAAAGAAGAAGTGGATCTGGTCGTTCTCGGAGGTGCCCAGCACGGTCGAGGCGATCAGGATCGTCGCGATGTTGAGAGGGATCCCGATCAGGCGCATCACGAAGAACATCACCAGGATGGCGAAGACGGACGGGATCATCGCCATGAGCCGCGCCGCTCCGCTGCGAAAGACGATCAGGAAGGCCACGAAGATGATCGCCGCCGTCAGGGCGAAGCTCTCCGTCAGGGTGGGGACAAGGTATTCGGCGATCTTGGCCTGCAGGAGCCCGCTCCCCACCACCCGCATGCGGGCGGCGGCCAGGGCCGGGACTCGCGCGGCGGCCCTCTCCCAGCACGATCCGATGAACTGCTTGATCTCCTCCACCGTCTTGAAGTCCTTTCCCCGGTGGATGACGGTCAGACGGGCGTTCGCCATCGAGCCGACGTCCACGAACGCTCGCGCGGCCGGCTCCTCGAGGAGGATCTGGTCGAGCTGCGCCGCCAGCCCTTCCCACGCCGCGGGCTCCCGCGGCAGGCGGTCCCCCTGCCCCGTCGCGTAGCTGGTCCACCTGAGCAGGCTCGTGGGCCCCGCCACCGAGCCGACGCGGGAGTCGGCCTCCATCTCCCGCGCGAACTCCTCCATCCCACGCAGCAGCTCGGGCTGGAGGATCCCGGCGTCGGGCGTCGACACCCAGACCTGGATCGCGGAGAGCCCGGAGATCGCCTCCTCGAAGTGCCGCGTGTCCTCGTAGAGGGGCAGGGTCCTGTCGATGTAGGCGAGCGAGTCGGTCTCGAGGCTCATCGGCTCCACCACGCCGGGGAGGCCCGTGAGGGAGAGGGCCCCCACGATCATCAGCAGGAGCGAGGCCACGAGGATGAACCATCGCCACCGGTAGGTGACGAGGGGCAGCGCGTGGAAGGCCCGCAGCAGGACGCGGCCCGACGCCGTGCGCCGGCGCAGGACGGGAGTTGCCAGGATCCGCTGCAGCGCCGGAAAGAGCGTGAAGACGACCACCCATGTCATGACCAGCCCGGCCGCGACCCAGAGGCCCATGTCGTGGATCGGCCGGATCCCCGAAACCGCGAGCGCCGCGAAGCCGATCGCCGCGGCGAAGATCGAGGCGGTGGTGGCCACGAACTTGTTGGCCAGGGTGAAGATCTGGTGCTCGTCCACGGTCCCCTCGCCGGGATGCTCCGCGAACCGGGACTGGATGTAGACCAGCGCCGCGGTGGTCGTGACGAGGATCGTCAGGGGGACCAGCGAGGAGACGATCGTGAAGCTGAACCCGACGAGCCGGGCGAACCCCACGGTGAGAGACGCGCAGACCCCCAGCGTCACCAGGAAGGCGGCGAGCGTCCGGAACGATCGGTAGAGGGCCAGGTTGACCACGATGACGAACAGCCCGAACAACGGCAGGTACATCATGCTGGCCCGGCCCGTCTCGGCCTCCAGGTAGGCGTCCACGTAGGGTCCGCCCACCCGCCGGATCCTCGTCAGCGGCGCCGGCGCCGCCTCCACGTCCGCCAGGGCGCGGTCGATCGCCGCCAGCGTCTCGTCGCGCTCGAGGCTGTCCGACACCTTGAGCTCGACGGCGATCCCGAGAAAGTCGGACCCGACCAGCCCCTGCTTCCGGAAGAGGCTGGTCCCCGTGGCGAAGCGCCGGAAGTCCTCGGTGGAGCCATCCGCCGCCGCCGGGCGTCCTCGGGCCCTCTCGTAGAGATCGAGGGAGGAGAAGACCGTCACTCGAGGGACCTGGGACAGGAGGCGCCCGATCTGCTCGACCTTCGCCACCGCGCCCGGGGAGAAGGGGTCATCCGCCACGGCGAGCAGGACCGCCTGCTGCCCTTCGGGGAAGATCCGCTGGAACGCCTCGTTGCTCTGGAAATCCGGATCGTCCGCGACGACCAGCCGGCCGATCGAGTTGTCGGCCGCGACGTGCAGGGCGAGATAGATCCCCAGTGGAAGGAGCAGCGCGTAGAGGGCGACGAACCACCATCGCAATGCCACGACCGCGCGGAAGACTCTTTGCAGCCCCGGGGGAGCGGAGCCGATCATCTTCCAGATCGCCTGCGATGTCTGATGAGCTCGATGACGATCGGGAGCACCGACAGGGTGATGATGGCCAGGATGACGAGCGAGAAGTTCCTGCGCACGGCCTCGATGTTGCCGAAGTAGTACCCGCCCAGCACGAAGAGCCCCACCCAGGCGACCCCGCCGATCACGTTGTAGGCCAGGAAGCGCGCGTAGGCCATGTTGCCGATCCCCGCCACGAAGGGAGCGAAGGTCCTCACGATCGGTACGAAGCGGGCCAGGACGATCGTCTTGCTGCCGTACTTCTCGTAGAACCGGTGGGTCCTGTCGAGATGCTCCCGCTTGAAGAACCGGCTGTCGGGGCGGTGGAAGACCGCCGGGCCCACGCGCGCGCCGATCCAGTAGTTGGCCGTGTCACCCAGGATGCCGGCCGCCGCCAGAAGGATCAGGGAGGTGGTCAGGTCGAGGGAGCCCCTCGCCGCGAAGGCTCCCACCGCGAAGAGGAGCGAATCGCCCGGCAGGAACGGGGTCACGACGAGCCCCGTCTCGCAGAAGACCACGACAAAGAGCAGGAGGTAGGTCCCCGTGCCGTAGTCCCGGATGATCTGATCCAGGTACCTGTCGACGTGCAGGAGCATGTCCAGCAGTCGGGCGGCGAAGCTCACGCGGGCTCCTCGGCATGTCGGCGTGCCGGGTTGCCTCCCGGGTGGATCCCGGCAGGGCGCGGAAGGATACCGCACGCGGACCGTTTCGTCTTTCCCGTGTCTGTGGCAGAATGCCCGGCGATGCCGGTACCGAGCCCGTTTCATCCGCGCACCTCGGCGCTCTGCACGAGCCTGTTCTGGAAGGACTGGGCCGGGTATCACGCCGTGCGCTCGTACGACACCACCATCGACCGGGAATACTTCTCGATCCGCCACGCCGCGGGCCTCATCGACGTCACCCCTCTCTACAAGTACGAGGTCTATGGGCCCGACGCCGGCGCGCTGCTCTCCCTGGTGATGGTCAAGGAGGTCCGCAAGCTCAAGGTGGGGCGCGTGACCTACCTGTGCTGGTGCGACGATGACGGCAAGGTGGCCGACGACGGCACCGTGTCGCGCCTGGAGGAGGACTACTACCGGGTGACGGCGGCCGAGCCGGCGCTGGCCTGGCTGACGCGGCACGCCGCGCGCTTCCGGGTCACCATCGAGGACTCCAGCACGCGGCTGGCGGCGCTCTCCCTGCAGGGCCCCACCTCGCGCGACATCCTCAGGCGGGTGTCGGACGCGCCGCTCGACAAGCTCAGGTACTTCGGCGTGACGCGTGCGAGGCTCGAGGGCGCGCAGGTCTGGATCTCCCGCACCGGCTACACGGGGGATCTCGGTTACGAGGTCTGGATGGAGCGCGACGACGCGCTGCCGGTCTACGACGCCATCATGGCGGCCGGAAGGGATTACCGGATCGAGCCGCTGGGGCTCGACGCCATGGATGTGTCGCGCGTCGAGGCGGGCTACATCATGAACGGCGTCGATTACTTCAGCGCGCACCATTGTCTGATCGAGTCGCGCAAGTCGACCCCCTTCGAGATCAACCTCGGGCGCACCGTCGACCTGGAGCGGGATCCCTTCATCGGCCAGGCGGCGCTGAAGGCGGAGGCGGCGCGCGGCTCCACCTGGAAGCTGGTCGGGCTCGTCTACGACTGGGACGAGTACGAAGCCCTCTTCGCAAGGTTCGGCCTGCCCCCCCAGGTCCCCTCCGGGGCATGGCGCACGCCGGTGCCGGTCTACGACGCCACCGGGCACCAGGCCGGCATGGCCACGAGCGGCGCCTGGTCCGCAACGCTCAAGCAGAACCTCGCGCTGGCCCACGTCCACGCCCCGTACGGGGCCGCGGGGACGCGGCTGCGGATCGAGGTGACGGCCGAGTACCAGCGCCACCAGGTGACGGCGACCGTGACGGAGCTTCCTTTCTTCAATCCCGAGAGGAAGAGGGCGTGAGCCAGGCGGCACGGCCGGCACGCTCCTCCTACGACGCGGTGGTGGTCGGCGGTGGCCACAACGGGCTCGTGTGCGCGGCCTATCTCGCGAAGGCCGGCCGCAAGGTGCTCGTGCTGGAGCGCCGTCACGTGCTGGGCGGCGCGGCGGTCTCCGAGGAGCTCCACCCCGGCTTCACCTTCTCGGTCTGCTCGTACGTCGTCAGCCTGATGAGGCCGCACATCATCCGGGAGCTGGACCTGCCGCGACACGGCATGGAGCTGATCCCGCTAGAGGCCTCGTTCCTGCCGCTGCCCGATGGAAGGTCGCTCTGCCGGTGGGCCGACAAGGAGCGCACGCGCCGGGAGATCGAGACCTTCTCCAAGAAGGACGCGGAGGTCTATCCCGAGTTCGGCCTCGCCATGACGCGCCTCGCGCGTTTCGCCAAGCACGTCATCGATCAGCCGGCCCCCGATCCGGCCTCGCTCGACCCCAGGGAGCTGGCGCGGCTGCTGCGGCTCGGACGCGCGTTGCAGGGGTTCGACGCCGAGGCGCGCTACCTCAACTTCCAGCTGATGACGATGAGCGCGGTCGATTTCCTCGACCGGTGGTTCGAGAGCCCCGTGCTCAAGTCGCCGATGTCGGTGTCGGGGATCATCGGGACCTTCCTCGGGGTGCGATCGCCCGGCACCGCCTACGTCCTGCTGCATCACTACATGGGTGAGATCGACGGGGCCTTCCGCGCGTGGGGATTCTCAAAGGGAGGCACGGGGGGAGTCAGCCGCGCCATCGCATCGGCCGCTCGCGGGTTCGGGGCCGAGATCCTGACCTCCACGCCCGTCTCCCGCGTGCTCCTCGAAGGGGGCCGGGCCGCCGGAGTCGTCCTGGAGAACGGCGACGAGATCCGCTCGAAGGTCGTCGTGTCGGGGCTCGATCCCCACCGGACCTTCCTCAAGCTGGTGGGTGAGAGGAACCTCGACCCCGAGTTCGTGGTGCAGATCCGCCGGTACAAGATGCGCGGCAGCTCCGGCAAGGTGAACATCGCGCTCGACCGGCTGCCGGAGTTCAAGTGCCGGCCGGGAGACGGGCTTCACCTTCAGGGGGACATCGCCATCTGCCCGAGCATCGACTACCTCGAGCGCGCCCACGACGACGCCAAGTACGGGGACTTCTCGCGGCGCCCGTACATCAACGCGGTGATCCCGTCGATCTCCGACCCGAGCGTGGCGCCGCCGGGTAAGCACATCCTCTCGTGCTTCGTGCAGTACGCGCCCTACCAGATCAAGGAAGGCCCGTCCCACTGGCCGCAGCGGCGCGAGGCCTTCGGCGAAGCGGTCATCGACACCCTGGAGGAGTACATCCCCAACCTGCGCTCGCTGATCCTCTTCAAGCAGGTGCTCACGCCGTGGGATCTCGAGCAGGAGTTCGGCCTGACGGAAGGAAACATCTTCCACGGCGAGCTGTCGCTCGAGCAGCTCCTCTTCCTGAGGCCGGCCGCCGGCTGGGCGCGCTATCGCACGCCGGTGCGCCGTCTCTGGCTCGCGGCGTCGGGGGCGCATCCCGGCGGCGGGATCATGGGCTCGCCCGGGGAGCTGGCGGCCAAGACGATGCTGACGGAAGGGGAGATCTGATGGCGCGCGCCGCTCCACAATCCTCGACCTACGACGCGATCGTCATCGGCGCGGGCCACAACGGTCTGACCTGCGCGACGTGGCTCGCGAAGGCGGGACGCCGCGTCCTGGTCGTGGAAAGCCGCGATCGAGTCGGTGGGATGGCGGCCTCCGAAGAGTTCCATCCCGGGTACCGCAGCGTGGGGCTCCTCCACGACACCACGGGGGTGAGGCTCGAGGTGGTCAGGGCGCTGGAGCTCGCGCGGCACGGGCTGAAGGTGCGAAGCTGCCGGCCCAGCATCCTTGTGCTCGGGGACGGTTCCGGTGGAGGTCCTCGGCTGTTGCTCTCCGGGGTGCCCGCCCAGGCGGCACGCGAGATCTCACGGCTCTCTTCGCTCGACGGTGAGGCGTACCTGAAGTATCGGGCCTTCCTCGACCGGATCGGGCCGGTGCTGCGCGGGTTCCTCGATGAGCCGCCCGTGAACCTGATCGACATCGAGTCGGCGGGGATCTGGAACCTGATGAAGCGCGCGCTTCGCGTGCGGCGGCTCGGCGCCAAAGAGATGATGGAGCTGATGCGGCTGCCGCCGATGAGCGTGGCCGACTGGCTGGGCGAGTGGTTCGAGACGGATCTGCTCAAGGCGGCCCTCGCGCTCGACGCCGTGGCCGGCACCTGGATGGGGCCGCGCTCGCCCACCAGCAACATGCTGCTGCTGATGCACGAGGCCGCCGCGGGACCGGGGATCGAGGGGGGCGGTCCGGCGCTGGCGGCGGCGCTCGAGAAGGCGGCGCGGGCCGCCGGTGTCGAGATCCTCACGGAGGCTCGCGTCGAGCGGATCCTCGTGGACGGGGCCGCCTCTCCCGTGAAGGGAGTGGCGCTCTCCGGGGGCGCGGTGGTGAGCGCCACCGTGGTGGCCGCCTCGTGCGATCCCAAACAGGTCCTGCTGAAGCTGCTGGCCCCGGGGACGATCCCCTACCGGCTCGAGCACCGGATGGAGGGATTCCGCGCGCGCGGGACCACGGCCCAGGTGCTGCTCGCGGTGAAGGGTCCGGTGCGCTTCGCGGGGGCGACCGACGATCAGGTCGAGTTCGCCCGCACGGGGGGGAGCCTCGTGGAGATCGAGCGGGCCTTCGACGCGGTGAAGTACCGGCGCGCCTCACAGACGCCGATCCTGGACATCCATGTGCCGACCGTCTCGCGCCCGGAGCTGGCGCCCACCGGCGGCAGCGTGGTCTCGATCCTGGTCCACTTCGCCCCTTACGATCTGGAGGGGGGCTGGGACGATCTGCAGCGCCGCGCGCTTGGGGACCGGGTCGTGGCGATCCTCGAGACGCAGGCACCGGGCGTCACCGCGGGGATCGTGAGGGGCGAGGTGCTCAGCCCGGCCGACATCGAGACGCGCTACGGCGTCACGGGCGGGCAGATCCATCACGGCGAGCACGCGCTCGACCAGATCCTGATCCGCCCCGCCCCGGAGTGCGTCGGGTACCGCACGCCCGTGCCCGGCCTCTACCTGTGCGGCGGTGGGTCTCACCCCGGCGGCGGCCTGACCTGCCAGCCCGGCACGCTCGCCGCGAGGGCGATTCTCAAATCGTGACGATGACCTTCAGCGTCGAGGTTGAACTGGAGGTCGACGGGCGATGGGTCGCCGAGGTGATCGGGATGCCTGGTGCGCTTGCCTACGGGCGATCGAAACAGGAGGCGCAGGCCAGAGTGCAGGCACTGTGTCTACGCGTCGTTGCGGATCAGTTGGACCAGGGCTAGGTGGGGCAGGACCTGATCGAGATTTCTTTCACCCCGGCTTGAGAGAGCCGGCTGTTTCGAGGCGTCCACAATTCTGCACGCCAGTGGGCGTCAAGTCTCCTCGGGCGCGAAGACGACCAGGACCCGCAGGTCCTCCTCGATCCTCTCGAAGCGGTGCTCGACTCTCGCGGGCACGAAGAGGACCGAGCCGGGCTTCACCGAAGAGGATTCGCCGGCTGCCTTGAAGCGCGCGCGGCCACTCACCACGTAGTAGATCTCGTCCTGCTCGTGCGGACGCTGGTTGTCCTCGGCGCCGGCGGCCAGCTCGTAGATTCCCGCGCTCATCGAGGGCACTCGCAGGAACTCGAGGTAGGGCCGTGCCGAGCGGTCGCGCTCGCGGGCCAGGTCCTCGATCGCGCGCCGCACCGGGGCATTCATCGCGCGGCCATCTTCCGGATCTTGTCCAGATCGAGGATCCCCGCGACTCCCCAGCCTTTCGTGCCGGGAGGGATCGCGGGCCTGAACTCCTCGTACAGGTCGAAGGCCCTCTCGGCGAGCTCTCCAGGCGCGAGCGCGCGGGCAAGCTCTTCCATGGCCGAGCGCGCGGCGGCGAGCCCTTCGCCCAGCTTGCCCGCGAGGTACTTCTCCACGCTTGCGGGATCGATGGGCTTCTCCTTGGAGAGCGCCCGGATCCCCTCCGGAGTCCGCTGGGCCACGACGGCCCGCTGGAGGAAGTCGATCTGCACGACCTCCTCCCGCAGGAGGGTCGCCCTGGTTCCGCGGACTTCCTTCGGCTTCGGCTGGAAGAGCCCCAGCGAGACTCCTTTGGCGTAGGCGTTCAGGCCGGCCACGGCCTTGCCGAGCGTGAGCGCCTCGGCGCGGTCGAAACCGAGCCGCTCGGCCACCACGGCCGCCCAGAGGGTCAGGACCGGGGCGCGGTTGACGGTGAGATGAGACGGACTTGAACTACTGCGTTCGGTCATGTGGCAGACACCGGCACCTCAGGTGCAGTGTACCCCACACCCACGCGCGCCGAGAAGATAGGGCGCATTGAAGAACCTTGCCTGAACTTGAGGCTCGTATGAGACCGGTCGTCTCGGAGATGTCACAGCTTGTCGGGGTCGAGAGGCTCGGTGCGATCCGTTCGGTACTCGGACAGAGCTCCGTCAGCGAGGTTGCCGAGGGGGTCCGGGGAGCTGGACAGGAGGTCGGTCCATTCGTCGTCAGCCTCGATTTCGGCCTGGATGGCCGCGGCCAGATCATCCTGGCGGGCTTCGGAAAGCTCCGAAGCGCGCCGAAAGACTTCGTCCAGTGCTTTCGTCATGACTCGATCTCCAAGCGTTTAAGGAACCATGCCAGGTCGGCCGTCGCGCGATGTCCAGCAGGGGGGCCACGCCATGGCTGCGATTCAATTCCGCAAGACTCTCGGGGCGGGGGTATTCACTTCTCGGACCCCCATAGGCCGGAAGCCAGCTTCAAAGGTGCTGCTCAATTGAGCCCGCGCTCGCTCGGAATTTCAGGTCCTAGGTTCAAGAGGAGCTAATTGCACGGGTGGGCGCAGGAGAGAATAGTCCGGTCGTAGCTATCGTCAAAGTGGGGTGGGAAATAATGGGCGATTGCACTCCAAGAAAATCTGTGGGAAATCCCCGAAAATTCGATCGGGGAGAGTTTGGACACATAGCCACGTATCGTCACTTGTGAGTACACGCATACTGCGGTATCGGCAACTATTTCGCTTGCGTATTTAACTTGCGTAGGCACTCCGCCAAAGAGTACGCCCGGCGTGGAGATTCATGTATTTTCTCGTGATTCCTTTTCTCACTTTAACGCGTGGGTTCAAGCAATTTTTCATCTTGTGCGCGCCGGAGTCTTGGCAAGTACTGCGATGACTTCTCGCTCCCCTGAGGGCCACTGAAAAACGACAGATGCGTAGCGCGCTTTAGCGGCGTTGCGTCAGGTAAGGGGCCAGGGTTGATGTTGAAACAGATGATGAGCTAAAATGCCCCGCGTCCAAGAGAATCAAGAGCAAGTGCACTTCCTGGGCCGGGAGATCGCTAGCCGGAAACGTTCGGGCCGGTCTGAAAATGCTCCCGCTATCTAGCGGTCCGAATAAAGGCCGAGAGAAGAGTGTGCTAAGAAGAAAGACGGGCAGATTCAAGGAAAAATCTTGACATCCGGAAATCACTCCGGATATTGTCCGCATGCATGGGTTTGAGTTTCACTGCGACGGCGGTGGTGGGATTCGAACCCACGGAACACGCTCGGGGAGAGAATGCTCGCCAGATCGTAAGTCTGGTGCCTTAAGCCACTCAGCCACGCCGCCATAGATCTTTGATTCCGTGGGTCCCGGTTCATGTGGTGAGCCTGGTCGGGCTCGAACCGACAGCGCCCCAGTTAACGGCCGGGTGCTCTACCGTTTGAGCTACAGGCCCATTCACCGGGACCCACGGAAGTCTTCACGAAACCTTCCTCCATTTTCCCTCAACGGTCTGATATTTCTCCGCACGCCTTGTCAGAACAGCGTGGATGGTCGAGTGCACGTAGCAGACGTTGAAACGTCCCTCGATCTTGGCAATGATCTCAGCCTCGGTGAGGTTCGGGTCAGACTCGAGCACCTCGTCTATGTACCGCTCTGCCTGTCCACGGGGGTGGCGCTTCCCCAGTTCACCAGAGGTCTTACCGATGCGTCGACCGCCTTCTCTGCGCCACGCCTTGATGACCTCCAAGAGGTGGGCGATCTGGGCGTCGGCCTCTTCCTTCCTTCTCTCCCACAGTGGAAGAGCCTGCTCTGCGGCCTCGGCCGCTACTCGCAATGCGTCCTTGAATTCGTCAGCCATAAGCCGCCTCCGCAAGACGAGAAACGATAGCGCACGGCGCTAGCTTCCGTCAAGCGGAAATCGGATATCGGCAACGTTGCGCGCAAGTTGCGTAATCTGTTGTGTTATAAAGAGTTAACTTAGAGGTGGTTTGTCATGCGGACAATTCCGTCGAAGGGTCACCTACCTCCGACAATCGCGCTCGTCTGACTCAGACCTTCCTCACGAGCACCCGCTCGTGGCGCCGCAGGAGAGGCACTTCAGGCACGTGCCGTTGCGGACCATGGTGAACTGGCCGCACTCGGAGCATGGGTCCCCTTCGTACCCTTTGATGCGCGCCTGGCGCACCAGCTCGCGCTCGGAGGCCTTGCCCATGGCGGCGGGGAGCCCCAGAGAGACGGCGGCCGCGCGGGCGCGGGCCGAGGGGATCAACAACGTCGGGGCGGAGGCGCCGGTGGAGACACCGAGCCCGCCGGCGCCGGCTCCGGCCGAGGCCGCCGACGAGCGGGTGGCCACGAAGGGGATCGACGGATCGGGGCCCGCGGACGAAGCCTTCACGTTGCGTGGCTCGGGAGCCGGGGCTGTTTCGGGGACCTTCGTCGCGGTCTGCTCCGCGGCGGGTTCCTCCTTCACGAAGCCCACCTTGAGATGCCTGGTGCGGGGGACCTCCATCCGTGCGCGGTCCTCCGCCGGGTCGACCTCGCGCTCGGTGACGAAGACCTCTCCGGCCTGCTCGTCAAACTCGGGCTCCTTGTCGGGCCGCCCCGTCGTGTCGCCCCGCAGGTCCTCGGAGGTCACCTGCGCGAGGTCCGAGCGCCCCAGGTAGGTGATCGCCAGCTCGCGGAAGACGTAGTCGATGACCGAGGTCGTCATCTTGATGTGCGGGTTGCCCTGCACCATCCCGTTGGGCTCGAACCGAGTGAAGACGAAGGCGTCCACGAACTCGTCCAGCGGCACGCCATGCTGCAGCCCCAGCGAGATGGCGATGGCGAAGCAGTTCATCAGGGACCGGAACGCCGCTCCTTCCTTGTGCATGTCCAGGAAGATCTCGCCGAGCTGCTCGTCCTCGTACTCCCCGGTGCGCAGGTAGACCTTGTGGTGGCCGATGACCGCCTTCTGGGTATACCCGCTGCGTCGATCGGGGAGCCTGCGCCGCTTCGCGATGTAGTGGTGGATGATCCGCTCGGCGATCCTCATCTGGTCCGCCTTCGGATGACCGGCGTCTACGACCAGGGCCGCCTGCGCGGGCCGCGCCGCCATCGCTGGCTCGCCGGCGGGCTCCTGGTCATCGAGCGCGGCGGAGAGCCACTCGCTCGCGCTGGAGCTGAGCGGCTGCGACAGCTTCGAACCGTCGCGGTAGAGGGCGTTCGCCTTGAGCATCAGCTTCCACGACTGCGTGTAGGACTCGCGGATCTCCTCCACCGTCGCGGTGTTGGGCATGTTGATCGTCTTGGAGATGGCGCCGCTGATGAACGGCTGCGCGGCGGCCATCATCCTGATGTGCGCCATCGGGTGGATGAACCGCTGGCCGTACTTGCCGCACCTGCTGGCGCAGTCGAACACGGGCAGGTGCTCGGCCCTGAGGCCCGGGGCCCCTTCCACCGTCATCCGCCCGCAGACGACGTCGTTGGCCTCCTCGATCTGGGCGCGGGTGAACCCGATCGACTCGAGCATGTTGAAGCCGAAGTCATCGAGCTGCTCGCGCGTGAACCCGAGCTTCTCGGTGCAGAATCTCTCGCCCAGGACGAACTTGTTGAAGGCGAACGGCAGCTCGAAGGCGGTGTTGAGCGCCGCGTCGATCCGGTCCAGCGCGTCGGAGTCGAACCCCCGCGCGGCCAGCGACTCGCGGTTGACGTGGGGCGCCCCCGCCAGCCGGCCCGTGCCGCGGCAGAAGGTGACGATCTCGTTGATCTGGTCGGGCGAGTACCCGAGGTTCTTGAGCGCCAGCGGCACCGACTGGTTGATGATCCGGAAGAAGCCGCCGCCGGCCAGGGTCTTGAACTTCACGAGGGCGAAGTCGGGCTCGATGCCGGTCGTGTCGCAGTCCATCGCCAGACCGATCGTCCCCGTGGGGGCGATGACCGTGGTCTGGGCGTTGCGGTAGCCGAACCGCTCCCCCAGCTCGTTGGCCGTGTCCCAGGCCAGACGCGCCGCCCGGAGCAGCTCCTCGGGGCAGTGTTTCGGATCGATCCCCTGAGGCGCGATCGACAGCCCCTCGTACTCCTGCGCCGCCGCGTTGTAGGCCGCTCGCCTGTGGTTGCGCATTACGCGCAGCATGTGGTGCCGGTTGGACGAAAAGCCGGGGAACGGCCCCAGCTCCTTGGCCATCAGCGCCGAGGTGGCGTACGAGGTGCCGCACAGGATCGACGTGATCGCCCCGCAGATCGCGCGGGCCTCGGCCGAGTCGTACGGGATCCCCGACACCATCAGCAGGCTCCCCATGTTGGCGTAGCCGAGCCCCAGGGTGCGGTACCGGTACGACAGCTCCGCGATCCGCCTGGAGGGGAACTGGGCCATCAGCACCGAGACCTCCAGCACCACCGTCCAGAGACGCGTGGCGTGCCGGAACGAGTCGATCTCGAACCGGTTGGCCGGGGCGTCGTGGAACTTCATGAGGTTCAGGGACGCCAGGTTGCACGCCGTGTCGTCGAGGAACATGTATTCGGAGCACGGGTTGCTCGCGTTGATGCGGCCGTCCTCCGGGCAGGTGTGCCACTCGTTGATCGTGGTGTCGAACTGGAGGCCGGGATCGGCGCAGGCCCACGCGGCGTAGCAGATCTGGTCCCACAGGTCCCGCGCGCGCACGGTGCGGTGGATCTCGCCGTCGGTGCGGCGGGTCATATGCCAGTCGGCGTCCTTGGCCACCGCCTCGAGGAACTGGTTGGTCAGACGCACTGAGTTGTTGGAGTTCTGGCCCGAGACCGTGGCGTAGGCCCTGCCGGTCCAGTTGGTGTCGTAGTCCTCGAAGCGGATGCTCGTGTATCCTTGCCGGGCCAGCTCGATCACGCGCACGATGTAGTTCTCGGGGACGCAGGCCACCCGCGCCTCCCTGATGGCGCGCCGCAGCGCGGGGTTGGCCCGTGGGTCGAACTTCTCCCCGTTGAGAGGCGCGGCCGGGCTGGGCTTCGCCTTGAGCCCTTCCGCGCAGGCGCGCATGACCGCGTTGAGATGCCTGTTGGCCATCCGGCTGCCGATGACCAGCGCCGCGACCTTCTGCTCCTCGACCACCTTCCAGTTGATGAACTCCTCGATGTCGGGATGATCGATGTCGAGGCAGACCATCTTCGCGGCGCGTCGCGTGGTGCCGCCGCTCTTGATGGAGCCCGCCGCCCGGTCGCCGATCTTCAGGAAGGACATCAGCCCGGAGGATCGCCCGCCCCCCGACAGCGGCTCCCCCTCGCCGCGCAGATTGGAGAAGTTGGTGCCGGTCCCCGAGCCGTACTTGAAGAGGCGCGCCTCGCGGGTCCACAGGTCCATGATCCCGCCTTCGTTCACGAGGTCGTCGGAGATCGCCTGGATGAAACAGTTGTGGACGACGAGGTTGCCGGAGAGATAGTTGCCGCTCTCGGTCTGGATGTCGTACACGGGCCGCGTTCCGAGGTACTCGATCCGGATGATCGTCTCGTGCCGCGCGTCGGGGATCGACTTGCCGCGGACCTCGTCGTCGAGCGACCGGGTCAGCTTGTCCGTCTTGTCGGTGGAGACGAAGCCGACGAGGTCGGCGAACTTCCGCCTCTCGCTCTTGTAGCCCAGCGACAGCTGCCAGTAGGTCTTTCTGTCCTCGCGTGAGTCGCGGCAGGGCGTCAGCCGGCTGTAGATGCCGAGGTTGGCCAGAAGCCGCTGCACGTCACCCACCAGCGCCTCGGAGATCGAGCCGAGCACGACGTCGAAGGAATCTGTCTCCCTATCGTGCCGCCGGACGGTGCCATCGGCCTGGAAGAGCGCCCTGATGTAGGCGGCCGCCACCTGCCGGCCCGAGGAGCAGATCGGCTCGGGCACCCGCATGTCGAGGCCGCGCGCGCACAGCCCATACTTCTCCACGAACGCGCGCAGCGGCTCGCCGTACAGGCGGATGCGGCGGACCAGGAGCGAGTCGGACTGCGTCTCGGCGACGCGCACGTGGCGGAGCACTCCCTCGAAGATCCGGTTGATGTGCGGCAGGAGGAAATCGAACTCCTCCTCGTTGCAGGTGAGGAACTCGATCGTCAGCGAGCGGTTCGTCCCTTCGCTGTACTGGCCGACGAAGCCGTCCCCCTGCAGCCAGCCGGCGAGGATCGCCTCGCTGACCTCGCGCGCGTCGTCGGCGCCCTTGAGCTCGATGCCGGTGTTGGTGCGCTGGAGCAGCCTCATGCCGGGCGCGAGCTTGCCGAGCTCGACGAACTGATACCCGCGCCCCGCGGGCAGATCGGCCGGCGCGGCCCAGATCAGATGGTCCGCCGTGGCCTCGATCGCGTTGCCGTTGGCCAGGACGACCCGCAGCACGGGCTTGTCGCCGTTGTGCTTGACGGCCGCGACCCGCGTCACGCCGTCACGGTCGTAGACCTCGATCCCCGTGAGGTTCTTCTCGACGATCGCGCCGATGGCGATCGGCCCCCGCGGGGTGCTGACCAGCGCGTCGTACGGCTGGCACGCATGTGGCTGAGGTCTCTCGTACGACGAGGTCGAGCGCTTCACCTCACCGGTCGCGGGCTCGACGAAGTAGTGCCCCTGCGGTGGGCCGTCGATGCCGTAGGCCCAGTACAGCCCCGTGTTGAACCACTGGGGCGAGTTGGGAGAGGCCATCTGCGAGGCCAGCATGAAGAGCATCTCCTCATAGAAGGCCCGCGCGTCATCCTCGGTGTCGAAGTAGCCGTGCTTGTATCCCCAATAGGTCCAGCACCCGGTCAGACGCCGGAAGACCTCGCGGGCGTCGCGCTCCATCCCGAGTCGCTCGTCCTCGGGCAGCGTGGAGAGGGCTTCCTCGTCCGGGACCGAGCGCCGCAGCCAGGCGGGCACTCCGTATTCCTCGACCGGCTTGACGGCGCGGGGCACGCCGGCCTTGCGGAAGTACTTCTGGGCGAGGATGTCGACCGCGACCTGGGACCAGGAGGAGGGGACCATGATCCCCTTGGCCTCGAATACGAGCGATCCGTCGGGATTGGTGATGCGAGAGTCTCTCGGCGCGAAGTCGATCCCCGTGTAGGGATCCTGGCCGGCCCGCGTGAATCGTCGCTCGATCCGCATCTGGAGCGTCCTCCCTGTGGCGGCCTCGTGTCGCCCGGAATCACTGGGTCGTTGCCCTGCCTCCGCGGGGAAAAGACGCCCGCGCGGCGCGAGGCCGCGAAATGCCCCGAAGGGCCGGACGGCTGTTCGGAATTCCCAGCAGGATGGGGGCTTTTCGGCAAGCCCGGTTCAGTTCTCCCGCGGCCCTCCTGAGTCACCCCGACTCTATTCTACCTCCGGGCCCCCGGCTGCCTCCCCGGATGTCGCGAATGCAACATCTGGGGTGCAGGCGGGCACTCTACCACGACATCTTGCGCTGTCAAGTGGGATTCCGGACTTTCCTGAACCCCTTGAATGGCGTGGGTTTGGGGCTCCTGGCCCGCCGGCCGGAAGAGGCGCCGGGAGGGGCCGGGCGGGGTCGCCGAAGCCGGTCCTCTTTGTATGAATTCAGGGGGCTGCCATGCCATCCAGGCCGATGCCGGGCGCTTTCGAGCAGATGGTCCTGCTTGCACTGGTCCGGCTCGGACGGGCTAGCTCCCGGCGGCCCCCTCCCACTGCTGCTCGAAGACATCGTGAAGGCTCGTGTAGAGCGCGCTCGCCCTGCCCAGCTTGATCAGCGTCTGGCCCGGTGCGCGCGGAGCGGAGAGCCTGAGGTGCAGGACCTCGGGCAGGAAGATCATCCGGAAGCGCCACAGGGGCGCACCATCGGACAGACGGACCGACAGGCGCGAGCGCGCCGTTTCCGGCAGGGCCGCGTGGATCGACGCCGCGTGCATCAACGTCGCGCGGATCCGGTCGCGCAGCGCGCGCGGCACACGCGGCTCGTGGCTCTCCTGGCTCTCGAGCCTTCCGGCCGCCGCCGAGTCGGGGTTGAGGAGGAGCACGCGGACGCGGGCCTCATCGTGATCCAGGTTGCGCGCCAGCATCCCCCGGAACTCCGGGTTGCCGAAGAACGACTCAAAGGAGGGCGCCATCATGTCGAGCACGCGGGGACGCACCTCGGTGATCAGCTCGTACAGCTCCCGGGTGATCCCGCCCGAGGGTTCGTCGGTGGTGGCATAGAAGCGCACCCCGCTGATCTTGCGCACCTCGAAGAAGTCCTGGAGCGAATAGGAGGGCCTGGTGGTCTCCTCGGAATGAACCTGGATGCGGAACATCTCCTCGATCAGCCGCACGTCGCGCGCGAGAAAGAAGAAGGCACCCAGCTTGGTGTTGATCGCCTCGACCGCCTGGCCGATCGCCTTGCGCCTCGAGGCGTCGTCATCGCGCTCGCTGCGGAGGACCCCCTTATGGCGCAGGTGGTCGTGCAGCTCGTCGAAGGGGACCGGGCGGGCCGACTCCCTGAGGCACCGGAGGATCTCCACCTGGCGCGCCGGCTCGCCGCGGAACTGGCGTCCCGCGGGGCGGATGATCGCCTGCTGGAGGATCCTGTCGAAGGCCTCCTGCGGGATTATCTCGTGCATGGGCGCTGTCTCCCTGACACGTGGACGGGGTGCGACGGCGGGGCCGTGCGTATGGCCCACGACATCGTGCCGACGGAAGGAGGCCGGGCGCCTCGCCCGCAAGTAGCTGTCAGGCCAACTCTTGAGGGGGGCGCACTCCGGGGCACAGTATGGATTATGTACGGTTGATACGCAACTGATAGCCGGACTAAATGGAGTCAATGGACGGACGACAGATGGACCTATTACGCAACCTGCTTGAAAACAAGAGTTTAGCTTGCATCGAATGACAAGTCCTGATACTATCTCCTCGATGGATACCGCAGCGTCAATCGCGATGGCAAGCACGCTCAGCCCCGTGAAGACCCATCATTATGGACGGAAGAGCACCGCGCTGAGGCAGAAGCTCGCCATGGCGCTCCCGAGGGAGGAGCTCAGGCGGCTCCACGTGCGGCAGCCATGGCGCCACCACCTGGTCTCTCTGCGCCAGCTCGGCCTGCTCGCCCTGTCGAGCTACATGCTCTGGCGCTTCACGAGCCCGCTGGTCTGGGTCCCGTTCGCCCTGGTGCAGGGTTTCACGATCTTCAACTTCACGGTCCTGCTGCACGAGGTGGTGCACGAGACGGTGACGGGCCGGTTCCGGCCCTGGCTGACGCGCCTGCTGGGAGTCGCCTACTCGTTTCCGAGCGGGATCTCTCACCTGCAATTCACGCGCTGGCACCTCGACCACCATGACAACCTCGGCTCCTCCACCGAGGACCCCAAGCGGTTTCATCTCTCCCCCAAGCGAAACGCGCGCTGGTACAAGCTCCTCTATTTCACTCCGGCCCTCTTCGTGATCTACTTCCGGGCGGCGCGCCGCGAGATGGCGACCTATCCGGCCCAGCTGCAACGGAGGATCGCGTTCGAGAGAAACCTCACCATTCTCGGACACGTCGCCATCCTGGCGGCCCTGTGGGGGACGCTGGGGCCGTTGGCCATGCTGCGCATCTACCTCGTCCCCTACTTCTTCGTCTTCCCGATCGCCTTCGCCATGAACCGGATGGGGCAGCACTACTACATCAACCCTGCCAACCCCGCCCAGTGGAGCACCCTGGTCAAGTCATCCCTCTTCTGGAACTTCGCGTTCCTCTGGTCCAACTTCCACCTCGAGCACCACTACTTCCCGCGCGTGCCCTTCTACAACCTGCCGCGCCTGCATCGTCTGCTCGCCCCCTTCTACCGCGGCGAAGGGATGAAGCCTGTCGGGTACGGCACCCTCATCTACGGCTGGCTGTTCAGGAACGGGGCCCCGCACAGCGACTGGTCGCTGGTGTAATCTCGTCTCCTGTGGGAGGCAGATGATCGGCAGGACGCTCGCCCCGCCCCGCACCCAGTCAACGCTCGGCGTCAGTGGGGCTGGCTCCGTGAACCTCGGCCTGCTCTGCAAGCTCGCCGCGTCGCGGGCGGTAGACCCGCGGCGCCTGGGGGACCCTCTCGACCATCTCGCCTGGGTCGAGTCGGGCGCCCCCTTCGAGGAGGCGGGGGTCCGGGGATTCCTCGACGGGATCCCATCCGACCTCGATGGGGCCGACGCAGCGCAGGTCGCCGAGATGCTCGACCTCGTCGAGCGAGGAGGCGGCGCTCAGGCGGGTCCCCTTTACATGAAGACCAGGCCGCGCCGCGCGCGGCATGCGGGAGGGGAGTACTACACCCCCGCGTGGCTGGTCGAGCACGTGCTCGACAGGGCCGGCTTCACGGGGCGGACCGACGACGCGCTGCTCGACCCGATGTGCGGGGCGGGGGTCTTTCTGACCGCGGCGCTGGCCCGGATGCGGCGGGCGCGCCCCCTCGCGCGCCCGGGCGAGCTGACGGCGCTCGTGCAGGGGATGGACGTCAACCCTCTGGCCGTCCTGATGGCGCGCGCGGCCTATCTCGATGCCCTGAAGGATCAGGTGGGCGTCGAGCCGATCGCGATCCCGGTGGCCTGCGTGGACGCAATCCTGAAGGAGGAGGACGTCCCAGCCTTCGACGTCGTCGCGGGAAACCCTCCGTGGGTGAGCTGGGAGAGCCTCGACGAAGGATACCGCGCCCGCACCCGGGACCTGTGGATGCACCACGGCCTGTTTCCCGACGGGGGCATGCAGGTGATGCTGGGCCGCGGCAAAAAGGACCTCTCGATGCTGGCCACCTACGCGGCGGCGCAGAAGTACCTGAGACCCCGCGGGCGGCTCGTCTTCGTCATCACGCAGAGCGTCTTCAAGAGCGTGGGGGGAGGCGCCGGCTTCCGGCGGTTCGTGCTGGGGGACGGCACGCCGCTGCGCGTCATCGGCGTGGACGACTTCAGCGCGCGGGCGGTCTTCCCGAAGACGGCGGCCAGGGCCGCGGTCCTCACGCTCGTCAAGGGGGAGCCGACGACCTGGCCCGTCGCGTATCGCTCCTGGGGAGCGAACGGAGCGGCGCCTCGGGAGGGATGGGCCGAGCCGGTCGATCGCGCCGACGCGACCTCCGCGTGGCTCACCGGTCCGCGCGATCGGATCGACGCGTTGAGGCTCGTCCTCGGCCCATCGGCATACCGGGCGCGCGCGGGGGCCTACACGGGGGGCGCGAACGGCGTCTACTGGGTGAGTCCGGTCGCCGGAACCGATCAGGTCGTTAACCTTCCCGAGTCGGGCAAGCGATCGGTCCCGGCCGTGACCGCGCGCGTCGAGCCCGACCTGATCTATCCGTTGCTTCGACCCTCCCGCCTCGGCCGCTTCCACGCGGAACCGACCGACTCGATCCTCCTCCCGCAGGATCCGATCCGGAGACGCGGCCTCGACGAATCGGTCATGGCCGAGCGTTATCCCCTCGCTCTGGCCTACCTCGGGCGGTTCAGGGCGGAGCTTGCGGCGCGTCGCGACCGGGGCACCCGGTGCCTCATCGAGGCGGGGGCTCCCTTCTACAGCATCTTCTCCGTCTCGGCGGAGACCCTCGCGACCTGGAAGGTGGTCTGGCCTCGCATCGCCTCGCGGCTCGTCGCGGCGGCGGTGGGCCCACGCGAGGGCAGGCCGGTCATCCCGCAGGAGACCTGCACCTTCATCGCCTGCGACAGCGAGGAGGAGGCCTGCTACCTCGCCGGCCTCATGAACTCGAGCCTCGTCAATGAGGCGGCTCGCGCCTTCGCTCAGACGGGAGGCAAGAGCTTCGGGGCGCCCCACCTGCTGCGGCAGATCGCGATCCCCAGGTACGATCGGGTTCGCGCCTCTCACCGCGCGCTCTCCGCGCTCGTCCGCGAGCGGGGCGTCGCGCTGACCCAGGAGGACCTGGACAGCGCCGCGTCGGGCGTCTGGGCCGCGCTTACGGCGAGCTGAGAGAGGCGAGCGCGCCGAGCGTCTCCAGCACGATCTGCGCCCCGAGGAAGCTGGTCATGTCGTTGAGGTCGAGAGGCGGGGCGATCTCCGTGATGTCGAGCGCGCGGATCGGGAGGCCCTCGAACAGGAGCGCCTGAAGAGCGAAGAAGTCACCCGTTCGGATGCCCGCCGGCATCGGATAACCTGTGCCCGGGGCGCAGGAGGGGTCGAACCCGTCGATGTCGAGCGAGAGGTAGACGGCTGAAGCGCCTCGCAGGCGGTCGATGATTCTCTCGGAGACATCCTCCTCGCCCCCCAGCGGCCAGTCGGCGGGGCCGATCCACTCGATCCCCTGATCACCGATGAAGGTCATCTCCTCCAGCGACCACGATCGCGTCCCGACCAGGACGACCCGCTCCGGGCGGATGCCGGCAAGCGTCATCGCCCGCCTCAGGGCGCACGCGTGCGAATCGGGGTTGCCATCGTAGGTCTCGAAAAGGTCCGCATGAGCGTCGAACCAGATGACGCCGGCCTCCGGGCCATGCCTCCGAGCGAACGCCTGGAGGCAGGGGATGCTGACCGAGTTGTCCCCCCCCAGAGCGATCGGGAAGGACCGGTCGGGGAGCGTCTCCATCCTTGCCCGGACCGCCTCGAGATAGTCCCGCTGGGACAAAGCGCGCCCGCCATTGCCGGCCACCGGCACATCGCCGAAGTCGCGCAGCGTGACTCCTTCCACGATCCGCCCTCTGCGCGTGATCGGGTCCGAGGTCCTGGAGATCTCCCGCAGCCGGGCCGGCGCCATCGCCGCCCCCGGCTTCAGGCTGGCGCTCCCGTCGTAGGGGAGCCCGATGACGGCGACGTCAGGCTCCGCCAGAGAGTCGTCATTCATGTCGAACCAGGCGCGTCGTGGTCTCATGCACCCTTATTGTACGACGAGGCGGCGGCGTGTAGGATGGCCTGCACGCTAAGGAAGGTTGGTCGTCCGATGCCGCTGCGCGGGTACATCGCAAACACCGACTACGACTGGTACCGGTTCCTGAGTGGGCAGCCCGAGCTCGACGAGGTGAACTTCTGGCAACCATCGGGAGGGCGCGCATTCAAGGCGATCCCCGCGAGCTCTCCCTTCTTCTTCAAGCTCAAGCATCCGCACAATGCGATCGCCGGGTTCGGGATCTTCGCCCGGTACGAACGCTCGACTGTCTCTCTGGCTTGGGACGCGTTCGGAGTCAAGAACGGCGCTGCCGACCTCGATGAGATGCGACGTCTGATCGAGCGACATCGCCGTCCCGGCGCCCGCAGTGAATCGGGCGATTACGAGATCGGCTGCATCATGATCAATTCTCCAGTCTTCTTCAGCCCGGAGGACTGGATAAGGCAACCATCAGACTGGGCTCGCAACATCGTCCAGGGGTTCACCTACGATCTCACGGGCGGCGAGGGAGAACGTATCTGGAGGGCCTGCTCCGATCGCATGATGGCCGAGCATCCCGGCGAGGATCGATACGGAGCCGGCCACCTCGTCAGGGGGCGGCTCGGGCAAGGAGCTTTCCGTCTGACGGTGACTGAGGCCTATGGTCGCGCCTGTGCCGTCAGCACCGAGCATTCCCTGCCCGCCCTGGAGGCGGCGCACATACGTCCCTACTCGGAGGGTGGCGAGCATGTCCTCACGAATGGTGTCCTGCTGCGCATCGACATTCATCGTCTCTTCGACAAGGGATACGTGACGGTCACGCCTGACTACCGCTTCGAGATCAGCCCTAGACTGAGGAGCGATTTCGGCAACGGCAGGAGCTACGAGGGGTTCGGAGGCAATCTCATCGTGCTTCCGACGAAGACGGCCGACCGGCCCGACCCCGAACTGCTCCGGTGGCACAACGAGTCGAGGTTTCTTGGATGATGCTCGCAACAGCGATCGCGATGATGCTGGCGGCCCCCGAGGCCGCCACGGCCCCTGCGACGCCACGGTCGGCTGCCGATGCGATCCGTGACGAAGCCCGCGCTCTCGCGCCGCTCGCGAGAAGCGAGCTGGTCCGGCAGTTCCTTGGGGCCACCTCGGCGCTTGCCGCCGTCTCCCCCCGGAGGCTCTGGCACGACGAGGGCAAGACTCGTTACTACACCGAGGCCGAGGACGCGAAGCTCCCCGAGGATCGGCGCGGCGCTCTGATCGAAGAGAGCTTCGATGAGGAGTATTACTACACCACCCGCTACGGAACCCCGCTCGCCTACGCCCGTCCCCTCGACATCCTCGCGGAGTCGGGCCTCACCGGAGTGGCGGGCTGAAGCTCCTCGATTTCGGCTATGGGACGATTGGCCACCTCAGGCTCCTCGCGTCGCTGGGCGCCGACGATGTGACGTTCGTGCGCGCGTTGCACGACGCGCTCAAGCCGGGGGGGCGCGCCTTGATCTACAACCTCTGCCCGGCGCCCGCCCCACCGGGCAAGCCGTACATCCCCTGGGCCGACGGCCGTTCCCCTTTTACGAGATCAACGTGGGAGTCGGCCGGATTCGAGATCCTCGCCTTCGACGCGGACGACACCGCCGCCGCCCGGGCGATGGCGCGCGCGCTGGGATGGGATGAGAAGGATCTTTTCTCGACCCACAAGCTCGTCCGCAGACGATAGGAGTCTGTCCGAGTCATCATCCCTGCAGGTGATTCGGTGCCTCGGACCGGCGGATGTGACGCTCAGGAGGGGGCTCTCGGACCGAGCCCGATTCCCGCCCCGGGGGCGGGGGGCGAGGGAGAGGCAGGGAGGCGCGTCGCCCGGGGCGACGCGCAATCCCGTCCCCGAGGGAGCGTCACATCCGCCGGGCTACTTCTTCCGAAGGACGCTCCGGATCGTCTCGTCGAGACGGTGGAGGAAGCGCGAACGGTCCCGCTTATCGAAGGCGGCAGGCCCCCCGGTGATCCCTCCCAGATCGCGCAGGTGGGACATCAGCGCCCGGCTCGCGAGCGCGTCGCCGATGCTCTCCTCGCTGAAGAGGCCCCCTCTCGTGTCGAGCACCGCCGCTCCTTTTTGAAGGCACCTGGCCGCCAGCGGGATGTCGCCGGTGACCACGATGTCATTGCCCGTGACGTGCTCCACGATCCAGTCGTCGGCCGCGTCGAACTGCCCCTCCACCAGGACCAACCTGACCCAGTCCTCCTGCGGGACCCTCATCCGGGAGTTGGAGACCACGATCACCTTGAGCTCGTGACGCCGCGCCACGCGGTAGATCTCCGGCTTCACGGGGCACCCGTCCGCATCGACGAAGATGTCGCTCACGCCTCGACCTTCCTACTGGCAGGTGATGACCTGCTCCTGGGGCAAGCAGGGGGACGCCGACGGCGCGCGCTCCGTGCCGTCGCTGCGCGTCCCGTAGGATCCCTCTCCCACCGCGGTCCTCGGGACCACGAGGTAGTAGGCGCTGCCGGCCGACGGCGTGATGGTCCGCGAGGTCAGACCGCCCGTGGTGCACGCGACCGGAACGTGGCTGTTGAAGTCGCCGATCACCCCCTCGTAGATCTCGTAGTCTGTGCCCCCGGCGGAGCAGGAGGGCCCCCACGTGAGCAGGATGTCGCCGCCGGGCGCGTGCGCGATCTCGAGACCCGGAGAGCCGGGGGAGCCGTCCCCCTCCGGGACGCCCCCGGCGCCGGCGGCGTACTGGACCTGATCGATGATGAAGCCGTACGCGTTTATGGAGGGGTCGGCCTTGAATCGCGCGACGATCGTATCGCCCGGGACCACCGCGCTGAACCCGGAGCCGTTGATGCCGAATGGAGCGCCGGAGAGGCTCTGTACCTGGTTGTATGCCCCGTCGCTGATCAACACGAAGTCGTACCCCGACTCGGTCGAAAGGCGCGAGAAGTGAAAACGCAAGCTCGAGGCCCCCGTCTGGGTGATGCGACACTCCTTGTACGAGTAGCTTGCGTAGTTGTGCAGGGTCTCGCAGAGGAACGGAGCCGAGAGGCTCATCTGACCCGGGGGGACCGCCTGGGCTGTGCGTGGGATTCCGCGGGCGGCCATCGCGCCGTGGATGGCGGCCGCGTTCGCGCCCGAGTTGAGCGCCGCGTCGGCCGCCAGCAGCGCGTCGGCGGCGTCGATGAACCGGGCGCCTGACGTCAGGAAGGTGTGCGCCTTGATGATCAGGGCGTCGGCCGCAGCCGGGGCCATCAGGCTTCGCAGCCCCCACAGCGCGGAGCTCCAGATCTCGCCGTCGTCGTGCACCTCCCAGACGAAGTCCCGGGGATACTCCTTCAGCCCGTCCACCCGCCGCAGGCATCCCGTGCCGGAGCTTCCCGTGTAGGGATTATAGGAAGTCGCGTCCCAGGATCCGACGCAGGCCGCGCCGAGCGGGGCCGCCGCGCTGTCGTCGGTCAGGGCGGAGGCCCAGTAATCGCCGAACCCCTCTCCGGTGGCTCCTCCCTCGTCGGTGCTTCCGTAGCCGGGGACCTGGTTGTCCTGGATGGCGTGGCCATACTCGTGGTACACGATGTCCGGATCCTGCGCGTCGTCCACGCCTCCTTCGCCGAACTCCAGGTAGTCCCCCGACGGGACGTAGTGGCTGTTGTCGCCCAGAGTGGAATCGTGCGCGTCGGCGTTGATCGAGAAGCTCATCACCCCCGGAAAGCCCAGCGAGTCGAGGTACCCCTTCGCCCGGTCGAGATGATAGTAGACGGTCACCTCGTCGACCCCGCGCTGCGACGCGCTGCGGGGCGAGCTGTAGGGCGGAGAGATACGGGAAGAGGTGATGGAGGTGTTGGCGTAGAGTCCGTCCAGCCGGATCGCCGAGGTCAGGTGTGAGAGATGGCACCCCGCCTGCGCCGCGTCCACGTTGTTGATGTCGCGCAGCGAGGGATTGTCGAACAGGTCCACCGGGTTTTCGTGGAAGACCAGGCCGCACTGAAAGTCGACGGATGGGTTGCACGGGACGCAGGGGCTCGCCGACCTCTTGAGCAGGTCGAGCGCGAGGACGACCTCTCCGGTGCCCGCGTCCACGAACAGGTGCCAGTCGCCGAGCGGGCTACGGAGGTAACCCCCGACCTCCCACGCGAGGTGAGCCCCAGGGTGATCCTTGTCCCCCCACGCGACGACGAGCCGCGACGTGGAGGGGCCGGCACGAAACGACGCGTCGAGGAAGGCCTCGGCCGCCGCGATGGCCTGCGGGCGGGAGAGTCGGGGCGTGGTGTCGAGCGAGAGAGAGGGCGCGTAGTGGCTCCTGACCAGCCGGATGGCCCCTTGCGGATCGAATCCAACCAGGACCGTCGCCCCGAAGACCGGGACACCGCGGTGCTCCTCCTCGAAGGTCACCACAAGGCCGCCGCGGTCCTCGTTGAGGCGCGCGGTCTTCAGGTCATCCAGGTCGTGCTGGAACAGGAAGAGCTCGGAGTAGCGCGAGAGAAAGTCGCGCGCCGCCTCCTCGCCCTTCAGGGGCCCCGTCTCGAACCGCCCCGAGAGCCTGGCGAGGCGCCCGGTCTCAGGATCGGAATCGGCGCGCGGAGGCTCGAGGCTGATCACGCGCAGCTCGGCCATCAGGGAAGCCTGGATCGCCTCGCGGGCCGGGGGCGGGGCCGCGTCCTGAGCGGGGGAGGGCCCGAGCGTCATCATTAATGTGATGAGAATCGGGGGGAAGACACGCTTCATGACGCCTCCTGGACGGGGACGATCACTTGGGGTCCCGGTGTACCGTCTCCGGGGAGAACGCGGGCGCGCAAACCGCGATGTACTGCGCTCCCTGCGGTCCCGGAGTGCTGTATCTCACCCACTCGCCGGCCGGCACGCAGACCGCCTGGCCGGCGTTGACCTCGAGCCGGGCGGTCCGGCCCTCGACCACCAGCGTGCCTCGCAGCACGATGCTGAACTCGTCGAACTCGGGGGTCTGTCCCGGCTCGACCCATCCTGACGGGCTGGTCATCCTCGCGACACTGACGGACCGGGTCTTCGAGTTGACACGGCCGACGAACTCCTCGATGAGCTTGGGCTTGTTGCCCGCTGCCTGTATGACCGCCGGTCCCTCGATCAGGCTCGCCATGCCGCTCTCCTCCTTGCCATCACGCAGCCTTCCCCTGGGCGGGGGACTGGCAGAGCAGGACGCCGACGGAAACCGTCCACGCGGAGAGGCCCAGAATGAAGAGCCCGAACTCGTGGACGCTGGTCCCCAGGAATCCGCCGAGCACGCTCACGAGCCCCGCCCCTCCCACGAGCCCGCCGACCCAGCCGGCCCATGGCGCGAGGGCGCGCGTCCTGAGGATCGCGATCGACCAGAGGACGAGCGCCGCGGCCGCCGCCACCATGAAAACCTTCGCGAACCCCGTGTTCAGCAGGCTGTTGTAGGTGAGGATGGCTCGCACCATATCCCGGGTGGCGGGCTCGGATGCGAAACGCGTGGCGAAGGCGGGAGCGGCGAGCCCGTTGAGGACCGCGGCGCACATCGCGGCCACGCTGCCGAACCCGTAGGCGACCAGAGCGGCGGTGGAAAGCATATGGGCGGCCTTGAGCCGATGGTGGACTCCGAGCAAGCCAAGAAAGGTCACGGGGATGCTGGCCAATGCGAGGCTGTGGGTCCACACGCTGACGGGGGCTTCCCGGACGAGCCTCTCCACGCTTCCGGAGCTCGGGTGAAAGACCATCGTCACGATGAAGCAGAGGGATCCAAGAAGCAAGGCAAACCCGCTCGCTGCATCGCGCTCCATGAGTCCCCCCCCGAAGAGACCGGCTGGCCGGACCAGGCCGGCGGGTCTACTGTCCCGCGTTTGCCGTGGCGACCTCGGAACCCTTGAGGTGCTTGTCGAGGAACTTCAACACGGAGCCGTATCCCTCGATCTGGTTCTTCTTCTTGGTGAACCCGTGCCCCTCGTCCGGGAAGATGAGGTATTCCACCGGCACGCCGTTCTTCTTCACGGCGGCCACGATGTCGTCGGACTCCGGCTTGATCACCCGGGGGTCGTTGGCCCCCTGCAGCACGATGAGCGGTTTTCGGATCTTGTCGGCCGCGAAGAGCGGCGAGATGTCGTGCAGCTTCTGCTTGTCCTTGCCCGGGTCGCCGATCTCCTGGTAGAGCGAAGCGCGGATCGATTCCCAGTAGGGGGGGATCGACTCGAGCGTGCGCACCCAGTTGGACACGCCGAAGATGTCCACGCCCACCTTGAAGGCATCAGGCTGGTAGGCCATCGCCGCCAGCACCATGTAGCCGCCGTAGCTGCCGCCGATGATCCCGATCCGGTCGGCGTCCACCCACGCCAGGCCCGCGAGGTACTTCTTCGCCTCCACGCAGTCCCAGAGGGGCTCGCGTCCGTGCTTGCCGTCGTCCGCGATGAAGAACTGCTGGCCGTAGCCCGAGGATCCGCGATTGTTGATCCCCAGGATCGTGTAGCCGTGATTGGCGAAGTACTGGAGCAGGGCGCTGTACCCCTTGCGCGTCTGGCCGCCCGGCCCTCCGTGCACCCAGACCAGAGCCGGCGTCTTGGCGCCCGGTCCGGCCTGGAGAGGCTTGTAGAGGATGTTGGGGATCTGCATCCCGTCGAACGACTTGAACCGGACCACCTCGGATTCCACCAGGTCCTCCGGGTCGATCTCCTTGCTGAGCGTGTCGGTCAGGCGCGTCACCGAGCCCGTGCCGAGGTCCAGCACGAAGAGGTTGTTGGGTGAGCGGTCGCCGTTCACATAGAAGGACATCCTGCTCTCGCTGCGCGCGATGTTGACCGACGAGATCTCACCCTCGGGAAGCTTCGGCAGCTTCACCGGAACCCCCGTCTTCGCGTAGTACACCTTGATGACGGTGCGGGCGTCGGCGTTGATCCCCGTCACGCGGTACTTGCCGTCGTGGGAGAACGACGTGAAGGCGATGTCCCAGTCGGCCTTCTCGACCTCCTCGTGCCGGCCCGTGGCCATCTCGTAGCGCCGCACCCGCAGGAAGTCGGACCCGTCGTTGGTCTGGTAGTAGAGCCACCGCGAGCCGATGTCGAACATGGCGGCCGAGTACTGCACCTGCCCCTCGTGCTTGGAGATCAGCTTCATCTCCTTTGACGCGACGTTGTAGACGTAGGTGTCGCTGTCGGCCGCTCCCGTCGACTTGTCAAACGCGAACCACTTCTCGTCGGCCGAGATGTCGCCGAGCTGGTAGCCCGACTCGTCCTTGTAGAGCAGCGTGCGCTCGTATCCCGCGGCGTCGTACTTGTAAAGGTCGAAGAATTTCGGGTCGCGGTCGTTGATGAGCACGTAGAACGCCCCGCCCTCATGCGACCAGCCGGCGAACTGCGCCTTGAGCTTCTCGCCGGGAGTGAGGTCCTTCTCGGTCCCGTCGGGCCCCTTGACGTAGAGGTGGTTCAGCTCGTTGCCCCCCTGGTCCCGCGTGTAGAGGACCCGGTCATCCTTCGGGAAGTAGGAGACGGCGAACGTCGTGTCGGTGGTCGAGCTGGTGATCGGCGTGGCCTTGCCCCCGGTCACCGGCATCGAGTAGACGTTGAAGATCCCGGTCTCGTTGGACGAGAAAAGGATCCGGCTCTCGTCGTGCGAGAAGGAGGCGCCGGCCACGTTGGTCGTGGTCAGGAACTGCTCGATGGTGTACTGCTTGTAGGGACGCGATGCCGCGCTCGCCACTGGCGCGACGGCCGGCAGGGACGCGGCGGCCATCAGCAGACATATGGCAACCGGCCTGGGCAGGGTCAGACGCTTCATGTTCTCTCCTCTGGTTCCGGGGTTTGCGGACGACTCGAAACGTGCTGACATGGTAATACGCGCGGAGGGGGGACGGTGTTACGGAATTCGGGAGGATTGCCAGAACCCGCTCCGAGTGCTAGATTTGCGGCATCGCGCCAACGGTCCAGGAAGCCTCCTTGTGGCGCGATCTGTCTCGTGGGGGCGCAACGGGTTCGACGGGAGCGTTGAAGCCAGGGCTGCATGCCGAGGATCCAGTCATCCTCGTTAATCCGGCTGGAAAAAAACAACTGACAACAGTCAGCTTGCTTTCGCTGCCTAACTAGCAGCGACGTCCTGGGGTCGGCCCCGCCGGTGGCAGGCCTCGAGGACGCCGAGTAACCGGCTGGCCTCCCCCGACCGCGCTCTGAGGGGAGGCGAGATGAAGAGGGCTGGCCGCCGAGTCTTCTGCTCCGTCCGGGGCTTGGCGGCGAGAGCACTTCAGACGAAGACACGCATGTAGACGCCCCAGGTCGATCGCTTTCGGACGCGGGTTCGACTCCCGCCGCCTCCACCAAACCGCAGTTTCCCAAGGCCGGCCGGGCGGGGCCCAGCCCGGACTGAATCGCCAGCAACCCGGACAGGTTCAACAACTTCCACCAGGGACTCACGTCCCGGACGGACCCTGGGCTCACCGGGTCGGTCTCCGGACCTGACGGGAGCACAACAGGAGCGCAACTCCAACGCCGATATGAGAGGCGTTGCGCTGAGCCGGGAGCGACGCGCTGATTTCCCCTTGACACGGACGAGCGAGGTGTGTATATTCACAGGCATGAAGACCAGGGCCGCGACCGACGATCCCATCGACGAGATGAAAAGGTGCGTCTGCTTCGACCTGCGGCGCACGACGCGGGCCATCACACAGATGTACGACCGCGCGCTGAAGGCCCACGGGATCCGGGCGACGCAGATGCCGATCCTCGTGGGGTCGCGCGGCGCGGAGCCGGTGCTGCTGGGAAGGCTGGCGAAGGCGCTCGGCATGGAGCGCACGACGCTGCTGAGGAACGTGAGGCCGCTGGTGCGCCGCGGTCTTGTCGAGCAGTCCACCGAGACCGGCTCTCCGCGCACCACGCTGAGGACGACCCCCGCGGGCCGGGCGCTGCTGAAGCGGGCCTATCCCGACTGGAAGAAGGTCCAGACACGGGCGCTCGACCTGATGGGCCGGACGGAGTGGTCCCGCAGTCTCACGGCGCTCGGAGAGGTGTCTCGCGGCACCGGGCGTAGGTGAGGTTTTTTTTGACCGCGACTGTGTATATACACATATGGCGAACCCAGGAACGGTATCGCGCTGCGCATGCTCACCGGCGATCGCGCCAGGTACCTCGGGCTCGTGTTCGCCATTCCCTTCTGCACATCATGATCCGACGCGGCCGCGACTACCGCGATCACGAATACCTGATCCTCAAGGTGCAGCAGTGTACCGCCCGCACCAGACTCGAGAAGGCGGCATGTTGGACAACTCAATCACAAATTCTGCCTCAGACAGGGTTTCGGAGGTCCCCATGTGTCAGCGTCGTGAGATCCCATTCCTGATCGTCGTCGGTTTGCTGCCCTTGGCGTTGGCAGCATGCAACCACGCAATATCCTCTGATCCGCGGACACAGACCGCCCTCGTGCGGGTAGCGACGGTCGAGCCCTCCGTTCATGGGGAGCGTTCGTTCACCGGAATCGTCGCGGCGCGGGTGCAAAGCGACCTGGGGTTCCGTGTCCCCGGGAAGATCCTGGACCGGCTGGTCGACACCGGGCAGACGGTCAAGCGCGGCCAGCCGCTTATGCGTATCGATCCCACGGACCTGAGGCTTGCCACACGCGCACACGACGAGGCCGTTGCCGCCGCCACGGCGCGCGCGCGCCAGACCGCGGAGGACGAGGCGCGATACCGCGACCTCGTCTCCAGGGGGGCGGTCTCGGCGTCGGCCTACGACAGAGTGAAGGCTGCCGCCGAGTCGGCGAGGGCTGAGCTCAATGGGGCCAAGGCCCAGGCCGACGTGGCCCGCAACGAAACGGGCTACGCCGCACTGCTCGCCGATGCGGACGGCGTGGTGGTGGAAACCCTGGCCGAGCCGGGGCAGGTCGTCGGTGCCGGCCAGGTTGTCGTCCGTGTGGCACATGCCGGGCGCCGCGAGGCGGTCATCGAGCTGCCGGAAACCCTGCGCCCGGCGATCGGCTCCACCGGCCGGGCGACCTTGTATGGAAGCGGGCTGACGGGCCCCGCGAAACTGCGCCAGTTGTCGGACGCCGCAAACCGTCACACCCGCACGTTCGAGGCTCGGTATGTGCTGGAGGGCCGTCTGGCAGACGCACCGCTGGGCTCGACCATCTCCATCCAGATCCAGGACGGCTCGTCCGCCCCGGCGCTGCAGGTACCGATAGGCGCGATCTTCGATGCGGGCCAGGGGCCGGGCGTATGGCTGGTCGAAGGGGAGACGCCCCGTGTCACCTGGCGTGCCGTGCAATTCGCCGGCCTCGGTGACGAAGCGGCGTCGGTGGTCGGCGCGCTTGAGGCGGGCGATCGCGTCATTGCGCTCGGCGCGCACCTGCTGCACGAAGGCGACCACGTCCGACTCGCGGGGCGCGAGGGCGCAGCACGCGTCGCCGTCGAGGGCGAGGAACGGCGATGAGCGGCTTCAATCTCTCCGCGCTCGCCGTTCGCGAGCGCGCCGTGACGCTGTTCCTGCTCGTGGCGATTTCCATTGCCGGCGTCGTGGCCTTCCTGACGCTGGGTCGCGCGGAAGACCCGGCTTTCACGGTGAAGCAGATGACCGTCGTCACCGCCTGGCCGGGGGCCACGGCAAAGGAGATGGAAGAGCTGGTCGCCGAACGGCTGGAGAAGCGGATGCAGGA
>DASXTC010000008.1:0-120818 GCA_036505635.1 Candidatus Polarisedimenticolia bacterium
TCGGATCCGAGGAAGCGCGACGAAGTCGATGCGAGACATCGTCGAGGAGCGCTGACGAAGGAGATGACCCCGCGCCGCCGCAACCCTTCGGGCGCACGGGGGTTGCGGCCTCATCCGTCGTCGCTCGTCGTCGACGACCACTCGGGTCGACTTCCTCCTCGCTCCTTGGCTGCGGCTCGCAAGCCCCGTGCGCGCGGCCCAAGCCATTACTCGGACGCACTCCTAGGGGGCGTGTTAACCTGCGCCACACGTTGGAGGAGGAAGCATGGCGTGGCTGATCTTCGCGGTGATGACGGTCGTGACCTGGGGGCTCTATGGCGTTTTCCTGCATTCGGGGCAGACCGCGATGGCGGACCCGATCAACGGGCGTTACAGGGCCTTCCTGTTCGTCGGGCTGGCCTACTTCCTGACGGCCGTGATCGCGCCCCTGGCCCTCCTCGTCCTGCGGGGGGCTACGTGGCACTTTCCCGCGCGCGGCATCGCGTGGTCGCTGACCGCGGGGCTAGCCGGCGCGGCCGGCGCATTCTGCGTGCTTCTTGCCTTCGGCGCCGGCGGCTCGCCCAGCGTCGTCATGTCGATCGTGTTCGCGGGCGCCCCGATCGTGAACGCGTTGACCCTGATCATTCAGCACCCGCCGGCTGGCGGATGGGGCGCGGTGCGCTGGCCATTCATCCTTGGGGTCGTGCTGGCGGCCGGGGGCGGATGCCTCGTGACCCTCTACAAGCCCTGAGCCGGCTGTAAAACGTTGTAAAAAGACAGGCCCTGCCGCGCTCCCGGCAACCCGCCCGCGCACGGGGCGTAGGACTCGTCGGAGGCGTGGCAACGATCGGGGGGGGTCGTGGGGGGCCTCCGTGCTCTAGAATGGGAATCTCGGATTCGCCTCTCCTATTCTGAAGTGAGGTCGACCTATGCGAGCCAGGCCAGGTACACGGATCTCGTTGTTGATGATCCTCTTCGTGTTCGGTCTCGCGGCCGCGCAGGCGACGCGCGCATCGGAGTGGGCGCGATGGCGCGGGCCGGACCAGAATGGCTCCTCCGGCGAGAAGGGCCTTGTCTCCTCATGGTCTCCCGGCGGTGAGAACCTCCTCTGGCGGGCGGACTTCACCGGCCGCTCCACGCCAGTGGTCTTCGATGGACGGGCCTGCGCTGCAGGGCGCACCGGCGGCGATGCCGCCAAGCAGGAGGTGGTGGCCTGCTGGGACGCCGCTACGGGGGCGAAGCTCTGGGAGCATCGCTTCAACGTCTATCTGACCTCCGTGCCCTTCACTCGAGTGGGGTGGGCCAACATCGAAGGGGACCCCGAGACGAGCAACCTCTACGTCCACGGCGTGCAGGGCCTCCTGCAGTGCTTCGACCGCAAGGGGAAGCTCCTCTGGTCGCGCTCCCTGACCGAGCAGTTCGGTCGCGTCTCGGGATATGGCGGGCGCACGCACTCCCCGATCGTGGACGAGGATCGCGTCATCCTGGGCTTCTCGAACTTCGGCTGGGGCGACCAGGCCCAGCCGCGGCACCGCTACTTCGCCTTCGACAAACGCACCGGCGATCTGCTCTGGGTCTCCACGCCGGGCGGCCGTCCCGATCCGATCACCACGCAGGCCACCCCCGTGGTGGCCGAAATCGAAGGCCAGCGGCTCCTGATAGGCGGAAATGGCGATGGATGGATCTACGCGATGAAAGCCCGCACCGGGGAGAAGGTCTGGAGCTTCCAGCTCTCCAAGCTGGGGATGAACACCTCGGTCGTGGTGGACGGGTGGAAGGTCTACGCCACCAGCGGCGACGAGAACATCGACGAGGGGACGAAGGGACGCGTGGTCTGCATCGATGGGCGCGGCAAGGGGGACATCACGAAGACGGGGGAGATCTGGCGGGCCGACGAGCTGGAGGCGGGTTTCGCCTCTCCGCTGCTGCATGGCGGGGCGCTGTACGTCGTCGATGACTCGGCCAACATGTTCGCGCTCGACGCCGCGACGGGCAAGCAGCGATGGAGCTTCAACATCGGCACGGTGGGGAAGGCCTCGCCGGTGTGGGCGGACGGGAAGATCTACGCGGCGGAGGTCAACGGGCGCTTCCACATCATCGCGCCCGAGGAGACGAGGGCCGTCGCGCTCGACATGGATCAGATCACGATGCCCGACGGGCGGCGCGCGGAAATCTATGGCTCGCCGGCCGTGGCCTATGGGCGGATCTACCTCGCCACCGAGGCGGGGCTCTTCTGCATCGGTGGGAAGGGGACGCCCCCCGTGCCGTCGCGTTCCTCGGCGCCGCCGGTGGCCCCCGAGGCGGCCCCCGCGGGTGCGAAATCGGCCTGGCTGCAGATCACGCCCTACGAGACGGTCGGCCAGCCGGCAGAGTCCATCGCCTTCCATGCGCGGACCTATGACTCGGCAGGGCGGCTCATCGGCGATCTCGCGGAGGGGGCCTGGAGCCTCGACGGGCTCGGCGGCACCATCGACGCGAAGGGGAGGTTCACGCCGGATTCCCGAAAGGGCGCGCAGTCGGGTTCGATCATCGTGCAGTCGGGAGAGCTCAAGGCCACGGCGCGCGTGCGGATCTTCCCGGAGCTTCCGTGGGAGGAGGGGTTCGAGGCCCTGGAAACCGGAAAGAACCCCACCATGTGGGTGGGGGGCGCCGGCCGGTTCGTGGCGGGCGAGCGCGAAGGGAGGAAGGTCCTCACCAAGCCGTTCCTGGATCAGGGCATCGAGCGTTCCAGCCTGTTCATCGGCACTCCCGCGATGAGCGGCTACACGATTCAGGCGGATCTGCTCGGCTCTACCAAGGGGCACAAGCGCCCCGACATGGGGCTGATCAATTCGGGCTACACGCTCGACATGATGGGGGTCCACCAGCGCCTCGAGGTCCGCGACTGGGAGGAGCGACGGTTTCACAAGACCATCGACTTCTCATGGGAGCCGGACCTCTGGTACAGGATGAAGCTGATTGTCAAGATCGAGGGGGACAAGGCAGTGATTCGCGCCAAGGTGTGGAAGGCCGGCGATCAGGAGCCGGCCTCGTGGACCATGGAGGCCGAGGACCCTCTTCCGATCCGGCAGGGAAGCCCGGGGCTCTACGGCTATTCGGCCGCGGACATCTTCTACGACAACGTCAAGGTGGCGGTGAACCCAAAATGAGATACCGAGTGATCCCGGCGGCGGCCCTCTCTCTCCTCGCGGTTCTGGTCACGGCCTCGGAGACCCCCAAGGAGGCGCCAGCGATGTTCGGTCAGACCACGTCGCGCAACATGGTCTCGGAGGAAAAGGGGCTCCCGGGGAAGTGGGACCCCGCGACGGGCCTCAACATCAAGTGGACGGCTGCGGTGGGCTCGCAGACCTACGCGGGGCCGGTCGTGCACGGGGGAAAGGTGTTCGTGGGGACCAACAACGAAGGGTTCCGCAACCCCAAGCTCAAGGGGGATCGCGGCGTCGTCATGGCGTTTGACGCGGAGACGGGAAAATTCCTCTGGGAGTCGGCTCATCCGAAACTCCCCTCCGGGATGGTCAACGACTGGCCGCTCCAGGGGATCTGCTCCACACCGTACGTGGAGGGCAACCGCCTCTATTACGTCTCCAACCGCGCGGAGGTGATCTGCGCCGACGTGGAGGGATTCCGCGACGGGGAGAACGACGGTCCCTTCACCGGCGAAACCGACACCAGCGAGATCGATGCCGACATCATCTGGAAGTTCGACATGATGAAGGAGCTCGATGTCTTCCCGCACAACCTCGCGGCAGGCAACCCTCTCGTGGTCGGCGACCTGCTATTCACCGTGACGGGCAACGGCGTGGACGAGGGGCACGTGAACATCCCGTCGCCCGACGCGCCCAGCTTCATCGCCCTCGACCGGAACACGGGAAAGCTGGTCTGGCAGAGCGCCGCGCCGGGCGAGAAGATCCTGCACGGATCCTGGTCGAACGCCGCCTACGGCGTCATCAAGGGAACGCCGCAGGTCGTCATCCCCGGTGGCGACGGCTGGGTCTACGCGTTCGTCCCCGAGACGGGAAAACTGATCTGGAAATTCGACGCCAACCCGAAGGACGCGGTCTACGTGCTGGGGAGCAGCGGCACGCGCAACGAGATCATCGCCACCCCCGTGATCTGGGAGGACAAGGTCTACGTTGGGGTGGGTCAGGACCCGGAGCACGGCGAGGGGATCGGTCACCTGTGGGCGATCGACGCCACGGGACAGGGGGATGTCACTGAGAAGGGGAAGGTCTGGCACCGCGGCAACAAGGACTTTCACAGGACCATCTCCACCGTGGCGATCCACGACGGCCTTCTCTACGCGAGCGACCTGAGCGGATACCTGTATTGTCTCGACGCGCGCACCGGCGAGCTGTTCTGGACGCACGATCTGGCCGCCGCGGTCTGGGGCTCTCCTTTCGTGGCTGACGGAAAGGTCTACATCGGCGACGAGGATGGAGACGTGGCGGTCCTGCGGGAGGGAAAGAAGAAGGAGCTGATCGCCGAGATGAACATGGGCAACGCGGTCTACACCACGCCGACGGCGAAGAACGGGGTCCTCTACATCGTCAGCCGGACCAAACTGTTCGCGGTCGCCAACGGGATCCCGGCCGTGCCCAAGCCCGCAGCGCCGCCGCCGACCAAGCCATGATGCCCGGGACGCGCGCGCGGGGCCTTCAGACGGAGATCGCGGCGGCGGGGGCGCGTCTGGACGCGCACGTGCGCGAGATGGTGCGCTGGCACTTCAGCCCGCAGACCGGCTCCCCCTTCTGGCTCGACTTCGCTTCCCGGCTCGGCTTCGATCCGCGCGATCGGGTCGGCGGATACTCGGACCTGAAGCTGCTGGGCCACTTCCAGGACGAGTGGCTGCGAGGCGGCGCGGTGCGCCGGTGGCTGCCGGCCGGCCTGACCGGCCGTCCGATGTACGCCTTCGAGACCGGTGGCTCGACGGGGCTCCCCAAGACGCGGCTCAACATCGAGGATTTCCAGATCGACTACGAGGCGTTCAGCGCGACGCTGTCCGACGAGGGGTTTCCTCCCGGCTCCGACTGGCTGATGCTGGGGCCCACCGGGCCGCGCCGTCTGAGGCTCTCGATCGAGCATCTGGCGCAGCACCGCGGGGGGATCGCCTTCTTCGTGGACCTCGATCCAAGATGGGTGAACCAGCTCGTGCGCGACGGCCGTCACAGGGAGCTCGAGGCCTACAAAGGCCACGTCATCGAGCAGGCGCTCAAGGTGATCAAGGGACACGATTCGGTGCGCTGCCTCTTCACCACGCCGAAGCTGCTCGAAGCGCTGTGCGAGAGGATCTCGCTCGCGAAGGCGGGGATCCGGGGGATCTTCTGCGGCGGGACCGAGATGACGGCACAGTTCCACCGCTTCGCGCGCGAGGAGCTGGCGCCCGGCATCGAGTTCGTTCCGACCTACGGAAACACCCTGATGGGGCTGGCCTGCCCCAAGCCCTTTGACCCGGCCGACGGCTACGCCATCACCTACTATCCGCCCCTGCCGCGGGCGGTCTTCGAGCTGGTGCGGGCCGACGATTCGGAGACGGCCGTGGGCTACGGAGAGAAGGGCCGGGTGATGCTGACGACGCTCACTCGCGACTTCTTCATGCCTCGCTTCCTGGAGCGGGACGAGGGGGAGCGCGCCGAGCCGTGCGAGCGCTACCCGTGGGACGGGGTCCGCAACCTCGGGCTTCTGTCGTCGTTGCAGGATTCGGTCGTGGTGGGGGTTTACTGATGCTGCACGTCCCGATCCTGCGCGCGGGCCGAAGCTACCGCAGCCTCGACCTGGTGCGGCTCCCCGATGTGCGGACGGGGCGCATCGTCGCCGAGGTCAGCCAGGCCAACCGCGGGTTGATCGCGCGCGACCTCCTCGACGCGCCGCGGCGCGCGAGGAGCCTTCGTTCGCGCCAGGCATCCGAGCTGGCGGGCGTTTGCGCGAAGGCGGCCTCCCTCTTCGCGGGCGCGGATCTCCCCGTTGACGAGGACACGACCCACTCCCCCGATGATTACCTCCGGCACCTGAGCGCGACCACGGGCATGCCGCTCTCACTCTGCCGCGCGAACATGGAGAAGATCCGCTTCGTCCTGGAGCGGATGGAGGAGATCCTGGCCGGATGGACGCGCGGCCTCAATCCGTCCATCCTCGACGCGGGCTGGGGGCTCGACGGCGGCCGGCGGGTCTCCTACAGGGCCTGCGCCGAAGCCCTCGGCGCGGTGCTGCCCAACAACTCGCCCGGCGTTCACTCCCTCTGGATCCCGGCCTTCGCGCTGAAGTATCCGCTCGTGCTCAAGCCGGGCCGGCAGGAGCCCTGGACGCCGTTGAGAGTGGTGCGGGCGCTGATGGCGGCGGGGGCTCCCGATGAGGCCTTCAGCTTCTACCCTTGCGATCACGCGGGGGCGGTGGAGATCCTCCTGCGCTGCGGTCGTTCGATGCTGTTCGGCGACGCCGGGACGCTTGGCGCGTGGAAGGAGGACCCGCGGGTGCAGCTTCACGGCCCGGGATGGAGCAAGGTGATCCTCGGAGAGGACGAGGCCCCGAGATGGCAGGATCATCTCGACCTGATGGTCTCCTCGATCGCGGACAATGGCGGCCGGTCGTGCCTCAACGCCTCGGGGGTCTGGACCCCCTCGCACGGCCTGCAGATCGGGCGGGCGCTCGCCGGCCGGTTGGCAGCAATCGACGCGCGCCCGCTCGCGGACCCTCAGGCGAGGATCGCCGCGTTCCCCGATCCGGCGCAGGCGCGACGGCTGTCCGAACACATCGACCGGCTCCTCCAGACTCCCGGCGCGCGCGATCTGACGGCCGAGGTGCGGGGCCCGCAGCGGATCGTCGAGGTGGACGGCTGCACCTTCCTGCGCCCCACGCTGATCTGGTGCGAGGACTCCGAGCACCCGCTGGCCTCCTGCGAGTACCTCTTCCCGTACGCGGCGGTCGTGGAGGTCCCGCGGGAGAGGATGCTGCAAAGGCTGGGTCCTACCCTGGTGGCGACCGCGCTGACGCATGACCAGGAATTCCGCCGGGAGCTCCTCGAGTGCGGAGACATCGACCGGCTCAATCTCGGTCCGATCCCGACGAGCCGGATCTCGTGGGATCAACCCCATGAGGGAAACCTCTTCGAGCATCTCTACCGGCAGCGCGCGGTTCAGACCGATGACGCGGCCTGAGGGGATGGGATGGTGATCGAGCAGGTCGGCCAGTGGAGCGCCTCGATCGGCCCCACCCGCGTCGTGTTCGGGGCGGGCGCGCTCAACGACCTGGGGCGCCTGGCCAGGGATCTGGGGGGCACCGGCGCCCTCCTGGTGACCGACGCCGGCCTGCGGGCCGCGGGCCACGCGGGGCGAGCCGAGCGCTCCCTCGCAGGGGCGGGGCTCCGGGTGTCCGCTTTCGATGGCGTGGCGGAGAACCCCACGACGCGCCACGTGGAGGAGGGGGCGCGGTTCGCGCTGCCCCTCGGGATCGACCTGATCGTCGGGCTGGGAGGGGGCAGCGCCATGGACTGCGCCCGCGGGATCAACTTCCTGCTGACCCAGGGGGGGCGGATGGAGGACTTCTGGGGAACCAACCGGGCGGTCCGACCCATGCTCGCCTCGATCGGCGTGCCGACCACCGCCGGCACCGGCAGCGAGGCTCAGTCCTACGCCCTCATAGAACAGGATGATTCGCGCCTCAAGATGGCCTGCGGGGACGAGAAGGCCCGATTCAGAATCGCCATCCTCGATCCCGATCTGACCGCCACCACACCGCCCAGGGTCGCGGCCGCCGCCGGCATGGACGCGATCTCCCACGCGGTGGAGAGCTTCGTGAGCACGCGGAGAAACCCCCTCTCCTCGCTCTTCGCCCGCGAGGCCTGGAGACTCCTCTCATCGAGCCTGTCTCGGGCCCTGGGGGATCCATCCGACCAGACGTCGCGCGAGCGGATGCTCCTGGGCGCCCACCTGGCGGGAGCCGCGATCGAGGCCTCGATGCTCGGGGCGGCCCACGCGTGCGCGAACCCGCTGACCTCGCGATACGGCGTGCCGCACGGCGAGGCCGTCCTGTTGATGCTGCCGCACGTGGTGCGCTTCAACGAGCCGGTCGCGGGGCCGCTCTACGCGGACCTGATGGGGGAAACGACGGCCGCATCCGCGGGGGACCTCGCCGACCACCTCGTGGATCTGAGACGGATGGCCGGCCTGCGGTCCCGGCTTCGCGATGCGGGGGTGGCCGCTGCGTCGCTGCCGTCATTGGCGGTCGAGGCCTCCGAACAGTGGACGGCCGGGTTCAATCCGAGACCGGTCACGCGGCAGGATCTTCAGGTGCTGTATGAGACGGCCTACTGACATGGCCGCGGCATTCGTCGCGGTGACGGCTACGCTGGCCGCGCTGGGGCCGACCGGGGGCGCCCCGGCTCCGCCCGGGCTGGAGCGGGGAGCCGGCGAGTGGCCTTCGTTCCGGGGGGACCCTCAGCTCACGGGTGTTGCGCGCGGCGATCTGTCCCGTCTTCCCGACGTCCTCTGGACCTTTCAGGCGGGCGGTGGCATCGAGTCGACGCCCGCCGTGCAGGGGGGGGCGGTCTACTTCGGCGCCATGGATGGTTTCCTTTACAGTCTCTCGGTCGAGTCGGGCGCGCTCAGGTGGAAGTACGCGGCGGCCGGCCCGATCAAATCGTCCCCTCTGGTGTATGGCGGCACCGTATACTTCGGAGACGAGACGGGAGCCTTCCACGCGGTGGACGCGCGCGGCGGGATACGTCGATGGGTCTTCCAGACGGGCTCCGCGGTGGTCTCCTCCGCGACGCAGCTCGGGGGAAGGATCATCTTCGGGTCCAACGACAACCATCTCTATGGACTCTCCGCAGCCGACGGTTCGCTCGCCTGGAAGCTCGAGACGGGAGGCTATGTCTATTCCTCGCCGGCGGTCACTGACAGGTTCGAGGCACCGGCCGTCGTCTCGGCGGGGTGCGACGGATTCCTTCGAGTCGTGCGGGCGCGCGACGGCGCCGAGATAAAGAAGATCGAGCTGGGCGCCTACGTGGGAGCCAGCCCGGCCCTCAGGGAGGGACTGGCTTTCGTCGGCACGTTTGAGAACCAGTTTCTCGCGGTGGATCTGGCAGCGGGCAAGGTGATCTGGCGCTACGAGCACCCCGAGAGGAAATTCCCGTTCTACGGATCGGCGGCAGTCGCGGGCAGGATGGTGGTGGTGGGGGGCCGGGACAGGTTCGTCCACGCGCTCGACTCCGGCACCGGCGCCTCGATCTGGACCTGGACGGCCGGCGCCAAGGTGGACGCCTCGCCCGTGATCGTCAAGGATCGTGTGATCGCGGCCACGGCGGGGGGGGACGTGGTGGTTCTCGGGCTGGAGTCGGGAGAGCCGCTCTGGAAATTCGAGACGGGCTCCGCGATCGCCGGCTCGCCGGCCCTGTCAGCCGGCCGGCTCTTCATCGGCACCGGCAGCGGGACGCTCTACGCGTTCGGAGACAAGAAATGAGCGACACCACGACCGCGAACCTTGATGAGCGGACCCAGGTCGGCAGCGTCTTCGTCTCGAATTACCCGCCCTACTCGGCCTGGACCCCCGGCCAGGTCCCGGCGGTGGCCGCGGCCCTCGCGTCCCCCCCCGAGGCGGGGGCCTCCCTGGGCCTCTATGTGCACATCCCGTTCTGCCGGGTGCGCTGCAAGTTCTGCTACTTCAAGGTCTACACCGAGATGGGCAGCCCGCAGGTGCGGGGCTATCTCGAGGCCCTGACGAGCGAGGTGAGGATCTTCAGCGGCATGCCCGCCGTGGCGGGGCGCCCGCTCCAGTTCGTCTACTTCGGCGGCGGGACTCCTTCGTTCATCAGCGCCAGGGATCTGAAAGCGCTCGCGAGGGATCTGAAGGCGCTCATCCCCTGGGAGGGCGCGTCGGAGGTCACCTTCGAGTGCGAGCCGGGGACCCTCACCCAGTCCAAGCTGGAGGCGATCCGGGAGATCGGCGTGACCCGGCTGAGCCTCGGCGTGGAGACCTTCGACGACACCGTCCTAAAAGAGAACGGCCGCGCTCATCTCTCCGCCGAGATATACCGCGCCATCCCCTGGATCCGCGCGCTCGCCTTCGACCAGCTCAACGTCGATCTGATCGCGGGCATGGTCGGCGAGACCTGGGACACCTGGCGCGAGGCGGTGCGCCGCACCATCGAGATGGACCCGGACAGCGTCACGATCTACCAGATGGAGCTCCCCTTCAACACGGTCTTCTCCCAGGACCTTCTCGGCCACAAGCGCGAGATCCCGCTGGCGGACTGGGGCGTCAAGAGGGAGTGGCACGCCCACGCGTTCGACCAGCTCACCATGGCCGGCTACGAGATGTCGAGCGTCTACACGATGGTCAAGAAGGGAAGCGATGCGCGGTTCGTCTACCGCGACGCAGTCTGGCATGGCAGCGACATGCTCGGAACGGGTGTGGCCTCGTTTTCGCACGTCAACGGCGTTCACTTCCAGAACACCACCGAGTGGGGCGAGTACCTCGGCCGGCTCGATGCGGGCGAGCTGCCCGTGACACGGGCGTTCCAGACGAGCGCGCCCCAGCGGCTGGTCCGCGAGCTGATCCTCCAGCTCAAGCTGGGCCGGATCGAGACGGACTACTTCAGGAAGAAGTTCGGCGTGGAGATCCTCACCGAGTTCGCACGAGCCTTCGAACGGCTCCGCGACCGTGGGATGCTGAGCCTTACGGAGGGGCGCATCGAGCTGACCCGGGACGGGCTCCTGCGCGCGGACGGCCTTCTGTCCGAGTTCTACGCGCCCGAATACCGCAACACCCGGTATACGTAAGAGATAATGTCCGGCCGACGACAACCCGAAGCAACGAAGGTGGAGGGGTTCATGCGACGGAATTTCGCTCATGCGATACTCGCGGCTCTGGCAATCCTTGCTCTCAGCGGGACCGGCGCCGCAGCGGGAGACTGGCCCCAGTACCGAGGGCCATCCCGCGACGGGATCTCCACCGAGACCGGCATCCTCAAGGCATGGCCGGATGCGGGCCCGAAAGTCCTCTGGCGGGCCCCTCTGGGCGACGGCTACTCGGGGATCAGCGTGGTGGGCGGCCGGGGCTACACGATGTTTTCGCGCGACGACGGCGAGTTCGTCGCCTCGTTCAACGTCGCCGACGGCAAGGAGGTCTGGCGCCTTCGCGTGGACCGCAAGCGCGAGGACGACATGGGAGACGGGCCCCGTTCCACGCCAACCGTGGATGGGGATCTCGTCTACGCGCTCGGGGCGCGCGCAGTCCTCGTGGCGGTGAAGGCGGCCTCCGGCGAGAAGCTCTGGGAGAAAGACCTCAAAGGGGCCTTCGGCGCCCGCGTGCCCCAGTGGGGCGTCTCCACCTCTCCGCTCGTCGAGAACGGCCTCCTGGTGATCGACGTGGGAGGCGGATCCGACAAGTCCCTCGTGGCTCTGGACAAGATGACCGGCGAGACGAAGTGGACCTCATACACGGACAGACCGGGCTACTCGGCCCCATTGGCCGTTGACATCCACGGCGTGCGCCAGATTCTCTCGTTCGCCGGCAGCTCGCTCGTCTCGGTGGGCGCGGCCGACGGAACGATCCTGTGGAGCGTCCCCTGGAAGACCTCCTACGACGTGAACGCGGCGATGCCCGTCTTCGTGGCGCCCGACCGGGTCTTCATCTCCTCCTCCTACGACACGGGCGGGGCGCTCTACCAGGTGAAAAAGACGGGAGACAAGTTCGAGGCCGTCGAGGTCTGGAAGAGCCGGATCATGAAGAACCACTTCAACTCATCCATCTACCAGGGCGGCTACCTCTACGGCTTCGATGACGCCACCCTGCGCTGCATCGACGCCGCGACCGGCGAGGAGAAGTGGAGCCAGCGCGGCTTCGCCAAGGGGTCGCTGCTCCTGGCCGACGGACACCTGATCATCTTCAGCGAGAGCGGGCTTGTCGCGCTCGCCGAGGCCACGCCTGCGGGCTACCGGGAGAAGGGCCGGGCCCAGATTCTGGAGGGGAGGACCTGGACGATGCCCACGCTTGCGAGCGGAAAGCTCTACCTGCGCAACCGGACGGAGATGGTCGCGCTGGATTTCGCCCAATGAGGCGCCTCACGTTGATACTGGCGGTGACCCTGCTCCTGGGAACGCCGGCCGCCGCGAGAGAGGAAGCCGGCGCGACGGCGCAGGCTGAGGAGCCAAAGCCCATCCCGCCCGTGAGCGTGACCGTCGAGGGGAGCCTTCCCTACGTCCCTACCTCCAACACCATCCTCACGAGGCTCGCGCTCCCGCTTCGGCTGACACCGGCCAACGTGGGGAGCGTGAACGACCTGGTCCTGCACGAGCAGTACGCGCTGGTACTCGGAGAGGCCCTCAGGAACATCAGCGGCGTCAACGTGCAGACGGTCTCTGACGTGGCGGACTACTTCCTGATCCGGGGCTTCGATTCGCTCTCCAGCGGCCTGGTGCTCACCGACGGCGCCGCCGAGCCCGAGGTGGCCTTCTACCAGATGTACAACGTCGAGCGCGTGGAGGTGCTCAAGGGTCCCGGCGGGTTCCTCTACGGCAGCAACCCGCTGGCCGGCGCCGTCAATATCGTGAGACGCCAGCCGGTGCCCGGCACCTTCGGCCACGCGCGGGGAACGTACGGCTCCTTCCAGACGTACGACGGCGCGCTCGACTTCAACACATCGACCCGCGACGGCGGCTTCGCCTTCCGCGTCGATTCGACCTGGCGCGAATCGGATTCCTACCGCGACGACAAGGAGAACCGCGTCAGCGCCGTGAACCCCGCCTTCACGTGGCGTATCGGCGGCCGTTCCTCCCTCAACCTGAACCTCGAGTACGCCGACACGGAGCACCAACCGGACAGCGGCCTGCCGCTCTACCGGGGACGGATCGCCGATGTGCCCAGGACCCGTTCGTACCAGTCTCCCTTCGACAAGTCCGATCAGCAGATCGGCCGCGTGCAGATCGACTTCGAGACAAGGCTGAGCGACGCCTGGACCGTGCGCAACAAGGCCTACTACCGCGACCTCGACTGGAGCAGCGACGGAACTCTGTTCAACGGGGTCTTCCCGAGCCAGACGACCGGGCGCCCCGAGGTTTCCCGGACCCTCACGCTGCTGGATGACCGGCAGCGTTTCGTGGGCGATCAGATCGAGGCGGTGTGGTCAGCCGGGAAGGGCACGGTCCAGCACAAGGTCCTGGCCGGCCTCGAGGTCGCGCGCTACGGGGACGACTTCACGCTCGACATCGCCCTGCTGCCCAGCATCGATCTGAAGGACCCCGACGAGACCGCGAGCAAGCCGCTGTTCATCCTGCCGCCCGATCCGAACGTGGTGCCACCGGCCGGAGACTCGCGCAGCATCGTGATCGCCCCCTACGTGATCGACCAGATGCGCTTCTCGGAGAAGCTGCACGCTCTGGCGGGCGCCCGGTTCGACCGGATTGACTTCGAGGACGAGGTCAGTGGCGCCGCGAGCGAGGACGGCGAGATCAGCCCGATGGGCGGGATCGTCTACACGCCGACCGCGACGCTGAGCTTCTACGCCAACGCAGGAAAGTCGTTCTCGCCCCCTTCGAGCCGCGTCGCGGGGGAGCGCGAGCCGGAGCGTAGCCTGCAATACGAGGTCGGGGCCAGACTGGAGCGTCCCGGCGGAAAGCTGCAGGCCACCCTCGCGGCCTACCACATGGAGCGGGAGAACATCGCGATACCGGACGACAACGGCATCACGCAGCAGGCCGGCGACCAGCGTTCGCGCGGGGTCGAGGTGGAGCTCGCCGCCGAGCCACTGCCGCGTCTCAGGACCTTCGTGTCGTACGCATGGAACCTCTCCGAGCTGACCCGCTTCACCGAGAGGGTGGTGGTCGGCGTCGATCCGAACACATTTCAGCCGATCTATGGGACGGAAGACCGATCGGGAAACGTCCCCGCGTTCGCCCCCCGGCACCTCGCCAGCCTCTGGGTGAGCCGGGGTTTCGGCGGCGGGCTGAACCTGGCGGGGGGCGCCCGCTGGGTGAGCGAGCAGTTCATAGCCGAGGACAACCTCTTCAGGATCGACGGCTACGTGACCCTCGACTCGGCCCTCTCCTGGACGCGCGGCGACTGGGAGATGACGCTGAACCTCAAGAACCTTACCAATCGGAGATACGAGACCCGCGGGTTCGGGTCGACCTCGGTGATCCCGGCCCCACGTTTCACCGCTTACGCCGGCGTCCAGTACAACTTCTGATGGACATTCGCGGGTCCTGCGACGTCATCGTGATCGGGGGGGGCCCGGCCGGGTCGGCCACCGCCGCTCTCCTCGCGATGCAGGGCAGGAGCGTGATCCTGCTGGAAAAGGAGGCCTTCCCGCGCTTCCGCATCGGCGAGTCGTTCATGCCCGCGACCTGGTGGTCGTTCGAGAAGCTGGGGCTGCTGGACAAGCTCAAGGCGAGCCATTTCGTCCGCAAGCACAGCGTCCAGTTCTACCTCAAGGACGGCCATCCGACGCTCCCGTTCTACTTCTCGGAGGTCGATCCGCGCGAGTCGTCAGTCACGTGGCAGGTGGACCGTGGAGAGTTCGACCATCTCATGCTCGACCATGCGTCCGAGTGCGGCGTCACGGTCGTCCAGCAGGCGGCGGTGCAGGAGGTGCTCTTCGAGGGGACCCGGGCCGGCGGGGTTCGCGCGGCGATGCCCGGTGGCGACATAAGGGAGATCCGCGCGCGCGTGGTCGTGGACGCGACCGGGCAGAGCAGCCTGTTGTCTCGTGCGCTGGATCTGAAGAGCTGGGACCCGCAGCTCAAGAACGCGGCGGTCTTCACGCGCTATCACGGCGCGCTGCGCGATCCGGGCATCGACGCGGGGGCCACGCTGGTGCTGCACACCGAGAACCGGGACTCGTGGTTCTGGTACATCCCGCTGGCCGGCGACGTGGTGAGTGTGGGGGTGGTGGGTCCGATGCAGTACCTGATTGCGGGACGCCGGGGAGATCCACGGCGGATCCTCGAGGAGGAGGTGGCCCGCTGCCCGGGTCTGCTGCCGCGCCTGCGCGGCGCCAGGCAGGAGGATTGGATCAAGGTGCTTCGGGATTTCTCGTACATCTCGACCCGGATCGCCGGTGACGGCTGGGTCCTGGTGGGGGACGCCTTCGGCTTCCTCGATCCGATCTACTCATCCGGCGTGCTGCTCGCGCTCAAGGGGGCCGAGCTGGCATCCGAGAGCATTGGCGCGGCGTTCGAGACGGGGGATTTCTCGGCCGCCAGGCTCGGCCGGCACGGCCCCCGATTCGTGGAAGGGATGGAGGCGCTGCGTCGCCTCGTCTATGCCTTCTACGCGCCGGACTTCCACTTCAAGACCTTCCTCGATCGCTTCCCGGACTGCCGGGACGGCATCACGAACCTGCTGAGCGGCAACGTGTACCGCGTACCGACCGACGGCCTCTACCGGAGCATGGATCAGGTGCTGCGGATCCCCGGGTACCGGCCTCTGAGCCTCTCCGGGGAAGGTTCTTGACGAAGGGGATGATGAGGCGGATCGCCTGGGCGGGTGTGCCGGCCCTCCTCGTCCTGCACAACGACTTCTGGCTCTGGGACGACCCGACCCTGATTGCCGGCATGCCGGTGGGACTCCTCTACCACGTGGTCTTCTGCATGGCGGCCACCCTCGTGATGGTGCTCCTGGTCCGATTCGCGTGGCCCGCGCACCTGGAGGTGGAGAGGCCGGAGGAGAAACGCGGGTGATCGTGGCCATCCTGGTCGTCTACCTGGCGCTTGTCCTGATCATCGGCCTCTGGAGCCACAAGCTCTTCCGCGGCACGGGCGAGGACTTCTTCGTCGCCACCCGGACCATCGGACCGTTCGTCCTTCTGATGTCGGTCTTCGGGACCAACATGACCGCTTTCTCCCTGCTGGGCGCGTCCGGGGAGGCTTACCACGAAGGGATCGGCGTCTTCGGTCTGATGGCCTCCTCGTCGGCCCTCGTCATCCCGGCGGTCTTCTACTTCGTCGGGACGCGCCTCTGGTCCCTGGGCAAGCGCTTCGGCTACGTCACACAGGCGCAATACTTCCGGGAGCGCTGGGATTCGGACCTGGTGGGATTGCTCCTCTTCTTCACGCTGATGGCGTTGCTGGTGCCCTACGTCCTGATCGGAATGATGGCCGGGGGGATCACGGTGAACCAGGTCACAGGCGGGCAGGTCCCGGAGTGGGTGGGCAACCTCGTCATCTGCCTCGTCGTCCTGGTCTACGTTCTCTACGGGGGGATGCGTGGCACCGCATGGGTCAACACGTTCCAGACCCTCCTCTTCATGGTCTTCGGGGCGCTCACGCTCGTGGTGGTCACACACAGGCTGGGAGGGCTCGGCCCGGCGATGGCCCGCGTGGCCGGCGCGCAGCCCGGCCTGCTCGTGCGCACGGGCCACATCGGCAAGCTCGAGCTCATCAGCTACACGTGCATCCCGCTCTCGGTCGGGATGTTCCCGCACCTGTTCATCCACTGGCTCACGGCCGGGCGCGCCGCCTACTTCCGCTACACCATCTCGCTCTATCCCCTCTGCATCGCGATCGTCTGGGTCCCCAGCGTCCTTATGGGGGTCCTCGCCGCGGCCGACTTCCCCGGGTTGCCGGCGTCCGCCGCGAGCTCCGTGATCCTGAGGATGATCACGCTTTACTCGCCCGGGTTCCTGGCGGGTCTGCTGGCGGCGGGGGTCTTCTCCACCTGCATGAACTCGCTCGACTCCCAGGTGCTCTCGCTGGGAACCATGTTCACGCATGACATCGTCAGGCACTACGGCTTTCACGATCGCATGTCGGAAAAGCAGGAGCTGATGTCGGGACGGGTCTTCGTCGCGATCATCCTCGCGGTTGCCTTCGTGCTGTCCCTGGTGACGACGAGCAGCATCTTCAAGCTCGGCATCTGGTCCTTCACGGGCTTCGCCGCGCTCTTCCCGGTGGTCGCCGCCGCGCTGTTCTGGAAACGCAGCACGAGGCAGGGCGCCATCGCCACAGTGCTCACGGTGGGGGGGCTCTGGCTCTACTTCTTCGCCGCGGCCGGGGACAACCCCGACTACACCGTCGGGGGGACTGGTCTCATGCCGGTGGCGGTCATCCTGGCCGCGTCGACCGCGGCGATGGTGATCGTCTCGCTCCTGACGAGCGCCCCCGGTCCGGCGGTGCTCGATCGGTTTTTCCCGCGCGGATGAGAATCGCCTACGTCTCCGCCGGCGCCGCGGGGATGCTCTGCGGAAGCTGCCTGCACGACAACACGCTGGCCGCGGCGATCCGGAGGCTGGGGCACGACATCGCGCTGATCCCGACCTACACTCCGATCCGCACCGACGAGGAGGACGTGAGCCTGGGGCGTCCCTTCTACGGCGCTCTCAACGTCTATCTCCAGACCCGGTCGTCCATCGTGCGACGCGCCCCGCGCTTCGTCCACCGGATCCTCGATCATCCCGCGCTGCTTCGATGGGCCTCGAAGATCGGCTCCTCCACCAGCGCGGCCGAGCTGGGCGAGCTGACCCTGTCGGTTCTGATGGGGGAGGAGGGTCCCTCGCGTCTGGAGCTGGAACGACTGGTGTCATGGCTGCGCGACTCGTTCAAGCCGGAGGTCGTCCATCTGACCAATTCGATGTTTCTGGGCCTCGCGGGACCGCTCAAGCGCGAGCTGGGCGTGCCGGTCATCTGCTCCGTGCAAGGGGAAGATCTCTTTCTCGACGGGCTCGTCGAACCGTACCGCGAGCGGGTCCTCGACCTCCTGCGTCGCCGCGCCGGGGACGCGGACGCGTTCATCGCGACAGGCGAGGTGTACGCGAAACGGATGCGGGAGATGCTCGGGATTCCCGAGGCAAGGATGAACGTGGTGCGGCTGGGGCTCAACCTCGCGGGCCAGGGCGGGGCGAGCGTGAGGCGCCCCCCGGAGCCCTTCGTGGTCGGCTATCTCGCGCGCGTCTGTCCCGAGAAGGGGCTCCACGTGCTGGCAAAGGGATTCCGCGAGCTTGCCCGGAAGGCCGGAAAGGAGCGAGTCTTCCTGCGCGCGGCGGGCTACCTGGGTCCCAAGGACAGGCCCTGGTTCACGGAGCTGCGCGCGCGGATCGCCGAGTGGGGGCTGGACGACCGATTCGAGTATCTGGGCGAGATCGACCGGGCAGGCAAGATCGGGTTCCTGAGCGGACTCGACGTGCTGAGCGTGCCGGCGACCTACCCCGAGTCCAAGGGGCTCTCCGTGCTGGAGGCTCTCGCAAACGGAGTCCCGGTGGTCCAGCCCCGGGACGGATCGTTTCCCGAGATGATCGAGGCCACCGGCGGCGGGGTTCTCTTCGAACCCGGGTCGGCGGAAGGGCTGGCCGCCGCGCTCGGCTCCCTCATGGAGGATCCGTCCGGTCGGCGGGCGATGGGAGAGCGCGGCCGGGAAGCGGTCCACCGGCTCTTCTCGGACGAGGTGATGGCGCGCGAGACGCTGAAAGTGTACTTTGCGGCGACATGCACGAGCTGATCACGAGACGGCGGATCGAGTTCTCCGACACCGACGCAGGAGGTGTCGTCCACTTCAGCCGGTACTTCATCTTCATGGAGACGGCCGAGGATGAGTTCCTCCGCGCCCTCGGAACGGGGTTCACCTTCACGCACGAGGGCAGGGCCGGCGGCTGGCCCAAGGTGGCGGCCACGTGCGAGTACGTCGCCTCCGCGCGTTACGGCGACGAGCTGGAGATCCACCTGCGGGTCGAGAAGGTGACGCGCGCCACCATCACCTACGGTTTCACGCTGCGCAGCGGCCAGACCGTGATGGCGCGGGGCCGCACCACCTCGGTCTGCTGCGCCCGCCGGCCCGACGGCGCATTCGAGGCGATCCCGATACCCGCCGACCTGTCGGGAAGGATCGAGGAAGCCCGGGAGTAGCCGCTTGGCTCACGCGGACCCGATCTCGTTGAAGGTGTCGGATCTACGCAAGAGCCACCGGCCGGGGCCCGACGTGGTGGAGGTCCTTCGCGGGATCTCCTTCCAGATGACGGCCGGCGACTCCCTCGCCGTGGTGGGCCCCTCGGGCTCGGGCAAGAGCACGCTGCTGCACGTGATCGGGACGCTCGACCGGCCGACCTCGGGAAGCGTCGAGATCGACGGACGGATCCCCCACGATCTCCCCGAGCCCGAGCTGGCGCTCTTTCGCAACCGGAGGATCGGGTTCGTCTTCCAGGACCATCACCTCCTGCCGCAGTACTCCGTGCTGGAGAACGTCATGTTGCCGGCCCTCGCGTTTTCGTGCGGGGGCGGGGAGGCCCCGGCGCGCGCGCGCGAGCTGCTCGAACGGGTGGGGCTGGGGCATCGCCTCGCCCATCGACCACCGGAGCTTTCTGGCGGCGAGCGCCAGCGCGTCGCTGTGGCGCGCGGGCTCATCAACCGGCCGGGCCTGCTGCTGTGCGATGAGCCGACGGGGAACCTCGACGGGGCGGCCGCGGAGGCGGTCGCGGCGCTTCTCTTCGAGCTGCACCGGCAGGAGCGCAACATCCTGATCATCGTGACGCACAGCCTCGACCTGGCGGCGAAGCCCGACCGCCGATTTCGCCTGACGGAGGGAGTCTGCTCCGGGATCTGACCTACTTCTGGAAGACCAACGTCGCCGTCCTGCTGGGCGCCGCGCTCACGTCGGCGGTCCTGACCGGAGCCCTGCTGGTGGGCGATTCCATGCGGGGGAGCCTCCGGGACCTCGCCCTCGAACGCCTCGGCGGAATCGAGCGCGCGGTCGTCGCCTCGGGCTTCCTGCGCGAGGACCTGCTTCCGGGCGCGGCACCGGCGATCCTCCTGAAGGGAACGGCGATCCACGCGGTGTCGCGGGCGCGGGCGACCCGGATCAACGTGGTCGGGATCGATGACGCCTTCCCGGATCTCTATCCGACCGGGGCGCCGGAGCTCGAGACTCTGCGCGCCTCGGACCCGGCCCTGCCCCCCGTGGTGCTCAACGAGACGCTGGCCCGGGAGCTTTCGGCGAGTCCGGGCGACGCGATCCTGCTGCATGTCCCGCGCAGCGCCGACGCGCCCCCCGATACCGTTCTGGGGCGCCGCGACACCGCGGCACTGGTTACGACGATGCGCTGCACGGTGCGCGCCGTCATGCCCGACCGGGGCCCGGGGCGATTCAGCCTCGATCTCGATCAGCGGGCGCCCCGGGACCTCTTCCTGGCGTTGCGGGATCTGCAGAAGGCCGCCGGCAGGGCCGGACGTGTCAACCTGCTCCTGCTTTCCGTGGGGGCCAGGGAGGACCCCGACCCGGCGGGAACTCTCGCCAACGCGCTCGACCTGGAGGATCTGGGGATCATCCTCTCGCGAACGCCGGACTTCATCTCCCTCGAGGCGCGTCAGTTCGTCCTGGCGCCCGGTCTGGCGGAGGCGATCGACTCGGCCGCGGCGTCGCTGGGCGCCTCGTTACAGCATGTCCAGACCAGCCTCGCGATCGAGATGCGTGCGGGGGATCGATCGATCCCGTACTCGACGGTCAGCGCGGTCGATCCTCTCGGAGCACCCTTTCCCGGCCTCACCCTGGTCGACGGCAACCCCGTGGCCCGGGTCGGTGATGGAGAGGTCCTCCTCGACGAATGGGCCGCCGAGGCGCTCGGCGCCCCGACGGGCGCCACGATGGAGCTCGACTACTTCGAGCTCGGCGAGAGCGAGCGGCTGCTGACCGCGACGACCACGCTGCGCCTCAATGGGATCGTCGTCATGACCGGGCTGGCCGCGGACCGGACCCTGACTCCCGATTATCCAGGCATCAGGGATGCCAGGGACATCGCCGCGTGGGACCCGCCTTTCCCGATGAACCTCACGCGGATCGGCCCCCGCGACGAGCAGTACTGGGATCGGTTCGGGGCGACTCCCAAGGCGTTCGTGTCGATCGAGACGGCCAGGCGGCTCTGGTCTACCAGGTACGGAAGCCTGACCGCGATGAGAGTCGCGCCGCCGGCGGGCCAGGACCCGCAGGCGTTCATGCTGCGGCTCGCGAGAGAGATCAAGACTCGGATTCCGCTCGAGTCGGCGGGCCTGCGCCTGCGGGACCTGCGCGAGGAGGGGATGCGAGCGGCCGAGGGGACCACCGACTTCTCGGCTCTCTTTCTTGCCTTCAGCTTCTTCCTGATCGTCTCGTGCGCGCTGCTTTGCGGTCTCATCTTCCGCCTCGGCGTGGAGCGCAGGGCGCCCGAGATCGGCGTGCTTCTTGCAACCGGGTACCCGGTCAGGAGCGTGAGGCGGCGCTTCCTGGCTCAGGGACTGGCGCTGGCCGGGGCCGGCGCGGCGTTGGGCCTTCCCGGCGGCGCCGCCTACGCCGGCCTCATGATGCTCGGGCTGGGGTCGATCTGGCGGGGGGCCGCCGGCTCCGGAGATCTTCACCTTCACGTCGGGACCGCCAGCCTGCTCATAGGCGGCGCCGTCTCGATCGGCACCGTGATGATCGCCATCGCCTGGTCGGTGCGGCGTCTGGGGCGCATCCGCGTCCCGGCGCTCCTTTCGGGAGACCTGACGCCGGCCGGCGGCTCGCGCGGGACGCGGGCGGTCTCGTGGATCGCGTTTTCGTGCCTCGGCCTGGCCGCAGCCATGATGATCGGGGCGATGCTCGCGGGGACGGCCTCCTCGGCCGCACTCTCATTCGGCGCGGGCGCGGCGGCCCTGGCATCCGCGCTGGCCTTCTTCGCCCGGTGGTGCCGCGCGCCGCGCCGGTGGCGCGCCATCGGCGCGGGCCGTGGAGCCTTCGCGGCGATGGCCGCGCGCAACTGCTCGTGGAATCCGGGCCGGAGCCTCCTGAGCCTGGCCCTCATCGGCAGCGCCTGCTTCGTCATCGTGACCGTCGCGGCGAGCCGGCGGGACTCCGGCGAGGAGGGGCCGGCGGCGCTCGACTCCACGACGGGCGGTTACTCCCTCTTCGCGGAGGCCGAGATTCCGCTGCACGAGGACCCGGGCACCCCCCAGGGGCGCGCCGATCTCGGGATCCCCGATCCGGCCGGAGGGATCTTCGACGCAACGGCCATCACATCGTTACGGGTCGTCCCGGGCGACGATGCCTCCTGCCTGAACCTTTACAGACCGGAGCGGCCACGCCTCCTCGGCGTTCCCGGCGGGCAGATCCGGCGCGGCGGATTCCGGTTCAGCGGCCTCGCGCGCCCGGTGGCCAACCCGTGGGATCTCCTGCGCGAACCGATCGAGCCCGGGGTGGTGCCTGCCTTCGGGGATGAGGCTTCGGTCCTCTGGATCCTGCACCTGGGGCTGGGCCGGGACCTCGCGGTGGATGATGAGCTTGGCAGACCGCTGCGCCTTCGCTTCGTCGGCCTGCTCGAGGGGAGTCCATTCCAGAGCGAGCTCCTCATCTCGGAGGAGGATCTCCTGACGCATTTTCCGAGCCGCTCGGGGTACGCGGCCTTCCTGATCGACGCACCGGTGGGGAAGACCGCCGCCGTCTCGCGCGTCCTGGAGGAGACGCTCGCTCCCCACGGGTTCGACGCCACGCCGATGGCCGACCGGATCGCCGGTTACAGCCAGGTCGAGAACACCTACCTCGCGACCTTCCAGGTCCTCGGCGGCCTGGGCCTGCTCATGGGAAGCCTCGGGCTGGGGATCGTCGTGGCGCGCAACGTCCTCGAACGCAGAGGGGAGCTGGCGACGCTGCGAGCCTTCGGCTTCGCGCGCGGAAAGCTGGCGCGGCTCCTCCTGATGGAGAACCTCGTTCTGATGGCCTTCGGCATCCTGGCCGGCACGGGAGCGGCGCTCGCCGCGGTGGCACCGCAGCTGGCGGTGGTGGGCCGGACCGGCGGCGCGCCCTGGATCGCCATCGGACTGACCCTGGCCGCCGTGCTGGCCGCCGGAATGGCCTCCACTCTCGTCGCGGTGCTCGGCGCCCTGCGCGCGCCGCTGCTGCGGGCGCTCAGGGAGGAGCGCTGAGCCGGATGAAGGACTCGTGTTGAATTGAAATAGGTTCCAGACCCGAAGTATATTGCGGCGCCCGCGGGGGTTGGGTGCACCGCGGTCGAAGCCCGGCACTTCCGTGGCCAGGAGGCCCCGCTGCCGATGAAGCACCAGCCCTTCGTGCCCGCTTCAGCCCGCCTGCCCGAATTCACCGCTCGCGCCGTCGTCCTGGGGGTGCTGCAGGCCGTCGTGCTGGGCGCCGCCAACGCCTACCTCGGCATGAAGGCCGGCCAGACCATCGCCGCGACCTTCCCGGCGGCGGTCGTCTCGATGCTGGTCCTGCGCGCCTTCAAGGGCTCCTCCATCCTCGAGGAGAACGTCTCCCGCACGGCGGCGTCGGTGGGTGAGGCGCTGGTGGCCGGCGCCATTTTCACCCTTCCCGCCTTCGTCATCACCGGTCTCTGGAAGGAGTTCAACTACTGGGAGAGCTCACTCCTGATGCTCGTGGGGGGCACCCTCGGTGTCCTCTTCGTCATTTTCCTGAGGCGCACGTTGTGCGAGGACCCGACGCTCCCGTTCCCCGAGGCGGTGGCGGCCGCGGAGATCCACAAGGCGGGGCAGAAGGGGGCTTCCGGCAGCAGGTACCTCTTCGGGACGATGGGGATGGCGGGTCTCATCGAGCTTTTCAAGAATCAGGCGGGGTTCGCCGTCATACGGGACTCCGTAGGAGGGTTCATCAACTTTCCCCTGTCGAAGATCAGTTTCCTTCGACGCGGCCTGCCCTTCGGCGAGCCGGGGATCTTCGCGGGTGGAATGCACTACGAGACGCCGTTTTCCTCCCCCGCCTTCATGGGTGTTGGATACATCATCGGGCCGAAGCTGGCGGCCCTGAACTTCTCCGGCGGCGTGCTGGCCTGGTTGATCCTCGTGCCGCTGATCATGTTTCTGAGCGGACAGGGCTCCTCCCTCATGAACCTGACGGGGCTGCCGGCGCTGTCGGACGCGACGCAGGCCGAGCGTCTCGACGTCGTGGCGGACCAGGCCTGGCGCGGCGTGGTGCGCCCGATCGCGGTGGGGACCATGCTTGTGGCCGCCTGCTGGACCCTCTTCCTGATGCGCGGTCCTCTCCTGGCCGGTATCGCGCGGGCCTTCAGGGACATGCGCGGCGGCGCGGCCGCGCCGGGGTCGGAGGACGCCAGCTCGCGTCTCGAGGCCGACATCCCCATGAAATGGGTGGTTCTGTCGATCCTGATTCTCATCGCGCCGATGACCGCTCTCTTCTATTACTACACCCACTCCTTCGCCGGAGCGTTGATCGCGGCCGTGGCGATGACCTTCGCGGGCTTCGTCTTCTCCGCCGTGGGGGGCTATCTGGTGGGCGTGATCGGATCGTCGGCCAGCCCTATCTCCGGGCTTGCGCTCTCGAGCCTGGTCGTCGCGGCGCTGCTGCTCGTGGCGATCGGCGTGACGGGACCGGGTGGCGTGATGGCGGTTCTGGCGGTGGCGGCGGTCGTCTGCTGCGCCGTGTCGATCGGCGGCGACATCATCCAGGACATGAAGGTCGGCTTCATCCTCGGTGGCACCCCCTGGGCTATGCAGGTGGCCGAGATCATCGCGGTCGTGTGCACATCGTTCGTGCTGGTTCTCCCTATCGCATTGCTCCATTCGGCCGACATCAAGGTGGGGGGCACGGGCATCGGTGGGGAGGCGCTGCCGGCGCCCCAGGCAGGCCTGATGGCGATGCTGGCTCAGGGGATCGTGGGTGGCGAGATGGCCTGGCCGCTGATCCTGATGGGGGTCGCCTTCGCCGTCGGCCTCATCATGCTCGGGTGCCCGTCGCCGATGATCGTCGCGGTGGGAATGTACCTCGACTTCGCGACCTCGTCGGCGATTTTCGTCGGTGGCGTGATGCGCTGGATCGCCGACAGGATGATGGAGCGCCGCAATATGGATGCCCCGGAGGTGGAGTTCAGGGTCAACATCGGCACCCTCCTGTCGTCGGGGATGATAGCCGGCGAGGCTCTCGTGGCGATCGGGCTCGCCATACTCGTCAACCTGAACGTCCGTCTCCCTCAGTTCGGCGGAAGCGGCGCCGCGGGGTTGATCGTCTTCGCGGCCGTGGGCTTCGTGCTGCTGGCCATCCCGCTGCGGGCCCCCTGGACGCGGCAGGCTTAACAGGGGCCCGATACGTCACGCGTCCCCGCGTCCCATCTCGCGCGAATGCTCCCCACGGCGGCGCTCCTGAGCTTCGTGGTCCTGCCGTCAGCCGCCGCGGCCGGCAGGCCCGGTCCCGCGGAGCTTCCTTCGTGGGAGTGCCCGGGGCCACGCGCGAAGATCGCCGAAGAGGCGCAAGCCGCCCTCGATGGGTACCTCGGGCCCGCCGCCACGCCGCTGTGTGGAGGTGACCTCAATGGCAACGGCCGTCCCGAAATCCTGGCCGCGGTCACGTCGCTCTCCTGCGGCAGGGGAATCGGATTCTACCGGGTCGCCAGCCGCGTGGGCCTCTTCGAGGCGGGAGAGGATCGACGCGCCGCGTGGCGCCCGCTCCTGCTGGCCTCCGACAGAGTCGAGAACAGCGCGGGCCTTATCGGGTGGCGCGAACCGGTGGAGGCGGATGGCATCGGGCTGCGGGTCACGATGACCGACGGGGACCGCGCCTGCCTCCAACTGCGCCGTCTCGACTCCGCCCGATACCGGCTCGAGGAGCCGCTCCTGCTCGTGCGGTGGGACCCGTCCGTGCGACGGTACGAGGTCGGGCCCTGTCGCGGAGGGACGGCGGGCAGACCGACCGGGTCCTCCCCGTAACGGCGAACCTTATTTGGCGTGCGGCCCCTGGGCGAGGATCCTTCCGAGCGCGGCGGCATCCTTAGGCAGCAGGCCGACGTCCGGGAGCCTCGGCGCGAGCAGGTACCACCCGGGCTGGAGGATGAAGGCCCTCCGGAACAAAGGCAGCGCGGCATCGAGGCGGCCGTTCTGTGCCAGAGTCGCGGCATGCCAGAAGACGAACTCGTCCATCTGCGGTACCATCGCCTCCGCCGCGCCGTAATGAGCCACCGCGGCGTCGAGGTCGTTCTTCTCGACCGCCAGGTCTCCGGCGTTCATGTGCTCGTAGGCGCGCCAGAGAGTCAGCAGCCGCCGCAGCTCCACGATCGGCTCGGGGGCGTCCTCGATTCTCAGGTTCACGACGGTGTCGGCCCAGGGTTTCCCGCTGCTTTTCGCCTTGACGATCTTGATGGCGGCCGACTGGCGCCCGCGGATGTCCCCACCGGCGGCCTGCGCCGCCTCCAGGGCCGCCATCATCCTGGCTGCCAGGTCCCCGCTGGCCGACTCGAAGGCCGCGGCCATCGCGGGCCAGACTCCCGCGTCGAGCATCAGGTTCGCCTGGACCGAGTAACCATCTCCCACGTGGTGGCCGGCCGCCGGGATGCACTTGCCTCCCGTCCAGGCCGACGCGCGTCCCGCCGCGTCGATCATCGCCACCTGACGCACGTCGCGCCCCGGGTCGGCCCGAACGAGACGTTCGAGAGCTTCGGCGGCGGGCACCCGGTCCTTCATCAGTCCGAGCCCTTCCGGGCCGTACTCGATTCGCACGAACGACTGCGTGGCGACGGCCCCGACCCCCGCCTCGGCCCAGGTCACGCTTGTCCCGACGGAGAACCAGTGCGACTGCACGGCGACCCCCATCTCACCGGTGTTGGGATCGCGAGCGACGATCGAGTAGGTGTGCGCCGGGCGCAGGGGGCCTGCCGCGTCGGCGAGGGCGGGCGTCGAGCACAGCAGGATCAGAGCGACGACACTCTTCATCATGATGGGTCTCCACGGCGGATGGTGAGGATGTTGTATCCTGGGCGACTCTCCGGTTCTTCGAATTCACTCGAAGGAAGTCTACGTGACGCGACCGCGGCTGAGCAACGATCTCGAGCTGATGGCCGTGGTCTTCTTCTGGGCCTTCAACGTCACGGTCGTGAAGATCGCCCTGAGGGAGATGGCCCCCCTCGCGTTCAACGTGCTGCGCTTCGCGGGCGCCTCGCTGCTGCTGCTCCTGCTCACCCGATGGCTGGAAGGGTCGATCTCGGTGGCCCGTCGGGACCTGGCCCGATTTGTGATGCTGGGGGTCATCGGCCACACCCTTTACCAACTCTTCTTCATCATGGGGTTGGCCCGCACGACCGCGTCGAGCACTTCGTTGATCTTCGGCAGCACTCCCATCGTAGTGGGTTTGCTCTCGCGGCTGGCGGGTCACGAGAAGGTCGGCCCCGGCCAGGCCGCCGGAGCGGCGCTGGGCTTCTGCGGCGTCTTCCTGATCGTCCAGGCCGGCGGGCAGCGGGAGGCGCTGGTCGACGCAGAGCCGCTCACGCGGTTGACCGGCAACCTGCTGGTGATGGGGGCCGTGCTCTGCTGGTCGCTCTACACGGTCCTCTCCAAGCGTCTCCTCGAAAGCTACTCGCCTCTGCGTGTGACGGCCGTGACCCTCTCAATGGGGGCCGTCATGATGATTCCGCCGGCTATCCCGGATCTGGTCGGCCAGAAGTGGGGCTCCGTCTCGTTGACGACGTGGGCGGGGCTTTCCTATTCGCTCATCTTCGCGCTGGTGGTCTCCTACGTGCTCTGGTACCGCTCGGTCAAGCAGGTGGGTAACGTCAGGACGGCGATCTACTCCAACCTCGTCCCGGTATTCGGGACTCTGTCGGGCGTCCTCCTGCTTGGTGAACGGCTGACGGCGGGTCTGGGCCTGGGGGGCGCCTGCATCCTCGCCGGCATCGCTCTCGCGCGGTTCCGGGACGAGAGGGCCGTCTCCTCCACGCCCTGACTGGACGCGCGGCGCGCGGTGGTACAGGATCAGCGCATGGAGCTGGGAATCCAGGACAGGGTGGCGCTGGTGACCGCGGCCAGCGCGGGCATCGGCCGCGCGGTCGCCGGGGCGCTTGCGGGGGCGGGATGCCGCGTCGCGATCAACGCCAGGCGTCCGGGCCCGCTTCAGGAGGCGACGCGCGCGATCGCCGCGGATACGGGCGCACAGGTGCACGCCGTGGCCGCCGACCTGAGCCTGGCCCCGGACATCGAGCGATTGGCCCGGGAGGTCCGCTCGGCGTTGGGCCCGATCGACATCCTGTTCAACAACGCCGGAGGCCCGAGAGCCGGCGTCTTCGAGGATCTCGAGGCTGATGCGTGGGACGAGGCGTTCCGTCTGAACCTCCGCAGCGCCGTGCTCCTGTGCCGCCAGGTGGTGCCGGAGATGAAGCAACGCCGGTGGGGGAGGATCGTCAACCTGACCTCGATCGCCGTCAAGCAGCCCATCGACGGCCTGATGCTCTCCAACAGCCTTCGCGCGGGGGTCGCCGGATTCGCCAAGAGCCTCGCCAACGAGTGCGGCCCCTTCAACGTCCTGGTGAACACCGTCTGCCCCGGCTACACTCTGACCGACCGTCTCATCGAGCTTGCCGATATCAGGGCCCGGGGGGCCGGGACCTCCAGAGAGGAGATCATGAGGACCATGGAGCAGGCGCCTCCTCTCCGGAGGGTCGGGCGGCCCGAGGAGGTGGCCGATCTGGTGGCATACCTCTGCTCGGAGCGCGCCTCCTATGTCACGGGCACGGTCATCCAGGTCGACGGCGGGCTCTGCCGGGGCCTCCTCTAGATGGACCAGGCCCTCACCCCCGCAGGGCGCGCACTCCGGCTCGCCGGGCACATCTGCCGCGTCGGGCTCGGCTATATCTTCCTGGCCTCGGGAGCCCTCAAGTCGCTCGACCCGGAGGGATTCAGCGGCGAGGTGGCGCAGTACGGGCTGCTGTCCGGCGCTTTCGCGAGGAGCTTCGCCTACCTGCTCATCCCCATCGAGGTGGCCGTCGGAGCGGCCCTTTTGTTAAACTTCCGGCCCGCGCTCACCCTTTCCGCGGCGACCGCCTTGATGGTGGTGTTCATCGGCGCCATCGGCTATGCGCTGGCCACCGATCAGCCGCTTCACGGATGCGGGTGCTTCGGGCGCTTCGTTGTCAGGACGCCCGTGGAGACGCTCAGGGAGGACCTGGCATTCCTCGCGGCGGGCCTCATCGGGCTGTTCGCCCTGCGGGGGGTGCCCGGGCGCGGGAGGTTCAGGAGCACGATGGTCGCGGCGGTGGCGCTGGCATCGGGGGCGTTCGTCATCGCGTCGCCGCACCTTCCACTCGATGACGTCGCGACGGGCGTGAAGCCCGGGGCCGAGTGGCGGGATCTGGGCGTGGCCCTGGCGGACGTCGATCTGACGCGAGGGGCGTACCTGATAGCTTTGCTGGGGATGAAGGATGAGGCCAGCGGGGCGGCGCTCGGCACGCTCAACAAGCTGGCGGAGTCGGGCGCCGTGCCGATCCTCGGCCTGCACGGGGACGACGACGAGGCGTACAACGAGTTCTTCTGGAGTCGGGGGCCGGCCTTCCCGATCTACAAGGTCGCTCCCACCGACATGAAAAGGATGCATCGCAAGCTGCCCCGGTTCTTCGCGGTGAAGGACGGGCGGGTCGTCGCGACTTGGGAGACGATCCCCTCGGCCGGCGAAGCGCAGGCGGCCCTCAGGTGACGGCATCATGATGAGAGGATTCGGCGCCGCTTCGCTGATGATCCTGGCGTGGACGAGCCCGGCCGGCGCCCGCGAGGCGCCAACGCCGGGTTCCATGCCGCCTGCCGCGGGGGCCCCTCGGAACTGGTCCGAGAACTTCCAGTACCGCGTGGAGATCGACGGCGCCGTCTCGGCACGGGCCCGCCTCTTCGCGACGCAGGGGCGCCCGGCGCTCCTGCTGGTGGCGCCGGAGCTCCGGGAGCCTGCCGTCATTCAGATCAACGGACGCGAGGTGCTCAAGACGGAACCCGCCGCCGTGGCCGAGGGGCCCGTTCCGACCCAGGTCGTGCTGGCCGATTCCGAGATCCACGGCCCCGCCGATCCCTACACGCGTGAGGGGGATGCCGTGATCTTCTTCCGGGATGGGCACAAGATCCGGGTCTCCCCGAGGCCCCCGCTCATCGGCCCCGCGACGACGGAGGATCTCCTCTCCCAGCTTCCGGCCTATCGCAAGGGCATGGATGACTATGCCCCGAGCGATTCGGACATCAGCTACCTGAAGTCCTACAAGTACGCGGTGAAGGTGGAGGTCTTCTTCGGCTCGTGGTGCCCGCATTGCCGTGTTTCGGTCCCGACGCTCATCAAGTCGGTGAGTCAGGCCGCCAACCCGAACATCCAACTCTCCTTTCACGGAGTGCCGACGCCGCCGTTTGGCGGCTACGAGCCGGCGCGTGAGAAGAAGGTCGACGGCGTGCCGACATTCATCGTCTACGCGGACGACAAGGAGATCGGCAGGTTCAGCACGATCCCGGGGGACAGCCGCGTGGAGCACGAGCTGGTGAAGGTCCTCTACGCCTACCAGCAGAGCAGGGGATGACGGGCGTGCGCAACGCGAGGATGGTCCGGTGGATGACGGTGGCCGGGGCGGTGGCGGCTCTGGCCGTGCTGGCAGCCGTGGTGATCGTGGCCAGACCGGCCACGGCGCGCCAGACGAGCGCGCCGCCGGGGGCCGCCGCGCCACCGGCGGCCGGCGATCCGGGCTGGCTCCCGAGGTATGACTTCGCCCTCGAGGTGGACGGCAAGCTCTCTCCCGACGCCTGTTTCTACCAGGAGCTGAACAGCCGCCGGATCATGATCAACGCACCGGAGCTTTCGAAGGTCTGCATCCTCAGCCAGGAGGGCAAGCACGTCATCTCGATCGATCGAGTCAAGGTGAAGGTCGAGGCGGAAGGGGAGGTCGCCCGCCTGTCGCCGGGCGCCGAGGCCGGGGCGGCCTCATCGCCCTACACGATCGACTCGGCGTCGGTGGTCTTCTACGTCGGGACGAACCGGCTCAAGATAGTGCCCAAGCAGCCGTTGGTGGGACCCACCACCGCGGACGATCTTCTTCGCCACTCGCCGCTCTATCGCAAGGGGAGGGATGCCTACTCCCCGGAGGCCGGCGAGATCGCATACCTCAAGTCGTACGCGACGCCGGTCGACATCGAGGTTTTCTTCGGGACCTGGTGCCCGCACTGCAAGGTGGTCGTCCCCAGGTTCATGAGGACAATTCAGGCGGCCGCCAACGCCAATCTGCGCGTGTCGTACCACGGAGTGCCGAGCCCGTTCGATGGATACGAGCCGGCCCGCGTCAGCGCGGTGAAAGGAATCCCGACCTTCATCTTCCGGATAGGGGGCCGTGAAGTGGGCCGCATCCCCGGCGAACCCACGAGCGGGACCGTGGAGCACGCCATCGCAGAGATCCTCCGGGCCGCAAAGTAATCGCTACAGGACAACTTCGTTGACCGCGAGGGGTCGTCGCGTATAATGAGATGCCGCTGCGGCGGCGTGAAAGTCAACCCCCGGGGGCCCTCATGAAGACTACCGCGACACCACCACCTGCCGGTCAGGACGCGCCAGCCTTCAAGCCGTACGTCGACGACCAGACGATCATACCCGAATTCACGCCCAAGGCGATCATCCTGGGCGCGATCTTCGGAATCATCTTCGGCGCCGCGACGGTCTATCTCGCGTTGCGCGCCGGCCTTACCGTCTCCGCCTCGATTCCGATCGCGGTGCTGGCGATCGCGGTCTTCAAGAAGTTCGGCAAGTCGACCATCCTCGAGAACAACATCGTCCAGACGATTGGCTCGGCCGGCGAGTCGATCGCGGCGGGCGTCGTCTTCACCGTCCCCGCCTTCCTGTTCCTCGCTGGGGGCGACCAGTTCTTCCGCTACCTGCCGATCCTGATGCTCTCCACCATCGGCGGGATCCTGGGTGTCCTCTTCATGATCCCGCTGAGACGATCCCTGATCGTCAAGGAGCACGGCAACCTGCCGTACCCGGAGGGGACCGCCTGCGCGGAGGTCCTCGTCGCGGGCGAGAAGGGGGGCAGCCTCGCCAGGATGGTCTTCGGGGGGTTCTGGATCGCACTGGGCTACAAGCTTCTCAACAACGTGCTCGGCCTCTGGAAGGAGGCACCGACGCTCGCTTCGGGTCCGGGCTTCACCAAGTATCCCAATGCGACGCTCTCGTCCGAGATCACGCCGGAGTACCTGGGGGTCGGCTACATCATCGGGCCCCGGATCTCGGGCATCATGGTCTCGGGCAGCGTCCTGTCGTGGCTCGCGATGATCCCCCTGCTGTCGCTCTTCGTGCCGGAGGAGAAGATCAAGTCCGATCTGCTGGCCCTGGGGTTCACGCAGGGGTGGATCGACGGCCACACGCACGCCGAATGGATCTACCGCGCCTACGTGCGGCTCATCGGCGCCGGAGCGGTCGCGGCGGCCGGCATCATGACCCTGGCCCGCTCGCTGCCGACCATCATCTCGTCCTTCAAGGACAGCGTGAAGGACCTCAAGGACGCTCGCGGCAGTGGCGGCGAGACCCAGAAGCGCACCGGCAGGGATATCCCCATCACATGGGTGGTCGGGGGCTCGCTGGTCCTGGCGTTGATCATCGCCCTCCTGCCGCAATTCCCCGGAGAGTTCCCGGGCAGCCTCCTCATGAGCCTGCTCATCGTCGTGTTCGGCTTCTTCTTCGTGACCGTCTCGTCGCGCATCGTGGGGATCATCGGATCCTCGTCCAACCCGATCTCCGGCATGACGATCGCCACCATCATGGCCACCTGCGGCATCTTCCTGTGGCTTGGCTGGACGGATGCGGCCTACCAGACGGTGGCGTTGTGCGTCGGCGCGGTCGTCTGCATCGCGGCCGCCAACGCCGGGGCGACCTCCCAGGATCTCAAGACGGGATACATCGTCGGTGCCACGCCGAAGCTGCAGCAGTACGGGCTCATCATCGGCGTCCTGGCCTCCGTGTTCGCCATCGGCGGCACCCTCTGGCTGCTCCACACCTCGACCTTCGGACCGATCGGCTCCGACAAGCTTCCCGCCCCGCAGGGGACCCTGATGGCGACCCTCATCATGGGGATCCTCGCGCAGAACCTCCAATGGGGATACGTGTTCGTGGGGATGGCGCTCGCGGTGGTGATTCAGCTCTGCGGCGTGGGGGCTCTGGCATGGGCGGTGGGAGCCTACCTGCCGATCTCGACCACCTTCCCGATCTTCGTGGGCGGGATGATGCGGGTCGTGGCCGACAAGATTAAGGGGCGTCACGAGGAGTCCGAGCTCTCGAGCGGCATGCTCTACGCCACGGGGCTCGTCGCGGGGGGCTCCATCGCCGGCATCGTCATCGCGATGCTGTCGAGCGTCCCGTGGCCCGGGACGCAGGAGTTCGCGAACATGGGTCAGTATCTGAACCTGAACCATCGGATGCACTTCCTCGATGGCCTGGGTCTGTGGGGCGACCTGCTGGCAACGGCGGCGTTCGGGGCCCTCTGCTTCTTCCTCGTCCGCGCGGCCCAGAAGGACATCCCGATGGAGGGCAGGTAGGCGTCCCAGCCCGGGTCGGAACCGATGCGCGCCCGGCGCCTCCTTCTCTACCTGCTGCTGGCGGGCCTGCTGGCGCGGGTGCTCTACCTCCGGCAGGTCGCCGAGCTCCCGTTCTTCCAGGACCCGATCGGCGACTCGGCGCGTTACCTGGAGCGCGCCGCAGAGATTCTGGACGGCCGCCTGGTCGGGGATCGTCCCTTTTTCTACGGCGGGATTTTCTATCCCTGGCTGCTGGCGGCGAGCCGGTGGCTGTTCGGCTCCAGCCCATACCCGGTCTGCCTCGCCCAGGCTCTGGCCGGGTGCGCCCTGGCCTGGGTGCTCCAGCGATTCGCGCGCAAGGCCGGCGCCTCTCCCGCGATCTCGGCGCTCGCCGCGGGGATCGGCCTTTTCTACGGCCCCTTCGCCTTCCTGGAGGCGGACCTCCTCATGATCTCGTGGACGCTCCTGTTCACGATGACAGGGGCGCTCCTCCTTCTGGATGGAGTCGAGAGGACCCGGGCCCCCGCGATCCTGGCGCGACTCGGCGCGGCCGGCCTCTGCCTGGGGCTTGCGGCCTCTGAACGTCCCAACCTGATCGCTCTCGTTCCCGTGCTGGCGGCCTGGGTCCTCGTCTTCGGGCCCGAGGCGGGACGCCTGCGGGGGGCCGCGGCGCTCGTCGCGGGCTCAGGCGCCGTCATCCTGTGCGTGGCCCTGATGAACCACGCCGCGAGCGGCAGGTGGGTCCTCCTGACGACCTCGAGCGGGATCAACTTCTACATCGGCAACCACCCGGGGGCGCGGGGCACATTCGACGAACCCTGGTCCAGCTCCGACCCCGCCTTCACGGCCGGGCACACCGACCTGGAGGAAGCGAGCCTGACGATGGCGCGGCGGGAGTCGGGCCGTGATCTCGATGCCATCGAAGCGGGGAGCTACTGGTTCAGCCGGGGGATGGCCTATCTGAAGAGCAACCCGCGGGAAGCCGCCTGGCTCTACCTCCGGAAGCTCGCCCTCTTCTGGAACGCCGCGGAGATCCCGAACCATCTGGACTTCAGGTTCCTGCGCGAGCGCGCTCCGGCCCTTCGATTGATGCCGTTCACCTTCGGGCTGGTGGCGCCCCTGGGGATCTACGGGCTCCTCTCCCGCCGGTCCCGATCCTTGATGACGCGCCCAGCCGCGACGCTGCTGGCGGCGCTGATCCTGGTGCCCATGGCGGGCGTCCTGCCCTTCTTCGTGGCCGACCGCTACCGGGTGGCGGCCGTCCCGCCCCTCATCGTGTCGGCCGCTTTCGGCGCCGCGGCGCTTGGGCGGGGGTTCTCGCTGGCGGGGACACGCCGCTCCGCCGCCCTGCACCTGGCATGCATCGTCCTGGCGGGAGCGGCGATGGCGACCCCGATGACGGATTTCGATCAGTCCCGCAACTACTGGCTCCTGGCGCAGGCGTGGAAGAAGCAGGGGAGATTCTCCGAGGCGGCGGACGCCTATGCGCTGGCCCTGGAGGCCGCTCCCGCTCCGGGCGCCGCGGCCCTCATCCACAACAACAGGGGGGTTGTGCTGGCCGCGATGGGGGAACCGGTTCGAGCCAGGCAGGAATACAGGCTGGCCATCGAGCTCTCCCCGGATCTCGTGCTCCCGCACAGGAACCTGGGTCTGAGCCTGATGGAGGAGGGGCCGTCCAGCGCCTCGGAGGCCTTTGCTCACCTGACGGTCGCCGAGCGCGCCGACGAGGGGGACATCGACGTGGCGCGCGCGCTGGCGGTGCTGCTGCTTGCGCGTGGTGATCCGGTCGCGGCGGGCGAGAGGGCCATGAGAGTCTTGCGGCGGCTGCCGGGGGACCCTTCCGCCCGCGCCGTGCTGGAGAAGGCGAGTCCGGGCGCTCCGCCTTGAAAGAGGAAGGCCCGTGGCCCCCTGTGCCGGGGCCGCGGGCCTGGTTGGTGTCACCGGCCGCGAGTGGCCGCGCTCAATCTTCCTCGAGCCAGATCTTGACGTTCTCCTCGCCGTGCTTCACCTGCACCAGAGTCAGGGGCAGATGACCGCGAAGCTGCTCGACCAACTCCTGGAAGCTGAAGCTCCTCTCGTCCGCCTTCTCGAACACGTAATCCATGATGGCCAGAGGGAGCTTGACTTCGATGTTGGGCTCGTCGAACCCCGCCTCCCGCACGTTGATCCTGAAGAACTCCTTGTCCTTCCAGACACGGACGTTCTCCTTGTCGGACTCGATCGTCACGAAATCGTCCCCTTCCATCTTCCGGATCTGGCGCCAGAGCTTCTGGATGTCGAGTGAAGGGTGTTCTTCCTCAAGCTCCGCCATGAATTCGCGCTTGTCGATCGAGTCGATCACCACCTCGATGAGCGACAGGGGGAGGTTGATCTTGACCTTGGCGTGCTCGCCGCCCTGGTCGAACACCTGGACGCGCATCCAGATGATCTCCTTGTCCGAGGCCCGGGCCGGCGCTCCGGCGACCGCCAGCAGGGGGAGGGCCAGCGCCATGGCCAGGACGGTCAGTCGGTGGGCCGCGCCGTTCGTCGGCTTGAATCGAATCATCTTCGTCTCCTCCAGTTCGGCCCCTCGATGTCGGCTCCCCGGGGCGTTCATGGCCCTTGTAACGCAAGGGCCGCCGCGAGGGTTCCAACCCGGGTTCAGAATCCGGGCGGTTTGGCCAGCCGCTTGACGACCAGCAGGGTGATGTCGTCGTACTGGGGAGCCAGGCCCATGAAGCTCCTCACGTTTTCCTTCACGAGGTCCTGGATGGCCTGGGCCCCGGCTCCACGCTGCTCCTTGAGGAGGCCGAGAAGGCGGTCCTCCCCAAACTCCTCTCCGGCCTCGTTCTGGGCCTCGGGCACGCCGTCGGAAAACGCGACCAGGAGGTCCCCCGGACCGATCGTCACCTTGTTGAGCCCGTACCGGGCCCCCGCGAAGACTCCCAGGATCAGGCCGTCGGCCTTGAGCCTCTCGACCTGCCCGGTGGCGCGCATCAGGATCGGGGCGTTGTGGCCGGCGTTGACGCACTCGACGGCGCCGGACGCCGCGTCGATCTCGCCGTAGTAGAACGAGACGAAGTTGTTCTCCTTGGCGCTCTGGAGGATCGTCTCGTTGAGCGACTTGATGAGGTCCTGGATGCCCGCGGAGGCCCCCACGTGCGCCCGGAACGAGGCCCGCACGGTGGCCATGAGCAACGCCGCGCCGGTCCCCTTGCCAGACACGTCGGCGATCGCGATGCCGAGACGTCCCGGCCCTCGCTCCATGAAATCGAAGTAGTCGCCGCCGACCTCCCGGCACGGGTCGTTGAAGCCGACCACCTCGTACCCCTCGAAGGTCGGATTGCCCACGGGAAGGAGCTTCCGCTGTATCTCGGCGGCGTTCTTGAGCTCCTTCTCCATCCTCTGTTTTTCGATGGTGTCCTCGAACAGCTTCGCGTTCTCGATCTTGACGGCGGCGATGTTGGCCAGCAGCGTCAGGAGCTTGAGGTCCTCGGGGCTGAAGGTGCGGGCGGCGTTCAGCGTGTCGACGTAGATCAGGCCGATCACCTCGCGGTTGTTCCACAGGGGCACGCACATGGCGGAGCGGATCCCCTGGAGCACGATGCTCTCCTTCATCTTGAAGCGTTCGTCCGTCTGGGCATCCGACGTGAGCACCGACTGCCGCTTCTCCACGACCGTGCGGGCGATGCTGCGCGAAAGGGAGATCTTCCCCCCGTAGCTCCTCTTGAGGTCCCGCACGACCTTGCTCACCAGCTCCTTGCCTTCGCCCTCCAGCAGCATCAGGAAACCGCGCTCCGCCGGGATCGCCTCGAAGACCAGGTCCATGATGACTTCGAGGACCTCCTCGAGAGGCCGGTAGTTGATCAGCTCCATCCCGGCCCGGGTGAGCACCGCGAGCATCCGGTTGTCCGGAGTCTCCTGCGCTGATGGGGCGGACTGCGGGCCCGACTGGCGGGAGGGGGGCGAGCTGAGTATCTCCTCCAGGTGGATGGTGACCGTGGAGCTGTCCGGGCTGAGGGCCGGGGAATCCTCGATCGCGACCCGGGGCTCCTGCTCCGCCGCGAAGAGGATCGTGGTCTCGCCCAGGGTGATCCGGTCGCCCACCGTGAGCTCGGCGGGGGCCAGGACCGGCTTGCCGTTGAGTGACGTACCGTTGCGGCTCCCCACGTCCGCTACGAAATACTTGCCATTGCCGCGCGTCACCTCGGCGTGGAACCGCGAGAGGGACAGATCGAAGGAGAGGTTGACGTCGTTCTTGGACGAACGGCCGATCGAGAGCCGGTCGGCGTCGATGTCGCGGCGGAAGGTCCTTCCGTCGCTTCCGATGATCGTCAGGTAGCCCACGCCGTCATGGTAGGTTCGGGCGCCGCCGAGTGTCAAGGCCGGTGCCTCGTAAGTGCCAGTGTTGACGAGCCTTTTGTTTGACACGCCGTGGCCGGCGGGATACTCTGTGGGCCGTTTCCACCAGGCACGGGAGGCAGGGCGCCGAGGCGATGGGAATCTCCCTCCACGTCGAGATGACACTCAACAGTCGTGTCGATCTAACCAACCTGGTTCACGCGGCCTCCGACGAGATCTGCCGCCTGGCCGGGATGGAGGAGGACGCGATGCTGAACCTCGGGCTCGCGCTTCGCGAGGCGACGGTCAACGCCATGAAGCACGGTAACAGGATGGACGAGACCAAGCCGGTCAGGGTCACGTTCGACGTCAGATCGGACCGGCTCGAGGTACAGATCAAGGACCAGGGCGAGGGTTTCGACTTCGGCCGCAATGTGGACCCGCGCCTCCCCGAGAACATCAACAAGACGAACGGGCGAGGGCTTTTCCTGATAAGAAACTTCGTCGACGAGGTGCGCTTCTTCCACACGCCCGGCACGGGAATGACCGTGAGCCTCGTCAAGAAGCTGCCCCGGCCGGCGACCCGGCGGGGCCCGCGCAGGTGATGTGCTAACATCCGTCCCACCCCAGCAAGGAGCAGGAGGCCGGGCAAGCCGGCTATAGAGGAGAACTGATGAAGGTGAGCATGAGGGAAGTGGGCAAGGTCAGCATCCTCGATCTGAACGGAAAGATCACGATTGGCAAAGGGGACCTGATCCTGAAGGATGCGGTCGAGAATGCCCTGAAGGAGGGCAGGAGCCGGCTCCTCCTGAACCTGGAGAAGGTCAGCTACATGGACAGCGCCGGCATTGGCGAGCTGGTGGCCTGCTTCAAGAGGGTGGTGGAGAAGAAGGGGGTCATGAAGCTGGTGAACCCGGAAGGACGCGTGCAGGATCTGCTGGCGCTGACCAAGCTGGACGAGTACTTCGAAACCTACCAGAGCGAACAGGAAGCGCTGGGCTCCTTCGTCTCCTGACCCCGGAACGACTCCGCCGGCAGAACCGATGCGTTCCATAGTTCTGGAGGGGCCCGACCGCATCTCGGTGCGGGACCTGCCGGCCCTGGAACCCGGCCCGGGCGAGGCTCTCATCGACGTCCGGCTGGCGGGCATCTGCGGCACCGACCTGCAGCTCGCCCGGGGATATCTCGATTTCAGGGGCGTGCCGGGACACGAGTTCGTCGGCACGGTGGCCGGCGTCAGGAGCCCTTCGGATCGAGTCCTGTTGGGTGCCCGGGTCGTGGGCGAGATCAACCTGGGGTGTCAGACCTGCCGGCTCTGTCCCGAGGGGATGGAGCGGCATTGCCCGAGGCGCCGGGTTCTCGGAATCCTGGGGAAAGCCGGCGCCTTCGCGGAGCAGGTGACGCTGCCCATCTCGAACCTGCGCGTGGTTCCGCCAAGCCTCTCCGACGAGCAGGCCGCATTCGTCGAGCCGACCGCGGCCGCTTGCGAGATCCTGGACCAGGTGCAGGTGGGACCTTCCCTGCGGACGCTCGTGCTGGGGGACGGCCGGCTCGCGTTGCTCGCCGCGCAGGTGCTCGCCTGGAGCAAGGCCACCGTGACGGTGGCCGGTCACCACGCGGCCAAGCTCGAGACGGCCCGTTCGCTGGGGCTGACCGCGGTGAGGTCTCCCGATGAGATCCCGCGGGATCCATTCGACCTCGTGGTCGAGGCCACCGGCAGTCCCGCTGGTCTCGACCTCGCGTTGCGAATGGTCCGCCCCCGCGGCACGGTGGTCATGAAGAGCACCTGCGCCGGGCGCACTTCGTTCGACGCATGGCGCGCCGTCGTCGACGAGGTGACCCTCGTGGGCTCGCGCTGCGGTCGCTTCGAGCCCGCGATCGAGGCGCTCAGCTCGGGCGAGATCCGAGTGGATCCTCTCATCTCCCGGATCCTGCCGCTCGATGAGGGGCCGGAAGCGTTCCGCCTGGCCGGCGACGGCGAGACGATCAAGATCCTCCTGCGCGTCAGCGGTTGAGATGGCCGCGGCCGGCTCACCCGGGTGGATCTTGCCGGCGATCGTCCTCGCGCTTCTGGCGCCAGGGTGCGGGAACCCGCCCGCCCATCCTGCGACCGCCCGCCGCGTCGTCATCATAGGGGTCGACGGGGCGACCTGGTCCCTCATCTCCCCGCTGATGGCGGCAGGCAGGATGCCCCATCTTGCGGACCTCTATCGCTCCGGTTCGGCGGGCGCCCTCAGGTCCATCGGCTCGCCAGGAGGCGAGCCCCTCGATCCGGCCGCCCTCTGGACCAGCCTGGCCACCGGCCGTCCGCCGGGGGTCCATGGCATCACGGAGTCGGCCGAGAAGATCCCGGGACGCTACGCGCTGCGCCCGATCACGGCCGACCGACGCCGGGTCCCCGCCCTCTGGACGATCGCCGGCTCGCGCGGGGTCGGCGTCGGCGTGGCCGGATGGCCAGACACCTTTCCGGCCGAGCGTGTGGCCGGATTCATGATCGCCGAAGGATACGACCCCGCCGTGACGGGCGAGCTGGGCTACCTCCATCCTCCCGGAGCGTTGGGGAGCGCGGGGGGAGCGGGGGAGGACCTTCCGCTCTCCGAAGCGGCGCGGAAGATCGCGGCTCTCGATGAGGAGCTCGCCGAGTCGTTCCGCAGGGACCTTTCCGCGCTGTCGAGGGGTGTCGCGCTCTACCGAGTCTATCAACCCGGGCTGGCCTTTCTGCGCTTCGAGAGCGTGGATCGGGCCTCGCACCGGTTCTGGCAGTACCACGAGAGGAAATACCTGCAGGTGGAGGCCTCCCGCGGACACGCACCGGTTCCCGCTGTCGGGGCGACCCTCGCGGAAGCGATTCCCGGCGCCTACGCCTTCCTCGATGAATGGATCGGGATGCTGCTCGCGAGGCTCCCCGAGAGGACCACGGTCCTCGTCGTCTCGACGCACGGATTTCGCGGCGTCCGGATGATCGATTACATCCATCTCGATCTGGACCGTGTGCTCGAGCTCCTGGGGCTGATGGCGCGTGGACCCGGCGGGCGACCCGACTGGCGGGGGACGCGGATGTTCGGCATGGATGGCTCCGCGTCGAATCGCCGCGCGCTCTTCGTCAATGTCGAGGGGAGAGAGGCGCAAGGGACCGTGCCGGCCCCCGACGTGGACCTGCTCACGGCGGAGACGGCCCGCCGCCTGCGCGAGCTGAGGAGCGATCGGGGAGAGCCGTTGGTTCGCCGTGTCGGCGTGGTGGATCATCCCGGGCCTTCGGAACCCGACCTCGAGCTGATCGAGAACCTCGGCCTCGACCCATCCACCTCGATCACCATCGGCTCGGAGCGCCAACCCGTCACCACGCTCTACCGGCGCTTCAGCGAGGACTTCGGCGCCCACGACGCCACGGGGATACTCCTGGCGGCCGGCGAGGGGATCGCGCCGGGCCGGACGGGGTGGAGCGCCGACATTTATGACGTGGCGCCCACGGTTCTTTTCCTTCTCGGGCTCGATCTTGCCGCCGACATGCCCGGCAGCCCGATCGAGGAGATCCTGGCGGCCCCCCCGGGAAGGGGCTACCCGAGCGTCCCCTCCTACGACGGGCTCGGCGGGGGGCCCGACCCGGTGCACAGGCCCGAGCAGGTCGTCGCGCGCGAGATCGAGCGTCTCCGTTCCGTCTCGCACCTGCGATGACGTCAGGGCTCCTTGATCCCGAGGTTCTTGATGAGACGCGACAGGTAGGTCGGATTGAGGCCGAGCGACACGGCCGCCCTGCGATGGTGACCCCCCGCCTTGCGCAGCGCCTCGCGGATCAGGTCGGCCTTCAGCTGGCGGACCTGGGCATGGAACGACCCGTCGTCGTCCGCCTCACGCGCACGATAATCGAGGATGTGGGCCGGGAGATCGTCCGGCACGATCTCGTCGTCCTGGCCGAGGACCACGGCCCTCTCGATGGTGTTCTCCAGCTCCCTGATGTTGCCGGGCCACTCGTACCGCATGAGCAATCGGGTGACCTGCTCGGAGACGCGCCCGACGGGGCGCTTGGTCTCCGCGGCGAATTCCCTGAGGAAGTAATCCTGGAGGAGCGGGATATCCTCCTTGCGCTCGCGCAGGGGGGGCATCGTGAGAGTGATGACGTTGAGCCGGAAGTAGAGATCCTCGCGGAAGAGCCCCTCCTCCATCGCGCGGGCGAGGTCGCGATTGGTGGCGGCGATGACGCGGATGTCCACGTCAATGGAGCGCGTGCCTCCCACCCGTTCGAAGCGGTGCTCCTGCAGGACCCTCAGCAGCTTGGCCTGAAGGTCCGGCTTCAGCTCCGCGATCTCGTCCAGGAAGAGGGTCCCCCCGGTGGCGATCTCGAACTTTCCGAGCTTGCGCTGCGTCGCCCCCGTGAAGGCCCCCTTTTCGTGGCCGAACAGCTCGCTCTCGAGGAGATCCTCGGACAGGGCGACGCAGTTGACCGCGATGAAGGGGCCGGCGCGCCGATCGCTCCAGCGGTGGATCGAACGGGCCAGTACCTCCTTGCCGGTCCCGCTCTCGCCGAGAATCAGGACGGTGGACCGTGACTCGGCGGCCCGCTGCGCGGTCGACACGATCTCGCGCAGTGCCGGGCTGTCCCCCACCAGGGAGGGCTCCCTCTGGCGAAGCTCGGAGTTGAGGAGCCGGTTCGCCCGCCGGAGCTCCTCCCTCTCGAGCGCCTTGGCGATTATGAAGGTGACCTGCTGGGGGTCGAACGGCTTGGTGAGCACGTCGTAGGCGCCGTTGCGCATCGCCTCGACCGTCCGTGGGACGGAGGCCGCGGCGGTGATCACGAGCGCCGTCACATCGAGCCCTTCCTGCCGCATCTTCTCGAGAACCTGCATCCCGCCCATCCGCGGCATCATGAGGTCGAGCAGAACGAGATCCGGAGGATCGGCGCGGAGGACCTCGAGCGCCTGGAGCCCGTCGGCAGCGGTCTCGACGCTGTGGCCGAGGGAGACAAGCCGGTCACCAAGGACCTCCTTGATGTCCGGGTCGTCGTCCACGATGAGGATTCGGGCGCCGCTCATGAGACTCCCAGCGGGATGGTGAAGAGAAAGCGGCACCCCGACGCGGAGCTTTCCGCCCACAGGCGCCCACCGTGCAGCTCCACGAGGCTGCGCGCGATCGGAAGCCCCAGCCCCGTCCCGCTCGTCTTGAGCCCCTCCGGACCCGGCACCTGGTAGAAGCGGTCGAATATCCGCTCCAGATCCCCCTGCGGGATCCCCGGCCCGGTGTCGGCCACCCACACGACCACCTCCTCGTCCCCGCGCCGGGCGGCCAGCGTCACCGACCCACCCGACCCTGTGAACTTGAGCGCGTTGCCGGCGAGGTTGAACATGACCTGGACGAGACGATCCCGATCGGCCTCGACGGTGATCTCCTCGCCAGGAGGCTCCACCTTGAGCAGGGCCCCGCGGCGCTCGGCCAGGGGCCGCATGCTTTCCGCGACATCCTCCAGGAGACGCGTCACCGAGATGCAGCGGCGCGAGAGCCGGACCGCTCCGGATTCGATGCGCTCGAGATCCAGCAGGTCGCTGATGAGACGATCGAGCTGTATCGTGTTCTCGTTGATCCTCTCCAGGTATCGCTTCTGGCGCTCGTTGATGTCGCCGGTGACACCGTCCAGGATGTTGTCGATCGAGCCCTTGATGGCCGTCAGGGGCGTCCTCAGCTCGTGCGAGACGTTGGAGAGGAATTCGGTCTTGAGCCTGTCGATCTCGCGGAGTCGTTCGACCTCCTTCTCCATGTCGCGTTCGATGAGACGCCGCTCGAGGTCCTCCTGGCGCAGGAAGAAGTTCTCCACCGCGAGGGTCGCCTGAGTGGCGATGGACGTGATGAGTTCCTTGGTGATCTCGCTGATGGGGCGGGTCGCGTGCGAGGCGTCCGCGTAGATGACGCCGATGACGTCGGTCATGCCGGGGAAGCGGGACGGGCGCGTGACACGCTCCGAGGGAAGCATCTTGAGCGGGAGGCAGATCACCGAGCTGAGCGACAGCTCCGCGAGGCTCGGCCTGCGCCGCGCTTCCTGGCTCTCGGCCACGTCGGTCAGGAAGCGTGGCTCCCCCAGGTCGATCACCTCCCGCACGATGCTCTGACTGAGGCGCTGTTTGCCCGTGTCGAGGCTCTCGCGCGCCGGGTTGCGCGCCGCACGCATCCGGATCTCGCCGTCCTCGTCCCGCAGGGCCAGGAACCCGCGGTCGGCGCCCGTCACGTCGACGATGGCGTCGAGGGTCAGCTCCAGCATGTCCTGGAGGGAGGTCATCGAGTTCAGCCCGCTGGAAAGCCGCAGGAGGATCGAGAGGTTTCTGTAATCGCCGGGCGTCGAGTCGCGCCTCGGAAGCGCGTCGACCTCCTCGAGAATCTGGCTCATCCGGTCGTCGTGGAGGAAGACCATCTCGATCTGACGTTGCCGGCCCATCGAGATCACGTCGCGGTTGCGGAGGCGCTGTCCCGCCGCGGGTATCCCGTTGACGTCGGTTCCGTAGGTGCTCCCCCGGTCCTCCATGACCCAGAGACCATCCTCCCGGCAGATTACCGCCTGGAGGCGCGAAATATCCTTTTCGGCAATGACGAGATCATTGTCGGGCCTCCGGCCGATGGAGAATGTCTCCTTTTCGATGGGGAGGGTGCTTCCCGCGCCCGGCGGGTAGTGCACGCGAAGCCGTGGAGGCGATGAGGGCATGGGCGCGACTCGAAAGAAGGGGGACGGGAAGGCCGCCCGCCTTATACCACACGGCGCCAGGCCCCGCAACAGGACGGCTGGCCTCCAAACGGGCTCATCGGGTTGGACTTTCCGGCAAGAGCATTGTCTTAACGGATAACCGTTCGAGGGCCGCGTGCCGGCGCGCGTCGCGGGTCGACCGCTTCGAATCCAAGCCGAACCCCATGCGTTCAGGTGAGATACGGGGGAATCGCTTCTGCCCGGAAGACCCGTGCGCGCCACTGGCACCGTCATTGCTCTATGTCAGGTTGCTTTCGCCGGAAGCACCCGGGAAAACGAAACGAGGTGCGGGATGACACGACGAGTTATCGGAAGGTACCGGCGCTCCGATGGTTCAGTGGGTCACTGTGACATCGAAGTCGGGGCGCTCAAGTTGACGCCGCGTGAGATCGACGGTCGGAGGCCGGAGACCCGGGTCCTCCCCCCCACGCCCGGGGCTCCGGCCGTCCGTGAGCTGACTGCGGATCAGGAGTCGCCGCCGACGTGATGACGAGTTGTCTGCCCTGCCCACCGCGCCCGTAGTGGCCGGGCGGTAGGCAGGGGGTGGGCAGGGCAGGCGAAAGACCGGCGTGCTGCGATTGTGCGGTGCGCCGAAGAGCCGGAGTGGGCCAGCTCCGGCTCTTTTTTTTGGTGCGCCGGGCACGGCGCGCAGCGCCGAGACCTGCGCTGTCAACCGGTATGGCGCCAGCCATTCGGGAAGTGACCAGGAGTTACAAGTCCTCTGGGGAGCTTGGTGACGGGAACCCTTAGCTGAACGGCAACCGCGACGCTGTGAGGCGTGGTGGGGAGGAAGCCGCAGGCAAAACTCCGGCCCGAGGAACACGAACCGCATAAGAGGCGCGCGTCAGGTGGGCGAGGGGGCCAAAAGACCCGAAGCCCGATGTCACCCGGACCGGGCGTGCGTAGATGCGGCGGGTGGATGGAGCGAAGGTCACGCGTCTTACCCCGGGAGGTCTGCTCACCTGCCCGCAAGGGCCAGCCACGCCGTGAGGCGAAGCGACGGGTGAGCGGGTGATGGCATCGCTGGAGCGGTTCCTCGAAGAGCGGCTTCGGCTGAAGGTCAACCGGGACAAGAGCGCGGTGGGGCGACCGTGGGAGCGCAAGTTCCTCGGCTACAGCGTCACCATGCACCGCGAGCCAAAGCTGAGGGTGGCCCCTGAGTCGGTCAAACGACTGAAGGCCAAGCTCAGGCCCATCTTGCGGCGGGGGCGAGGCCGTAACCTCGCGGGTGTCGCCGAGGAGCTCGGCCCCGTGCTGCGGGGCTGGGTCGCCTACTTCCGGATGGTGGAGGTCAAGGTCAACTTCGAGGAGTTGGATGCGTGGGTACGCCGGAGGATGCGATGCATCGTCTGGCGGCAGTGGAAGAGACCGCGCACCCGGCTCACGGAGTTACAACGGCGCGGGCTCGTGAGCCTCATCGATGAGCATCGAAGACTTGCATGTACCTCGTGAACCGCCGGATGCCGAACGGCACGTCCGGTGGTGTGGGAGGCGGGGCCGGGCAACCGGCCTCGCCTACCCGATCTCGCGCGATCCGCTCGAGCCCTCGCGCGCGGCCAATCCTCTCTAACCTGGTTCCCCGAGCTTCCCCTTGATCCGGGCGAGCAGATCGAGGGCCTGCATCGGCGTCGTCCTGTCGAGGTCGATACCCCGGATCTCCGCGGCGGCCGCGGCCTCGGCAGGGTCTGCCGGTGGGCCGAACAGGGAAAGCTGGCCGGGGCGTGTCTCGCCCGGCGGAGCGGAGGAGTCGTGGCGCCTCGCCAGCTTGGGCAGACCGTCGCGCCCGAACTCGTTGCGCTCGAGGTTTTCGAGGATCTCCCGCGCCCTCTCGATGACCCCACGAGGCATCCCGGCCAGCCGCGCCACCTGGATGCCGTACGACCGGTCGGCCGCGCCCTCCACGATCTTGCGCAGAAAGATGACGTCGTGACCCGATTCCTTCACCTGGACCGTGAGGTTCCTGATGCCCGGCCTCGTGAGGGCCAGCTCGGTCAGCTCGTGGTAATGGGTTGCGAACAGGACGCGCGCCCTCGGGGAGCCCGCCTCGTGCAGGTGCTCGACGATCGCCCAGGCCAGCGACAGGCCGTCGAAGGTGCTGGTTCCGCGCCCCACCTCGTCCAGCAGGATGAGGCTGCGCCCGGTCGCGTTGTGGAGTATGTTCGCGGTCTCCTGCATCTCCACCATGAAGGTCGACTGGCCCCCCGCAAGGTTGTCCGAGGACCCGATGCGCGAGAAGATCCGGTCCACGATCCCGATCTCGGCTCGCTCCGCGGGCACGAAGGAGCCCGCCTGCGCCATGAGGGTGATGAGCGCCGTCTGCCTCAGGTAGGTGGACTTGCCTCCCATGTTCGGCCCCGTCACGATCAGGATCGAGGGCGCGTCGCCTCCCGCCTGGACATCGTTGGGGACGAAGCGCGCCTCGGTGTCGAGCGCCTCCACGATCGGGTGGCGTCCTCCAATGATCGAGGTCCTCGTCTCCTCGGTGAGAACCGGCCTGACGTAGCCGCGGGTTGCCGCCGTCTCGGCCAGCGACGCGAGGACATCGAGATCCGCGATGCGTCCGGCGCTCTCTTTCAGGCGGCCGGCCTGGGCCGTCACCTGGCCACGGACCTCGCACAGGAGGTCGTACTCGATCTCGTGGATCCGATCCTGAGCCGTGAGGACCTTCTCCTCGTATTGCTTGAGCTCGGGGGTGGCGAATCGCTCGGCGTTTACGAGGGTCTGCCTGCGCTCGTAGTCCGACGGGACCAGGGGCAGGTTCGACTTCGAGATCTCGATGTAATAGCCGAAGACCCGGTTGTAGCGGACCTTGAGGGAACCGATCCCCGTGCGTTCCCGCTCGCGGGCTTCGATACCCGCGATGTACGAGCGCCCGTCGCTGGAGATCGCGCGCAGGTCGTCGAGCGCCGCGTCGTACCCCCGGCGGATCAAGCCCCCTTCGTGCAGCGTGGGCGCCGGGTCGTCCTGGATCGCCCGGCCGAGGAGGTCGCGCAGATCGGAAAGGTCGTCCAGCGCCCCCGGTGGACCCGCCGTGTCGGATGAGATGAGGGGTCCGGGCCGTCCCGAGAGCAGTGGCGAGGAGAACCCGGCGGCGAGCGACGCGATGCCCCGCAAGGGCACGAGCGAATCGCGCAGCGCGACCAGGTCGCGGGCATTGGCGATGCCGAGCGTCGCGCGGCCGGCGAGACGCTCGATGTCGCGCACGGGCTTCATGAGGGCACGCAGCTCGTCGCGACGGCGGTGATCGGCCGCGAGCTCCGCCACGGCCTCGAGCCTCTCCTCGGTGCGGGCGGCGCGCACCGGTGGAGACAGGAGCCACGACTGGAGGCGGCGGGCGCCCATCGGGGTGACGGTCCGATCCAGAACCGAGAGGAGTGACCCCGCCCGGGCCCCGGTGGCCAGCGAGCGGGTCACCTCGAGTGTCTTGAGGGTCGGACCGTCGAGGACCATGTGGTCCGCGGGCTGGTGAACGGCGACACGGTGGATGTGGCCCAGCGCCGACCTCTGGGTGCTCCTGAGGTGGCTCAGGAGGGCGCCGCCGGCGCGCACCGCCAGATCCATCGTCTGGCAGCCGAACCCTTCGAGCGAGAGCGTGCCCATCTGCTCCGTCATGGCGCGGAAGGCCGCGTCGCGTCCGAAGATCCAACCCGGCAGGACGTTGAAAACGACGCCCGTCCCCACCTCGCGTCCGAGGTGCCGGGCCACCTCCGTGCCTTCCGGATGGAGGATCTCCCGCGGGTGAAGGCAGGAGATCTGAAGGGAGATCTGGCGCCAGGAGTCCTCGCCTCTGGCCTCCGCGATCCGGAATTCTCCGGTCGACAGGTCGATGCTGGCCGCGCCGACCCCTTCGCTGGTGGGAAAGAGGCAGGCGATGAAGAGGTTGTCGCGGTCGTCGAGGGCGGCCGGATCGGTGAGCGTCCCGGGGCTCACGACGCGCACGACCTCGCGACGCACGAGCCCGCGCGAGGCGCCGGCTTCCTCGACCTGGTCGCAGACGGCGACCTTGTGCCCCGACGCGATCAGCCGCGCGATGTATGAATTGACCGCCTGGTGGGGGACGCCGCACATGGGCGCCTCGTTATCCGTTCCGCGGCCACGCGCCGTCAGCGCGATCTCGAGGACCTCGGAGGCCTTCAGGGCGTCCTCGAAGAACATCTCGTAGAAGTCACCCATCCTGAACATGAGGATCGCATCGCGGTGTTCGCCTTTGATCCTGTGGTACTGCTCGAGCATCGGCGTGAGGTTCGAGGCCATCGTCCGCTCCGGAGTGCTTAGTCTATACCACTGACGACGGCACCGATCGCGCGCGCGACCCCGGAGGTCGCGGAGGGAATCCTTCATCAGGCACGGCTCGCGCTCGCCCGGATTCGCGTCTCGAGATCGTGGGTCGCTCGGGGAATCCTCCTACGGGCACGGCTCGCAGCGCGGTCCGGGATGGCCCCCACGCGCCGTGAGCAACGCTCCCGAGGTGCCCTCGCGAGCGAGGTCGATCGCCTGAGCCGGGCGAAGGCACCGAGCGAGCGGGAGGCGCGCACGGAGCCGGGCGAGTACGCGCCGTGCCCGAGGGAGGGTTGCTCATGGCGCGGTCCGAAACGGCCCGTGCCTGAGGGAGGGATTGCCCTGCGTACCGGTGGATCAGGTGGAGAGGGGAGTGAGGTCGAGGACTCGTATCTTGTCGTTCATCCGGTCGGGGCTGCTCTCCAGCCATCGCCGGTGCCGCACCTCGTGGCACGAGAGGATGACCACCTGGTGCCGCCGAGCGATCGTGTCGAGCAGGAACTCCATGGCGCGCTCGAATCGCTCGTCGTCGAAGGTCGCGAGCGGGTCATCGAGGATGAAGGGGAGCCGGGTCCCTGAGGCCGACAGGTATTCCGAGACCGCCATCCGCACCGCGAGGTAGATCTGGTCCCGCGCCCCGGAGCTGAAGTGGACGTCCACGGCGTTCTGATCGAGGCGCCGGCCGGAGCGGACGTCTCGCAGGGTGAAGGTCAGATCGGTGTCGAAAAGGACTTCGCCATAGCTCGGATTGATCCGCCGGAGGATCTCGCCCGTCCGGTCGTTGAGGACCTCCGCCCACTGGGCATAGGCTTCCCGGGAGATCTCCTGGAGGACCTCGGAGGAGAGCGCCACCGCGTCACGAAAGGCCACCGCGCGGGCGTGGGCGCCCTCGAGACCGGACAGCAACCTCTGGCGCCCGGGGTAGTCGCGGCGGTACTCCTTCAGGACGTCTCCCAGCTCGTCTGAGAGAGCCAACCGGTCACGCTGGGTCCCCCGAGCCTCCTCCTGAAGCCGGCGGCGCTCCTCCACGTACTCCCGGCTGGATCGGTCGGTCCGCAACCCGAAGAGCGCGGGGCTCTGCTGCACCGCCCGGTCCACCTGTCGGCTGAGCACCTCCAGCTCGCGCGTCAGCGTGGCGATGCGTTCCTCGGGAGGAACCGCGTTGCGCCTCAGGGCCGCCGGAAGGATCTCCTGGGTGAGCCGGCTCCATCGCTCGCGCCTGGCTGCCGCCTCGGCGAAGCGCGTCACGGCATCGGCGGGGTCTGTGTACGAGGCATCGGGACCCATCCCCTCGCGGAAGATCGCGGCGGCCTCGGTATGAAGCGTTTTCAGCTCCATCTGCGTCACACCGGCCTCCCGGCGCGACGTCGCCAGCTCGGACCGCAGGGAGTCGGCCTTCCCGAGCGCGTCGCGGAAACGCTCGGCCTCTTCGCGAAACCGCCTGGCGATGCGTGGAGTCACGAGGCGCCACGAGGGGGGCCGGCCGGCGCGCTGCATGAGATCGAGCAGCTCCGCCGAGGCCGCGTCGTAGCGGTTCTGGATCTCACGCAGAGTCGCGGCGGTCTGCGCGAGCGGGGCGGCCTTCTCCTGGAGCGTCTCGAGCGCCCGGAACTCCTCCACGAGACGATCGGGACGCGCGTAGTTGATCCGTGACGCCAGGTTGGAGACCCGCTCCTGTATCGCGGCGAGCTCCTTCTCGCGGGACCAGATCTCGGTCTGGATGCGCTGGAGGTCCGTGCCGAACTCCTCGGCACCATGCACCGGACGTTTCTCCTGGAGCCGGATCCACCAGATGAACCCGGCAACGGCGAGAACCAGCGCGGCGAGGATCGGCAGTTTGGTGTCAAGGGTGAACCACAGGACCGGGATGAGAGCGAAGCCGAAAAAGCCAAGGCCGAGAGCGACCGCCTCGGCGCGCCTCGCGGCGGCCAGCGGGACCAGCGCGGCGGAATCGGCCCCTTCGACCTGCGCGTGCCGGTCCCTCTCCCGCTCCGCCTCGCTGAGGGCGGCCTTCAGCTCCAGGACCCTTTCACGGTATCCACCGAGGAAGGTCCGCTCGTCTTCGTCCACCTGCGAGAACGCGGAGGCCAGCTCCGTCACGCGCCCGGGATCGATTCCCGCGTCTGCGAGGCGCTTCTCCTCCTTGCGCAGCGCTTGTCGCTTGGAACGCCTCTGCTCCCAGAGGTCCGCCAGCACCGCCTGGCGGTCCGCGATCAGCGCCACCTCACCCGCGCCGAGCGCCGCAAAGGAGGCCACGGGCGCCATTTCCTCCTGCGCGCGCGCCAGGGCTGCCTCGATCTCCTGAACTTTTTTCTCGGAGGCCGACCGGTGCTCCTGGAGAGACTCGATCCTGGTCCGGATCTCCCGGAGCCCCTCGAGCCGCTCCAGCGGGAGCCGGGAGTAGCCATCCAGAGCCGCGATCTCCTCGCGGCACCTGCGGATCTCCTCCGCGTCCTTGCGGACCTGATCGAGCTGGGCCTGCGCTTCCTGACTGGCGGCGAGAAGACAGAGGAAGTCCACGCGGGCAAGGTCGGCCTCGGCCCTCCCTTCCTGCGCGGTGGCCTCTTCGAGACGGCGGATCTTGTCTTCCGAGGCGCGCCGGCGCGCCGCGATCACCTCCATCTCCGCCCTCACCTCGTCGATCTCCTTTTCCAGGCGGCGGATCTCGGTCTCGACCTTGCCCCGTCCCAGCCGCATCCCTTCGTAGTCGTGGTCCACGGCGCGCGCCAGCGCCGCGAGGGCCTCGCCGGCTGCGACATCCCCCTTCTGGGATGACGCGATCCGCTGCAGGGCGTGCGTCAGCCCCTCCGCGTCTCGAAGGCTCTCGATCTCGCGCTGGCCGACGAAGCAGCAGCGGGAGAAATCCTCCCGCGTGAGGCCCGTCAACGCCTCTCCCAGATCGACGTGATCCTTCCCCCTGGAGAACTGGGCGGTGATCTCCTTGCCGGTGGCTCCATCGAGAACGACCACGGTGTCCTGATCGAAGTCCCTGCGGATGGTGTAGGAGCGCTCACGGCAGTCGACATCAAGCTCGACGGCGAAGGCGCCGCCGCTCCAGGGGCGGTACTGCTCCTTCATCTTGATCGGCCGGTCACGCGTCGCGCGCTGGCGCGGAAGGCCGTAGAGCGCCGCCAGGATCGCGGCCGCGAGGGTGCTCTTGCCGCTCTCGTTGGGCTCCAGGATCAGGTTGCAGCGGTCCGATGAGAAGATGAAGTCACCGCGCAGGTTTCCAAATCCGTCGATCCTCAGGCGGCGGATCTTCATGAGGGTCGTTCCTCGTACCGCGGCCTGACCTCCTTCTGGATCAGCGCGTCGAGCCCATAGTAGAGGGCGCTCTCCAGGAGCCTGCGACGAGCCGGGTCCGATTCCGCGTCGATCCTCCGGAGCATCTCCCGGGCGAACCGGGCCTCCGTGGTCTGCAGCTTCTCCTCGCGGTAGCGCTCGAGGTTGTAGTCGGGCTTGAGCAGCGAGAGATCCACCGAGACGTGAAAGAAGCGATCCTCCAGGAGCCCTTCGGGAAGAACGACGTCGATGCCGGGTGCGATCCGTCCCGTCAACCGGAGGTGCACGAGATCATCGGGGGAGGGTTCCCGCGCGCCGAGAGCCTCCTCAATCTTCCGTACCACGGCGTCCCTGTGCGTCGCGCCCGAGCAGTTCACATCGACGCACCGGACCGCCCTCCGGTCGAGGCGCACCTTCTCGATCGCGACGCGGCAGACCGGACCCTCCTTGACGATCTCGCCCACCAGCACGTGTTTCTCCCCCTCCTCGTCCAGTCCGCGTCCGGCTGGGCACCCGGAATAGGCGCCGAGGATGCGTCCGTCGCGACTCGTGATGATGGCGTGATCGTGGTAGTGGCCGATCGCGGTGTAGTCAAACCCCTGCGAGGCCAGCTCGGTGTCCGAGAAGGGGAGCGTCCTCATCTTGCGGCCCGGAATCCGCGCGTTGTCGCGCGACCCGTGGAAGACCAGGATGCCGAAGGCGGCGGGGTCCGGGGAGCCTTCACGCGGGATCGGGAGGGCCAGCAGACGCTCACCCAGCAACGCGTTTGCCGAATGCGCCATGCCCGTCACCCGCACGCCGGGAAGCTCCGGGAACGTGAGAGTCCTCCAGTGACCGTCCCTGAAGATCCGCACGTTGCGCGGCCAGGGGCGCTGCTTGCGCGCCATCAGCAGCTCGTCGTTGTAGGGGCTCCCCAGCGAGTAGAAGTCGTGGTTGCCCGGCGCGATGACGACCGGGATGGGCGCCAGGCCGCCCAGATGGTCGATGACGAGGTTGACGGTGTCCTGCGTGACCGCCTCGTCGTCGAACAGGTCTCCCGGCAGCAGCACGAGGTCCACGCCCCGCTCGCGCGCCAGCGCGCAAGCTTTGGGGAGTATCTGGCGCAGCTCCGTCTGGCGCACGCGCAGCTTTTCCTGGGGAAGCCCGAGACGACTGGACTGCAGGCTCGAATCCAGGTGGAGGTCGGACATCTGAAGGAACCTGATCGAAGCCATTCGCGTCACATCCTCCCGCCGGCGGATCCAAAGATGGTGCCGGGGGGCCGGCGTTCAAGCCCCCCGTCAGGACCCTGAGATCGCCTCGAGCGTCGAGAGCGACCGGTCCACCTCGTCCATCGTGTTGTAGATGTGGCAACAGTGCCGCACCCCTTCGCCGATGCTGCGCACGCGCACGCGTGAGCGCTCCCACAGAGCATCCTGCAACTGGATCCCGGTGACGCCCGCGAGCCTGTATGTGGTGGTGGCGCAGCACAGGTCCGGGTGCGCCGGCGAGATAATCGTGACTTTCGGGTTCTTCCGCAGCCCTTCGCGCAGGTGGTCGGCCAGGCTCCTGATCCTCGAGTAGACGCGCGCGGGGCCGAGGGTCTGGTGGAATTCCAGCGCGGCCTCCAGCCCCTTGAGCAGGGAGAGGTTGCCCGTGCCCCATTGCATGAGCCTGAAGGTCCCCTCCTTGTAATTATCCCAGTTGCTGGAGGCCAGCGTGCACCAGACGCCGTCGTGACGCTCCTTCCTCAGGTAGAGGAATCCGCATCCTTTGGGCGCGAGAAGCCACTTGTGAGGGGAGCTGAAGTAGGCGTCGCACCCGATGCGGCGGACGTCGATCGGGAGGTGGCCGCAGACCTGGGCGCCGTCCACGACGGTGAAGATGCCGCGCTCTCGAGCCATGCGGCAGATCTCCTCCACGGGAAAGACGATGGCGAGCGCCGAGGTGAGGTGGGGCACGGCGATCACCCGGGTCTGCGGCGTGATCGCGTCCGCGAACAGGTCCACGAGCTGCCGCGGGCTCTCCGGCGGAGTCGGAACATGGAGCTGCTTGACGTAGCAGCCGTAGCGCTTCGCCTTCAGCTCCCATCCGGTTCGCCCGCCCGGGTGCTCCTGATCGGTCATGAGGATCTCGTCGCCGGGATCGAGGGGAAGGCCGTTGGCCACGAGATTCATCCCCATCGTGGCGTTGACCGTGAGAGCGATCTCGGCGGCGTCGGCGTTGATGAGACGGCCGAGCTTCGTTCGCAGCTCCGTCTCGGGACGATACCCGGAGAAGTAGTCGGGATGCTCGGGCTTGTAGTCCCAGTGCGCGAGCGTCGCGTCGACCTCGGTCATGTGGCGGATGACCGTTTCCAGCACGACCCGCGGGCTGGAGCCCAGCGTCCCGGTGTTGAAGAATGCCTCTTCCGGAGGCAGGAGGAACTGCTCGCGGACCTTCTTCCAGAACGCCTCGCCCTTCAGCCCCTCCGGTGGGAACCCCTCCGCGCTCGGATTCTCCGCTGCGGCGGATTCGCCAGGCCACAGGATGGCCGGCGCCGCGAGAGCCAGCGCGGGGAAGGTGGCGAGGAAATCACGGCGTGCTCTTTCCAGTGGAACGTGCGTCATGGCTCTCCCCCTTTGACTTCCTGCGCGCCTGCGCCGCCGCCTCCATCTCCCGGACCCTGTCGCGATAGGAGGCCGCCTGCGGCGAGTGCCCCAGCTTCTCGTGCACGATCTGGAGGGTCCTTGCCAGCGGAAGCGTCAACGTCCCGCTCTGCTCGGCGCGCTCCAGGTAGGGGGCTGCCTCGGCGAACCGACCGAGGGCCGCGAGCGCGGAGCCGAGATTGAAGAGCGCCTGAGTGTTCGTCGAGTCGGCTTCAACCGATTTCTGGAGCGGATCGATCGCCTCCTCGACGCGGCCCTTCTTGAGGTAGAGAACGCCGAGGTTCATCAGCAGCACCGAGTTGCCTGGGGCTATCGACAGGCCGTTCCTGAGCAGCCGTTCCGCGGTGTCGACATCGTTCTGTCTCAGCAGCACCAGGGCGGCCCAGTTAATGTGCGGCAGGGAGTTCGGATCGGCCGTGAGCGCGGCGTCGACGACGCGCCTGAGCTTGGCCCATTCATTGACGGTCGAGTAGAGCCTGACGAGCTGCGTCATGGGGGGGATCGCGAGCGGATCGATGGCCAGCGCGTCGAGGTAGTTCTTCTCGCACTCCGCGAGCCGTCTCTCGGACTCGTTGACCAGCCCCAGCGCCGTCTGGAGCTTCCAGCTGCCCGTGCCGCCGGGCTCGGTCATGGCTTCGTCGACGGCCTGCCTGATCTTCCAGGCCTCGCCCGCGGGGGCCAGGAACTGCGCCGCCGCCAGGAGCGTCTCGTCGTCCGGCGGCCGGATCACGATCGATGCCTCCGCCAGGCCGCCGTTCTTGAACACGCCGGCGATCTGCTCCGCCGCGCGGGTCCTGAATTGAGGTGTCAGGATGTCGACCGCGCCCGCGTGAGAGGCATACTCGCCCAGGAGGAGCCCCGCCTGCGCCGAGAGGAACTCCTCGAGTGGGCGCCCCCCGATTGCCGCGCGAAGATCCGCGACGCGACCGGGATCGAGACGGGCCGTCACGGTGAAACGCGCCGGGATCTCGCCGCCGGTTGCCGGGGTCACCATCGTCTGGCCGCTCGCGGTCACCGGGGCGGTCGAGTAGACGACGAGACCCGAGCCCGGAAGGCTGATGTGAAATCCAGGCCCGTAGACCCTCGGCGCCTCGCCGGGTCCGCCACCGGCCAATCCCACCGCGTCGGAGGGGATCCTCACCACGAGGAAGTAGCCGGCCAGCAGGAGAAGTGCGGCGGCCGAGATGAGGATCGGTCGCACAGTTTTCATCGAGCGAGAACCTACCACAGGGATTCCCGGCGGGCAACGCCGCGAGGTTCCCTAGGGTCTGTCGGCGTGAGGCAGGAAGCTCCTCGAGGCCGGCTCCCAGCGAAGCTCCGAGCCGTGACGCTGCCACCATTGACCGACGGCCTTGAGAAGCGTCTCGGCGCGTCCCGGGTCGAGGCCGGCGGCACCCCCCGCGGCCTCGGCGATCCCGCTCGCGGCGAGCAGCGACTCGAGCGCCGTGATCCGCGCCATCCGGGCCTCCCCGCTACGGGCGATCTCGATGAGCGCGGGGAGTCCCGAGGGCTGTCCCAGGAGGACCAGCGCCTCCGCCGCGCGCAGCCTCACCCACTCGTCCTCTTCCTTGCGCGTCACCCGCTGGCCCAGCGGGCTGACCGCCGATGTGTCGCCCAGCACGCCCAGAGCGCGGGCGGCATTCTCGCGAACCGCCGTGGAAGAGTCCTCGAGCATCCGGAGGATGTCGGGCGCCGCGCGTCGATCGCCCATCGAGGCCAGACCGGAGATCGCCTTCGCCCTGACGCCGGGATGGGGGTCGGAGAGAGCCAGCCGAAGGTCTTCGAAGCTCGTGCCGACCTCATGAGCCTGCGCGGCTTCGGCCGCGGCTTCGGCCGCGTGGCCGGAGCCATCCCCGTGACGGTGGTCCTCCATTGCGGCGGGGGAGGAGCCGAAATAGATCATCGCATACCCGGCCAGCAGGACGAGGGCGACGCAGGCGGTGGAGAGGGACGCGGTGCGGAGCCTGTTGTGGGAGGTGTGGATGCCGCGGACGATTCCGCCGAGGATCAGCGTCAGGGCGAAACAGACCATGATCGTCGGGCCCGAAGGGCGATCGTAGGAGAAGTAGAGCCCCACGGCGCTCACCACGGTCCCGGCGGTCCACCCCAGCGCCAGACGCGTGCGGAGATTGTCGGAGAACATCACGGCGAAGACCGCCGGGGCGACGAGATAGCAGAAGACCAGCAGGACTCCCGCGATCTGCACGGAGGAGGTGATCACGACGCCGAAGGAGAGGTAGAAGAGGAAGTCCCAGAGCCGGACCCGTATCCCGCGCCGGTATGCCTCCTCCGGATCGATCGAGATGAGCAGAAAGGTCTTGCGGAACAGGACGTGGAAACCACCGATGATCGCGTACAGGATGCCGGTCTTCACGATCTGATGGGGGGTGACCCATACGATGCTCCCCGCCAGCAGGTCCTTGAGATGCTCGGCGCCGTGGGGCGAGATGTCGGCCAGCAGGATCGCCGTGGCCGAGGCGACGGCGTAGGTCAAGCCGATGATCGCCTCCTGGGGGACCCGCTCTGTCCGCGTGCGTGTGAGCGCGAAGATCGCCGCGGCGATCACGGCGAAGGCAAGCGAGAACCAGTAGGCTCGTTCGGAGCGAGGGTCGGCGCCGAGAAGGAATGCCACGGTCGCTCCCAACGCCGCGATCTGCGCCAGCGCGATGTCCACGAAGATCACCTTGCGGCTCAGCACGTGGATGCCGAGGTAGGCGTGGATCCCCGTCAGGATCAGGCAGGCCAGGAAGGGGAGCGCAAGGACGGAGAACTGCTCCGACATGGGACGTCACCCTCCCGCGGCCACGGCTGCGATCTGCGTTGTGAGCAGATCGAACAGCTTGAAGTAGTCGGTCGCCTCCGGAGCGCCGCCCACCTCCAGCGGCAACGTCAGCACGGGCAGTCTTGACTTCTCCGCCAGAAGATCGGTGGACCTGTGTTCGACATAGGGTCGCGTGATGATCATCTTCACGTCGCCACGCCCCAGACGCTCCGTAATCTCGACGAGATGCTTGGCCGAAGGAGGTATCCCCGGCTTCGGCTCGACGAACTCCACCACGTCCAGACCGAACCGCCGGGCGAAGTAGGAGTAGTCCTTGTGGTAGGTGATCACCTTGACGCCGGCGTAGGGGCGCAGCCGGCCCATCCAGCCTCCCAGGCGGGACGCGAGCGGCGCGCCGTCCACCATGGTGGTCTTGAGGTACGAGTCGAGCTCGCCGGTGAGGGCCAGCCCCGCGAGCTTGGAGCCGCCCACCAGGTCGTTCAGCTCGGGGCCGAAGATCGCGGCGTGGAGACGCTTCACGAAGTCCGCCCTGCGCTTCTCGTATTCCTGGGCGCCGGCGGGATCCTTCCGGGCGAGCGCCTCGGCTATCTCCGCCGCGACGATCTCGGCGTTGAGTGGATCGGTGAGGTAGTGCGGATTGCCGTACGGGTGCACGTCGCCAGCGGCGCGGGTCAGGGGACCACTGGGCGCCTCCATCACCCCGATGCGCGCGGAGCAATCGATATGGTCCTGAGCGCCGGGCAGGATCCGCGCGTTGCGCGCTCCCTGCGTCAGGGGCGGGACCCACCCGATCTCGAGATCGAGACCGTTGACCAGAAGCAGGTCGGCCGAACGCAGCCTGACCATGTAGCTGGGCTTCGGATCCACGAAGTGGGCGTCCTGGAGGCCGGTGGCGATCGACATGGCATCCACGCGTTCGCCGCCGACCTCCCTGGCGATGGAGGCGAGGTTCGGCAGCGTGGCCACCACGTTGACTTTCTTCGGCGGAGCCGCGCCCACGAGGAGCGATCCACCGGTGGAGGCTGTCAGGATCAGGATCAACAGTGATCGAAGGGTTCTCATGATATCCCGCCTCCTCAGTACTTGTGGGCCGCGTGGGCGCCGATGACCGGAATCCACTCGATGAAAACCTCGTTGTCGCTCTGAATGCCGTCGAATCTGAAGGCCGCCGCGTCGTTACGCCCCGTGTGCTTGAACTGGATCCGGAACTCTTCGAACTCGGTGGGCTGAATCCGCAGCACGGCCGAGGCGGCTCGTTCGCGGGCGCTGTCGTCGTCCGGGAACTCCGAATCATCGTAGCGCAGCCCGGCCCGCCATCGCTTCGCGAACTGATACTCGGCGTACAGATAGCCGCCGAAGCTGTTGACCGTGTCGCGCGTCAGGAAGCCGCCCGGTTGCAGCGATTCGACGCGGCGTCTCGAGGCGATACCCTCGGCCTGCAGGGTCACGGATCTGTAGACGTTGAACTGGACGGGCTTCCACTTGTAGGTGAGATCGACCCCGAAGAGATTGGCCGCGAGCCGGTCCGACGGCACGACGGTGCCGGTGAGACCCGCGTCGTCGATGGCCTGCGTCAGGGCCTCCGAAGGGCCGCCCCTCCCCTTGGCCCATGTGCCACCGGTCTCGAAGGTGGCGTTCGAGGTCAGCGTGAAGACCGAGGAGACATGCTCGAGCAGCAGGAGATCGCGTCTCCGCGCGTTGAAGGACACATCGTTTCCGGTGCTCGCGATATCCGTGACCGACTCGACGAACGCGGAGCCGGTGCCCGGAACCAGCCAACTCAACGACGCTCCATCGCCCGTGAGGCTCTCCTCGCCGAAGAAATTGGTGAGCGCGTTGGGGCGATCGACGGTGAAGAAGGCATGATTGTGAAGCAGGTTCCACTTGCCGAAGGCGTCCTTGAAGCGGCCCGCCTTCGCCTGCAGACCACCAGGCAGCGTCTGGAAGGTGACGTAGGCTTCCTCAACCTCCGCCTCCCCCTCGGCGCCGAACGCGATAAACATGTCGACGCGCGCGTAGGGGTCGACCACGGCCTGCAGGCCAATCTCCGCCTCGCTGAGACTGAATCCATCCCCATCGCGATTGTGGTTGAATGACCCGTTTCCGATCCCCTGAAAGACCGCGCTCATCGCAGGGTTGAACACCGTGCTGCCGCCGGCTCTCGAGACCGGAGCCGGGGGAGGCTGCGGCGCGGGGGGCGGGGCCGCGGGAACCTGTGCCACCGGCGTCGTGGTACCGGCCTGCGCGCGCGCCAGCGCGTCGACCTGGTCCTTGAGAGCGCGAAGCTGCGACTTGAGCTCCTCTATCTCCGCGCGCATCTGTGTCACGGATTCATCGGCGGCGCGCGGCGGCTCCTCCGCGGCGCGGCAGAGTCCGTGACCCGCCGCGAAGATGATCGAAGCGGCTGCAAATTTGAAGGCGTGGCTCTTCCATGAATGGGCGATTGACATCGAGGTTCTCCTGAAATCGTATCGATGATTGGAGAAAGCGTTGTTGTCGGACGGCCGCTCGGGGGAGCGGCCCGGTCGAACGGTTTCAGGCTGAGGGAGGGGCCCTGAGAAGGACAGAATGTGCGAGCGGACTCGGCGGTACGCTGGGCCCCACGGCGATCCTCGCCACGGCGGGCCGGGGCTCCTGGGTCGGCAGGTCGCCGGTCTGGCAGGGACGCGCGACACCGCGTCCCCAGGAACAAAGGCGGCATTCGCCCGATTGCTTGAGACCGTCTTTGGACTCGGGGGCTGGAGCCGCCGGCGCCCGAAATCCTTCGGCGCCCGGCGTTGGGAGGACTCGCGACTGCGCGTCGTGCCGGTGAGGAGCTGTGGCGGCCGCGGCGAGGATGACGTAGCATGCCAGGACCGCTGTGGACAACAGCCGGCGGGGTTCGGCTCCGCGCACCTTCATCATGGCCCCCGCATCTTAGTGACCGACCCCAGGAGTGTCAACCGAGGCCCGAATCATGCTCATGCGCGCCATCCTGCTCTCATGGACCCTCCTGGTGCTCCCCGCCCAGGACGCCGATCCGCTCCTGGCGCTCCTCCAGCGCAAGCTCGACGGCCTCACGGCTCTCAAGGGACGTTTCATCCAGACTCTCGATACGCCGAGCCTGGGCCGGCCCCGGACGGAGGAGGGGAGGCTCGCGTTCAAGAAGCCGGCGTTGATGCGCTGGGACTACGAGAAGCCCGAGCCGAAGGTCGCGGTGGCCGACGGCCGCCATACATGGCTCTACACCCCCGCCGATCGCCAGGTGAAACGCGGCAGCGTGCGCGACCTGCAGGAGGAAGGGGCGGCCGCGCTCCTGCTGGCCGGCCGCATCAGCCTCGTCAAGGACTTCCGGTCGCGGCGTCCGTCCGCGGAGGAGTCGGGCCCACCGGGCGTGTCGGGAGGCGTCACCGTCGAGCTGACGCCGCTCAAGCCGAACCAGGAGTTCGCGAAGCTGATCCTCGTCATCGATCCGGTCCGCCTCCAGATCCGGTCCCTCACGGTCGCCGGAGCCGCGGGAGAGCGGATGGTCTTCGATCTGTTCGACCTCGAGGAGAATCCGGATCTGCCGGACGATCTCTTCCGGTTCGAGATTCCCGTGGGCGCGGAGGTCCTGGAGGACCGATGAACGGGTGAAGCCTCACGATTGCCACCTTTCCGGAGGCGGTGGTAACATGGCCGCCGTTTCATTCGTGATTCACGAGGCGCCAGTGGCCGAAGAGAGCTCCTTTGACATCATCAGCAGCATCGATCTGGCCGAGGTGGACAACGCGTTGAACCAGACGCGCAAGGAGGTCGCCACGCGCTTCGACCTCAAGGGAAGCCGATGCACGCTGGAGCGACAGGAACGGCAGATCGTTCTGACGGCCGAGGACAAGTTCAAGGCGCGCAGCGTGGATGAGATACTCCGGCAGAAGCTGGCGAAGCGCGGCGTGCCTCTGAAGGGAATGGTCTTCTCGGAGCCGGAACCGGCGGCGATGGGGCAGGCCCGCCAGACGATCGACATCCAGGACGGCATCCCCATGGAGAAGGCAAGGGAGATCGTAAAGACCATCAAGGACCTCAAGCTGAAGGTCCAGGCCTCCATCCAGGGCAACCAGCTCAGGGTCCGAGGTCCCAAGAAGGACGACCTGCAATCGGTCATCCGAACGCTCAAGGAAAAAGACTTCGGCATCGACGTTCAGTTCACCAATTACCGCTGAGGAGTCGAGATGTCGCGACGGAACGCCGTGATCCCGGCTCTGGCCGTCCTCGCGGTGATCGCCACCGGCGCGGCTCCGAGAGCCCTCTCGCCCACCATCGCGAGGCGCATCGTGGTCCAGGGCCGAATCCTCGCCCCCTCGGGGGACGGGATGGCGGGCTGGCCCGTGCAGGTCATCGCCACGCAGCGCTACCTCGAGCTGAACCGGCGCACGTCGGGGGGCGCGACGGCCACCCTGGCCCGCGCCGTCACCGACTCGGGCGGCTACTATTCGATCGACATCCCGCGTGACCGCCACTACCAGTTCTGGTTCCTCAGATTCGTCGATCCGGCGCTTCTGGACACGGTCGAGTACCTTCCCCCGGAGGACCTTGAGATCACCGCGATGGTGCGGCGGGGGCGCGTGGCCGCGGTCGAGACCACGATACGGCAGCACCCGGAATGGCCAGAGGTCGCCCGCAGGGTCGCCGCGGCCGGCGGACCTGCGACCGAGAAGGGAAGGATCCTCAGGACGCTGGGCCTTCCCGAGAAGACGGTCGCGGTCGCACCGACCGGCACCGGCGCCCGGGAGGAGTGGTGGTACTTCACCAAGGGCATCGTCTACACGTTTCGCGGCGCCGAGCCGGGTCTGGCTCGCCGCTTCGAGCCCGTGAAGCCGCCGCCAGCGGGGCCGGCCGGATGAGCGCCGCGGGGATGGGAGGCGGAGCCCAGCCGGTGCGGTCGCGTGAGGTCACGCAGAGCGGCGCCCCGGGGCGTGGCGTCACGGCGGCCGACAAGGCGCGCCTCGTCGAGATCCTCGCCCTCGTCGGGGACGACCTGGTGAAGGTCGAGCGGGAGTTCGACCGCCACCTCGGCTCCGACATCGAGATCATCGAGACGGTTGGCCGATACATCGCCGAGGGAGGCGGCAAACGCATCCGGCCCGCGTTGTTCCTCCTCTGCTCCCGCCTGTGCGACTACAACGGCGACCGGCACATCCTCTTCGCCTCGGTCTTCGAGCTGATTCACACGGCGACCCTCGTGCATGACGACATCATCGACGGTGCCGAGATGCGCCGCGGCCGTACCTCGGTCAACTCCCGGTGGGGCAGCCATCTGACGGTCCTGCTGGGCGACTACCTCTACCTGAAGTCGATGACCCTGGCCCTTACCGCCGACGACCTGCGCATCATCCGGATCCTTTGCGACATCACCCTCACGATGATCGAAGGCGAGCTGATCCAGGCCGACAGGAACGGCGCGATCGATCTGACGGAGGCGGAGCACCTGGAGATCATTCGCCGCAAGACCGCCAAGCTCTTCTCAGGCTGCGGGCGCGTGGCGGCCGACCTCGCCCTCGTCCCCCCCGCGCAGGCTCGAGCCATCGAGGAATACGGGCTGAACCTGGGGATGTCCTACCAGCTCGTGGACGACCTGCTCGATTTCACGGCCACGGAGTCGGTCCTCGGCAAGCCGGTCGCGAGCGACCTCAGGGAAGGGCGACTGACGCTGCCACTGATCTACCTGATCGAAAAGGGAATGGCCGAGCACCGCCAGAAGATCGGCGCGGTGCTGCGCGACGGTGGCTTTGCCAGTGTGGCGCGCGAGGAGATCCTCGACATGGTCCAGCAGCACGGAACGCTCGACAGGACGCGGCGATTGGCGGTCTCCTACAGCCGTAAGGCGGCGGCCGCACTCGACGCCTTCGGGCCTTCCCCCGTGCGCCAGGCGCTCAAGGACCTGGCCCGCTTCGTCACACTTCGGGATCACTGAGCCTCCCCTCCAACCTGTTGGGGCTCAAGCTTTACTTTAACGCCACTGGTTGGGCCATTCCGCTGGCGGGGCCCCCTCGCTGTGTTAAGATACCCCCGTCGCGAGGACCTGGCGGGACCGGGCAGGCCGCGACGGAGGCACCGGCGAGATGCTTCGGCTCGAAAAGCTCGAACTGATCGGGTTCAAATCCTTCCTGTCGCGCACCGAATTCCTGTTCAACGAGCAGATCACCGCGGTCGTCGGCCCGAACGGGTGCGGCAAGAGCAACATCGCCGATGCGCTCAACTGGGTGATCGGGGAGCAGTCGGTCAAGTCGCTCCGCGGCGACCGCATGGAAGACGTCATCTTCAACGGCAGCGAAGGGCGGCGGCCCCTCGGCATGGCCGAGGTCTCGCTTCATTTGAAGAACGGCGCCGACGACGGCACCCAGGAGCGTCTCGTCCTCACGCGCAGGCTCTTCCGATCCGGCGAGAGCGAGTACCTGATCAACGGCGAGCGTACGCGGTTGCGGGACCTCCAGGAGGCGCTCGCGCGGATCAACGTCGGCTCCGGCCTCTGCGCGATCATCGAGCAGGGCAAGGTCGACGTGGCGCTCAACTCCCGCCCCAGGGAGCGGCGCATCCTCATCGAGGAGGCCGCCGGCATCGCGCTCTACAAATCGCGCAAGCGCCAGGCGGAGGCCAAGCTCGAGGCCACCGAGGCGAATCTGCTGCGGGTCAATGACATCGTCTCGGAGCTCGACCGTCAGATCGGATCCCTCAAGCGGCAGGCGGCCAAGGCGCGGCGTTACGCCCGCACCGTCGAGGAGATCACGCGCCACGAACGGATCCTCCTGTACCACGAGCACCGGCGTCTGGAATCCGGGCGGGTCGAGGTGGAGTCGCGTGAGTCGGCGGCGCGCGCCATGGAGAGCGAGGAAGCGGCCGGTCTGGCCCGGATCGACGCGGCGTTGGAGGGGGAGCGGCGCCTTCTCGAGGAACAGGATCGGATCTGGCAGGGCCGGCGCGACGAGCTGCACGCTCTGGACCGCGATCTGGATCGGCATGACCACGAGATCGGCACGGCCCGCGAGCAGGCGCTGCAGGCCGAGACGGCCGGGAGTGCGGCCCGCGAGCAGGCGGCCCTCCTGGCCGGGCGGCTGGAGGAGACGGCACGTCTGATCGATGCCCGGCGCGCGGACAGGGAGTCGCTGGAGCACGGCGTCGCCGCCGCGGCCACCGAGCGCGAGCGGCTCGAGACGGCGCGGAGGGACCTGGAGGACAGGATCGCGGGCATGGAACGTGGCATGACGGAGTTGCGCGCCGCGTTCCTGCAGTCGATCGACGCGCTCGGCGAGGCGCGCAACGAGCGGCGCCAGGTCGAGGAGTCCGAAGAGAGATTCTCCAGACAGTCGAGCGCGCTCGACCGCGAGGAGACGGTGGCGCGCGCGGATCTCGAGAGTCGATCCTGGAGTCGCGCCGGCGTGGAGGCGGATTTGAGCCGCGCTCGAGCCGCGATCGCGACGGCGGCCTCGGAGCTGGAATCGCATCGGGCCGAGTTGGCGCGTCTGGAGGAGACGCTCGGCCGCGAGGTCGCCCGACGCGTGGAGTCGCGGCACCGGCTCCACGGCTGCGAGGAACGCCTCAGGGCGATCTCGGAGATCGAGGCGACGACGATCGGCGCGCGCGAGCTACTCGACGGGCTGGCCGTCCATGAAGGGATTCTCGCCGACGGGCTGAAAGCACCGGCTCACGTCGAGGCGGCGGCCGAGATCTACCTCGGAGCTTTTCTCGATGCCGCGCTGGTGGGCACTCAGGCGGCGGCGTGCGCCGCCCTCGCGTCGTTGAAAGGATCCGGCAAGGGCCGGGCTGCCTTCCTGCCCGTTCCAGCCGACGAGACCCAATCGACCATCCCGGCCGTCGGCATCCCCGAGGAGCTCCGGTCCGATCCCGCGTTCGTGGGTCGTCTGGGTGAGCTCATCGACGTGGACCCGGCCCGGCGGCGCGCCCTGGCGGCGGCGCTGGCCCGCGCGGTGGTCGTGACCGATCTGGAAGCCGCCACGAGGCTCAGGAGGCTGGGACCCTTTTTCGATTACGTGACGCTCGAGGGCGATGTGCTCCACACGAGCGGCCTGATCGAGGGAGGGGCGAAGCGCCCGGAGGGGGCCGGCATCCTCACGAGGCGTCGCCTCAAGGCCGAGATCCTGCAGACGATCGAGACGAGCCGGTCCCACATCGCGTCGCTCGATCTGCTCATCTCGGGGCTCGAAGCGGAGCGGGCCGTCGCGGCGGCGGCCGTCGGCAGCCTGTCGGCGGGCCACGCCCTGCAGGAGAAGAGCCTGGTCGCGTTGAGCCTGACGCTGCAGAGCTCCCTCGACGAGGAATCGCGGGCGCGCAGCAGGCTGGATACCGTCGCTGCCGAGAAGGCGATGGCCGAGGAGGAGTCCGGAGCGCTGGCGATCCAGCTGGAGAGGCTGACGGCGCTGCAGGCTGACCTGGAGGTCGCCAGACGGACCCGCGAGGACGAGATCAACGCGTCTCAGGACGAGATCGCCGCCACACGCGCCACCTCCGCGGCCGCCTTCGAATCGGTCTCGGCCGTGCGGGCATCCCTCTCGGCGGCACGCGAGAGGCTCGAGGCCCTCGACGTGGAGCTGTCGCGGATGCTCGAGGCAGACCAGGACCTTCGCGATCGCGTCGCCCGCGAGACGGCGCTGCAGGCCGACCTGGAAGGCCGGCGGCGAGAGGCGAACGGCCGCGAGTCCGCCGCATTGGCGGCGATTCAGGACCTGACGGCGCGCCGGGCGGGTCTCGAGTCGGAGGTGCGCGAGGGGGAGGTGGACCTTTCGAGGCGGCGCCTCGAGTTCGACGCCCTGGGCCAGCGGGCGAGGATCGCCCGGGGGGCGTTGGAGGCGGCGCGCGCCGCGCGTGAGCAGGTGTCGCTCGAGAAGGAGAGGATTCACGCCGACATCAGGCATCTGACGGCGGGGGCCGCGGCCTCCGGTGGGGACGGCGCCGCCGCGCTCGAGGAGATCTTCGGGGCAATCACCGACGAGGAGAAAGCCCTCGCTCAGGACGCGGTCAGCGCGACGCTCGCGGAGCTCCGGGACCGGCGTGACCAGCTGGGCCCCGTCAACATGCTCGCGCTCCAGGAGTTCAAGGAGCTGGAGGAAAGGCACGCGTTCCTGACGGCGCAACGAAAGGACCTGCTCGACGCGGTGGCTTCACTGAAAGAGACGATCGCCAGGATCAACAGGACCTCGCGCGAGAGGTTCCTCGACGCCTTCGAAAAGGTGCGCGCCGGGTTCAACGAGATCTACCGCTCCCTGTTCGGTGGGGGGCGCGCGGACCTGCGCCTCCTGACCGGTGACGGCGAGGAGGATGTCCTGGACTGCGGCATGGAGATCATCGCCCAGCCACCGGGCAAGAGAGTCCAGAGCGTCATGCTCCTCTCGGGAGGCGAGAAGGCGCTCACCGCGATCGCGCTCCTTTTCGCAATCTTCAAGTACCGGCCCTCGCCCTTCTGCCTCCTCGACGAAGTGGACGCGCCGCTCGACGAGGCCAACGTGATCCGCTTCAACCAGCTCCTCAAGTCGATGACCGCCGACACGCAGTTCGTGATGATCACTCACAATCGCTTCTCGATGGAGGAAGCCGACGTCCTGTATGGCATCACGATGGAGGAGCCCGGCGTGTCCCGAACGATGTCGGTGGTCCTCGGCGGTACCACCGACCGCAAGGAGACGGCCAAATCCCTCCCCGCGCTCCTCGCCTCGCGCCATCGCGGCGGTGGACGGCGCCCCGTCCTGGCCGCGACGTCGGCCGGCCCTGCGGACACCTCGGGAAACGGTGGAGGCGGGGCCCTGGCCGAGGTCCCCGCGACGCCCGGGGTCCTGCCGGCTTGAGGTCGCGCGCCACGGTCCTTCGCGCCGTCGTCGCGTTCTGCCTTCTCGCCGCCGCACCCGATGATCCGGATCGGAAGACCGTCCCACCACTCTCCGGCCCGCAGATCGAGGACCGGATCGCCAACCTGGTCAGCCGCCCGGCGGCCCTGGCGAACGTCCGTGAGCTGGTCGGATATGGTCCACGGATGGGAGGGACCCCCTCGGGCGATCGCGCCGCTGCCGCGCTGGCGGACAGGATGAAATCGCTGGGTCTGGACGTGGAGGTGATCGAAGACCCTCCGACGAGCGTGCACGAAGAGTCCGCCTGGGGCGTCAGGATGGGAGATCACGTCCTGTCCTCGGCGTGGCCCTACGGATTCTCGCCCTCGCTTCCCCTGACGACGGCGCGTCTCGTGCTCGAGGGCGATGAAGGGGTCCCGGAGGCGGGCGCGCCGCTGAAGGGTGCGGTGGTGCTCACGGCCCGTCCAGCTCGCGAGGTCCATGCGCGAGCCGGCGCGGCCGGGGCGATCGCGCTCCTCACCGACGCGCCGGGGGATCCGAACCGCTATCAGGATTGGGCGCCGATCGGCTCGCTCCAGCGCATGCAGGAAGGGGGCAAGCCCATCCCGGTCTTCGGCCTGTCCTATCGCGACGGACGGCTGCTGCGCGACGCGCTGGAGCAGGCGGGCACCGCCGCCGCGCCGTCCCCCTCCATCACGATCTCCCTGGACGCGTCGATCCATGAAGGACGTCCCCGCACCGTGGTGGGGACTCTGGCCGGAGCCGGCGCCGCCGCGGGCCGTCTGATGATCGTCTGCGCTCACGGCGACTCCGACTCCGGCGGCCCGGGCGCCGACGACAACGCGTCGGGCGTCGCCACGCTTCTTGAGGTGGCGCGGGCGTTGCGGGGCGCGCTGGGCTCCGGGTGGCTTCCCGCCGATCGCCCGACCGTGAAGTTCATCGTCTGGGGATCCGAGTACCACTCCACGCGCGCCTGGGTCGCATCGCGCTCCGAGGAGATGGGGCGCCTCGACGTCGTGATCAACTTCGACGAGACGGGGGCCGGCGCCGAGCGCGACGCGGTCTACTACGAAGGCAATGACATCGCCTGGAACGAGAGGCTGCTCAGGACGATCGAGGCCGTGGCCGATGACCACGCGGAGCAGGATGGGTTCCCGCGGGCCTACACCAGCAACCCGGCGATGGGGGGGACCGACGCCTACGTTTTCCTTCCCCGACAGCACGAGGGGCTCGGGCTCACTGACCGGAAGATCGCCTCCACGACGGTATTCACGGCGGCATGGGACCGGCCGACCCTGCGAGCCCAGACTCCCGGCTGGGCCTCGAAGGGCTGGCGCGAGAAGGGGGACCTCTTCATCGACTACTCGGCCTACTATCACTCCTCGGGGGACACGCCCGCCAACACGACGGAGATGGAGCCCGACAACATGGTGCGGTGCGCGCGGCTGGTCGCGCTTGCGATCTACCGTTTGATGGGGGCGGGGACCGGCGCGGGAGGCTGAGCCGGCTCCACGATCTCGAGTGTCACCGGTGACGCGCCCCGACGCTTCTTCACGACGGCGCGGACGACGAGACGCGCCACTTCTCCCGGCTTGAGCTCGAGGACGGCTCGGGAGGCGGCCAGCGGCTTCCACGCCTTCTCATTGTCACGGACGGCCACGCCGACCTCGATCGGGTGAGTTCCGGCGGCCCCTCGGATCGTTACGCGGCCCGGAAGGAGGACCTGCGTTTTCTTCCCGCGCCCGCCCCGCCCTCTACGCTCGGGCGCCTCTTGAAACCAGAGCAGATGGTGGCGCGGGAACTCCTCGCCGAGCGGTGTCCTGGTCAGCCAGTAGTCGGGCACGTGGGTCGGGTCGAGGCAGATGAGGTAGAAGGCGACCTCGATCGAAGGGATCGCCAGCCCACGTCCCTCGCCGGGGGGCGGCCCGCCCTCGAAGGAGAGGTCGATGGTCCCGTCCGCCTCCGCGCCGACGGCCGGCTGTGTGGCCGGGGAAGACGCGCGATCGACCTCCGCCATCACCTCGATGACGGCCTCGGCCACCCCGACGGCGCGCATCTCGGCGATCACCTCGGGATCCAGATCGAAGGAGGTGGAGGGCGCCGATCGGATTTCCCGGATGATCTCCGCCGGTTGCATACCGCGCGCGGTCATGCGCACCACCTCCTCGTTGGTGAGTGTCCGCGGCTGGGCCGGAGAGGCGCCGGGAGCCAGGGACGCGAAGGTCGCCATGACGAGGAAGAGGAGCGCCGGGCGCGCCGACGCCGCAAGGCTACGTCTCGTGATCCACCTCGATGGTGAGCCCATCGTGGGCCGGCTGGACCCCTTCGGGAAGCTCGCGCGAGAGAGCGGCGTGGTCGAAATCGTGGCTGATGTGGGTGAGGTAGGCGCGGCGCGGCGCGATACGCGCGATGGTGTCGAGCGCCCCCGTCAATGTGAAGTGGGTCGGATGGGGTTTGTGCCTGAGCGCGTTGATCACGAGCACGTCGAGGCGCGCCAGGAGCGGGAAGGTCGCCTCGGGGAGGGCGCTGGCGTCGGTGATGTACGCGAACCGCCCGATCCTGTATCCGAGGATCGGCATCGCGCCGTGGATGACCTCGAAGGGGAGCACGCGGAGCCCCGCGACCTCGAACGGACCGTTCACCTCTTTGAGCGCGAGCTGCGGCCGGCTGCTGGCGGCGAGAGTCGCCTCAAAGACGTACCAGAACGTGCGCCGGATGTCCGCGAGCGTCGCCGCGCTCGCATAGATCGGCATGGGCGCCTGCTGCCGGAAATTGAACATACGCACGTCGTCGAGCCCGAAGACATGATCGGCGTGGGCGTGGGTGACGAGCACCGCGTGCAGCACGTCCATCTCCTCGCGCAGGGCCTGCTGGCGAAGATCGATCGAGGCGTCGATCAGCACTCGATGCTCCTCGACCGCGAGGAGCGCCGAGGTTCTCGTCCGGCGGTTGAGCGGGTCGTGGGACCGGCAGACCGGGCACTGGCACCCGATGGAGGGGACCCCGACGGAGGTCCCGGTCCCCATGAAGGTGACCTTCATCGCAGGACCTTGAGCCCCGAGCCGGTCAGCGCCGAAAGGGGCGGACCCGTCTCCACGATCTCGCGCTCGGCGGCCTGCGGGTCCGAGCGGCTCCACTTGAGCGCGCCGGCGAAGGAGACCGCGGCGGTCGGCTCGACGTCGAGGCCGGCTCGCCCCAGCGCGCCCCAGGCTTCGGCGATCTCCTCTTCGGTCACTGCCATGAAGGCGCCCCCGGATCGCTCCACCGCCTCGCGCGCGCGCCGGGCGCGCGGCGGCGCGGGGATCCGTATCCCGTCGGCCAGCGTGGCGGCGGCGGGCCGCGGGTCCGCCTCTCCCGGGGGGGAGGGCGCGGCCAGGGGAGCGCATGCGGCGGCCTGGATCCCCATCATCCTGGGCACCGACGTCGCCAGCCCGTCCTCGCGCAGTTGCGCGAATCCGTCGAAGGCGCCGATCAGGAGCGAGCCGTTTCCCACCGGGACGAATACCCGCGCGGGGACCCTCCCCTCCATCTGCTCCCAGACCTCGAAGGCGAATGTCCTGATCCCCTCCTGGAAGAATGGGTTCCAGACGTGGCTGGCGAATGGGATGCCGGACTCGGCGCGCCGCAGCGCCTCGGCCGAAGCCCCCCCGCGCCCTGAGGGCATCCTGATCAGACGCCCGCCACATACTTCGATGGCCGCTAGCTTGGGGCGCGGCGCGTCGTCCGGCACGAGGATCTCCACGCTGATCCCGGCGCGCGTGCCGTAGGCGGCCATCGCGACGCCGGCGTTTCCCGAGGAATCCTCCACGGCGCGCGCCACTCCGTGTGCCGCCAGGTGGCTCATGACGACCGAGGCGCCCCGATCCTTGAAGGAGCCGGTCGGCATCAGGAATTCGAGCTTGAACAGGGAGGGAAGGCCGCATATCTCCCGGCTCACGATCGGCGTGAACCCTTCGCCCAGGGTGACGGGATCGAGAGTGCGGCCGATCCCGATCGCTTCGTGGTAACGCCAGATTGTGAGCGGACGCGTCGCGATCGCACGGGGGTCGAACCGACCGCGCGTGGCCACGGTGAGAGGGCCACCGCACCCGCATCGCCATATCAGACCCGGCGCGGAAATCCGGCGGCCGCAATCGTCACACCGGTAGTCGCTCATGCGAGCTCCCGCGCGATGGCGTCGACCGCCGCCACCGGGTCCGGCGCCTCGAGGATGGGCCGGCCGATCACGAGGTAGTCGGCGCCGGCGGCGACCGCCTCGCGGGGGCTCGTGACGCGCTTCTGGTCCGAGGGGGCGTAGCCTTCGGGCCGGATCCCCGGGGTCACGATCACGAAGGCCTCGCCGCATGCGCGCCGGATGGCGGCCACCTCGCGGGAGGAGGCCACGACTCCATCGAGGCCCGCCTCCTTGCCGAGGCGCGCGAGCGCCACGACCTGCTCCTCCAGCCGGGTGGTGACTCCGACCGCGGCGAGATCGTCCTGGTTGAGGCTCGTGAGGACGGTGATCCCGAGCAGGCGAGGCCGGCGTTCCGGGGCAAGATTCAGCGCGTCGACCGCTTCGCGCGCCGCGCCGAGCATCCGAGCCCCGCCGCTCAGGTGCAGGTCGAACATCGCCACTCCCAGGCGGGCCGCCTCGGTGGCGGCGTGAGCCACCGTGTTCGGGATGTCATGCAGCTTGAGGTCCAGGAAGACCCGCTCGCCGGCCGCCACGATGCGGCTCACGACCGCGGGGCCGGCGGCGGTGAAAAGCTGCAGCCCCACCTTGAACATTCCGACGCGCCCCTTGAGCCTTCCGACAATCGCGAGGGCTTCGGCGGGGGTCGAGACATCCAGGGGCACGATGATGCGCTGGCTGGCGGGTGTCCTCATCGACAAGCGATTCTCGCAGATGGCCGATGTCATTTCAACACGAGGCGGCCGGACCGTTGATGCCCGCCGGCTTTTGCTCTAGGCTTGGCTCGCGTCGTGGAGAGGGTGATGAAGGATCAACACCTCGAGAAGGCCCTGCTGGCCGTCGTCCTCGCGATCGTGGGCGGGGCGCTCGGCTATGCGGCCTATCTCGCCTCCGGTGGCCGGCCCCTGCCCGAGGTGCCCGCGGGGGACGTGGTCGTGGTCTCCAGGGGGGAGCGGGTCGATCTCGAGGCCCAGGCCGTGGCGGGCAAGTACACCATCTACGACTTCTACGCCGACTGGTGCGCCCCGTGCCGCAGCCTCGACGTGAGGCTGAGGGAGCTCGCATCCCGTCACGACAACGTAGCCGTGCGAAAGATCGACATCATCGACTGGACCACCCCCGTGGTCGCCCAGCACGGCGTCGAGGGGCTCCCTTTCATGATCCTCTACGGACCGGACGGAAAGAGGCTGGCCGCGGGCGAGGACGTCTATGAGACCGTCTCCCGTCTCTTCAACGTCGACCTGTAGCTGCCACTGAGGCGCAACGGTGCAGACCCGCGGGCTCGGCAGGACCGGATACCAGGTTTCGGAGGTCGGCTTTGGCGCCTGGGGCCTCGGCGGCAACATGTGGCTGGGCGCGAAGGACGAGGAGGGCCGGCGCGCTCTTCGCGAGGCGCTCGATGGGGGCGTGACCTTCATCGACACGGCCCTCGTCTATGGCGACGGCCACAGCGAGCGCCTCATCGCCCGGGTGCTGGCGGAGAGGGCTGAACGCGCCGGTCTCGTCGTGGCGACAAAGATCCCGCCGAAGGATCGGGTCTGGCCGGGCAAGGAGAGGACTCCGTTCATCAGGGCCTTTCCGGCCGACCACATCATCCACTGCGTGGAAGAATCCCTGAGGAACCTCGCCCTCGAGACGCTCCAGATCGAGCAGCTTCATGTCTGGCACGACGCGTGGCTCGACTCGGACGGGTGGCACGAGTCGCGCCGCGCGATGGAGCGGCTCAGGGAGCAGGGGAAGGTCCTGCACTGGGGCGTCTCAATCAACGCTCACGCGCCGGCCACGGCGATGAGGCTCGCGTCGGACCCGCTCATCGAGACGGTGCAGGTCATCTACAATGTCTTCGACCGCTCACCGGAGAAGGAGTTGTTCGCCCTGGCGCGCGAGAAGCACCTGGGGGTCATCGCGCGGGTGCCGTTCAACGAGGGGACGCTCACTGGGGCGATCGGGCCCGATACCATCTTCCCACCCGGAGACTGGCGGGAGAGCTATTTCAGGGGAACGCGCCGGGCGGAGGCGGCGACGCGCGCCGCTGCCCTGCGTCCACTGCTGGGAGAGGAGGCGGCGACACTGGCAGAGCTGGCGCTTCGTTTCTGCCTTTCGCGTCCGGAGGTCTCCAGCGTGATCCCGGGGATGAGGCGGGCCACCCACGCGCGGGCCAACGCGGCCGTCTCGGACGGACGGCTCCTCTCCGCGGAGCTTCTGGATCGCCTGCGAGCGCATGCCTGGGACAAGAACTGGTACGGGGACTGAATGGCGGAAGAATCGAAGGGGCGGAAGGGGCGCGGCGCCGTCGGCAACCCGACGGGGAGGTTCGAACGGTTCCAGGTGGAGCGGGACCCGGGCGAAGATCCCCCCGCCCCTCTCAGGACTATCGTGACCCCCGAGGTCACGCGCACCATCATCACCCGCAACGACTCGCCCGACATCCCTTTCGATCGGTCGATCAATCCCTACAAGGGATGCGAGCACGGATGCATCTACTGCTTCGCGCGGCCGACGCACGCCTACCTGGGCCTGTCGCCCGGGCTCGACTTCGAGACGAGGATCTTCTCGAAGCCCGATGCAGCCGCGCGGCTGCGCGAGGAGCTGCGCCGGCCCGGATACCGGTGCGAGGTGATGGCGCTGGGCTCCAACACCGACCCGTACCAGCCGGCCGAGAGGAAGCTCAGGATCACGCGCGGGGTCCTGGAGACGCTCGCCGAGCACGATCATCCCGTCGGCATCGTCACCAAGTCGACCCTCGTCCTGAGGGACCTCGACATCCTCGTCCCGATGGCGGCCAGGAACCTCGTCAGGGTGATGTTGTCGGTGACCACCCTCAGGCTGGACCTGGCCCGGAGGATGGAGCCGCGCGCCGCGCCGCCGCGACAGCGCATCGAGACGATCCGGGCGCTCACCGAGGCGAAGGTCCCGGCGGGCGTCCTGGTCTCGCCCGTGATCCCCGGTCTCACCGACGGAGAGATGGAGCGTATTCTCGAGGCCGCCGCGGCCGCGGGGGCCGGCACGGCAGGGTGGATCCTCCTTCGCCTCCCCCTGGAGGTCAAGGAGCTCTTCGAAGCGTGGCTCGGCGAGCACGAGCCGTTGCGCGCCGCGCACGTGCTGAACCTTGTGCGCGCGACGAGGGAGGGCAAGCTCAACCAGCCCGAGTTCGGAAGGCGGATGCGCGGCACCGGTCCCTACGCCGAGCTGCTCCGCCGCCGGTTTCAGATCGCCTGCCGCCGTCTGGGGCTCGACCAGGAGGGGCCGCAGCTGGACACCACGCGGTTCCGCGTGCCGCCTCGCCCCGGGGATCAGGGAACGCTCTTTCCGTCCTAGTGGACTCTCGGACCGAGCCTGGTTGCCCCCCGGGGGGCGGCAGGGTCAGGAGTGTGTCCGGGTAATGGCTCGGGTCGCGTTGCGAGTGCTGCCGCGCCTCCGGTCTCCGACACGTCGAAAGGTCTGTAGAAGATTTCGAGGATCGGCCCGGCGAGGTGGCGCCCCTGAGGGGGCTCTCGGACCGAGCCTGGTTGCCGCCCCGGGGGCGGCAAGGCGAGGGAGGGGCATGGGGGCGCGTCGCCCGGGGCGGCGCGCAACCCCGTCCCCGAGGGGGCGCCCCCTCGCCGGACCGTCCACATCACTCTTCTAGACGCCTCCCGCCGCCTTCCGGATCTCCTCGAACTCCCTCTGGGTCCATACGATGACCCCCTTGCGGCGGACCAGATCCTCCTGGCGCCCGTGGATGGCGGCCCCGCGTGACGGTTCGAGGACCTCGAGCCTCACCCTCATGGTGCCGGGCGCGGGGATGTCGAGGACCTTCGCCGCCGCGTAAGAGAGATCGATGATACGGCCCCGGACGAACGGGCCCCTGTCGTTGATCCTCACGACGAGGGATCGGCCGTTGCCGAGGTTGGTGACGCGCACGTAGGTGTTGAAGGGAAGCGTGCGGTGCGCCGCGGTGAGCGACAGCATGTTGTAGCGCTCGCCGCTCGCGGTCGTGCGGCCGTGGAAGGTCGGCCCGTACCACGACGCGAACCCGGCATCCCGCTTCGCGCAGGCGATGGCGAACAGGACGGCGATCAGCGCGAGAGAGATTCTCAGGCCGCGCCGGCTCACCTGTTCAGGGCTCCGATGAGCGTTCGGAGCTCGGCTATCGCGTGGCGCGCGCAGTACTCCTCGATCTCGCGGACGATCCGCACGCAGGCCGCCGGCTCTGTGAAGGTCGCGGTGCCCACCTCCACCGCCGAAGCGCCCGCCAGGATGAACTCCATCGCGTCGGCCCCGCTGCGGATCCCCCCGATTCCGATGAGGGGCACATTCACGCTGCGCGCGACGCGCGAGACCAGATGCACGGCCATCGGCTTGATGACCGGCCCCGAGAGACCGCCCGAGCCGCTCGAGAGAATCGGGCGCCGTCGTTCCACGTCCACCGCCATCCCGAAGAACGTGTTCACAAGCGAAAGGATGTCGGCTCCCGCGTCGACCGCGGCGCGCGCGATAAGGGTGATGTCGGTGACGTTCGGAGAGAGCTTGACGATGAGGGGGAGCCTCGTGGCGCCACGGACGGCCGCCGTCACGCGGGCGGTCGCGTCGGGATCGACGCCGAACTCCGTGCCGCCCCGGGCGGTGTTGGGGCACGAGATGTTGACCTCGATGGCCGCCACCCCCTCGGCACCATCCACGAGGCGGGCGAGCGCCCCGAACTCCTCCACGGTCTCGCCGAAGATGTTGGCGACGATCGCGGTGTCGTGGCGCCGCAGCAGCGGGAGCTTCTCGGAGAGGAAGAGATCGATGCCGATGTTCTGAAGCCCGATCGAGTTGAGCATCCCGCCGGGAGTCTCGGCGAGCCGGGGCGGCGCGTTTCCCTCGCGCGGCGCGAGCGAGAGGCTCTTGCAGACGATGCCCCCCAGCAGGGAGATGTCGAAGTGGGGGAGGAGGTCGAGCCCGTACCCGCAGGTTCCGCTCGCGGTCAGAACGGGGTTCTTCAGACGGAGAGCACCGAGCGTCACGGCGAGCGCGCTCACCAGCACACCTCGCCGGAGTCGAAGACCGGCCCTTCGACGCAGATGCGCCGATACCTCAGCGGTGCGGTCGGCGTCTCGCGCGTGCCGACCACGCACCCCACGCAGACGCCGAACCCGCAGGCCATGGGGCTCTCCAGTGAGAGGTGGCACCTCACGCCGTGCCGCGCCGCCACTTCCGCGGTGGCCCTCATCATCGGCGTGGGCCCGCAGGCGCAGATGACCCAGCGGTCCCGGGCTTGGGGCCCTTCCTGGAAGAGAAGCTCGTCCAGCATCTCGGTGACGAATCCACGCCGTCCCGCCGACCCGTCGTCGGTCGCGAGGCGCACCTCGATCCCCGCCTCCAGCGTCCTCGTGATTCCCGGAACCTCGGACGAGGTCCGGCAGCCGTAGAGCATCAGCGGACGCCCGCCTGACTCCCGGTCCCGCAATGCCAGCGGATGCAGCGAGGCGGATCCGATCCCACCTGCCACCAGGAGGAGCCGCGTTCCCGGGGAACGCGCCGGCGCGAAGCCGTTGCCCAGCGGGGCGAGGCATCTCAGCATGTCGCCGGGACCGGCCCCCGACATCAGCCGCGTGCCCCGGCCCAGCACCTTGTAGAAGATCTGCACGACGCCCGCCGGGTCACCGGGAGTGTTGTAGATGCTGAAGGGCCTGCGCAGCAGCGGGTCGGCCTGCCCTTCGGGGGCGCCCGTAGTCACCATCGCGAACTGGCCCGGCTCCCAGGCCGGGTAGTCGCCGGGAATGGCGAGCGACAGGAGAAAGTGCCCGGAGCCGAGCGAGTCGTGCGAGACGATCCGCAGGGGGAGATCCACGGGAGCGCGGGTCGGCGACATGTCGCGCGCCAATCTAGCACAGCGGCCCAATCCCCGGTGATACGATGGCCGCGTGACCTACCTGAAGCTGATCGCCAACGCTCTGTGGGCCGGACTCTATGGCACCCTCATCATCGCCTTGCTGGTCTTCTTCCTCAACGACGAGCTGATCGGGGAGGGGCTCGGGTCGCGCGAGTTCGCGTCGGCGCTGGCGCGCGTCGGCCTCGTCTTCACGCCGGCGATCGCGCTTCTTTTCCCGACGCTGTTCATCTTCCTGAGGTTCTTCGCGGCGCGCCGGCTCGGCATCGTCTGGTTCAGCCTCAAGACGATCGTCTGGATCGGGGCGGCCACGCTGGGCACGCTCACCGCCGTCTACTACGCAAACCTCCGGGCATTCGGTCCGCTGCTCTCCCCGGGCGCGCGCGACGCCCTGAGGATCCTGTGCGGCGTGATGGCGGGCTGCTGGCTGCTGGCCGTGACGGCGGCCACGCTCGCGCAGTGGCGCTCCAAGGGGCGCCGAACGCGCCATCGGATCGCGGCGGGTTGCCTCCTTCTCGTGCCGATCGCGTTGGGGGCCATCATGGCCCCCCTCATGCCGCGACCGGTCCGATTCGGCGCGGCTGCCGAAGCCATGGACCTGACGCGCATGGAGCCCGCCGGCCGCTCGCTGCTCATCGTCGGGCTCGACGCTGCCTCGATGGACTTCATCCTGCCCTTCGTTTCGGCCGGGCAGCTTCCCGCCTTCGAGCATCTGCTGAAGGCGGGGGCCTCCGCGAGGCTCAACTCCTTGCGGCCCTGCGTCTCGCGCGCCGCCTGGACCTCGCTGACGACCGGGATGCCCCCCTGGTCGACGGGGGTGAAGGACCGGACCCTCTACACCATGGGGCAGGCGGCGGGCGCACTGAGCATCCTGCCGAGGGGACTCGGCATGACGGCCCTCATACGGGTGGGGTACATCCGGCAGCTCCCCCTGCGGCCGGAGGGTGTGGGTCCCCCCGCCGTCTGGGACATCCTTCAGGCCATGCACGTGCGGTCCCGGGTCATCGGCTGGCCGGCGACGCGAACCACGGTCCGCGCGGATGATCCGCGGGTCACCTATCGGCTGGAGAAGATCCTGGGGCCCCTTGCCGAGGAGTCGGCCGCGTCCAGCGCTCCACTTGCCGGCGTCCTGCGCTCGGCGATCGCCGCCGACCTGTCGGCGCGTCAAGCCGTGGAGGAGCCCGACCCCGACGCCGGAGACGGAAGCGGCAGCCGCCTCGTCGCCGTCCGGCTGCCGGGGCTGGGAACCGTGAGCCGTCATTTTCTGCGGTACCACCTGGCCGCGGAATTCGGAGACGTGACGCCTGGGGAGGAGGCCCTCTTCGGCCCAGTGCTCGCCAGGTACTACCAGTTCGCCGACGAGCTGATCGCCGACCTGGAGGCGCGCCACGCAGAGCTTCATGGCCTCGACGCCGACACGATGGTCGTCTCCGCCTATGGCATCGAGCCAGTCTCGGGCTGGGAGCGGCTGGGGCGCACGCTGCTGGGACGCGACGAGGATCTCGATGTCTCGAGACCCTCCGGGACATGGAGGACCGGTCCCGACGGCGCGCTGCTGATCCAGGGCCCCGGTGTGGCGGCGGGCGCGAGACTGGAGGAGGCCGACATCCTCGACGTGCTCCCGACCGCCCTGTACATGCTGGGGCTGCCGATGAGCGATGATCTCGGCGGCCACCTGCAGCGGCGCCTCTTCACGCGCGAGCACCTCGAGTCGCATCCCGTGGAGATCGTCCGTGGCTACGGGATCGGCGCGGCGCCGCGGCTTTGACAAGGACCGACCCGGTGCTATAATCGGCGCGCCTTTAATCACGCCCGAGAGGCGGGAAAGGAATCGCGGATGTCACCAACTGCCACCCCTTCAGCCGCCGCCGAGGCGGTTTTTTTTTGCGCGGCCGTGAGCGCCGGGAGGTGAACACCTGATGCCGCAGCCCAGGGGAAGGCTCTCGCCGGAAGGGGCCGTGGGCGGACTGGTCATGGACGAGTCCGCCGTCGACCGCGCCCTGACGCGGATCGCCCACGAGATCCTCGAGAAGCATAAGGGGGTGGAGGGGCTGGCGCTCGTGGGAATCAGGTCCCGCGGCGTCCCGATCGCCCAGCGGCTCTCGACCCGCATCCGTTCGATCGAAGGGCGGGAGGTCCCCGTGGGGATCCTCGACATCAACCTCTATCGCGACGATCTGACGGCCATCGCCGACCACCCGATCCTGCGCAAGACCGAGATCCCCTTCACGATCGACGGCAAGAAGATCGTGCTCGTGGACGACGTGCTGTTCACCGGGCGGACCATCCGGGCGGCGCTCGACGCGCTCATCGACCTGGGACGGCCGCGCCTCATCCAGCTCTGCGTCCTCGTGGATCGGGGTCACCGGGAGCTGCCGATCCGCGCAGACTACGTGGGAAAGAACGTCCCGACCTCTCTCGACCAGGTGATCCGCGTGTCGCTCAAGGAGTGCGACAACCGCGACGCCGTGGAGTTGATCATCCTCCCGGAAGGGGGGCCCTAGGATGCAGCTCAGGAGCCCGCATCTCCTGGGGATCGAGAGCCTGACGCCCGAGGAGATCGCGCTGATCCTCGACACCGCCGAGTCGTTCGCCGAGATCTCGCAGCGGGAGATCAAGAAGGTTCCCACGTTGCGCGGCCAGACGGTCATCAACCTGTTCTTCGAGCCCAGCACGCGGACGCGCACCTCCTTCGAGCTCGCCGAGAAGCGTCTGTCGGCCGACTCGCTCAACTTCTCCGCGGGCACCAGCAGCGTCGTGAAAGGCGAGACGCTCCTCGACACGGCCCGCAACCTCGAGGCGATGAACCCGGACTTCATCGTCATGAGGCATGGCATGCCCGGGGCGCCGCACTTTCTGAGCCGCGTCTGCCGCTCCTCGATCGTCAACGCTGGCGACGGCTCCCACGAGCACCCCACCCAGGCGCTCCTGGACGCCTACACGATCCGGAACAAGAAGGGGAAGATCGGCGGTCTCAAGATCGTCATCGTGGGGGACATCCTGCACAGCCGGGTGGTCCGATCGAACCTGTTTCTCTGGCAGAAGCTGGGGGCCGACGTCACGGTGGTGGGCCCCACCACGTTGATGCCCCCCTGCATCGAGAGGCTCGGATGCCGGGTGAGCCACCGGATCGACGAGGCGGTGGAAGGAGCCGACGTCATCATGATGCTGAGGATTCAGATGGAACGCCAGGGGAAGGGGTACTTTCCATCGGTGCGGGAGTACTTCAGCCTCTTCGGGCTCACGGAGGAGCGGGTTCGCCGGGCGAGCCCCGACGTGATCATCATGCACCCGGGCCCGATCAACCGGGGAGTCGAGATCGCCTCCAGCGTTGCCGACGGGCCCTACTCGGTGATCCTCGACCAGGTGACCAACGGGATCGCGGTGAGGATGGCCGTCCTCTACCTGCTGGCGGGCGGGGGCGAGCGGGAGATGGCGGCGTAGACATGGGCAGAATGCTGCTGAAGGGGGGCCGGGTGGTCGATCCCGTCAACGGGATCGACGACCTGCGGGACGTCCTGATCGTGGAGGGAAGGATCGCCCGCGTCGACAGGGGGTTGGCCGCGGAGCCGGGCGACGAGGTGATCGAATGCGATGGGATGGTCGTCGCGCCGGGTTTCGTCGACATGCACGTGCATCTGCGCGAGCCGGGCCGGGAGGACAAGGAGACGATCCAGACGGGAGGGCAGGCGGCCGCCGCGGGCGGGTTCACATCGTTGGCCTGCATGCCCAACACCCAGCCGGTCAACGACGACCAGAGCGTCACCGAGTTCATCACGGCTCAGGCGCGGCGCAAGTCCCCTGTGAGGGTCTATCCGATCGGCGCCATCACCAAGGGGCTCAAGGGCGAGGAGCTGTCCGAGATCGGGGAGCTGGTGCGGCTGGGATGCGTGGGGATTTCCGACGACGGTCTTCCGGTGGCGTCGGGCTTCATCATGCGCAAGGCGCTCGAATATGCCCGGATGTTCGACGTCCCGGTCATCAACCACGCGCAGGATCTCTCGCTCTCGGACGGTGGCGTGATGAACGAGGGGTTCTACTCGACCGTGCTCGGGCTGCGCGGTATGAGCGCCGTGGCCGAGGAGACGATGATCTTCCGGGACATCCTGCTGACGGGCCTCACCCACGGCCGCCTGCACGTGCCGCACATCAGCACCGCGCGCTCGCTCGATCTCGTGAGGGAGGCGCGCGCGCGGGGGATCGATGTCACCTGCGAGGTGACGCCCCACCACTTCTCGCTGACGGATGAGTCGGTCTGCGGCTACGACACGAACACCAAGATGAACCCCCCTCTGCGCTCCGAGGAGGATCGCGCCGCGATCGTTGCGGCGATCAAGGACGGCACCATCGATGCCGTGGCCTCCGATCACGCCCCGCACTGCCAGGAGGAGAAGGAGGTCGAATACGACGTCGCGCCGTTCGGGGTGGTCGGGCTCGAGACCTCCGTGCTGCTGGGGCTCGACCGGCTGGTGGGGGCCGGCCATATCAATATGAAGCGATTCGTCGAGCTCTACGCGACACAACCCGCCCGGATCCTGAAACTGCCGGCAGGCACCCTCTCGCCGGGAGCGGCCGGGGACATCACGATCCTTTCCGCGACGCGGGAGACGACGGTCGACCCCTCCACCTTCCGATCGAAGAGCCGCAATACTCCCTTCGCGGGATGGAAGCTCAAGGGGGCCGTCGTGCGGACCATCGTGGGTGGCCGTGTGGTCTTCCCGGAAGCTGTGGAAGGGACCCGAGCCACTTCTCGGACATCACACTAGCAGCACGGCGCCTCGATTCGCCGTATTATCTTGCGGACCGGGGCAGGATGCCGGTCTATCGCCGGAGGTAGAAGTTCGTGCAGAAGAAGGGGACAGTCATCACAACGGTTCTCCGCGCGTTCATCCTGGGAGGGGGCCTCCTCCTGCCCGGGATGCTGCCGGCCGTCGACGCGACGCTCAAGGAACATGTGCCGGCTCCCAACGGCCGAACCTACATGAGGTTTCGCCTTCCGGCGATCCCCGAGGGCGCTGGCGGCCGCGAGGTGGCCGGCGCAACGCTGCGGTTGTGGGTGGAGCAGGTCGCCGGGGCGGGAATGATCGAGATCCGTGGCGCCTCCGGGACGCGAGGCCCTCGGGAAGAGGCGGCCTCGAGGCGAGTGACACGGGCGGACGAAGGGACGTGGGTGAGCTTCGATCTCTCCGCGCTCGTGCGTCCGTGGATCGAAGCAGGCGCGACGAATGACGACCTGTCCGTCGTGGTTCGGAGCCGAGGGGCGGAGGTCCTCTTCGGCGCGGACGCGGGGCAGGGCTCTCAGAGCGCGCCTCGCCTGAGCATCGACTTCTCAAACCATGTCGAGGATAACCCGCCGGTGGATGCCGTGCAGTATTCACTTATGTACGACACCGACACCCCGTCCCTCAGCGGGATCCCGGGGCCCCCAGGGCCGCCGGGCCCCCCGGGGCCGGCGGGACCGCAGGGTCCGGCCGGCGCGCAGGGTCCGGCTGGCGCGCAGGGTCCGCAGGGAGATCCCGGGGCTCAGGGTCCGGCGGGCGCTCAGGGTCCGCAGGGAGATCCCGGTGCTCAGGGTCCGGCCGGCGCTCAGGGTCCGCAGGGAGATCCCGGTGCTCAGGGTCCGGCCGGCGCTCAGGGTCCGGCGGGGGCGCAGGGTCTGCAAGGGGATCCCGGGGCTCAGGGTCCGGCGGGGGCGCAAGGTCCACAAGGGGATCCCGGGGCTCAGGGTCCGGCGGGCGCTCAGGGTCCGCAGGGAGATCCCGGTGCTCAGGGTCCGGCCGGCGCTCAGGGTCCGCAGGGAGATTCCGGGGCTCAGGGTCCGCAAGGAGATCCCGGGCCCCCGGGTCCAGAGGGTCCGACCGGGGCTCCTGGAGCCTCTCTCAATCCTCTGAGGATCGCCACGCTGCGGTGGTACGGGGCCAACGAGGTCGGCACGACCGTCGCAACGGGAAGCCATCCGATCGCCATCTGCTTTGACGGAGCCAACCTGTGGGTCGGCAACTACAACGGGGGGAGCGCGACGAAGATCCGGGCCATCGATGGCGTGCCCATCAACACGTACGTGGTGGGCAACCGGCCGCGGGGTCTCGCGTTCGACGGGACCAGCATCTGGGTGGCCAACTTCCAGAGCGACACTGTCACGAAGCTCCGGGCGCGCGACGGCGCCAACCAGGGGACCTTCCCGGTCGGGAGGGGCCCCGTGGCTCCCGTGTTCGACGGCGCGAGCATCTGGGTCACCCAGTACACAGACGACACCGTGACGAAGCTCAGACCGAGTGACGGTGCCGTGCTGGGGATCTTTCCCGTAGGGCAGCGGCCCCAGGAGGCGGCCTTCGACGGGAGCAGCATCTGGGTCTCCAACTCGCTGTCCGACACGGTGACGAAGCTGCGGGCGAGCGACGGCGCCAACCAGGGGACCATCCCGGTGGGGGACGAGCCGACCGGGATCGTTTTCGACGGCTCGTGCATCTGGGTCGCCAACTTCGCCGGCGGCAGCGTCACCAGGCTGCGCGCCTCGGACGGCGCGGTGCTGGGCACTTACGCCGTGGGTGGTGAGCCGTTCGGCGTCGCCTTCGACGGTTCCAGCATCTGGGTGACCGACTCGATGGACAACCACGTGGTGAAGCTGCGTCCCTCCGACGGCGCTATCCTCGGCACCTTCACCACGGGCAACACGCCCGAGGGGATCGCCTTCGACGGTCTCTGGGTGTGGGTGAGCAACAGCCTCGGCAACACGCTCTCGAGACTCTGAGATCGTCCTCCCGCTCCACCTCCCCTGATCCCGCTTGCGCTTCGTCTGATTTTCGTATAAACTTTCGCTCAACTTTCAACCGAAGCCGCTGGGGCCGCTCATGCAACGGCAGATCCTTCATCTGCGTGTCGCCTCTTTCCCGGTGGCCGTCTATCGCGTGAAGGATCCGTCGCTGAGGACCCGCCCCCTCATCGTCGCGAACGGACGCGGCCCCCGCGCGGTGGCCCTGTCCGTCTCCCGGGAGGCGCGGCAGGAAGGGGCGCGGCCCGGCATGACGCTGCCCGAGGCGTTGCGCTGGTGCCGCGGCGCTCTGGTGCTGCCGCCCGATCCGATCCTCTTCGAGCAGGCCGAGCGGGCGCTCGCGGAGATCCTCGCGAGATACTCGCCGAGAGTGGAGCCGGTCCGCGGCGGGCGGCTGTACGCCGATCTGACCGGCACGGAGCGGCTCTTAGGCCACGCCGCCGACGTGGCGCGCCGCGCCCAGAAGGAGATCGACCAGCGGCTGCGGCTGGGCCCCAGCGCGGGTCTGGCCGCCAACAAGCTGGTCAGTGGCGTGGCGGCGCAGGTGCTCGGACCGGTCCCCCTGCTCGACGTGCGTCCCGGGGATGAGGCCGGGTTCCTCTCACCGCTCATGGTCCGCTGCCTGCCCGCGGTCGATCCACGGACGGAGGGAGCGCTTCTCGACGAGCTCAACATCCACAAGGTGAGGGATCTGGCCGCCGTGGACCTGCCGCGCCTGAACCTGGCCTTCGGCGTCCGGGCGATCGCGCTCTACCGGCAGGCGCGTGGAATCGATGAGTCGCCGGTGCATCCACCGGACCGGACCCCCGCGGTGGAGGCCGACGAGTCTCTGGCGGTGGACACCAACGATGACGCGCTGCTGCTGTCGTGTCTCTACGCGCTGGTGGAGCGGTGCGGCGCGCGGCTGCGGAGGCTTTCGCTGCCGGCCGGCGAAGGGACGCTCACCGCGCGCTACACGGACGGCGTGACCGTCACGAGAAAGACGGCGATCGCGCCCGTCTCGGCGGGCGATCTGACGCTCTACGCGCATCTCCGGCCGCTGTTCGAGCAGGTGGTCCAGCGGCGGGGGAGGGTCCGGTACCTGCGCGTGAGGTTCACGAGGCTGACCCCGGCCTCGGCCCCGGCACAGATGACGTTGTTCGACGCGGGCGGGGCCGACGGCGAGCCGGCCCTTATCGCAGCGCTCGATCGGATCCGAGGAAAGTTCGGCGCCGGCGCGATCGCGTTCGGGCGCGCGGGAAGGGGGAGGACCCACCGTGCCGCCTGATCCTCCCTGCGTCCCGCTGGCGTGCCATTCGTGGTACAGCCTGCTGAGAGGGACCGACCCGATCGAGTCGCTCTGCGCGGCGGCGGTCCGTCACGGTTTCGAGGCGCTGGCGCTGGCCGACGTCAACGCGCTGTACGGGGCGCTGACTTTCTGGGAGGCGGCCCGGGAGGCGGGGCTCGCGCCGATCCTGGGCGCCGACATCATGGTGGAGGGATCCGCGCGCGCGATCCTGCTGGCGGCGGGCGCACGCGGATACCGCAGGCTGTGCCGGATCATCACGGAAAGCCACCGCGGCGACTACGGCAAGAGCCCCGTCGCGTTCTCGCTGTACGACCTGCTGGCGCAGGACCGGGAAGGGCTCTGGGTCGTCTCCCGGGATCTCGGGCTGCTGGCGGACCTGGCCCGCGCCACGGGCACGAAGCGTCTGGCCGCCGCCGTGACGCCGGGCGCCCCGCACCGCGCCGCCGTCGAGTTCGCCCGCCGCGCCGGGATCCCGGCGGTGGCGGCCGGCGACATCTTCTTCGTGGAGCCGGAGTCGCGCGACCTGCACCGCCTGCTGCGCGCCATCGACCTGAACACGAAGCTGAGCCGCCTGCCGGAAGGGGCCTGCGCGCCCGCCTCGGCCTGGATGATGCCGCCCGCGGCGCTCGCTCGCGCCTTTCCCGACTGCCCGGAGGTCCTCGACGCGGCCTCGGCCATCGCCGCCGACTGCGCCATGACGGAGCCACCGTGGGGGCGCCTGATCTTCCCGTCGTTCGAGGGGCTCTCGCCCGAGGCGGCCTTCGAGCGGCTCAGACGGGAGTGCCTCGAGGGAGCCATGCGGCGCTACGGCCACATCTCGGAAGCGGTGGGCGGGAGGCTCGAGCACGAGCTGGAGATCATCCGCAAGAAGAACTTCGCCGAATATTTCCTCGTAGTGGCCGATATCGTGAAGCAGTCCCCGCGCACGTGCGGGCGTGGGTCGGCCGCGGCGAGCATCGTGTCGTACACCCTCGGGATCACGCACGTGGATCCGGTGCGTCACGATCTTTTTTTCGAGAGGTTCCTCAACGAGGGACGCGTCGATCCGCCCGACATCGACGTCGATTTCGCCTGGGACGAACGCGACGCCATTCTCGATTACGTCTTTGGCAAGTACGGCACCGAGCGCGCCGCGATGGTCTCGAACCACCTGTGCTTCCGCGGCCGGGCCGCCGTGCGCGAGGTGGCCAAGGTGTACGGCCTGCCCGACGACGAGATCCGCGAGGTGACGGTGCACCAGGACGACGCCAGGACCCAGCGCGAGCCCTGGCCGGAGATCCTGAGATGGGCGGAGCGTCTGAACGGGCACCCGCGGCACCTGTCGGTCCACTGCGGGGGCGTCGTGATCGTGCCGGGCGCGATGGCCGATCACGTGCCGGTCGAGCCGGCGGCCAAGGGGGTCGGCATCATCCAGTGGGAAAAGGACGCCACGGAGGAGTCGGGCCTCGTCAAGATGGATCTGCTGGGCAACCGATCGATCGCCGTCATCCGCGACGCGCTGGCGGCGGTGAAGGCCCACCACGGCGTCGACATCCCCTGGGAGCGGTTCAACCCGCTGGAGGATCTCAGGGCCCAGGACCTGATCCGGAGCGGAGACACGATCGGCGTCTTCTACGTCGAGTCGCCGGCGATGAGGCAGCTCCAGTGCAAGACCGGCACGGGAGACTTCGAGCACCTCGTCATCCACTCGAGCATCATCCGGCCCGCGGCCAACAAGTACATCCGGGAATACGTCCGCAGGCTCAGGGGCGGCCCATACCGCGCGATCCACCCGATCATGGACGACATCATGCGCGATACGTACGGCATCATGGTCTACCAGGAGGACGTCGCCAAGATCGTCATCGCCATGGCGGGGTTCGACGCCGCCTCGGCCGACGACCTGCGCAAGGTCCTTTCCAAGAAGCACAAGCAGAGGAAGCTGGCCGATTACAGGGCACGCTTCCACGAGGGGGCGGCCTCGCGCGGCTTCACACGGGAGGTCGTCGATCAAGTCTGGGAGATGATCCTCTCGTTCGCGGGGTACTCGTTCTGCAAGCCGCATTCGGCCTCCTACGCCCTCGTTTCCTTCAAGTCGGCCTACCTCAAGGCGCACTACCCGGCCGAGTTCATGGCCGCCGTCATCTCGAACCAGGGAGGCTACTACTCCACCTTCGCCTACATCTCGGAGTGCCGGCGGCAGGACCTGTCGGTGCTGCTGCCCGACGTCAACGAGAGCGCGATCCCGTACACGGGGGTCAACCGGCAGGTGCGGGTGGGGTTGATGCAGGTGCAGGGGTTGTCGGTGGACTCGATGGAGGCGGTCGCCATGGCGCGGCGAACCGGCGGCCCGTTCCGGTCGCTGGAGGATTTTCTCCGGAGGGTCTCGATCGATTCGTCCGACGTGCGTCTGTTGATTCGGGCAGGGGCCTTCGACTCGGTGGCCGGCGGTCTGTCGCGACCGGACCTGATGTGGCAATGGGTGCGCTGGAGCGCGAGGAGAGCGAAGAGGGAGCGACCTTCGTCGCTCTTCGACCGGCACGATGAGGCCGCGTGGCCCACCGGCGCCACGCCGGACTACGACGGGGCCACGGTGCTGCGTCACGAAGCGGAGACGCTTGGCTTCCTGGTCAGCCGGCATCCATTGACGCTCCACCGCAAGGAGATGGCGAAGCTGCGCTGCGTGCCGGGCGCCGACCTGGGCCGGCACGTGGGGCGGACCGTCACCACGGTCGGATGGCTCGTGACCGGCAAGATGGTCACTACCAAGGACGACGAGCCGATGGAGTTTCTGTCGTTCGAGGACACCACGGCGATCTACGAGACGACGATGTTCCCGGACGCCTATCGGAAGTTCCGCTCGATGCTGACCCGCGCGCGTCCGTACGTGCTGCGGGGAAAGGTGGAGGAGGATTTCGGGGCGATCACGCTGACCGTGAGCGACCTGAAATATCTCGACGGAGTCAGTGCGGCGACGGATCTCCCGCGCCGAAACGGCGGTCAGTGTTGGAGGCGATCGCTCCCGGGCTCCATCTGGCCGGGGAAAAGCTGAACGAGGACCAAACGGGCCGCGCTCTCGCCGCCGCGGATGCAGTCGGGGATCCCTATGCCCCGGTAGGCATTTCCCGCCAGCGCGAAACCGGCGTGCGCCCCGGCGAGACGCTCGATGTCGGAGACGAGATCGAGGTGGCCGACGGCGTAGCGGGGCATCGCCCGCCTCCACCGCGCGACGTGGACGAAGGTCGGGGCGGCGCGCAGGCCAAGGAAGCGCCCCAGGTCGCCCAGCGTCCGTTCGATGATCTGGTCATCGGAGAGGGGACCGGAGCGGTCGTCCCAGAAGGCGCGCAGCAGGGCCTGACCGGAGGGAGCGCGCCCCTCGTACTTCCGGTGGCTGAACGTGCATCCCACGATGGATGCCTTCTCGATCGCGGGACACACGAATCCGAAGCCATCGAGCGGATGGGCGATCCCGCCCGTGGGCAGCGCGACCGAGACGGTCGCGGCGGAGCCATATGCGATCGAGCCGAGCCGGGCGGCGAGCGCGGCATCGAACGGACGGACCAGCGAGGCCGCTTCGGGTGCGTGCGTGGCGAGGATGACGGCGTCGAAACGCTCCTGCCGGCCAAGAACGGCGATCCTCCAGCCTCCCGAGGGATCCGGTGCGATGGCCTCCACGCCGGCCGATGTGCGGGTCCATCCCGCCGGCAGGCGGGCGATGAGCGCCTCCGTCAGGATCTGCAGGCCGTCGTCGAGGGAGGCGAAGAGCCCGTAGCGGGCGCCGCTCGCCTCACTCGCCGCGGCGCGCCGCCGGCCGGTGGCCAGCAGCCCCCGGATCACGCTGCCATGCTCGCGCTCCATATCGAGAAAGCGCGGGAAGGTGGCACGGAGGGAGAGCTCGGCGGGGTCCGCGCCGTAGATGCCACCGATCATGGGCTGTGCCATCCGCTCGAGCGCCTCGCGGCCCAGCCGCCGCGTCACGAAGGCCGCCACGCTCTCGTCGCCGGCCGGCGGTCTGCGTGCGATGAGCAGGTCCATCGCCATCCTCAGCTTCCCCCGCAGGCTGAAGACGCGGCTCGTCACCAGTGGCATGAATCGGGTGGGGGCGAGGAGGTGGAAGCCATCGGGGGTGGGCTCCAGCCGGCCAGAGCGCACGACGAAACTGCGACGGTGCTCCTCACGCGTCCACACGATACGTTTCGCCAGGCCGACCCGCTCCGCGAGCCTGAGGCCCCACGGCTTGTCCGTGACGATCGAATCAGGCCCCTCCTCGAGGAGGAACCCGTCGCGACGCACCGTGGAGATCACGCCACCGAGACGGTGGCCCGCCTCGAGCACGAGGGCATCGATCTGCAGGGATCGCTCCGCCGCCTGCTCGCGAAGGAGGTTCGCCGCGGCGAGTCCGGCGATCCCGCCTCCCACCACCGCCACGCGACGCCGGCCGCCCGTGGCGCTCGTCACGGCGCTGAGACCTCCAAAGTCAGCTTCAGCACGCCGCGCCCCAGGGCCGCGACAAACCCCGGATGGTCGTTGACGCACGCAGCGCGGCGCAGTGTCAGGCCGAGGGACCGGGCCTGATGGGCGGCCTCGACATCGAGGTCGTACAGCACCTCGACGTGGTCCGACAGGAACCCGATCGCCTCCACCACCACTTCACGCGTCCCCGAGGCAGCCCTCGCGGCGAGGGCCTCGGTGATATCGGGACCCAGCCACGGTGTCCTTCCATCGCCGCTGCGGCTCTGGTAGGCGATCTCCCAGTCGCTCACGCCGAGCAGGCGTGCCACGCCTTCGCAGGATGCCTTCAGATCTGCGATGTAGGCGGACCGCTCGGCCATCATCACCGGGATCGAATGGGCCGTGAAGATGACGGGCAGAATGGCGGGCCAGGCGCCGCGGTGATGTCCGCTGACCTCTTCGATCCTGGCCGCGCACGCTTCCAGGAACCCGGGCTCCTCGAACCAGGGATCGATGTAGCTCACCTGGAGGGGCGCTCGCTCTGATTCGAGCGCTCGCGAGACATCACGCACGTAGCGGTCCCGGCTCGCCTCGGAGCGGTGCGGAGCCAGGATGACCCCCGCGGCGTGTCGGTGCCCGGCGGCGCCCATCCTGCCGATCACCTCGGCAAGGAGAGGAGGCGAGTTCCGCATGCCCACGTGGACCGGCAGCGGGCGTCCCGCCAGCGCGAGCCAGCCGGCCAGGGCCCGGGCCAGCTTTTCGGTCAGGTCGTTGTAGGGGGATCTGCCACCGACGGCCCGATAGTGCCCCGCCACCTCGATCAGCCTCTCTTCGGGCACGCCGAGCCCCTGAGAGACGCGGCGCAGAAAGGGGAGGACGTCGTCGGGTCGAGTCGGCCCGCCAAACCCGATGATCAGGACGGAGTCGAGCGGCGACGTCATCGTCACCCGCGCAGGGTTGCCCGCCTGCGCGCCCTGTGCCCGGGCGTCTCGCCCGCCTGCCGCGCGCGGAACCGTTCAGGTCTGACGAGCCGGGTCCTGATGAGGCGGCAATAGGACTCGTCGCGTTCGCAGCCGAGCCACCGCCGTCCGGTCTGCTCGCAGATCGCGTAGGTGGTTCCGGAACCACCGAACGGATCGATGACGAGGTCCCCCTCGTTGGAGGAGGCCAGCACCAGACGCCGGATCAGCTCCTCGGGCTTCTGCGTCGGGTGGCAGGTCTTCTCCGCGCTTCCGTTGCAGAGCGTCGGCACCTCGATGACGTCCCTGGGCCGAGCGCCGCGAGGATGGGGCACCCAAACGGGCCGCGCCCGCGCGGCCGAGCCTCGCCCGTACTGCGACGAGGGAGCCTGAGGGTGCTCAGGATACTTGACGGTGTGTTGATTGTAGGGCACGCGGACGTCATCCGTGTTGAACACCATCGCGCGTCCTTTGCGCAGGTGCAGGATCGCCTCGTGGGAGCGGCCCCAGTCGTCTCCCAGATTCGCCTTGTTGCGGTAGAACCACACCAGCCACCTGAGTGAGGAGAAGCTCGCCCCGACCGCCGCGGCGATGAGCGCCAGCGGCTCGGGGTATCCGCAGATGTAGAGGGTGCCGTCATCGGCGAGCACGCGGCGTGCCTCGCTCACCCATCGACGAGTCCAGTCGAGGTAGCCGTCCCAGGTCGCGAAGCGATCCCAGTCCGCCTTTCCGATGTTGTAGGGAGGGTCCGCGATGACGAGCCGCGAGGTTCCGGCGCCGAGCGAGCCGAGCCACTCGAGGGCGTCGGCCCGATGCAGGGCGCCCCGGGTCGTCTTCAGGAAGGGGGCGGCCATGATGAAGGGGGCCGGCAGGCGCCGGCCCCGCTCGATTCCACCGCGGTTGAAAAAGGTCTCAGCTCTTCTTCTCTTCGATCTTGCTCACCTTGATCGTGTTGCCATCGAGAGTCCCGGTCACCATGACCGGATGGCCGACGTGCTTCGCGGCCTCCTCCTGATTGTCGAGCCCGACCAGCTTCTTGTCGCCGTCGGTGTAGAGGACCAGCTTGGCCCCGGCATTGTGGCACTTCAGGGCGCACCCCTTGCCCTCGGCGTTGGCGTTTTTCGCTCCGCAGGTCTCGTCGGTGATCCACCCGGTCCAGTTCGCCGGCTTGGCCTCGTCAGCGGCATAGATCATCGCTCCGGCGAGCACCAGCGCGGCCACGGCGGCCATCGCACCCAGCTTCTTCATCTGCGCATCCCTCCTCTGCAGTGGCTGTTGGACGTGAGACTCGCGCGCATTCTAGTCTTCGATCCGCCGGGGGGCAAGCCGTGGATGATTCTGGTAGACTTCGCCGATGTCTGAAAGCAGGGAGTCGTTTCCTCTCGACGTGCTCTTCGTGGGTGGGGGGCCGGCCTGCCTGGCGGGCGCGATCCACCTTGCCAGCCTGGCCGCGAGCCGCAATGCGACGATAGAGATCGGTGTCATCGAGAAGGCGCGCGAGTTCGGCCATCACGGGCTCTCGGGCGCCGTGCTGAACCCCGTCGCGCTCGAGGAGCTGATCCCCGGCTTCATCGAGAAGGGAGCCCCCCTCGCACGGAAAATAGAGAAGGACGCCTTCTACCTCCTGAACTCCCGTGGGCATTTCAAGGTCCCGCACTTCATGATCCCCCCATCCAACGACAACATCGGGTTCCACACGGTCTCGCTGCAACGACTCACACGGTGGATGGCGGAGATCGCCGAAGGGCTCGGCGTCAACCTCTTCCCCGCCACCACCGGGGTGGAGATCCTCTTCGAAGGAGATCGGGTCGCGGGAGTGCGCACGGGGGACAAGGGGCTGGAACGGGGCGGCGGGAGAAAGCCCAACTTCGAGCCCGGGATCGATATCCAGGCCAAGGTGACGGTGTTCGGCGAGGGCCCGTATGGCACGTTGAGCGAGGACCTCATCCAGAGGATGCGGCTGCGGGAGGGGCGCAACCCGCAGGTCTACTCCCTCGGAGTCAAGGAGGTCATCAAGGTCGGCAAGACCGTGGGCGAGGGGCTCGTCTTCCATACGCTCGGATTCCCTCTCCGCAACGACCAGTTCGGCGGCGGGTTCTTCTACGAGATGGACGAGGAGACCTACGCCGTAGGGTTCGTGGCAAGCCTCTCCTGGAAGGACCCGATGTTCGACTGCCAGGCCGCCCTCCAGGCGCTCAAGAAGCATCCGCTGATCCAGCCCTTTATCAGGGGGGGCGAGGTGCTGACCTACGGCGCCAAGACGATCCCCGAAGGAGGGTACTGGTCGATCCCCAGGCTCTATGCTCCGGGTGCGCTTCTGGTGGGGGATTCGGCAGGACTCGTGAACGTGAAGGCGCTCAAGGGGATCCACTACGCGATGAAGTCGGGGATGCTGGCCGCCCAGACGGCATTCGAGGCGCTGCAGCAGGAGGACTTCTCCGAGAGGACCCTCTCGGCCTACGAGACGAAGCTCAACGATTCCTACGTCATGAAGGACATGTGGGCGGAGCGCAATTTCCGGCTCGGCTTCGAGAAGGGGCTCTTCCGCGGGCTGGTGGCCACCGGGTTGAACATGGTCACCGGCGGCGGCACGAGGACCAGGAGGAGGCTCGAACCGGACCATCACACCTTTCAGCATGTGTCGAAGGTCCACCGGGAGATCCCCGAGCCGGCCGGCTACGATCCTTCGACCATCGTCGACAAGCTGACCGACGTCTTCAAGTCGGGGACGATGCACCGGGAGGATCAGCCATCCCACATCCGGATCCTGGATCCGGACGTCTGCACCGGCCGATGCATCCCCACTTACGGCGACGCGCCTTGCACCCACTTCTGCCCGGCCAAGGTCTACGAGCTGGTGGACGACTCCGCCGGCCGGAGGATTCAGATCAACTTCAGCAACTGCGTCCATTGCAAGACCTGTGTCATCCTCGACCCCATGGATGTCTCCGGTTCGGATCACATCCAGAATATCGACTGGCGCGCGCCGGCCGAGGGGGGCCCGAAGTACCTCAGGCTCTAAGAGCCTTTCCCTCCCGACACTCCCCGTTGCTGCCTATGTCGCGGCAGCAAACCCGCATTGTTCATTCCTTGACTTAACCTATCCCCCTGCCTAGATTCCGCGCTGTCCCAGGATGGGGCTGAGTTCGTAATTTATTGATATTAGGCATTTTATGCGCGGGGAGGAGCTGGATGGTGCGGGAATATGGAGGTTGGGTACTGAGTCTCCTGCTGGTCACCGCGGGATCGACGGCCGGCAGGTCGCCCCTGTCGGAATCAGGAGCGCCGCAGGTCGTCGTGGACGTGACGGCGATGAAGGAGGTCGTTGCGCGTGATGAGGCGGGGCGCGAGCGCGTCGAGCTGCGCGAGGCCTCGGCGACGGGACCGGGCGACACGCTGGTCTACCGGATCTCCTACACCAACAAGGGGACCTCTCCCGCGCATGACGCGAAGGTGACCGATCCCATCCCGGCCGGAACCGTCCTGCTGCCCGGGAGCTGGGAGGCGCCGGGCGCCGACTTCGCAGTCAGCGTGGATGGAGGCAGGAGCTGGGACTCCTACCCCGTCCGCCACACCGTCAAGCACGCCGACGGCTCAACCTCCCTCGAAGAGGTCGATGCCACCGCCTACACGCACGTCCGCTGGACAAGCAGGGAATCGCTGGCTCCGGGCACCACGCGCTCGGCCGTCTTCAAGGTCAAGGTCCGCTAGCCCAGGCTGGCGTTCTCATCAGGAGGTGCAGGACCCATGAGGAGCATTCTGAGGTGCGCGACGCTCGCGCTAGCGTTCTTCGCCCTGGCCGCGGCCGGCACCGGGCAGGCGCTCGCCGTCGGCACTCCGGCAGGCACGACCATCTCGAACCAGGCCACGGTCAGCTACGCGGACTCCAATGGCAACCCGCTGGTGACTCTCAGCAACATCGTGACCACCACGGTCAGCCAAGTGGCCAGCCTGACCGTCGATCCCGACGGCACCTCCGCGGCCGCCCCGGGCGACCTGATCTACTACGCGCATGACGTGACCAATCCCGGCAACGGCAACGACACGATCGACGTGGCTGCCGTGAGCAGCAACGGCTGGGCGACAGCCCTCTACGCCGACAACGATTCCAGCGGCACATTCACCGCCGGCGACACGCTGCTCGCCGACACGGATGGCGACACGGTCGTCGACACCGGCCTGATGAGCGCGAACGCCATCTTCAAAATCCTGGCGCGCGTCACGGTGCCGGCCGGAACCGCCAGCGGCACGGTCGACACGATGACGGTCACCGGCACCTCGTCGTTCAACCTGGCCATCAGCGACACCGCGACCGACATCACGACAGTCAACGCCCCCGACATGAGCGTGGTCAAGTCGGTCCTGCCCGTGGGCTCGCAGCCACCCGGTGCCACACTGACCTACACGGTCGTGGTGACGAACAACGGCTCGGGCAGCGCCACCAGCGTGGTCCTGACCGACCCGATCCCGGCCAATACCACCTACGTGGCGGGCAGCATCACGCTCAACGCCGTCTCGAAGACCGACGTGGCCCTTGACGACGAGGGGGACTTCAACGTCACGACTGCGGGTGCCGTGACGGTTTCGATCGGATTGCTGGCCCCCGGCGCCAGCGCCACGGTGACGTTCCAGGTGACGATCAACTAGCGGCTGGACCGGAACTCCTGTCGTCAAGAGCGAGGCAGGAGGCGGTGGGGCTCCCCGCGGGCCCCACCTGCCTCCTGCCTCAAGCCGTTTTCAGGGCGCGTGTATCGCGACGTGCCGAAGGGCCGTCAGATGCGGAAGGTACCGACAATGAGCCCGCCCCGATGGTTCTGGGCGATCGTGTTGTCGGGGATGGCCGGTTCGGTCTGGGCCGCAACGCCGGCCGGGACCGCGATCGTGAACGTCGCCTCCGTGGAATACATCGCCGGTCCCTCGATTCTTCCCACGATCGCGCAGAGCAACCAGACCGTCACTCTGGTCGCTGCGGCGCAGGCTCTCGCCGTCACCAAGGTCGCCGAGCCGGCCGGTCCCGTGGCTCCCGGCTCGACACTCACCTTCAGCCTGATCGTCGAGAACCCCGGCGGCGTCAATCTCTCGAGCGTGGTGATCAGCGATCCTCTCGACCCCCTCCTGGGGCCTCCGTTGACGCTCACCACGGGCTCCGTGCCCAACGACTCTCCTTCAGGAGGCATGATCCCGGTGAACGGCTCCTACATCGCCGCCGGCCGCACGGTGCGCTGGGACGTGCCCGCTCTTCCAGCGGGGGCGCGATTCACGCTCACGTTCACCACGCAGGTTTCCCCGCTCGCGCCGGAGGACTCGGTGGTGAGAAACCTCACCACACAGGTCAGCGCGCAGGATCCGGCCGGTACGAACTCCAACGAGGTGCTCGTGCCGGTCGTGACGCCGGCCCTCTCGATCCGGAAGGTGGCAAGCCGCAGCCGCGCCGAGGTGGGGGAGCCGGTCGGCTTTGCGGTCGATGTCGCGAACGTCAGCCCCACCCTGGACCTCCACGGGCTCGAGGTCAGGGATCTTCTGCCTCCCGGGCTGCGGTACGTCGAAGGGAGCGCCCGGCTCGACGGCCGCAGGATCCCTGATCCGGAGGGGGGCGCGAGCCGGCGGGAGATGCTCTTCGTCCTCGGGGATCTTCCGCTCGGCGCGGGGCGGCGCCTCTCGTACATGACGATCCCGGACACGCGCGCGGAAGGAAACGAGGAGGTCAACGTGGCCCGGGCCGAGGCGCTCACTCCGGGCGACCATCCGGTGACGGCCGGACCAGCTCAGGCGGCGGTCAGGGTCTCCGGCTCGCTCGTGCCCACCGACTCGGTGGTCGTGGGTCGAGTCTTCGTGGACGACAACCACGACGGATTCTTCGAGGAAGGGGAGGTGGGTGTCCCCGCGGCCAGAGTCTACCTCGAGGACGGCACCTTCACGCTGACCGACGTGGCGGGGAAATACCACGTCGAAGGAGTCAGACCGGGCCTCCACGTCGTGAAGGTCGATCCCGCGACCCTGCCCGAGGGGCTCATGTCGTTCGGTTCATGGACCCGCTCGGCCGGTGGGGCAGGGACCCAGTTCGCCGACACAGGGGGGGCCGACCTCTTCAAGGCAAACGTCGCGACGGGAGGGTGGGGAATCGCGGTGTCGCGGTTGCGGGCGCGCGCGTTGTACCGCCCTCGGGAGCGTGGTGCGCCGCGGGGCCATACGGGCGACGACGAGGAGCTCCAATCGGTGGATCTTCCGCCGGTGCTCGCCTCGGTCCTCTTTCCACCCGGCAGCGCCGATCTCGTGGGCGCCGCGCGTCCCATCGTGGAGGGCTACGCCGCGCTCGTGCGGGAACGAGGCGGCCGGCTCGTCTCCGTCGAGGTCGAGCCCGCGTGCTATCCGATCGCCGAGGATCAGCTCATGAGGAAGCGCGCCGACCGGTTCAGCGCCGAGCTCTCGCGGCTGGTGCTGGCGGCGGCCCCGGCGGATGGGGCGGCGCCGAGGACGGCGTCGGTGAGGGGGCCACAGCCGGGGCTGACGCCCGCGGCCTCGCGGGGAGCGCCATCCGAGCTTCAGACGCTCGAGGCGAGCGTGAAGGAGATGACTCCCGAGCCGGCGATCCTCACGCCGGCCGAGGGAGACTATCTGCGGGCCGCCAGGGAGGTCGTGGAGGTGAAGCTCCCCGCCGGCCTCACGCCCCGGCTCAAGGTGAACTCAGATGTGGTCGCGAGCGACCAGATCGCCGTGAGGATGGAGACGAGCCTGACGCAGCTCGTCTTCTACCGATACATCGGCGTGCCCTTCCACGAAGGCAGGAATTCGGTGGTGCTCGAGGGACTGGACGAGTGGGGCAACGCGCGCGTCTGGATCGAGCGCATCGTGAGCCGTGTGGGCCCCCCGCGACAGGTGACGGTGCGCTCCGGCGAGGCCGCGCCGAGAGCCGATGCCAGGACACCCATCGAGGCGCGCGTGGAGGTGCGTGATGGAGAGGGGCTCCCCGTCGTCGACGGCACCCTCGTGACGGTGGAGGTCGATGAAGGGGAGTTCATCGGGACCGACGCGTCGGCCCGACAGGAGGGGTTCCAGGCGCCAACGAAGGACGGGGTCGCGACGGTCCACCTGACGCCGTCCGGGTCGGCGGGCAAGCGCACCCTCACGGCGAAGGCCGAGGAGGCGTCGGGCGAGGCCACCTTTTCCCTCGAGCCGGAGCTCCGCGACTGGATCGTGGCCGGCGTCGGAGAGGGGACCATCGGTGAGAGCGCGGCCCCGGATGGCAGGCTGGCCCTCTTCGCGCGGGGCAGGCTGTTCGGCTCCTCGCTGATGACCATGTCCTACGACTCGAGCCGTGAGAGGGACCGGGACCGGATCTTCCGCGCGCTGGCGCCCGATCGGTTCTTCCCGATCTACGGCGACAGCAGCACGCAGGGATACGCGGTGGAGGGACAGGGGAAGTTCTCTCTGCGCCTCGATCAGCCCCGTTCGTCCTTCGCCCTCGGTGACTTCTCCACGGGGCTGACGGCCGGAGAGTTGACCCGGTATGACCGCTCCCTCACGGGGGGATCGGGCCGCCTCGAGATGAAGGGGTTCTCGCTCCAATCGTTCGGCGCCACGACGCCCCAGACGCAGGCGCGCGACGAGCTGCCGGGCGCGGGGATCTCGGGCCCCTACAGGCTCACGCGGCGGCCCCTGGTGATCAACAGCGAGCGTCTGATGATCGAGACCCGCGATCGCTTCCATCCCGAGCGGGTCCTTTCCTCCAGAGTCGTGAACCGCTACTCGGACTATGACGTGGACTACGAGGGGGGGACTCTCTTCTTCAAGCAGCCGGTGCCCTTCCAGGACGATGATTTCAACCCGATCGTGGTGGTCGCGATCTACGAGACGCTGGACGCCGGCGGCGACAGGGCGACGGTGGCCGGCGGCCGGATGGGCTACCGCTTCGGGGAAGGGGCCGAGATCGGCGCAACCTACGTGAACGAGAGCAGGGCGGGGGGCGACTTCGTGCTGCGCGGCGCCGATTTCGGCGTCAAGCGGTCCTTCGTCTCCGGTTCCATTGAATTCCACGGGGAGGCCGCGACCACCGAGTCGGCCGCCGGCGAACCGTCGGGGGCCGTCTCGTTTCGCGCCAGCGCGAAGGTGGGCCGCTCGATCGCCCTGGGTGGTTACTACCGCAACGTCGCGAGCGGGTTCGAGAACTCCTCCCGAGCGGGGACGAACGACTCGGGCACGGTGCGTTACGGCGTCGAGAGCACGGCCTCCCTGGCGGACGGCTCGCGGCTCAAGGGGGAGCTCTTCTCCCAGAGCGACGCGCTGCGCGGCGGCGACCGCCGCGTCGGATCCCTGGACTGGGAACGCACGTTCGGCAAGGTGACCGCGCGCTCGGGATACAAGGACCTGCGCGCCCCCGACCCGGTGTCGGGCGGCAGCGCACTGTCGAGGCTCGTGTCAGTGGGCCTCAGCGCGCGCCTGACGACTCGCATGGAAGGGCTGCTGGCGCGCCAGCAGGTGGTGGCCGGCAGCGCCTTGCGCGACTATCCGACCCGCACCACCCTGGGGCTGACCGCCCGGATCACCGAGAACACCAGCGCGTTCCTCAGGGAGGAGTACGACCAGGCGGACGCCGGCGACGCCTCGCGCACGGTCCTCGGCATGGAGAGCCATCTGACCCGCAACACGGTCATGGAAAGCCGCTACAGCCTCGAGGACGCCCTCAACGGCGCGCGCGGCTTCGCCCAGATGGGGATCCGCACGCGTCTGCCGCTCACTCAGGACTGGCTGGGCGACCTGAACCTCGAGCGCGTGTCCACCACACAGGGAGCCTCCAGCGGCGACTTCACCGCGCTCGGGATCGGGTTCGAGTACCTGCCCGCGAAAATGAAGTTCACCTCCAGGTACGAGCTGAGACTGGGCGAGCAGGACGACACCCACGTGCTGTCGACCGCGGGAGCCAGGAGGCTCACCGATTCGCTCAGCCTTTTCACGCGTGAGAGGATCTTTTTCGTCAACCCGGACAGCGCCCCCGCGCGCATGGATGGCGATGGTCTGATCGGTCTGGCCTACCGGCCAGTTAAGGAGGATCAGCTCAACTTCCTCTTTAAGATCCAGGGCCTGAAGGGGGCGCTTGCGCGGGGTGGGGGCGCACCGGAGGCGCGTTCCTACCTCGGCGTATTCGAGATGAACTACCAGCCGGCGGTCCGCTTCCACCTGCTGGGCCGGCTCGCGCTCAAGGAAAGCGTGGATCGCTTCGAGACGGAGGGGTTCAGCAGCCGGAGCTGGCTGGCGGAGGCCAGGACCCTCTACGACATCACGGCGAAGCTCAACGCGGGACTCACGCTTCGCCGGCTCGATCAGACGACCATCGGTTCGAGGCTGACCGGCCTTGGAGCCGAGACAGGATACTGCGTGACCAAGGACCTCTGGGTCGTCGGCGGCTACAACGTGACCGGCTTCACCGAGTCGGGGTTCGGTGACTCGGACCGCCGCGCCGCCGGCCCGTTCCTCTCCGTGCGGTTCAAGTTCGACGAGGAGACGCTGGCCGGTCTCTCGAAGCGGGATCGGTAGCGCGGCCGATACGGTATCATCATGCCGCCATGCAAGCCCTTGACGGCGCGGTCTCGCTACGCCGGCGCGGCATCGCGGAGATCCTCGAGCTGGCGGGTCGCACCTATGCCGAGCGCACCGCCGAGTTCTACAAGGTGGCGGCGGTCACCTTGCTCGCCTCCTGGACACTCGATCTCGTCATCCAGACCTGGACGATAGGCGGCGTGCCGCTGGGGGCTCTGGCCGATCCGCGGACCCCCGAATTCTTCCGCTTCGTCGCCAGCGTTTTCGGCGCCGGGGTCGCGCACGGCATGGTCTACGCGCTCTGCAACAGCGTCGGCGTGGCCGTCATCATGGTGGCCATGGCTGCCCGAGCGAATCAAGAGATGCCGGGCATCGGGGAGGCGTTCCGCGCGGCGGCGCCCCGCCTCGGTCCCCTGCTCGGAGCGACTCTCCTCTTCTTCCTTGCGGTGGCCGGCCTGGTCGGCCTCGGCGTGGCGTGTGTCGGGATGGTTGCGGCCCTGGGTCTGATCCTCGCTGGAGGCGGGGCAGGCATCTTCGCGGCGGCCATCCAGGTGGCGGCGGGCCTGATCGCCGCGGGCGCGGCCATGTTGATCGCGCTGGTGATCTTCTACCTTTGCGTCCGATGGGTGCTCTACCAGCAGGCCGCGGTGCTCGAGGGGTGCGGGCCTCTGGAAGCTCTGCGCCGCAGCATGGAGATCACGCGAGACGCTCCGGCCACGGGAATCCTCGAACGGTTCATCTTCCGCGGCGCCGTCCTGCTCGTCATCCTCGTGCTGCTCCAGGGGGCGGTGGGGGCGGTGGGCGCCCTGCCTTCGCTGGCCGTGGGTCTGATCCTGCGGGGGACCGGTGATCAAGCCGAGGTGAGCGTGCTGAACCCCACCGGGATGCCTCTCTTCCTGCTCATCCCTCTCGAGATCCTCTCGGTGCTCCTTTCGGCCGCCGTGCTTCCCTACAGCGTGGCCGTCTTCACAATCCTCTATCAGGATGTCCTGGGGCGCAGTCAGATCGGCCCGCCGAGCGGCAAATCTCCGTGATCTTCCGGCGCATGGGGCTTCCGGGGGGCGTCAGCTCCATGGCGCGCCGCGCCTCCCGGAGCGCCTCCTCGACGTTCCGGAGCGCGCCTTCGCGGGCCAGGATTTCGGCCAGATAGACGTGAAGGGCAGGCAGATTGGGCGCGAGGGCGAGCGATCTGCGAAACCAGGTGAGGGCGGTTCGATCGTCTCTCTCGAGCGAAGCCAGCACGCCGAGGTTCGTCGTGATCTCCACGGCGAGAGGCTCCACCGCGAGCGCCGCCTCGAGGCGGGCCCGCGCTTCGGGCAGGTGCCCTTCCTGCATCTCGATCCGGGCCAGCTCATTGAGCACCGCTCCGAGGTCATCGCCGCTGGGGCCGAGGTCCAGGGCCCGCTTCAACTCCCGCGATGCTTCATCCAGGGAGCCGATCGCCAGGAGGGCCGAACCGAGCTCCTGCGCCGCTTCCACGTAGTTGGGATCGAGCTCGGCGGCCCTACGGAGGTAGGGGACCGCCCGCGCGGGCTGCCCGCGGGACATCTCGACCTTTCCGAGGAAGAGGAGGGGGCGGGGATCCCGAGGATCGGATGCTGCCGCTTCCTGAAGGGGCTCGATCGCGTAGTCCCACGACATCGGCGCGGCGTCGGGGGAGTTGAGCTTCTTGTAGTAGTGGGCCCGGCCGAGATCAAACGAACGTCCCGCGGGCGGGCCGTTCTCGCCGCCGCCCGGGAGGAAAGCTTCCATGTGGAGGTCGGCTCGGACCCGCCCGGCGCCCTCGGATGGGCGGCGTCGGATCCAGTGGTCCATGAAGGTGGTGTATCTCTGATCGTGCGGCTCCGCCCTTCGCATGTGGCACGCGATGCATCCGACCTGGCGGCGGTCCGAGGGCACCGCGCAGTCATTCGCGCCGTGGCATGTGGCGCAGGCGGCGTCGAACTGGCCCGGGTCGCTACGGCGCAGGTCGTAGACCTCCACGTGGGGATCGTGGCAGGTGGTGCACTGGAGTCCGCCGGGGGTCCGGGTGAAGCACCGGCTGAGGGAGAGTCTATCCGCCTGCGCACCGAGGCCGAAACGTCCGGGAAGAGTCTCCCGGAACCGGTACGTTCCCAGGAACTCCGGGAGCGGAAGGCCCGGGCGGTACCCGTCGAGGTGGTCGGCCCTTCGCATCACTCGCTCGCTCTGCGCGGAGTCGCCGAGGTGGCACTGAAGGCAGACCTGGAGCCTCAGATCCGGGGGGAGCCGTACTGGGTTGACGATGGTGGGATCCAGGTTTTCGTCCCGCCCGTAGACCTCCTTTCCCTCCTCCGACGGGGTGGACCATCGGGCCACGTGAAGGGAGCCGGGTCCGTGGCAACGCTCGCAGTTGATCCCCTCCGTGAGCGGCTCGGCGAACTGGTTGCTGAACGTGCCCGACCGCTCCACGTGGCCGTCGTGGCAGAAGAGGCAGGTATCGTCCAGCTTGCGCTCAAAGTACTGATTGCGGATCTCGTATCCGGGGCAGAGATCCCATCGCCGCGCCTCCGGGTACCAGCAGAGCGGCATCTGGTAGAGGCGTCCCTGGTGCCGCGTGACGAACGACTGGCTGTGGTTGCCCGAACCGAGGACGTAGACGATTTCCCGTGTGTCGACGTTGGTCTCGCGCCCGGCCGGATCGACCTGAAACTGCTTCTGGAAGAGGCGCCCGTTCTCCTCGAAGACCGTGTACCGGAGCGCCTGGTCCGCCACCTCGATCGCAGCTGGAATCTGAGGTCTGACGGGAGAGCCTTCCCCCACGGGAGCGAGGGTTTCCTTCACGCTGTAGAACGACCGCCCCATCCCTGTGCGTGAGAAAGTCCTCGAGAGGGTCGCGTGACAGGTGGCGCACGGCCGGGGCCCGACGTAGCTGGCCCGGGACAGGTCAGGGCCGGCCTCTGGCTCGGGCGGGAGGGCCGGCGCGCAGGACGCCATCAGGCCGGCTGCGAAGCAGGCCGCCAGAGCGCCGACCGCGGAGCCGGTTTGCGTCCACCTCACAGAGCGGCATATTACTCCAGAAAAGGAGGGAATCGAAATGAGGAAGGAGAGACTGAACTCGCTGCTTCTGGCGTTACTGATCGGCGTCGTCGTCATCCACCTTGCCGTGACGATGGCGAGCCCCGCGGCGGCCCTGGATGCCAAGGTGGGAAGCGATTCCGCCGCCGTGGCGGTCTCTACGAGCGCGGACGGCACGCACGTCTACGTCTGCGACGGCCGGCGGTGCTACGCGAGCCACGATGGAGGAAATACCTTCACCCATCTCAAGGTGAATTGATCTGCCGGAGGATCGACGGCAGGCCGGGATGGAGCGGCTCGAGAGACCCGGCCAGCTTCGCCTCGGCGGCTGCCCGGGCCGTATCTCCTCGCAGGAGGGCGACGCGCGCCAGCAGTAGATGCGCGGAGGCGGTATCGCGCGACGCCGCCGAGAGGGCCGCCGACCGCTCCGCCGAGTCGACCTCCCCTCTGGCCATGTGGATCTCCGCCAGGTCGAGGTGGAGTCTCCACGGATCGGGCTGTTCCGCCGGGTCGAGCGCCATGAGCCTCGCGAGCCCCTCCTCCACACGCCCGGTCTCTATCAGGCAGTCCCCCAGACGGCGCTGCAGCAGGGGCTCATCCTTGGCGACGGGCAGGGCGGCCTCGATCAGCCTCGCCTGGCGATCCGGGTCGGACTCCACGATGGCCCGCATCACCGTCTCGAACGCGGGTAACGGTGGATCGTGAATCTTCCTGACGGCGACCCTGGCCTCGGGGCCTGGCGGGATCGGATCCTGCCAGGCGACCTCCAGCGCGACCTCGTCCATCATCGAGAAGAGCTTGTTCATGGTCCCCCGGAGGGTTCGCTTGTGGAGAAACCGATCCGTGGAAACGTCGATCACCACGGCGGTCACGACGAGCTGCCCCCCGGCCGGGCCGGTCTTCTCCGAGGATTCGAACGCCAGCGTCCCCGTCACGGCCCGCTCCGATCGGACGGAGCGCGCGAGCTTGAGGCGGCTGGCCAGGGTCAACGGCGAGGGGGACGAGATGCCGGCCCCCTGAGCCACCTCCACACGCTCGCGGCGTGAAGCGACCGTGAATCCCAGGACCTCGAGTCGATCGGCCACCGAGAGTGCGAAGGCCTCCGTCAGCCACTGGAGATCCCGGTGGGACGGTGAAAAGACGAAGGGGAGCACGGCATACCGGGTCGGCGGGGCCGGCGGGGTTGCTAGGAGTGTGTCCGAGTAATGGCTCGGGTCGCGTTGCGAGCGCCGCGGGGTCGGATCCGAGGAAGCGCGACGAAGTCGATGCGAGACATCGTCGAGGAGCGCTGAGGAAGGAGACGGCCCCGCGCCGCCGCAACACTTCGGGCGCACGGGGGTCGCGGCCGCATCCATCGTCGCTCGTCGTCGACGACCACTGGGGTCGACTTCCTCCTCGCTCCTTGGCTGCGGCTCGCGAGACCCGTGCGCGCGGCCCAAGTCATTACTTGGACACACTCCTAGGCCGGCGGCCATGAGGCCGCACAGCAGGAGCGGCAGGTCAGGCCCCCGCATCTTGGGCGGGCTTCTCGGAGACCTCGTTGGCCGCCACGGGTTCCTTCGCATCCTGCTGGTCGCGATCCCGGGCCGGGCGCCGGGCCTGCGCCTTCTCGAGGTCCGTGGGGAAACGCCCGAAGAACATCTTGCCGGCCGTGGTCTGCAGGACTGAGGTGACGATGATCTCGACGTTCTTGCCCAGCTGCCTGCGGGCGTTGTCGACCACCACCATCGTGCCGTCGTCGAGATAGGCGACACCCTGGTTGGGTTCCTTGCCTTCCTTCAGGATGAAGACCTTCATCGTCTCGCCGGGCAGGACGACCGGCTTGAGCGAGTTGGCCAGGTCATTGATGTTGAGCACATCGACGCCGCGCAGCTGCGCGACCTTGTTGAGGTTGAAGTCGTTGGTCACGATCTTGCCACCCAGCTGTCGGGCCAGCTCGATGAGCTTGTCGTCCACCTCGCGCACCTCGGGGAAGTCCACGTCCGAGATCACGACGGAGACTTGCGCGCACTTCTTGATCCGCTGGAGGATTTCCAGGCCCTTTCGCCCGCGATTGCGCCGGAGAGGGTCGGAGGAATCCGCGACGTACTGCAGCTCGCGCAGGACGAATTGCGGCACCACGAGGGCGCCGTCCAGGAATCCCGTCTCGCAGACGTCGGCGATTCGCCCGTCGATGATCGCGCTCGTGTCGAGGACCTTGAAGCTCCTCCGATCCTCCGACGGACGCAGCAGAGAGGCCAGACGGTCGGCGCGGAAGTTGTTTCCCTTCTGCGCGCCGATCAGGACGCCTAGCAGCGCAAGCAGGAGGTAGACGATCGGTCTCATCAGGTCGGGCGCGACCGGCCACCCACGCATCACGAGGCCCGCGGGCACCGACCGCATCAGGATCTGCGCGACCCCTGCGCCGGCAACCATCCCCGCGATGCCGCCCGCGAGCGCGCGAAAGGGGACGGTCCGCAGGTACCACTCGACCGCGAGGCCGAGTCCGCCAAAGGCGAGCCCCAGCAGCAGGTTGGCGACCACGAGGGCCGGGCCCGCGAGAGAGGCGGGCGCGAGGGGCTTGAAGGCGACCGAGGCGACGCAACTCAGGACGATGAGCACGCAGCGCAGCACAATCAGGGCCATGAGCGGGGCTCCCTCGCGGCCCCTCGGCTTCGGGGCGCGCATCGAGAATTGCCATAAACATAATGGGGGCGGGACGCGGGGTCAAAGGCTATTTTCAGGCTCGGCCCCCGACCGCGGGAGACGGCTCAGGCGCGACCCCAGCCGTGCCAGGATCTCGTAGGAGATCGTCCGGGCCCACCCGGCCGCCAGGTCCGCGGTGATCTCCGCCGCGCACTGCCGCCCCAGCAGCACGACCTCGTCCCCCTCGGCGGCCTGGGGGAGATCGGTCACGTCGAGCATGCAGTGGTCCATGGAGATCCGTCCGGCATACGGAGCGGCACGCCCCCTCACGAGCGCATGCCCTTCCTCCGCGAACAGCCTGGGGATCCCATCCGCGTACCCGATTGGGATCGTGCCGATACGGCCGGGGCGGCGGGTCACGAAGGCGCGTCCGTACCCGATAGGGGTCCCGGCCGGCACCTCCTTCACAAGCACGAGGCGGCTCTTGACGGTCAACGCCGGTCTGAGGTCCATCCGGCTCGAGCGACCGGACGGGTGCACGCCGTAGAGCATGATGCCGGGTCGCACCGTGTCGAGCCAGGACGGGGGATGATCGATGATGCCGCCGCTGTTGGCCACGTGCACGAAGCCGGGAGAGAACCCCGCGTCGCGGACCGCCTGCAGGGCCGAGGCGAAGAGGCGAAGCTGAGAGGCGGTGAAGGGATCGTCCGGGTCATCGGAGCTCGACAGCGTCGTGAAGATCCCCGTCATCGACGCGCGTCCCCGCCGGCCGCTCAGGCGGGCCAGCGCCTCCGGCAGCTCACCGGCGACCAGGCCCAGACGGCCCATGCCCGTGTCGAGCTTGAGATGGAAGGGGACCGGATGACCCGCATCGCCGGCACCGAGGATCGCATCCAGCGAGGCCGCGCTGTAGGCGGTGGCTGTCAGTCCGGCGGCGAGCATGCCCGGGATCTGGGCCGCGCCGGCGGCGCCCATCACGAGGACCGGAGCGATGATCCCCGCCTCGCGCAACTCGTGGCCTTCCTCGGCGGTGGCGACGCCGAGCATGTCGGCCCCTTCCGTCACCAGGCGCCGGGCCACCGGGACGGCGCCGTGTCCGTACGCGTTGGCCTTCACCACCGCGAGCACCCGGCGGTCCGGCCCGATGCGGCCGCGCACGAGCCGGTAGTTGTGGGCGATGGCGTCGAGGTCCACCTCGATCCACGCGGGCCTTCGCGGCACCTCCCTCAAGTGTTACGCCATTCGAGGTTCTCGAACCGCGTGAACTCCTTGATGAACGCGAGGTCCACGACCCCGGTCGGGCCGTTGCGCTGCTTCTCGATCAGGATCCGCGCCAGCCCCTGGTTCTCCTCGGTGGGTTTGTAAACCTCCTCCCGGTAGATGAACATCACGACATCGGCATCCTGCTCGATGGCGCCTGACTCGCGCAGGTGCGAGAGCTGCGGTTTGTGGTCCCCGGCCTGTTCCGGCGCGCGCGAGAGTTGCGAGAGCGCCAGCACGGGAACGCGCAGCTCCTTGGCCAGCGCCTTGAGCGAACGGGAGATGTCCGAGACCTCCTGGGTGCGATTCTCGTAGCGCGAGCGACCCCTGAGAAGCTGCAGGTAGTCCACGACCAGCAGGTCCAGACCTCGCTCGGCCTTGAGCCGGCGCGACTTGGCGCGCATCTCGAAGATCGACAGCCCCGGCGTGTCGTCGATGAATATCCTGGCCTCGGTGAGCTCACCGAAGGCGAGCGTCAGGCGCGTCCACTCGTCCTTGCCCAGCCGCCCGGTGCGAAGCCGGTGGGCGTCCACGCGGGCCTGCGCGCACAACATCCTCAGGAAGAGCTGCTCGCGCGACATCTCGAGGCTGAAGACCCCCACGGTGCGCCCCGCGCGGGTGGCCACGTGCTGGGCGATGTTGAGCGCGAGGGCGGTCTTTCCCATGGACGGCCGGGCGGCGAGCACGACCATGTCGCCGTTCTGGAGCCCTGAGGTCAGCTCGTCGAGCCGTTCGAAGCCGGTCGGGACCCCCGTGACCAGCTCCTTTCTCTCGTGCAGCCGGTCGATGTACGCCAGCGTCGGAGCGGCCACATCCTTCACCGGCACGAAGCCGTTCCTGAGGTTCCCCTCGGCGATCGAGAAGATCTGCTTCTGCGCCTCGTCGAGAAGGTCCTCGACGACCCCCTCGCCCTCGTAGCACTGGTTGACGATCCGGTTGCCCGCGTCGATGAGCCCGCGCAGGATCGCCTTCTCTTTGATGATCCGCGCGTAGTGCTCGACGTTGGCCGACCTGGGGACACCGTCGAGCAGGGAGGAGACGTACGCGGCGCCCCCCACCGATTCGAGCTCTCCGCAGCGCTCCAGCTCGTTCTTGAGAGTGATCAGATCGATCGCGGCCGAGCGCTCGGTCAGTGTCTCCATCACCCGGAATATCTTGCGGTGGCTCTCGCGGTAGAAGTCCTCCTGGCGGAGGATCTCCTGCGCCATGTTGAGGCCGCGGTTTTCGAGGATGATGGCGCCGAGGATCGAGCGCTCGGCGTCGAGGTTCTGCGGAAGCGATCTCTCGAGTGTGATGTCGGCCATGGACTCTTCGGGCGAAAGGGTCCTTACTATAACACAGCGCGAACGGAGTCACGCCCACCTCGCTGTGTTAGTATCCCGCCGTTTGAGCGGGCCTTCCGGAGAACCCACCACGTGGTCGGACAACGTCAGAGCCTCAGGACCCGCCTGATGCGGGTGGCCCCGCGCTCGCTCGTCAGGCTCTTCGCCAGCCCCTACATCGCCGGTGAGACCCGCGCACAGGCCGTGGATCTGGTCCGCGCACTGCACGAAACCCGCGGGCTCCACGGAACGATCGACCTCCTGGGCGAACAGATCGCCGACGCCACCCAGGCCCGCGCGATGCTGGATGAGTACCTCGCCATGCTGGACGACCTGCGAGCGATTCCGTACGCCAACGTCTCCGTGAAGCTGTCCGCCCTCGGGCAGGCCTTCGATGAGGATCTCTGCGCGCGCAACGTCGAGGTCCTGCTCGAACGCGCCGCGGGATACGGCCAGTTCGTGCGATTCGACATGGAGGATCACACCACCACCGACTCGACGCTCAACATCTACCGCCGCTTCGTCGTGAAATACCCGAGGATCGGCCCGGTCCTCCAGTCGCGCCTTCACCGCACCGAAAGGGACATCAGGGATCTGGCCCCCCTGAAGCCCAACGTCCGGCTCTGCATCGGCATCTACAACGAGCCGCCCGAGATCGCCCTGACCTCCAAGCCGGAGATGAAGGAGCGGCTCCTCGGGCTGCTCGAGACGATGTGGGCGAACGGCCAGTACGTCGGGATCGCCACCCACGACGAGGCGCTCATCCGCAAGGCCCTCGGGCTCGCGGACCGTCTCGGGAAGGGGCCGGCCGACTACGAGGTCCAGATGCTAATGGGGGTCCCGCGGGGCCAGATCCACAACGAGGTCATGGCCCGCGGAGCCAAGGTCCGGCTTTATATCCCCTACGGCACCGACTGGTATCAGTACTGTCTTCGCCGCCTCGACAGCAATCCCGAGATGGCGCGGATGGTCCTGGGCAACCTGCTGCGCCCCGGCCGGCGCTAGGAGTGTGACCGAGTAGTCGCTTGGACCCGAGCCATTACTCGGACACACTCCTGGTGCTTTGACCCCTGGCGCTCGGCGGCACTACAATGCCCGAGGCCGGAGGAGAAGAGGTGGTCGCCGCGGAGGAAACTCCGTGGAGGAAAGTCCGAACTCCGCAGGGCAGCGTGCCGGGTAACGCCCGGTCACGGTGACGTGAAGGAAAGTGCCACAGAAAACACACCGCCTAAGTCCCGCGTTCGCGCGGGGCCGGTAAGGGTGAAAAGGTGCGGTAAGGGCGCACCGCGTCCCTGGTGACAGGGACGGCAGGGTAAACCCCACGTGGAGCAAGACCAAATAGGGGAGATGCCAAGGGGTGGCCCGCCCTGATGCTCCCGGGTAGGTCGCTTGAGCCGCCGGGCAACCGGCGGCCCAGAGGAATGACCATCACCCGCCGTCGCGAGACGGTGGGGACAGAATTCGGCTTACCTTCTCCTCCGGCCATGACCACATGACAACCGACCTGCACGACGCGGTCTCGGCTGCCGCCGAGACCCTGCGCGAGGAGCTCGCGGAGCTGAGCCGCGACCTCTACCGGAATCCGGAGCTCTCCCTGCAGGAGACGCGCTCCTCCTCGTTGCTCCAGCGGCGTCTGCGCGAGGCCGGCTTCCTCGTGACGCCGGGGGTGGCCGGGCTTCCCACCTCCTTTCTCGCCAGCCGGCCCTGCGCGCGTCCTGGCCCGCGGGTGGCCTTCCTCGCCGAGTATGACGCGCTGCCGGGCATCGGCCACGCGTGCGGGCACAACCTGATCGCCGCCGCGGGGCTGGGGGCCGGGCTCGCTCTGGCCCGCGTGGGGGACCGGATCGCGGGGGAAATCCTCGTCATAGGCACGCCGGCCGAGGAGACGGTCGGCGGCAAGTGCATCATGGTGAGGGAGGGGATCTTCGCGGGGATCGACGCGGCCCTGATGATCCACCCGGGCTCCGAATGGCGCGTCGAGAGCGATTCGCTCGCCTGCATCTCGCTCGAGGTGGTCTTCACGGGGCTCGAAGCCCACGCGGTGGCCTGGCCCGAAAAAGGGATCAACGCGCTCGACGCGCTGATCCAGCTCTTCGTCTCGGTCGACATGCTCCGGAAGCGTCTGGGCCGTGACGTGAGGATCCCGGGAGTGATCCTGGAGGGGGGCGTCAGGCCCAACATCATCCCGGCGCGCGCCGTGGGACACTTCACGCTGCGCGCACCAGACACCCGCCGGCGCGACGAGGTGAGGACCCAGTTCGAGCGGGCCGTCGAGGGGATCGCCCTGGCCACGGGCTGCGGCCACTCGCTGCGCGCCACGGACGAGCCGTACGACGATCTTCTGACCAACCGGGCGATGGCGGCCCTGTTTCGCGGCCATCTGGAGAAGGCCGGCGTCACGACGGTGAGCGGGCCGCGCCCCAATAAGGGTTCGCTCGACATGGGCAACGTCAGTCGCGTGGTCCCTTCGGTGCATCCCTTCGTGGCGATCTGCGATCCCGAGATCGCGTCCCACTCCACGGCGTTCGCCCACGCGACGGTCGGCCCGCGCGGTGAGGAGGTGCTGGCGATCTCCGTCCGAGCGCTCGCGCTGACCGCCCTCGATCTGATGACCCGACCGGACCTCCTCGCCGAGGTTCGGTCCGAGTTCGCCGCCGCCACGGATCCGCGCGCGTGAAACCGCCGTTCCTGAGACCCGGCGATCCGATCGCGGTGGTCGCGCCGAGCGGCGTGGTGGAGCGCGGTCGACTCGCCGCGGGGATCGCGTACCTGAGGAGCCACGGTCACCCCGTCCTGACGGGCCCGCACGTGGGGGCGCGTGACGGCTACTTCGCCGGCCGGGACGCGGTGCGCGCCGGCGATCTCAACGCGGCGATCGCCGACCGCCGCGCCCGAGCCATCTTCTTCGCGCGCGGGGGATACGGGCTCACGCGGATCCTCGATCGGATCGATCTCCGGGGGCTCGTGCGCCGCCCGCGACTGCTGCTCGGTTTCAGCGACGCGACGGCGCTCTTCATGGCGCTGCAGCGACGCAGTCCCGGGCTCGTACAGTACGGCCCTCTGGTCAGCGAGATGGGCGATCGCCGGGAGTTCGACGAGGAGAGTCTCTGGGCGGCGCTCTACGGACGGCGCGAGGCCTTCACCATCCGATTCGGCTCGTCCGACGTGCTGCGCCCCGGCACGGGAAGGGGACGCGTCCTCGGGGGCTGCCTCTCGCTGCTCGTTTCATTGCTGGGGACCCGGCACGACCCCGACTACCGCGGCGCGATCCTGTTCTGGGAGGAGATCGGCGAGGAGCCCTACCGGATCGACCGGATGCTCACGCAGCTTCGCAACGCCGGGAAGCTCGAGCATCTGCAGGGAATGGTGGTGGGCTCGCTGACGGGGTGCGCGGCTCCGGCGGGGAAGCCCTCTCTGCACGTGCGGCGGATCCTCACGGACCTTGCGGGCCGCACCCGCTATCCGATTGTCTGGAACCTGCGCGCGGGCCACACGCCGGGGAAGCTCACCCTGCCGCTCGGGATCGAGGCGACGCTCAGTTCGAGGCGGCGATCGCTGGCGTATCGACTCCCGGTGTAACCTCGAAAAAGGCGCCGCGCACGGAGGTCGATCCGCCGACGTGGTCCGTGACCGTCACCTCGAGACGGTAGCGGCCGGGGGGCCAACCGTCCAGCGGGACGGACCATGCCTGGTCCAGATCCGCCTCGTCCGGCAGCGTGAAGAGCGAGCCGACGGGGAGCCAGGAGCCGGCGTCCTGTATGTAGAACTGGTATGTGATCTCCAGGTGCGGGCGGCTCGAGGCGTCGGTTGTCGGGCCATGCACCTCGTAAAACACCGTCAGGTCGTCGTCGCCGGCGTAAACCTGGGTCGTTCGCGGTATCACGCGGTAGTTGCGGATCATGAAGGGTGAGTCGGCGGCCTTCGGATCCGGAGCCGATCCCTCGATCTTGTCCAGCCTCGTGGCGAGCACCAGGCTGCTGATTCCCAGCCCCGAGGAGGCGAAGGCCGGCACCTCGATCAGGTCGCGCACGGCCCCCATGATCCGGTTTCCGGTGTCCTGGTAGGCGACGTCCAGCAGGTACCGGCCCGGGGGCACCAGACAGAGCGCCTGGAACAGGAGGGGGTCGGTCCGCGGCGTGGAGGAATCTTCCGAGGCGTCGAACGCCCCGGAAAGCGTGCAGGGGCTCCCTTCGCCTTCCACCGGCGTGAGGTGGCCGGTGAGGATCGCGGCCGCGGGATCGGTCGCGGTCACTCCCTCCGCGAGCAGGGAGGAGCGCGTCACGCCAATCGTCACGGCGACCGAAGTCTTGCCGGTCTGGGTGGCCGTCTCGGCCGGCCGGAAGTCGATGCGCGCCTGCACGGGAATAAGGCTGAACACGGAAGTGACATTGACCCGCGACCGGTCGAGCTCCAGGACCTCCGGGACACGCATCACGTGACCGAGGCTTCTCAACCCATCCGGGCCGGGAATCCTGCGCACGAGCGTCTCGGCCAGAGGGAGTGTGTCGGTCGGCCTGAGCACGGAGTCGCGCACGGCGACCGCGCCGGCCACCGAACGGGGGCCCTCGCCTTCGGCCCGCACCTTCAGCTTGACGACACTGCGGCTCGTGGGGATTCCGAGGGTGTCCTGCAGGACGAGCCTGAGCTGGAACGGCATGGAGCCCAGGTCGTAGATCCACCGGCTCGCGCCCCAGGTGTCGGCGAGCACCATGTCCTGCTCGAGGTTGTCGGGCGGGCCGAGCATGATGAAGACCTTCCCGCGCTCCGTCTTCCATCCGGGCTTGACGTCCTGGCCGAAGTGTCCGTCAGCCACCTCCACGCGACGCCAGAACTCGCGCTCAAGCTCGTTCTCTGGCGTGGCGGGGAGTGGATCGCGTTTTTCCCAGAACCGCCTGATGAAGTCTCGACGGTCCCCCTCGGACTTGAGCCACCGGTACGCGGTGTACTCGGTGGTCGTCATGATGTACCAGACCGGCCCCTGGGCCCAGCCGGACCCGGCCGTGCGCCAGTTGATGCGGCCGATCGAGGGAAGGGACGGGAAGGCAGACGAGGAGACGACGATGCAGGCGACGATCAGCCTTCTGAGAGCGGGCGCCATGCACTCCCCCCCGGAAACCATGGCCACGCTTCCAAGTATACGCCTAAGTCACTCCGAAGGGGAGGCGGAGGCGCGTGTCAGGTCGATCTCGATGATCGCCAGGGCCGCCTTCAGGTACCTGAGTGTGGCGTCGCTGAGGGCGCCGGAGTCAGCGGCGGCGCCCGTCGCTGATGCGGACAGACGCCTCACCTCGCCCATCGTCAGCTCGCGGACGCCGCCACGGCTCTCCGTGAAGACCTTCACGTTGGCGTCGGTGAAACCGGCCTGGCGCCTGAGGACGAGGATCCGCACCGTCTCGTCGCCGTTTCGGTAATAGTGTACCTCGCCGTCGACCACCCTCACGATGGCCGATTTGCTCTTCGCCCCGAGGCCCGACAGGGTCTCCACCGTGCCGGGATCCCCCTCCCGGACCAGGTTTCTTTCCGCCTGGAGCAGCTTGTCCCGGATAGCCGAGACGACGGCGCGGTCGAACCGGCCGGCGGGTGGGTTCGCCGAACGGATCAGGTCGGTGGCTTCCGACAGCGTCAGGTAGGAGATCCGATCGCTCTGCCGGACCATGATGGCCACGTTGCCGTCGCGGAGCCCCAGCGACGGGTTCTCCAGGGTCACCTTCACGTCATCGCCGTCGAAGAAGCGGTCCAGCACCAGTCCCGCCGCTTCCCGGGAGCTCTTGCCGGCGCTCAGCCGCGGCAGAAGCTCAGGGGCCTTGCCGGGGTTCGAGCCCAGAACCGTGTCGATCGCGAGGAGCTGGACCTTGGTGCTCGTGTCGCGGGTCGCCCGATCCAGGAACGACTCGTACTCCTTCTGCGCGCGTTCGAAGATCCCACCGGAGCCACCCGCTCCTCCCGCCTCGCGGCCCGGCGCGGGGCGAAGCGCCGATTCGGCGCAGCGGACCATCAGGGCACGGGAGTCGTCGTTCCAGGGGCTGTCGGGATAGAGCGTGCTCATCTGCTTGAGCACGCCGTAGGCCCCCTCGGGGTCCCCCAGCTCATAGAGCGCCATCCCCAGCCAGTAATGGGCGTCGTCGGCGAAGGAGCCTTCCGGGTACCGGCGCTTGAGGTCCTCGAACAACCTCTTCGCCTCCGGCCACCTCTCTTCGAAGATCGCGTTGCGGCCTTTCTCGTAGAGAGCCTGCTCCTCGGCGGCCGGCGCCGGCCGGACCACGCCTGTGGCGAGGAGGAAGACAACCAGCAGCCCCGGGATACCCTTCAGCACGCGACTCATCCTCAGGACCGCCTTTCGGTCACCCGCGCGGGGACGGGGATGAGAAGCTCGAGCTCCTCGAGCACTCCGCTGTCATTGAGCCGGCCCCGGATGCGCTGGACGGCGGGGGCGTCCCCCCAGTCGGACAGACGGGAGGCCTCGCGCAGGATCCCTTCGAGGCGGGCCACGATCTCCTCGAACCGCGGGTCCGCCATCTGGTCGGCAACCTGGTGCGCTTCACGGCTCTCCCGCAGCAGCTTGCGCGTGATCTCCTGGAGCATCCCGGATTGAGAAGCCGTCTCGGCGTTGGCGATCTCCAGCAGGACGAGCCGGCTGCGGTTGAGGTAGCCGCCGGTCCGCTCGGAGAAAGCCCGCACCTGCGACTCGGCGTCGAGAGGGGCCGACTCCGGCTGGCCCTGCGCGGGCCGGACCGGACCTGGGGCGTCACGCCGGACCAGCGAGGGGAACCGGGTTCCCGCGAGAAACGATGCGCCCGCGATGGCGATCGCGGCGGCCGCCTTCATCCACCAGCCGAGCGCGGGACGCTCAGGCTCCCACGCAGCGGCAGCGCGCGTCAGGCGGATTCCGAGCTCCTCCCGGACGGCCGGCGCGTGCAGGCGATCCAGGTCGGCGGCCATGCCACCCAGATCCGCGCGATCGATGGCCCGCAGGGTGTCGCGCAGCGTCTCGAACTCGCGGCGGCATCCGGCGCACGACTTAATGTGGTCTTCGATTCGATCGCGGTGCTCTCCGGCGGCATCTCCATAGAGGTGGAGAACGAGATCCTCCCCCATGGCGGGGCAACCGCCGGATGATTGTGTCTGGGACGTCGGGTTCATCACACCACCTTATCTTTGCTCAGGCCGTCCCGCAGGGTGACGACGGCGCGATGCAGGAACGATTTTACCGTACCTTCGCTGATGCTCATCACGACGCTGATCTCGCGGATTTTCAGGTGATCGAAGTGCTTCAGAACGAACGCCATCCGCTCGCGCGGCGGCAGCTTCTCCACGAGGGCCAGGATCCTCTCGCGCAGCTCTCGTATCCCGAGAGCCTGCTCGGGGTCTCCCTGGCTCGACTCGGGGAGGCCCTGTTGCACCATCTCGAGCCGCTCCGGCTCGAGAGGCTCGGACACATGGCGATCGCGCCTCAGATTGAGGCAGATATTGATTGCGATTCGCGTAAGCCATGTCGTGAATGACGATTCGCCCCTGAACCGCCTCACCGACCGGTAGGCCCGCAGGAAGGTCTCCTGCAGGACATCCTTTGCATCGTCCGTGCTGTCGGTGTGGAGAAGACAAATGCGATAGATTCTGGCCTGATGCTCCTCGAACAACTCCTGGACGGCGTCTATCTCCCCGGCCCGAACCCGATCGAGAATCTCACGTTCGTCCGCCGGCATGATCACTGAACTTAGACCCCGACAAGATGCTCCGGTTTACAACCGCCCGCCATGCTAGCGGAGCACGGGTCGCGCGGTCAATACTCAACCCCTTGATATTCAATGTTTTGGGTGAAAGAATCACGCGCCCCGACACGCTGGTGAACGGAGCCGATGCCGAACCTAAAGCTGGTCATCGAGTACGTGGGAACCGCCTATCATGGATGGCAGGTCCAGCCGGCGGTGCCCACCATACAGGGCGCCGTACAGGAGGCGCTGGGGATCGCCCTGCGCGCGCCGGTCCTGGCGAGAGGGGCGGCTCGCACCGACGCGGGGGTCCACGCCCGCGGTCAGGTCGCGAGCGTCGTGACTGAGAGTCAGGTCCAGACGAGTCGCCTCGAGCGCTCTCTCAACGCGATCCTTCCGGCCGACATTGCCGTGCGCAGCGTCGTGGAGGTCCCCGACACATTCCACGCGCGCCACTCGGCCAGGGGACGGATCTACAGGTACCAGATCATCGAGGGGGAGCCGCTCTCGCCGTTTTATCGCGAGTTCGCCGCCCACTACCGCGCCCGCCTGGACGTCGATGCCATGAGCGAGGCGGCCGGGGCGCTCGTCGGCCTGCATGACTTCTCATCTTTTCGCGCCGCCGGCGATGTGTCGGATTCGCCGGTCAAGGAGATCCGCCGATCGACCGTGGAGCGCAGCGGCGAGCGGGAGGATCTTCTCGTCTACACGGTTGAAGCCACCTCGTTCCTGCAGCACATGGTCCGCAACATCGCAGGCACGCTGATCGAGGTGGGGCGCGGGCGCATCGGGGCCCACGAGATCGTCTCGATCCTCAGGGGGCGCGATCGCCGGCTCGCCGGCCCCACGGCCCCTGCCCGCGGGCTCTGTCTCCTCGAGGTGCTCTACGATCGGCTTGCGCCCCATGGATCCGGGTGATACGATTTCGCTCCACGTGTTCGCCCTGTCCCGGGAGCCAGATGCCTAGAAGGACCCCCGACCTGGAAGGCTACATCGCGCCGGACTCAGAAGAAGAGTCGATAGCGGCGGAGATCGACTTCCTGCGGCTGCCGGCCCATGTCGCCATCATCATGGATGGCAATGGACGATGGGCGCAGTCGCGACGGCTGCCGCGCGTGGCCGGCCACAGGGCGGGCATCGATGCCGTGCGTGACATCGTGGAGGCCTCGGCGCGCCTCGGGCTCCAGGTCCTCACCCTCTACGCATTCTCCAAGGAGAACTGGAAGAGACCCAAGACCGAGATCAACGTCCTGATGGCACTCCTCAAGGAATACTTGAACCGTGAGCTCAACACGCTTATTAGCAACGACATACGATTCAACGTGATCGGCCGGATGGAGGAGCTCGAGCAGTCGGTGCAACGCGAGCTGCGAAGGGGGATGGAGGCGACGAAGGATCTGCGGGGAATGGTTTTCAACATCGCCCTGTCCTATGGAGGGAGGGCCGAGATCGTGGACGCCTGCCGCGGGCTGTTCGCCGAGATCGGCACCGATGGGGCCGACCGGATCGACGAGCAGACCTTCGCGAAGTACCTCTACACCGCCGGCCAGCCCGATCCCGACCTCCTCATCCGGACGAGCGGAGAGCTCAGGATCAGCAATTTCCTGCTCTGGCAGATCGCCTATGCCGAGATCTGGGTGACCCCAACCCACTGGCCCGATTTCCGCAAGAAGGAGCTGTTGAGCGCCATCCGCGATTATCAGAAACGGGACCGGCGTTACGGCGGCGTGAGCGGAAGCCCCGAGGCGCCCGGCGTGAGGCGGGTGGTGTGAAGAGGATCGCGACCTCGCTCGTCGGGCTCCCAATCCTCTTCATGATCATCAAGTACCTTCCCCCGGTCGGGTTTCTCGTCGTGGTGGCCGTCTCGGTCGTGCTCGGCAGCTACGAGTTCTACGCCATCGCAGAGAGGAAGGGGTTGAAGCCGCACAAGGTCCTGGGAGCCGCGCTGGGAGTGGCGGCGGCCTACACGTTCTTCGATGGCAGGGTGGGCACGACCGACATACTGTGCGCTGCCGCGCTTCTGGTGCCGCTCGCCTCCCTCGTGCGCGGTCGCGAGGGTGGGGAGCGCCTCGAAGGGGCTCTGGGAGGGATAGCCGCGACCTTTTTCGCCATCCTCTTCGTGGGCCTGCTGATGGGCTATTCGATTGGCCTGCTCAGCGACGGCTCCGAGAGGGGACGCGACCTGACGGTTCTGCTCTTCTGGGTCGTCTGGCTGTCCGATGCCGGCGCCTACGCCGTCGGGTCGCTCTGGGGGCGCCACAAGCTGATGCCCCACGTCAGCCCCGGCAAGACGGTGGAGGGGGCGATCGGCGCGCTCGTGATCGCGGTGGCCGCTTCGTTCGCGGCCAAGGCCTGGTTCTTCCGCAAGCTCTCGATGGAGGACGCGCTGTCCCTGGGGCTGCTGCTCGGCCTGTCGGGAATGGCCGGGGACCTGGCCGAGTCGCTGCTCAAGAGGTCCGCGGCGGTCAAGGACAGCGGGTGGTTATTCCCAGGGCACGGCGGGATGCTCGACAGGGCGGACAGCCTGCTCTTCGCGGCGCCGGTGCTCTTCTATTATCAGAAGTACTGCATGGCCTGACGGCCAGGGGAGCGGATGGCGAAGGGTATCGCGATTCTGGGCTCGACCGGCTCGATCGGGACGAGCGCCCTCGACCTCATCGAGCGGCTCAATGGGATGGGATCGGGGCCGCGCTTCGAGGTGCTCGCGCTCGCGGGAAACCGGAAGATCGAGGTCCTCGTCGATCAAGTGCGCCGGTTCAGGCCGCGGCTGGCCTGCGCCGGGTCGGAGGAGCTGGCGGGGCAGGTCCGCGCGGCGATCGGAGATCTGCCGACGCGGATCGTGAGCGGGCCCGCGGGCCTCCGCGACGTGGCCACGATGCCGGGAGCCGATCTCGTGCTCGCCGCGATCGTGGGGGCCGCGGGCCTGGAGCCGACCTTCGCGGCCGTGGAGATCGGCAGGACGGTGGCGCTGGCCAACAAGGAGGCGCTCGTGATGGCCGGCGACCTCATGATCTCCGCCGCGCGCCGGAGCGGCGCGAGGCTCCTTCCGGTGGACAGCGAGCACAACGCCCTGCACCAGTGCCTGAGGGGGGAGCGCGTCGAGGAGGTCCGGCGGCTGGTGCTCACGGCCTCGGGCGGCCCGTTCTTCCTCAGGCCCGACGCGGACCTCCTGGAGGTGACCCCCGAGGAGGCGCTCGCGCACCCGACCTGGGTGATGGGCCGGAAGATAAGCATCGACTCGGCCACTCTCATGAACAAGGCTCTGGAGGTGATCGAGGCGCGGTGGCTCTATGATATCCCCGGAGAGAGGATCACGGTCATCGTGCATCCGCAGTCGACGATTCATTCGCTGGTGGAGTTCGTGGATGGATCGTTCATCTGCCAGCTCGGGGCCACCGACATGAGGCATCCCATCCAGTACGCCCTGACATGGCCCGAGCGGTGCGCGACGCCCCTGGAGCCGGTCGATCTGGCGGCGCTCAAGTCCATGAGCTTCTTCACGCCGGATACGCGCCGGTTCCCATGCCTTCCGCTCGGTTGGAGGGCGCTGGAAGCGGGCGGCACGATGCCCGCGGTCCTCAACGCGGCAAACGAGATCGCGGTGGAGGCCTTTCTGGAACGCCGAATCCGGTTTGGCGACATCCCGAGGATCATCACGTCGGTCATGGACGCCCACCGGCCGGCGCCGGCATCCTCGCTGGAGGTCATCTTGAAGGCCGATGCCTGGGCGCGTGGGGCTGCCGACGAGGTGGTCGCGCCGCGCGCCGCCGCCGCGCCATCCCGTACAACAGGGCTTTCCTGATGCCCGATCCGTCGACCATCTCGGGGCTGGCCGTCATTCTTCTGGGGGGCTCGATCCTTCTGGGAGTCCTCGTCTTCATCCACGAGGCGGGACACTACCTCGTAGCCAAGGCTCTCGGCATCCGCGTGGAGGTTTTCTCGCTCGGGTTCGGCCCGCGTCTGACCGGTTTCCACAGGGGCGGCACCGAATACCGGGTCTCGGCGATTCCATTGGGCGGCTATGTCAAGATGCTCGGTGAGAATCCCGACGAGGCACTGCGCGGCAGCAAGGAGGAGTTCCTCTCGCGGTCGAAGCTCGAGCGCTTCGTCGTCCTGGTGATGGGGGCCACGCTCAACATCGTCCTGGCGATCGTCCTGACGGCCGGGGTCTACATGTACGGAGTGACAGCGCCCCTCTACGTGACGCAGCCGCCCGTCATCGGATATCTGGACCCCAACGCCGCCGCGGCCGAGGCCGGCCTTCGCGTCCGCGACGAGATCCTCGCGGTAGGAGACCGGCCGGTCCATACCTGGAAGGAGATGCACATCCAGGTGGCGCTCAATCCGAACAAGGAGCTCGAATTCAAGGTCCGGCGCGAAGGGCAGGTCATCCCCGTCCCGGTCAACGTGCGCGCCACGGCCGCCGACCGGATCGGCTTCATCGGGATCGCGCCGCTGAGCCACTACGCGGTCGCCGCAGTAACGCCCGGCAGCGCGGCCGAGAATGGCGGGTTGCGTGCCGGCGACGAGATCATCAGCGTCGCGGGCCGCGAGCTGTTCCTCGACGCCGAGCAGAAGGCATTCGTAAACCTGGTCGCGTCAGGCGCGGGGCAGCCGCTCGCCTTCAAGGTGAAACGCGGAGGCGTCCCGGTCGACCTGACGGTGACGCCGGCGCTGGTGGAGGGCAAGGGAGAGCTCGGCATCCAGCTCGGCTTCCCCGAGGGGCTCGTGCAGTACCCGCCGGTTGAGGCAGTGACTCGCTCGCTGCACGACAACTGGGAACAGGCGGGCCTGCTCATGGTCTCGCTCAAGAAGCTGGTCACGCGCGAGATGTCCCCCAAGACCCTCTCCGGGCC
>DASXTC010000009.1:0-70600 GCA_036505635.1 Candidatus Polarisedimenticolia bacterium
GGGGGGCGCGTCGCCAGGAGCGACGCGCAACCCCCTCCCCGAGGGAGCGTCACCTCCACCAGCTGAGTGCATCTTTCGTCTCAGGACTTCAGACTCATCACACGAGGAGCGGACGTAAGTCTTCGCGGGCCTTGGGTTTCCTTGACACCCCCGGTGGGGCGCCATTATATTCGCGTGTCAGTTGCACGGCAGGCCGTCGAATGGCAAGTGAGGGTGAATGAAAGAGATACCGCTCGATCGCAGAGACCAGGAGATCCTCGAGGCGGTCGTGGAGTCCTACATCGAGACCGGCGAGCCGGTGGGTTCGCGGGTCGTCTCCCGCCACAACCGCGAGGGGCTCTCGCCGGCCACCATCCGCAACGTGATGGCGGATCTCGAGGAGAAGCGCCTGCTGGCCCATCCGCACACGTCGGCAGGACGGGTTCCCACGGACACGGGGTACCGGGCGTACGTGGACATGCTCGTCAAGAACCACCGGCTGCCGGCGGTGGATGAGAGGCTGATCGAGTCGTATCTGAGCGCGAACCAGGCCGAGATCGGCGAGCTCTTCGGCAACGTTTCCAAGCTCCTGTCCAGGCTTTCGAAGCAGCTCGGCGTGGTCGTGACCCCTCGTCTGTCCAGAGTGCGGCTCCGTGACGTCGAGCTCGTGCGGCTCGGGCCCCATCGCGTCCTCGTGATCCTCGTCTCCGCCTCCGGCATGATCCACAACAAGGTCGTGGAGATCGAGAAGGATCACGTTCAGGAGGACCTGGACAAGATCGGACGCTACCTGACGGACGAGTTCAAGGGTCACACGCTGCCGGAGATCCGGGATCGGATCCTCGAGCTCATGGGCCAGGAGAAGGCCCTCTACGACACGCTGCTGCGCGACGCGCTCAATCTCGGCAAGGCCGGTCTCGAGATCGACCCGCGTACGGGAGCGGCGGGGGAGATCTTCGTGGACGGCACGGCGAATCTGCTCTCCGAGCCCGAGTTCTCCAGCATCGAGAGGCTCAAGGCCCTCTTCCGGACGTTCGAGGAGAAGCACGAGCTGCTGAGGGTCCTCAACAACTGTCTCGAGGAGCAGCCCGAGGGGGTCGTGCGCGTCGTCATCGGATCGGAGAACCCGAGTCCCGAGATGAGCGACTGCGCGCTCATCGCGTCGAGCTACGGCGTGCCCGGCCAGACGCTGGGCGCCCTCGGGATCATCGGTCCCACGAGGATGGAGTACGCCCGGGCGATCGCCCTGGTGGATTCCGTCGCGAGGCTCTTCTCGACCGCCCTGACCCGCTACCAGGGCTGATCCCGGAATGGAAAGGCTCTCGATGGCCGACACCGACAGGAAACCCGAGAAGATCGATCTGGCGCAGATCCTGGGAGACGAGCCCGATCCCTCGGATCCTCCCGGCCGCGGCGGAGCCTCGGACCAGGGGGACGTGGTCCTGCTCGACCCGTCCACGGGAGAGCCGATGGACGGGACCGGCCAGGGCGGGCGACTCGCTCCGGCTGCGACCGCGGAGGCTCTGCGCGCGGCCGTCGCGGAGAAGGAGAAATACCACGATCTCTGGGTTCGGGCCCGCGCCGATTTCGAGAATCTGCGCAAGAGGGTCGAGCGCGAGCGCGAGGAGGAGACCGCGCGCGCCGGCGCGGCGCTCGTGAGGGACCTGCTGCCGGTGGCGGACAACCTCGAGCGGGCTCTCGCCGGGGCCCTGGCGCAGGATCCGTTCAGCGAAGGGGTCGCGCTGATCCACCGCCAGCTCATGGAGTGCCTCATGCGCGCGGGGCTGGAGCCGATCGACGCGATCGGGGCGCTTTTCGATCCGCTGTATCACGAGGCGGTGCTCAGCGAGCGGACCGATCGATTCGAGCCGAACCGCGTCCTGGAGGAAGTGCAGAAGGGATACAAGTTCAGGGGACGCGTCCTGAGGCCATCGCTGGTGAAGGTGTCGGCGGCGCCGATGGGCGCCACCGGCGAGGAGGCGACGGACCGGGACGAGGCGGCCGGGCCGTCGTGATCCGGAGAGTGATGAGACCAGTTCGGTAACCCAACGGCGTCACCCGGGAGGGTTCTCGATGGGCCGTGTGATCGGAATCGACCTCGGAACCACCAACTGCTGCGTCGCATTCATCGAGGGCGGCCAGCCGCAGGTGATCCCGAGCAAGGAAGGAGCGCGGACGATCCCGTCCATCGTCGGCTTCACCGAGAAGGGGGACCGTCTGGTCGGTCAGATCGCCAAGCGGCAGGCTCTCACCAATCCCACCAGCACTGTCTACGCCGTCAAGCGTCTCATCGGCCGAAAGTTTAACTCACCGGAGGTGCAGAAGGCGCACGAGCTGCTGCCGTACGAGATCACCGAGGCCTCCAACGGCGACGTCCGCATCCGAGTGCGCGACCGCGAGTACAGCGCGGCGGAGATATCGGGGCTCATCCTGGCACGGCTCAAGGAGCTCGCGGAGGATTTCCTCGGCAGCGAAGTGGACGAGGCGATCATCACCGTGCCGGCGTACTTCGACGACTCGCAGAGGCAGGCCACGAAGGACGCGGGCCGCATCGCCGGTCTGAAGGTCTCCCGCATCATCAACGAGCCGACCGCCGCCAGCCTCGCCTATGGCTTCGACGAGACCCGCGAGAGGAAGATCGCCGTCTACGATCTCGGCGGCGGAACCTTCGACATCACGATCCTGCAGATCGGGGACGGCGTATTCGAGGTGAAGGCGACCTCCGGTGACACGTTCCTGGGCGGGGAGGACTTCGACCAGCGGATCATCGACTGGCTGGTCGCGGAGTTCCAGCGGACCAACGGGATCGATCTGCGACAAGACAAGCTGGCCCTGCAGAGGCTCAAGGAATCGGCCGAGAAGGCTAAGTGCGACTTGTCGGTCAGCGATGCGACCGATCTCAACCTGCCGTTCATCTCGGCCGATGACTCGGGGCCCAAGCACCTCAACGTTCGCCTGACACGCCAGGCATTCGAGGAGCTCGTACAGGATCTCATCGAGCGGACACGCAAGCCGTGCGAGGACGCCCTGCGCGGGGCGGGGCTCAAGCCCGAGCAGATCGATCAGGTGCTTCTCGTGGGCGGACAGACGCGCACGCCCCGCGTCGTCGACCTCGTGCGCGAGATCTTCGGGCGGGAGCCGAACCGCGACAAGAGCCCGGATGAGGTCGTCGGCATCGGCGCGGCGATCCAGGCGGGGATCCTGCGGGGCGAAGTCAAGGACATGGTTCTGCTTGACGTCACGCCGCTGTCGATCGGGATCGAGACGCGCGGGGGGATGTTCACGAAGCTGATCGATCGCAATTCGACGATCCCCACCAAGAAGTCCCGCATTTTCACCACGGTGACGGACAACCAGTCCAAGGTCGAGGTTCACGTGCTGCAGGGCGAACGCGAGATCGCGGCGCACAACAAGTCCCTCGGTCGTTTCGAGCTGGTGGGCATCGCGCCTTCACCGAAGGGGGTCCCGCAGATCGACGTCACATTCGACATCGACTCCAACGGGATTGTCCACGTCAGCGCGCGCGACCAGGGCACGGGTCGCGAACAGCGGATCGCCGTCACGCCCTCGGGCGGTCTGACCGAGCGGGAGATCAACGACATCATAGAGGACGCCCGCCGTCACGCCGAGGAGGACAGGGTCAAGGCCGAGCTCACGCGGATCCAGTCGCGCCTCGAGAGCCTTCTGGACTCCAACGAGAAATCGTTCGCCGAGTTCGGGAGCCTCCTCGACGAGGAGCACCGGCAGGAGGTCCACGACACTCTCGTGGACGCGCGCCGGGCGATCCAGGGCAACAGCCTCGAGGAATCGACCGATTGCCTGGACAAGCTGGGACAGGCGTCCAAGATCCTCACCGACGTCATCCTTTACAACCCCTCGGCTTTCAAGGCCAAGGAAGCCGACGCCCAGAAGGCCGAGGAAGACACCTGAATCGATGGCCTCCGCGGCGGACAAGAAGGACTACTACGAGGTGCTCGGCGTTCCCCGCGACGCGACCCTCGATCAGATAAAGAGCGCCTACCGCAAGGCCGCCCTCCAGCATCATCCGGATCGCAATGCCGGTGACCGCCAGGCCGAGGTCCGCTTCAAGGAGGCCGCCGAGGCCTATGCCGTCCTCGCGGATCCGGACAAGCGTACGCGCTACGACCGTTACGGTCATGAAGGGCTTGCCGGCGGCATGACGGGGTTCGACCCGGGGACCTTCGTCGAGTTCGAGGATCTCTTCGGTGGCCTCTTCGGGAATCTGTTCGGCTTCGATCCGCGCCGGTCCGGCGGGAGACGTGCCACCCGCCGCGGCGCCGACCTTCGGTTCGACCTCGAGATCGATTTCGAGGAAGCGGTGCTCGGGACTCAAATGCAGATCAGGGTGCCTCGCACCGAGGTATGCGCCGCGTGCGAGGGCGGGGGGGCCGCTTCGGCCGCCGACGTGGTGAGCTGTCCGGGCTGCGACGGCTCCGGCCAGCAGCGATTCTCGAAGGGGTTCTTCACCATCGCGAGGACCTGCGCTCAATGCCAGGGGCAGGGGCGCGTCATCCGCAAGGTTTGCCCCGAATGCCGGGGAGCCGGACACGTTCAGAAGGAAAAGATGCTCAACCTGCGCATCCCTCCCGGCGTGGAGAGCGGCACGCGCATGCGCGTGACCGGGGAAGGAGACGTGGCCGTGGGAGGAGCCGGTGACCTCTACGTCTACCTCGGGGTGCGCGAGCATCCCGTCTTCAGTCGCGATGACCACGACCTGGTCTGCATCATCCCCGTTACCTTCTCGCAGGCGGCGCTGGGCATGGAGCTTCGGATCAAGACACCGCACGGCACCGAGAAGATCAAGATACCGGCGGGAGCCCAGAGCGGGTCCACGATCCGCGTGAAAGGCAAGGGAATCCAGCAACTCAACGGCTATGGACGCGGCGACCTGAGAGTCGAGGTGGCGGTGCGGACACCGGCCCGCCTCTCGCGCGAAGAGCGCAGGCTCTTCGAGAAGCTGGCCGAGACGGAAGACGACCACCTGTCGGACGAGGACCGGAAATCTCTCGACCTGATCCGGTAGGATCGGGGCATGCTTTCCTGGCGCCGGCTCACGTTCACGATCCCCGATACGTCCGCGGAAGACCTCCTGGTCTGCCTGCACGAACAGGGCACCCTCGGGGTGGAGGCTGCGGAGGGGCGCCTGCACGCCTGGTTCATGGAGCCGCTCGATGAGGCGGCACTTCTCCTCCGCCTGCGCCAGGCCCTCGGCGCCGCCGCCGATCCCTTGCGGTTGATCCAATCGATCGAGGTCCCCGATGGATTCTGGCACGAACGCTGGCTGGAGGGGCTCACCCCCCTGCCGGTCGGAAAGAGCTTCCTCGTGGTCCCCGGCCCCGCCGATGCCACCGGGACGACGGGCCGGCGCGTCATCCGTCTCACGCCCGGGCGGGCCTTCGGCACCGGAGAGCATCCCACCACACGGATGTGCCTCGAGCTGATCGAGGAGCGGATCACCCCTGGCCAAGGGCTCCTCGACGTGGGCACCGGTTCGGGGATCCTCGCGATCGCCGCCAGGATGCTGGGCGCGGATCCGGTCGTCGCGCTTGACATCGACCCGGTCGCGGTCGGGGTGGCAGCGTGCAACGCCGCCGCCAACGGCGTGGCCGGAGTCCTTCTCGCGGCGGGCGGGATCCAGATGCTCCGGGCGGGGCGCTCCTTCGAACGAGTGGTGGCCAACCTCAATGGCGTCACGTTGGTGAGGCTGATGGGGGAGCTTGCCCCACTGGCGTCCCGGGAGATGATCCTCTCGGGAATCATGGCCGAGGAGCAGGATGACGTGACGAGAAGCGCGTCCTGCCTCGGGTTCACGGTCGCCGCGCGCCTTGTGGAGGCGGCTTGGGTCGCGGTGGCGATGAGAAGGGCGATACCGTGATCGAGTGTCGATTTCTCGTGTCGCCTGAGGCGCTGGAGACGTCGGGCGAGATGGTCGCCGTCGTGCGCGATGAGGAGCATCATCACCTGAGCCGCGTGTTGAGGCTCCGGCACGGGGACGCGGTTTCGGTGTTCGACGGGGCGGGGCGCGGTTTCAGGGGTACCATCGAATCCATCGCGGCACGTGAGACCCGCGTGAGGCTCACCGGCCCGGACGAGCGGGCGGTGGAGCCGTCCTTTCAGGTGGTGCTCGCGCAGGGGATCCCCCACCATGATCGGATGGATCTGGTCATCCAGAAGACCACCGAGATTGGCGTCGGCGCCATCGTGCCGATCATCTCGGCCCACACGGTGCCGCGTCCGGGCCGCGAAGGCCGCTGGACTCGGCTGGAGCGCTGGAGGCGCGTGGCGTGCGAAGCGGCGCGCCAGAGCGGGCGCCTGCGTATCCCCGAGATCGCGGAGCCGGTCGGATGGCCGCAATTCGTTGACGGCCTGAGCGAGAGCGGGACCCAGGCCCGCCTGATCTTCGACCCGGAGGCGGACGCGGTCGCCGGGCATGCCGGCATCACCCTCGGCGCGGCGATCCGCTCGGCGCTCGTGGCCGTGGGGCCCGAGGGGGGATGGAGCGAATCGGAGACGGCCCTGGGCCGTGATCGTGGTTTCGTGCCTCTGGCGCTGGGGCCCCGCATCATGCGGACGGAGACCGCGGGCATCATCGGGGTCGCGATCATCCTGTTTCTGGCGGGCGATCTGGGGCGCGCCGGCGGCCCGCAGATCCCCCTGAGCTGAGCGCCGCCGTCAGGACCTGGGCTGATTGTCGGGTTGCTCGGCTCCGCATCGAGAGTCCGCTCCGGGCGCCTGAATTCACAATTGGGGCCTAAAATCGCGCCATTCTTTGACTTCATGGGGATCGGATGATAGATTTTGCCCCTGTCCTTGCGGCACTTTCGCCCGCCGGAAGCGCGGATTCCGCCCGTGGAGCGCGTTCTCCAACCAGGTTCCGATCTCGACCAGGCCGCAGGTTCAGGAGGATGACATGCACATCAATGACCTGCTCAAGATCGCCACGGAACGCGGCGCCTCCGATCTGCACCTGAAGGTCGGCAGCCATCCTGTCATCCGAGTCCACGGAGATCTCCAGCCGCTCAGCGAGCTCAAACGTCTGATGCAGGAAGACACCATCGCGATGGCCTTCAGCATCATGAGCGGCCGGCAGAAACAGAAGTTCAAGGACAACTATGAAATAGACATCGCATACTCGGTCCCCGGGCTGGGCCGCTTCCGCTGCAACATCTTCCAGCAGCGGGGGACGGTGGGGCTCGTTCTGCGCGTCATCCCGGTGAAGATCCGCAGCTTCCAGGAGCTGCTGCTGCCGCCCATCCTGAAGACGATTGCGGAGGAGCGCAGGGGGATGATCCTGTGCACCGGGACGACCGGCTCGGGCAAGTCGACCACCCTGGCCGCCATGATCGACTACATCAACTCCACGCGCACCGAGCACATCATGACGATCGAGGATCCGATCGAGTTTCTCCACCGTGACAAGAAGAGCCTCATTAACCAGCGAGAGGTCGAGGTGGACACCAAGGCCTTCTCCCAGGCGCTCAGGTCGGCGCTGCGCCAGGACCCTGATGTCATCCTGGTGGGCGAGATGCGCGACTACGAGACGATCGAGACCGCCATCACCGCGGCCGAGACGGGTCACCTCGTGTTGTCCACGCTGCACACGCTCGACGCCACCGAAACGATCAACCGGATCATCTCCGTCTTCCCGCCGCACCAGCAGAAGCAGATCCGCCTTCAGCTCGCGGGGATCCTCAAGTCGGTCATCTCGATGCGGCTGCTGCCCAAGATGGACGGCAACGGGCGCGTGCCGGCCATCGAAGTGCTGAGGACCACCGGTTACATCCGCGATTGCATCGAGAACAAGGAAAAGACCAAGCTGATCCGCGAGGCGATCGCCGCCGGCACCTCCCAGTACGGGATGCAGACCTTCGACCAGTCGATCTACCAGCTCTACACGAAGGACCTCATCTCGCTGGACGAGGCGCTGCGCCGCGCCACCAACCCGGACGAGTTCAAGCTCAAAATTCAGGGGATTCACTCAACCGCCGACGCCGCCTCCGCGGAGATGGAGTCGACCCTGCAGACGGACGACGAGTTCGGCCCCGAGGATCCCGGTTCGCCGTTCGCGCTGGCGCGCTGAATGCCGCGAACCGGCGGCGTTCTCGGGCGCGGTCCGGCAGGGCGCGCGCCGGCGCGCCGCGGAAGGGCGAGCGCCGTGCCGGGCCCCCCGGCCGCCGATCCATACGAGACCGCCGTGCGGTACCTTGCGCACCGGGCGCGGACCATCGCCGAGGTGCGCAAACTCCTTCGCTCGAGGGGGTGCGGTGCCTCGGCGATCACGTCGGTCATCGCGCGTCTGACGGGACAGGGGTACCTGGACGATCGGGGCTACGTGGAGCGCTACGTGGCATCGACGGCCTCCTCGAGACCCAGTGGACGGCGCCGCCTCGAGCAGGACCTCCTGCGCCGGGGGGTCACGCGGTCGATCCTGGACGAAGTGCTTGCCCGCTCCTTCGGCGAGCGGGAGGAGGCGGCCGCCCTCGACGTCGCGCTGGCGAAGGCCATGAAGGGAACACGTGGTCCGCTCGATGACGCGGCCCGGCGGAGGATCGCGGCGCGTCTGATGCGACGCGGGTTCAGGCCGGACCGCGTGATGCGGGCGCTGGCCGCCGGGGAGGCCGCGGCCTCCCGGGACATCGAGGAGGATTGGCACGAAAGGGAGGAAGGCGGCGTCGATGACGGGCAATGAGCTTCGGGAACGCTTCCTCGCCTACTTCGAGGGACGCGGCCACGCCAGGGTGAAGAGCTCCTCGCTGATTCCGGCCGGCGACGCGACGCTTCTGTTCACCAACGCGGGTATGAACCAGTTCAAGGAAGTTTTCGTCGGCCGGGAGACCCGCTCCTACCGGCGCGCGACGACGGCGCAGAAGTGCCTCCGCGTCTCGGGCAAGCACAACGACTTCGACCAGGTGGGCCGGACGGCCCGGCACCACACGTTCTTCGAGATGCTCGGCAACTTCTCCTTCGGCGACTACTTCAAGAAGGACGCCATCGCGTTCGCGTGGGAGCTGGTCACGCGCGATCTGGGGATGCCGGTGGATCGTCTCTGGGTCACGGTCTTCCGCGAGGACGATGAGGCCGCCTCGCTCTGGAGGCACGTCGCCGGTCTCGGCGCCGATCGGATCATCCGTATGGGGGAGAAGGACAATTTCTGGGCGATGGCGGACACGGGGCCTTGCGGCCCCTGCTCCGAGATCTACTTCGACCAGGGGGGGACCGTGGGCTGCGGCAGGCCGGAGTGCGACATCGCATGCGGCTGCGACCGGTACCTGGAGTTCTGGAACCTCGTCTTCATGCAGTTCGATCGACAGCCGGACGGGACGATGCGGCCGCTGGCGGCCCCCAGCATCGACACGGGGGCGGGGCTCGAGCGGATCGCCGCCATCCTGCAAGGGGTCGACAGCAACTACAAGAGCGATCTGTTCACTCCTCTCATCGCGGAGCTCGCGCGCAGGGCGCGAATCTCCTACGGCCAGAACCACGCCACCGACGTCTCGCTTCAAGTGATGGCGGACCACCTGCGCGCCATGACCTTTCTCATCTCGGACGGCGTGATCCCGTCCAACGAAAAGCGCGGGTACATCCTGCGACGCATCATCCGCCGCGCCCTCACGTACGGCTTCAACGTGGGGCTGCAGGCGCCCTTCCTGTTCGAGCTGACCGGCAAGGTGGTCGAGATGATGGGGGAGGCCTACCCCGATCTGGCGCGCGACCGCGCCCGCATCAGCGAGGTCTGCAGGCGAGAAGAGGAGACCTTCCGCAGCAGCCTGGCGCGTGGCATGGATGAAGCCGAGGATCTGTTCGCCCGCTACAAGGGCGGGACCCTTCCCGCCGAACAGGCCGTCAGGCTCTGGGCGACCTACGGCATGATGTTCGAGATCCAGGAGGCGCTGGCGATCGCGCGCGGCGTGACGCTTCCCGATCCGGCCGCCCTCGAGATCGAAAAGGAGAAACACCGCGAGGCCGCGCGGGCCTCGTGGAAAGGGGAGGCGGCTCCCCGGTTTCCCAAGGACCTGATCGATCTGGCCCTGCCGCCCCGGTCGGTGCGGTCCCGGTTTCTGGGATACGAGACGCTCCGGGTGCCCGACGCGAAGATCGTGGCCGTGGCCACAGAGAAGGGGCTGGCCGGCTCGCTGGGCGAGGGGGAGCGGGGCTTCGTCGTCCTGGACCGGACTCCCTTTTATGCCGAGTCGGGGGGGCAGGTCGGCGACACCGGGCTCCTCAAGACGGCGGACGGCTCCGAGGCCGAGGTGGACGACGCGCAGAGCCCGGCCCCCGGGTTGATCGTCCACTTCGTCACCGTGCTCAACGGCTCGCTGCAGGCCGGAGACGCGGTCCAGGCCGAGGTGGACGCCACCGCCCGCGCGGCCACGATGCGCAACCACACCGCGACGCATCTGCTGCATGCGGCGCTCAAGAATGTGCTGGGCTCCGAGGTTCAGCAGGCCGGCTCCTACGTGGGGCCCGACAGGCTCCGCTTCGACTTCAACTACCCGGGCCAGGTGAGCCGCGAGATGCTCGACAGCGTGGAGGACGAGGTCAACGAGCAGGTGCTGCAAGACGCGGCCGTCTCGAAAGTGGAGAAGACCTTCGAGGAGGCGATGTCGGAGGGGGCGGTCGCGCTCTTCGGCGAGAAGTACGGCGAGCGAGTCCGCGTCGTCACGGTGCCGGGTTACAGCCGCGAGCTGTGCGGGGGCACACATTGCTCCGGCACGGGGGAGATCGGGTCCTTCAGGATCGTGAACGAGCGCGGGATCGCCGCGGGAGTGCGCCGGATCGAAGGGCTCACCGGCATGGCCGCCGTCCTGCGGGCGCGCGAAGACGGCCGGCTTCTCTCCGGAGTGGAGGGAATCCTCAGAACCCAGCGCGACGCCCTCCAGGAGACTTTGGTGAACATCCTGGCCGCCCAGAAGGCTCAGGCCCGGGAGCTGGAGAAGGCGCGCCTGAGGCTCGCGCAGATCGACATGCACGGGACGCCGGGCGGCGCGAGCTCGCCTGCCTACGAGGAGGTCTCGGGAATCCGGGTCATGGCGCGCCGGGTGGAAGGGCTCGAGCGGGCGGCCATGAGGACGCTGGCCGACAACCTCAAGCGTGAGATCGGCTCGGGCGTCGTCATCCTGGTGGCCGAGTCTGAGGGGAAGGTCTCCCTGCTCGCGGCGTTGACCGAGGACCTCAAGGGAAGGCTCGACGCGCGGGATCTGATCAAGGACCTGGCCGCGATGGTGGGCGGCGGGGGAGGCGGCCACCCGCTTCTCGCGGAGGCGGGAGGCAAGGACCCCTCCAGAATCCCCGAGGTGATCGGGTCCTCCTCCTCGATCGTCGGCAGGCACCTCGCCTCCCCCTCGGCGCGGAACGGCCGAACATGACACCGGCGCGCAGGATGACGCAGCGCTTCACGCGGCTCCTCCTCGTCGCGGCGGCGGCGTTCCTGGCGGGCGAGGCCCGCGCGGACATCGAGGTCCGCCGTCTCGAAGGGGAGAGCCTGTTCGTCAGCCGTCCCATCCGCAAGCCGGGCACCATCGCTCCGTCGCGCCAGCGCGGGCGCGGTTTTGTCGTCCCGCCGGGCGAGCTGGTGGGTCTGATCGCCGACGTGAGCCGCCGCTACGAGATGGACCCAAGTCTCATCACGACCGTCGTGGGGGTCGAGTCGGGATTCAACCACCTGGCGGTCTCGCCCAAGGGGGCACGTGGCCTCATGCAGCTCATGCCGACCACCGCCAGGCAGTACGGCGTCCGCGACGTGCACGATGCGCGGGAGAACCTGGAGGGGGGCGTCGCATACCTCAAGGATCTCCTGCGCCGGTACAACGGCGACTTGAAGCTCGCGCTGGCGGCCTACAACGCCGGCCCGCAGGCCGTTGAGCACGCGGCAGGCGTGCCGAACTACCGCGAGACGCGCGACTACCTCCAGCGGATCGAGTCGCGATATGGCGGGAACCTGGGGCCTGCTACGGGGGAGGGCGCGATCGGCGCCACCGCCCCGCGGCGGGCCAACGGACCGATCCACGCGACGCGCGACCGTGACGGAACCATCGTCGCGACGAACGTGGGCGGCAAGCGGGGCCGGATCGTCCGGAGGCCCGCCGCGCCGCGCCCGTGAGATGGGGTCTACGGACTTCATCGGGCGGCTGCGCAAGATCGATCTTCACATCCACCTGGAAGGTTCCCTGAGCCGCTCGACGCTGGCCGCGCTGGCCGCGCGCCATCGCCTCGCCGTGCCGCCCCTGCGCGCGTTTACGGGGATGGGCGGTTTTCTCAAGTCGTTCGGCGCCGTCTGTGATCTGATGGTCGATCCGGAGGACTTCGAGAGGGCGGCGAACGACCTGTTCGAGCAGGCCCGGCGCGGACGCGTCGCGCACATGGAGGTCCTTTTCTCCCCGCAGGTCTTCATGCGCCGGGGCGTGCCGCTCGATTCGATCCTCCGCGGGCTGACGCGCGCGCGTCGCCGCGCGATGCGGCGCCCCGGGCTCAGCATCGTCTACATCATGGACGGGGTGCGCCAGTGGGGGGGGGACTGGTTCGAGCAGGTCGTTTCCTCGTCGGCCCCCTATGCGGGACGGGGGCTGGCCGGGATCGGCGTCGGTGGGGACGAATCGGCGCTGCCGGCCCGCGCCTTCGCGCGGGCCTTCCGGGCGGCCAGAGATCTCGGGCTGCGCTCCACGGTCCACGCGGGAGAGTCGGCCGGCCCGGAATCGGTGCGCGAGGCGCTGCGTCATCTCGCTCCCGATCGCATCGGCCACGGCATCGGGGCGGCCGACGATCCGCGCCTGGTCTCCGAGCTGGCGCGGCGCGGCCTCGCGCTGGAAATCTGCCCGACGAGCAACGTGGCGACCGGCGTGGTCTCCTCGATGAGCCTCCATCCGGTTCGCAAGCTGCTCGACGCGGGTGTCGCCGTAACCCTTAACTCGGACGACGGCGCCTTCTTCGGCACCAACGTGACGCGCGAGCTGAGGCTGGCCTCACGGAGCTTCTCGTTCACTCGCGACGAGATCCTCCGGGTGACGCTCAACGCCGCGCGCGCCGCGTTCCTGCCGGCGGCGTTCCGACTCAGGCTTGAGAGAGCCATCCACCGCAGCGTCTCCTGAGCGATTGACGGGACGAACGCGACTCAGGTGGGGATCGCCGCAAGGGGTCTGCGAGCGGCGGCGCGGATCTGCCGGAACCGCTTGGGGGATGTCTTCTGGTACTTGACGAAATTGCGGTGGAAATCGCGGTAGTTCTGGTATCCGACCAGGTAGGCGATCTCCGAGACCGTCTTGTCGCCCGTCACCAGAAATCTCTCGGCCTCCCGCATGCGTGTCCGGTGGATGAACTCGGTCACGGTGAGGCTGCAGTGCTTCCGGAACAGGTGGGAGAGGTAATTACGCGAGACTCCGACCGCCTCGGCGATCTCCGTGAGGGAGATCTTGCCTGTGTAATGCTCGCGGACATAGGCCTTCACGCGCTCGACTGAAGGATGGCACGCCGGGGCCTGAACGCCCAGAAGGCTCGTCGCGGCCTCGTAGGCGGACCAGAAGGCCCAGAGCAGGTCCTCTCTCGTTTTCGCCGAGGCGAACTTGCGGACCGTCGTCATCCTCTCCGCCACCGGCCTCGGCGGCAGCCCCTGATGATCCGCGACGACCCGCTCGACCCTGCTGAGGATGTCGTACAGGAGGTATGACGCGTGCGAGTGCTCGGGGGTCCTGTCGAGGGTTTCCTTCAGGATGTTCTCGAAGGCGGAGCGGGCGGCCGGCAGATCGAGCAGGATCAGGCTGCGGAACGGATCGTCGCCGGCGGCCCCGCGGCGCGATATGAAGAGCGCGGCCTCGTCGGCCGACCCCTCATCGATGGGGTATCGCTCGTCCACCGAGATGTTTCCTCCACGCGCGGGGCAGCGCGCAGAAGCGGACTCGCCGTTCACACACATCACCGCTCCGGCGCCTGGCCGGTCCCGCGGCGTGAGAGCCGGTTCATCTGCGTGGTTGGGCGAAGGGGAGACCCGGAGTGAATATACCGGTCATTTCGAGAGGCTGTCAAGGAAACAATGACAGCGCTTCGTGCATCACCGCGTCGAGGCGATCGAGGGTCGGCGCCTCCGAGTAGACGCGCAGCACCGGCTCGGTGCCGGAGGCTCGGAAGAGGATCCAGCCTTCGTCGCCGAACAGGAGCTTGAGCCCATCCAGGTCGTCGTATCCGGTGACCTTCATTCCTCCCAGGGTGGCGGGGGGCCGGACCTTGAGGCGCTCGACGAGACGGCGTCCCTCCTCCGGCGCGCAGGCAAGGTCGCGCCTGCGATAGTGCAGCTCCCCGAACTGCCGCGTCATGTGAGCGACGATCTCGGAGAGGGGTTTGCCCTCGTCCACCATCGCCTGCAGGAGCATCAGGCTGACCAGAGTGCCGTCCCGCTCGGGAATGTACCCTTCCACGCCAATCCCACCGCTCTCCTCGCCGCCCAGCAGCATCCGGCCGGCACGCATCTCCCCCGCGATGTACTTGAAGCCGACGGGGAAGACCGAAAAGGGCAGACCGTGGTGTTTCGCGATCCGATCCAGCAGAAGCGTGTTGGCAAAGGTCTTCCCGAGGGGGCCCCTCCGGCCCTTCTTCAACAGGCTCAGCGCCAGCAGGGGCGCGATCCGCAGCGGCGAGATGAACTGTCCCTTCTCGTCGAACGCTCCGATCCGGTCGCCATCCCCGTCTGTGGCGAAGCCGACGTCGGCCCCCGACGCCGTCACGGCCCGGCGCAGCTCCTCGAGGTTCTGCTCGAGAGGCTCCGGGTGCAGACCCCCGAAGAGCGGGTCCGGCTCCGGATGGAGAGTGGCGACTGTGGCCGAGCCGTCCTTGAGAAGCTCCGCCAGGATGGTGCCGCACGCGCCGTGCATCGGATCGGTGACGACCTTGAGCCCGGACCTGCGGATCGCATCCAGGTCGACCATACGCGCCAGTCTGTCCCGATGCGCCTCCCTGAACGAGCCTTCATCGAGGAGACCGCGACTGCGGCCCAGCTCAAGAGAGAGCGCCGCCGGAAGCTCCGCCGGAATCCTCGATTCGCATGCGGCCGTGAGCTCCTGACCCGCGCTCGAACCGGTCCGATCCTTGACCTTCACACCGTTGTACGCAGCCGGGTTGTGGCTCGCCGTGATCACGACCGCGAACCCGGCACCGGTGGCCACCACCTGGCAGGATGCGGCGGGGGTCGGACAGGGCTGGTCGGCCAGCGTCACGCGCACTCCCGCGCCCATGAACGTCTCGGCCGCGGCCTCGGCGAATCGCCTCGACAGGAAGCGTGTGTCGTACCCCACCACCGCGGCGCCGCTCGTGGCCCCCCCGGCCTCGCGCATCGCCCGCGCTATCCCGGAGGCCATCCGGCGGACATTCGCGAAGGTGAACTCCTCCCCGATGATCGCGCGCCACCCGTCCGTCCCGAACTTCAGTGTCATCGGCCCGATCCCATTCCAATCTGGTGCGACTGTCGATTCACAACGACAGGGCGCGACCGTAACACAGCGCCCGGGCGGGCGGCAAGGCGCGACCCCGCATCCCTCAGAAATCACGGTGTTTGACCCTTCCTTGCGGCTGATGTTAAGGTGCCTCGCCCCGCCCGGCGAGGTTGCGCCGGCAGCAGAACTCCGGAGTTTCCGCCGAGGCGATCGACTCTTCATTTCTCCCACATCCGGGTCAGGCGCGAGGGTCATGGATAAGGGGCGCGTGGTAAATCTGCCCAACTCCCTTACACTGCTCCGGATCTTCCTCGTCCCGATCCTCGTCGTGATCCTCCTGACGAAGTTCGAGGGCAAGGAGCTCTGGGGGGTCGCCGTCTTCCTGGTGGCGGCGCTCACCGACTTTCTGGACGGGTATCTGGCGCGCCGGAGAGGCGAGGTCACGACCCTGGGCATGCTGCTCGATCCTGTGGCCGACAAGCTCCTCGTCTCGGCCGCCTTCATCTCCCTGGTGGAGATGAATCAGGCCCCGGCCTGGATCGTCGTGATCATCATCGGACGGGAGTTCGCGGTCATGGGGCTGCGCAGCATTGCCTCGAGCCAGCACATCACGATCCCGGCCTCCATCTGGGGAAAGTACAAGATGGGCTCGCAGGTGGTCACCATCGTCCTGTTGATCTTCGGGGATCACGAGTGGGGGCCCGCGGCAGCCATCGGGACCAGGTCGGACATCCTCGGGTGGTGGGCGCTCCGGTTCGTGGTTGTCGTGGCGGTCCTCTCGGCGGTCGACTACTTCGTGAAGTTCTCGCGCGTCTTCATGGCGCGCGAGGAAGGCTGAGGTCACGCCCGTGCTGGCCTCCGTACGCAGTACCTTCGTTCGCGGGCTGCTCCTGCTCCTGCCGCTCGCGATCACCTGGGTGGTGCTGCGCTGGGTCTTCCGTCTGGTGATGGGCTTCAGCGCGCCGCTGGCGAGCTGGATGCTGGCGCTCCTGGGCACGGCGTCCCCGGAGACCAACCCGATCTTCCCCTGGCTCACGCCGGTGATCGCCCTCGTCCTCACCGTGGGTCTCGTGATGCTGGTGGGCCTGGTTGGAGGCAACTACGTGGGGCGCAGGGTGATCGCCTGGTTCGACCATCTCCTGCTGAAGGTGCCGCTGGTGAAGTGGCTTTACGGCTCGGCACGGCAGCTCATGGACGCCTTCGTGGCGACCGGAGCCGGCGCGTTCCACGAGGTGGTCTTCGTCGAATACCCTCGTCTCGGCATGTGGTGCCTCGGGTTCGTGACGGCGCCGGCCGGCAGACTCCCGGGAGCCTCCGGTTCCACCGGTGAGGAGTCGGTCTACGTCTTCCTTCCCACGACGCCCAATCCGACCTCCGGCTACACCGCCCTCGTGCCGCGGTCCCAGGTGCATCCAGCGGACATGACGGTGGATGAGGGACTCAAGCTGATCGTCTCCGGCGGCTTCATCGCCCCGGCGCCAAGGAACCGCGAGGGGCGAAGGCCATGAGACGGCTCAAGGTCGCCTTCTATTGGACGATCAAGACGATCGCCTGGCCCGTCACGCGGGCCTACGTCCGGCTGCGGGTCATCGGGGGCGGTAACGTCCCCGCGACGGGTCCCTGCCTCCTGGTGGCCAACCATGTCTCCTTCGTGGATCCCGTGGTGCTGGGGAGCGCCTTTCCGCGCCGCATCATCTTCATGATCACCAGACCGATCTACCGCCTCAGACGGCTCACCTGGTTCTATTACATGATGGACACCATCCCGGTGGCCTTCGACGTTCCCGATCCGGGGGCCATGAAGGCGGCGCTCCGCGCGCTCAGGGCGGGCCGGGTGGTGGGGATCTTCCCGGAGGGGCAGAGGATGCCCGACGGAAACCTCGGGCAGGGCAAGTCCGGGGCCGCGATGATCGCGGCCCGCAGCGGAGCGCCCGTGATCCCCGCGGCGATCATCGGCGCCCACGGTGTGATGCCGGTCGGGTCGGCCTTCCCGCGCCCCAGGCAGGTCCGCGTCGTCTTCGGCGAGCCATTCCGATTTCTTCCGTACGAAGGGCGCCGGCCGCCGCGCGAGCAGATGGACGCCTTCGCCGACCGGATCATGCAGAGCATCGCGGACCTCATGACACCCGAGGAGGCCGCCATGGATGCGCCCGCCGGCACCCGCCGGAGATCGTCGGGATGAGCGGGCGGGGCGCCCTCCGCACGGTGGTGATCGCGATCGGCACCGAGCTGCTCGAGGATGGCCGGCCCGACACGAACGGCGTCTTCGTCTCGAGGATGCTCGCATCCAGGGGGATCCGGACGGCCCGCCGGGTCCAGGTGGGAGACGATGAGGAGGAGATCGCATCGGCGCTTCGGCAGGCCGGGCGCGATTTCCCGGTCGTGGTCGTGACCGGCGGCCTGGGCCCCACCATCGACGACGTGACCCGCGAGGCGCTCTCCCGTGCCTTCGACCTCGACCTGGTGGAGGAACCGGCCCTCCTCGAGGAAATGGCCCGGCGCTACCGCTCTCGCGGTCGCGAGATGAACCGGTGGGCAGCCCGTCAGGCGCTCCTGCCGCGGGGCGCACGGGCGCTTCCCAACGCCGGGGGGACGGCGCCTGGGATAGTCCTGGGCCTCCCCGCCGGTGGGCTGATGGTCCTCCTGCCCGGAGTTCCGCATGAGATGGAGAGGATGATGCGGGAGCAGGTCCTGCCTCTGATCGAGGAGCTCGGCCCCGCAGGGGCCGGCGCGGCGCGGGCGCTCGCGATGAAGGTGAGCGGTCTGACGGAGATGGAGGTGCAGGAGCGGATCATCGATCTGTTCGATCAGGGCTCCCCTCGTGAGGGCCCCTCGCTCACCCTTCTGGCCTCCCCGGCCGAGATCTCCGTCATCGTGAGAGGAGACGACGCGCCCCGGGTCGACTCGATCTTCCGGCAGATACGCGAGCGGCTGGGGGAGGCCGTTTTCGGTGAAGATCTCGAGGCCGGCCTCGAGACGGCGGTGGGGAGGCTTCTCTCCTCACGTGGTCTGACGCTTGCCTGCGCGGAGTCCTGCACCGGCGGGATGATGGGGGCCATGGCCACCAGGGTCCCCGGCTCCTCGGCGTGGTTCCTCCAGGGGTGGGTGACCTATTCGGACGAGGCCAAGCGGACGATGCTGCAGATCGATGCCGCGCTCATCGAGAGACACGGGGCCGTCAGCGCCGAGATCGCCATGGCGATGGCGCTGGCGGCGCGACGGCTGTCGGGCGCCGACATCGGCGCCGCGATCACCGGAATCGCCGGGCCAGAGGGAGGGTCCGCGGAGAAGCCCGTGGGGCTCGTCCACATCGCGGTGGCCACGCGTCATGGCTGCCGGCAGACCCGGCATCTCTTCCCCGGGGACCGCGAGGCGATCCGGCTCTTCGCCTCCCGCACCGCGCTCAACCGGGTCCGCCTGGAGGCGCCGTGAGACTCTTCGTCGCCGCGGAGATCCCCCCGGAGATCCGGCAGGCCCTCGCGGAGCTGATGGACGCGCTCAAGAGGGAGATCCCGGGGCCGCGGTGGGTGCGTCCCGAGGGGATCCACCTGACCCTCAGGTTCCTGGGAGAGGTGGCGGAAGCCGAGCTGCCGCGGCTGGCCGGGGAGCTCGCCGTCCACGTGCCCGGCTCGGGGAGCCCGTTCGAGGTGAGGGTCGAGGGGATGGGGGTTTTCCCTGAGACGGGGCGACCGCGCGTCCTGTGGGTGGGGCTCGTCCAGCCGGGCGGAGAGCTGGAGAAGCTCCAGTCGGTCGTGGAAAGGGCGCTCGAGGCGACCGCGCTGGCCGGGGTGAAGCCGGAAGGGAGGCCGTTCCGACCCCATCTGACGATGGCGCGGTTTGGCGAGGGCCGACCTGATCCGGCGCTGGCGGCCGCCCTGGCAACAAGGCGTGACCGCACCTGGGGGCGGTTCACCGTCTCGTCGATCTGTTTGTTTCAGAGCCTTCTCGGGCCGGGCGGCGCGACGTACCGCAAGCTGAAGGAGCAGAAGCTTTGATCGATCCGGGCTGGAAAGGCTTGTCGCTCGTGGGCGCCTATCTCATCTCGGGCATACCGTTCGGATACCTCCTCTTCAAGCTGTGGACGGGAGGGGACATCAGGCAGGCGGGGAGCGGCAACATCGGAGCGACGAACGTCTTTCGCTCGAGCGGGAAGTGGCCCGCGATCGTCACCCTGCTGCTGGACATAGGGAAGGGGGCGCTTTCGGTCCTGCTGGCCCGGTGGCTCACGACGGGAGACCCGGTCTGGGAGGCCGCGGCCGCCTTCGCCTCTGTCCTGGGGCACTGCCATCCGATCTACCTGCGATTCCGGGGAGGCAAGGGAATCGCCACCGGCTGCGGCGCCTACGCCGTCCTGGCGCCCCTTCCGATGGGGCTCTCGCTGCTGGTCTTCGTGGCGGCGGTCCTCATCACTCGGATGATCTCGGTGGGCTCGATCTGCGCCGGCCTCGCCCTGCCGTTGTTCGTCATCTGGCTGCGCCCCGACCGGGCCGTGCTGGCCTCCGTAGCGGCCTCGGCGTTGCTGGTGATCGTCAGACATCACGCCAACATCCGTAGGATTCTCGCGGGCAGCGAGCACCGCCTGGAGAGGAGCTGAGATGCGCGGGCCCACGGAGATCGCGATTCTGGGGGGAGGCTCGTGGGGGACGGCGCTCTCGCTGCACCTCGCGCGTGCGGGCAGGCCGGTGGCCCTGTGGGTCCACGATCCGGTCCTGGCCTCGCGCATGGCCTCGGAGCGTCTCAACGACCGGTATCTGGGCGGGCACCCGCTCCCCGCCGGCGTGCGCGTGACCGGCGCTCTGGATGACGCGATGAAGGAGGCGCAGGACATCCTCGTGGTCGTGCCCTCGCACCATTGCCGTCACGTGCTCGACGCGTGCCGTCCTTTCGTGACGGAGCGGATGAGATTCTGCGTCGCGTCCAAGGGGATCGAAAACGAGACCCTGCTGACCGTCTCGGGGATCGTGCGCGATGTGCTCGGCCTGACAGCCTTCTCGCGGACGGCGGTCCTCTCGGGTCCATCGTTCGCGGAGGAGGTCGCCCGCGGCCACCCCACCGCCCTGGTGGTCGGCGGATCCGACCCCGATCTCGTTGGGCATTTTCAGGAGAGGTTTTCGGCCGGCAGCCTGCGCGTCTACACCAACAGCGATTCGATCGGGGTGGAGCTGGGGGGCGCCCTCAAGAACGTGATCGCCATCGGCGCGGGCGCCGTCGAAGGGCTCGGATACGGCACCAACACCTTGGCGGCGCTCATCACCCGCGGTCTGGCGGAGATCAGCCGGCTGGCGGTGGCGATGGGCGGGAGGAGCGGGACGCTCGCGGGTCTGGCCGGTCTGGGAGATCTCGTCCTGACCTGCACGGGGAGGCTCTCGCGGAACCGCGCCACCGGCGAGGCGCTCGCGCGAGGCGTGAAGCTGGCCCAGTACGAGGCCGGCACCCCGATGGTGGCAGAAGGGGTCCGCACGACCCGCTCCGCGTGGCTGCTCGCGCAGCGGCACCGCGTCGAGATGCCGATCACCGAGCAGGTGCACGCGCTGCTGTACGAGGGGAAGCCACCCGCCGAGGCGATCCGGGAGCTGCTCGCCCGGCAGCTCACCAACGAGGACATCTGAGGACGCACCCCCAGCGCCGGTTCTCGCCAGAACCCCTCCGAGGCATTAGATTGGGCGCACCCCCGGGATGGGGGCGGGGAGCGGCGGCGAGGACCTCGGAGGACCGTGTCACCCATGTTCGGCGATTACATCGACATCCATTCCCACGTGCTTCCCGGCATCGACGACGGCTCCAGGAGCCTCGAAGAGTCGATCGAGCTCTGCCGGATCTCCGCGCAGGACGGTGTGAAGGTGCTCGTCTGCACGCCCCACGTGGACTTCCGCTACACGAACCGGCGCGGGACCATCGAGGGCCCCTTCGGCCTCGTCAGAGACGCGGTCAGGCAGGCCGGCATCGACCTTGACCTCATCCGGGGGGCCGAGGTGCACCTGGCGCCCGACATCCTCGTGAGGCTGAGAGAGAAGGACCTGCTCACCTACGATGACAAGGGACGCTACCTTCTGCTCGAGTTTCCGTTTCAGCAGGTGATCATGGGTGCCGAGGATATGGTGTACCGACTCCGCCTTGCGGGCGTGACGCCCGTCATCGCCCACCCGGAGCGGATCGGCTGGTTCATGGACGACCCCGACCGGCTCTGCAAGCTGGTGCGGCTCGGAGCACTGGGGCAGGTCACGGGGGGGAGCCTGATGGGGCAGTTCGGCGAGAAGAGCCAACGGGTCGGGCTCACGATGGTGGAGCGCAACCTGGTGCACGTCGTCGCCTCCGACGCGCACGACACCTCGTATCGCAGGCCGGTCCTGGCCGAGGTCGCCCGGCAGGTCGCCCGCCAGTTCGGCGGGGCGAGGGCACGGACGATGTTCGTGGACCACCCGGGGGCGATCGTGGCCGGCGTGGAGATCGAACGGCCCGAGCCGATCGAAGCCCCCAGGCGATTCCGCGGTTTTCTGTCGAGCCTCTTTTCCAGGAGCCGCGCGTGAGGACAGGGAACGATGAGCGTCGGTGACGAGCGATCGCGGTCAAGGTATCCAGGCGACCCCTCATTCTGCCTGAAATACGCGCTCAGGGGCCCGGAAGTCTCGTTCCCTCTCGACAGGCGGGAGATCGTCATCGGGAGATCCCCGGAGAACGACCTTTATCTGGAGGATGCCGGGATCTCCCGCCAGCATGCGCGTATCACGCGCGACGGCGACCAGTGGGTCGTCGTCGACCTGACCAGCCGCAACGGCACGTGGGTGAACGGGTGCCGGGTGGCCCAGGCTTCCCTGCGCGAGGGGGACGAGATCGTCGTCGGCAAGGTCACCCTGAGATTCTCGCGGCTGCTCAAGGAGAAGCTGGTGATCGAGGAAGGAGCGCCGATCGCGCCGGGCCCGGCGACGATCGTGCGTTCCGTCTCCGATCTGGGGTTCCTGATTCCGCCGGGCCCCGGCAGGCCGGATGCGGGCCCCCCATCGGGGCGCCGCGCGGCGGCGGCGCTGGGCGGCCCGCCGGTTCTGGAGACGGCGTCCCCCGTGGAGGAGTCGCGCGCGCCAGACCACGCCGTCGAGGCAGGAGCGGAGGTCTTCAGCGACGAGCTGCCGGCGCTTGAGCGCAGCAACCGGATCCTCGCGGCGCTGGCGCGCCTGTCGCGAAACCTCCTGAGCGTCCAATCGCTCGATGAGGTCCTCTCCTCCGTGATGGACCTGGTGTTCGAGTACATCCCCGCCGAGCGGGGTTTCCTGCTCCTGGGCGAGAAGGGGGCCTCCTCCATGGAGCCAATGAAGGTCTGCCTGCGAGACGGCGCCGGGCCCGGGGGCACGGAGATCACCGTCAGTCGCACCCTGATCGACAAGGTGTGCCGGGAGAAGGTCTCGATCCTCGCCCCCGATGCAATCCGCGAGCTTCCCGACAGCGCCAGCATCATTGCGCACGGGATCCGGTCGGCGATGTGCGCGCCGCTCGTCAGCGGGGACCGCGTCATCGGTGTGTTGCACCTGGACTCAAGGATGCGCACCGATTTCGGGGCGTTCGAGCTGGACCTGCTCACCGCGCTGGCCAGCTACGCGGCCATCGCCGTGGAGCAGGCCCGCCTCGGCAGGCGCATCGAGGAGGAGAAGAAGGCGAAGGAGAAGCTGGAGCGGTATCATTCCCCCGCCGTCATCCGGAGGATACTCTCCGCGTCAGAAAGCACCAGCGGCGGCGTCGTGCTCGAGGTGCAGGAGCGCGAGGTGTCGGTCCTGTTCGCCGACATCGTCGGGTTCACGCCGCTCGCGGAGAACATGGAGCCGCGCCGCGTGGCCCTGATGCTCAACGACTTCTTCTCCAGGATGACCGAGGTGATCTTCGACCACGAGGGCACGCTGGACAAATACATCGGGGATGAGATCATGGCGGTGTTCGGCGCGCCGATGATCCAGCGCGATCACGCGGCGCGCGCGGTCCGGGCCGCCCTGGCCATGCACCGCGCTCACGAGGAGGCCAGCGAGCGGATCGCGCCCGAGGCGCGAGTGAGCTTCCGGGTCGCCATCAACAGCGGCAAGGTCGTGGCCGGAGACATCGGATCGATCAAGAGGATGGAATACACGGTCCTGGGCAACACCGTGAACGTCGCCTCGCGGCTGGTGAAGGCGGTGCCGGACGCGGGAAAGGTCATCATCGGGGAGCCGACCCTGAAGCTGATCGGGGACATGTTCAAAGTCCGCGATCTTGGTCGGGTCCCACTCAAGGGGCTCACGCAGGAGATGCCTATCTATGAAGTCCTCCAATAGGTTCGTAACCGCGTGGAGCGCCTCGGCCGCGGCGCTGCTGCTCGCCGCGCTGCCCCTGCTGGCCGCCGAGGAGAGCAAGTCGGACAAGAAGGCGGCCAGTCAGCTCAAGGTGGCGCAGAGCTTCTACGACACGGGGCGTTACGGAGAGGCTCTCGGCGCCGTGGAGCAGATGCTCAAGGAGGATCGAAGGTACGTCCCGGCCCGCCGGCTCCGCGGGCAGATCCTCGTCTCGATGGACGCGCTGGACGAGGCCCTCGAGGAGTTCGACAGAACGCTCAAGCTGGAGCCCGGCTACACGGAGGTGCGTAACTGGAAGGGATACACGCTGGTCCACCTGGGGCGGTACGATGAGGCCATGCGCGAATTCCAGAAGGCGCTGGAGGACCGGACTTTCCCCTCGCCGGAGGTGATCCACCTCAACATCGGCAAGCTGCACCGGCTCCAGGGCCGAACCGACGCAGCCATCGCATCGATGAAGAAAGCGGTGGAGCTGAACCCGTCTTTTGCGCGAGGCTACTTCGAGCTGGGCATGACCTACGAGCAGCTCGGACGCAACGAGGAGTCGCTGAAGTCCTATACGGACGCACTGGTGGGCATGGAGGAGTCGCCCGACCTGAACCTGAGGCTCGGCATCGCGCTCCTGAGGACAGGCAACGCTCCGAAGGCCAGGGAACACTTCGAGAAGGTGATCCGACTGGCACCCGACGGACCCGAGGCGACCCGTGCGCGGGACGAGATCCGGAAGCTGCAGAGCCCTTCATGAAGCTGCTCGAGAGGCTACAGGCCGGTCTGGCCCGCACCCGGGAAGGGTTGGCCGCCCGCCTGGGAGACCTCTTCCGCCCCGGGGAGGCGCGCAAGCTCGGCGAGATCCTCGACGATCTGGAGGAGATCCTGATCCAGGCCGACGTCGGCCCCGCGGCCGCCGCCGAGCTGACCTCGGAGATTCGCAGAACGGCAGGGCGGGACCGTGGCGTCACGGGCGTGGCCGACCTGAAGGGGCTCCTCGCGGGGGCGATCCGATCCCTGGAAGGGGGCCCCCGCGCCGGCGTTGCGGGCTCCGTCGCGTCACAGACCGCGCGTCCGCACGTGATCTTCCTCGTCGGCGTCAACGGTGGGGGCAAGACCACCACGGCCGCCAAATTGGCGGCGCGTCTCGCCCGCGAGGGGCGCAAGGGACTGCTGGCGGCCGCCGACACCTTTCGTGCCGCGGCGATCGACCAGCTGGAAGTGTGGTCCCGTCGCATCGGCGTCGATCTGATCCGCCACCAGGACGGGGCCGACCCTTCGGCGGTCGTCTTCGACGCGCTCAAGGCGGCCCGCGCCCGCAACGCCGACTTCGTCGTGGTGGACACGGCCGGGCGGCTCCACACGAAGACCCCGCTCATGAAGGAGCTGGAGAAGATCTACAGGATCGCCGGCCGCGAGGTGGAGGGGGCGCCCCACGAGGCGTTCCTCGTGATCGACGCCACCACGGGTCAGAACGGCGTGACGCAGGCGCGCGAGTTCCTGAAAGCGGGGCGCATCACGGGGCTCGTCCTCACGAAGCTCGACGGCACGGCGAAGGGGGGCGTGGCCATCGGAGTCTCGCGAACGCTGGGGATACCACTCAGGTACGTCGGCGTCGGCGAGGACGTGGACGATCTCCTCGAGTTCTCCCTCGAGGAGTACGTCGAGGGGCTCCTCGCGCCGGGCGGCGAGCCGTAGCGACGGCGAGTATCCGTGCGAGGGCCGTTGATGGAGCGATGCTCCGCCTCCTCTGAACACGAACGGTACCTGCGCATCTGCCTCGACCTGGCCCGCCGCGCCGAGGGACGGACGAGCCCCAACCCGATGGTCGGGGCCGTCCTTGTCAAAGGGGGCCGGATCCTGGCCAGGGCATTCCACCGGCGCGCCGGTGCGCCGCACGCGGAGGTGGAGGCGCTGCGGCGGGCCGGCGGGTCGGCCCGTGGCGCCACCCTCTACGTCAATCTCGAGCCCTGCTGTCATTACGGGAGGACCCCGCCGTGCGTGGACGCGATCCTGGCCGCCGGGGTCCGGCGCGTGGTGGCCTGTCACCTCGATCCGTTCGACCTGGTGCGGGGGCGCGGTGTCGCGTCCCTGCGCCGCGCCGGGGTCGAGGTGATCGTGGGCACGCTGAGGCGCGACGCGATGCGGCTCAATGAACGATACCTTGTCTCAGTCACGCGGGGGCGTCCCTTCGTGATCGTCAAGGTGGCCATGACGCTCGACGGCAGGATCGCGACCGCGCGGGGTGAGTCGAAGTGGATCTCCTCCGCTAGCTCGCGCAGGGCCGCCCACCGCCTGCGCGCCTCCTGCGACGCGATCGTCGTGGGGATCAACACCGCCAGGGCGGATGACCCGCTGCTCACCGCGCGCGGCGTCAGGGTGAGTCGCCAGCCGCTCAGGGTGGTCATCGACAGCCGGCTGCGCCTCGACCCGCGCGCGCGCATGATGAGATCGATGCTCAGGGGCCAGGGCGGGCGCGTGATCCTCTACGCGGGCCGGAGCGCTCCTCGCGCCCGCGCCGAGCGGCTGGCCGGCGCGGGGGCCGAGGTCATGCTGCAGGCTCGGGCCGGCGCGAAGGTGGACCTGCGCGCGGTCCTGCAGGATCTCGGCCGGCGCGGCGTCACCTGCGCCCTCATCGAGGGAGGCGGCGAGCTGATCGCATCGGCCCTCGAAGCGCGCGTGGTGGACAAGCTCTGCTGCTTCATCGCCCCGCTGATCCTCGGCGGCGGCTCGGTCCCCGTGGTCGGCGGCCGGGGCGCGTCGCGGCTGAAGGATGCCTTCAACCTCGAACGGATGAGCGTGCGTCGCGTCGGACCCGACCTGCTCGTGGAAGGGTACCCGGCGGGCGGGGGAGCCTGAGATGTTCACGGGGATCATCACCGAGATGGGCCTCATCGACCGGCCTCCCGCCGTCGAAAAAACGGGATGGAGGGTCCGCATCGAGGCGCCCGCGACGGCCCGTCGCCTCTCCATAGGCGGCAGCGTGGCGGTCGACGGCGTCTGCCTGACGGCCGTGGAGGTCGGTCGCGGCTGGTTCGGCGTGCAGGTCGTCCCGGAGACGGGGCGCCGCACCACCTTCGGCACGACCCTCTTCGCCAGGGGCGGGGGCCTCGTGAACCTGGAGCGTCCGCTCCGGGCCGGCTCCGAGGTGGGGGGACACTTCCTTCAGGGACACGTGGATGCCTGCGTCCCCGCCATCGGGTTGACCCGGCGAGACAAGGAGGCCGTTCTCGCCGTACAATTACCGGCGAACCTCTCGGGTCTGGTGGTCGAGAAGGGCTCGATCGCGGTCAACGGCGTCAGTCTGACCGTGAGCCAGGTCCGCCGCGGGCGGAGCGCGTGCTTCACCGTGGCGCTCGTACCCCACACTCTGGAGGCGACGAACCTGGGCAGCCTCGAGCCCGGCGAGCCGGTGAACCTCGAGGTGGATATCCTCGGCAAGTACGTCCAGGCGCTGCTGCCGGGGAGGCGCCGGGGGTCCGGGAGGGCGCGATGACGAAGAGAATCGACAATGTGAAGAGGATGTCGCGGAGGCGCCGGCCGGGCAGGCCCGTCTTCGCGACCATCGAGGAGGCGATCGAGGAGATCCGCGGCGGGCGGATGATCATCATCGTCGACGACGAGGACCGCGAGAACGAAGGGGACCTCGCCGTCGCCGCCGAGAAGGTCACCCCGGATCAGATCAACTTCATGGCCCGCCACGGGCGGGGCCTCGTCTGCATGCCCATGACTCAGGAGCGCCTGGACCAGCTCGAGATCCCTCTCATGGTGGAGAAGAACACGAGCCCGTACGGAACCGCCTTCTGCGTCTCCATCGAGGCTCGTCACGGTGTCAGCACGGGCATCTCCGCGGCGGATCGCGCGCGGACGGTAAGAGTGGCGGTCGACCAGTCGACACGGCCGGGCGACCTCGTGCGTCCCGGCCACATCTTCCCTCTGCAGGCGGCCCCCGGGGGGGTGCTCAAGAGGGCGGGGCAGACCGAGGCCGTGGTCGACCTCGCGCGTCTGGCGGGGCTGAGTCCCGCCGGAGTCATCTGCGAGGTCATGAACGAGGACGGCACGATGGCCCGCGTTCCCCACCTCGTGCCCTTCGCCCGGCGACACGATCTCAAGATGATCACGGTCGCGGACCTCATCAAATACCGGATGCGAAACGAGCGCCTCATCCGCAGGGTGGCCTCCCCCAGGCTGCCGACCGCCTACGGGGAGTTCCGCCTTTACGCCTACCGGAGCGATCTGGAGGACAAGACGCACCTGGCCCTCGCGATGGGGGAGGTGAAGATGGACGAGCCGACCCTCGTGAGGCTTCACAGCGAGTGCCTCACGGGGGACATCTTCGGTTCGTTGCGGTGCGATTGCGGCCGCCAGCTCGACAAGTCGATGGAGATGATCGCGCGGGAAGGCAAGGGGGTCATCGTCTACCTGCGGCAGGAGGGGCGCGGGATCGGGCTCGACAACAAGCTCAGGGCCTACGAGCTGCAGGACGAAGGCAAGGACACCGTGGAGGCCAATGAGAGCCTCGGCTTCAAGGCGGACCTCCGGGATTACGGCATCGGGGCGCAGATCCTGTGCGACCTGGGGGTCAACCAGATCCGACTCATGACGAACAACCCGGAGAAATTCATCGGCCTGAGGGGATTCGGCCTCGAGGTCGTCGATCGCATCCCGATCGAAGTGCCGGCGAGCGGCATCACCCTCGAATACCTCCGGGTCAAGAAGGAGAAGCTCGGGCACTTCCTCTCCGTATGAGTGCCTCCCGGGGCGCGGGGCTCTAACCTCAGACAGGCAAGGATCTTATCCTTGACCGGACCCCGCGCGCGACTATAATACTGGGTTCGTTCAAGCGGGTCGCCCCCTGTGCGTGCTCCATTCCGAGCGGCGAAATCGGCGGTCCTCGGGCCGCCGCCACCCATTCCGGAGGCCGGCCACGGGGTGCGGTGTCGCCCACTCGGGCGGCGCACGCGATCCGCTACACGCCCACGGGCCGCACCGTCACGGACAGGACAATGCTGGAAAACCTCACAGCACGCTTCCAGAAAGTCCTCAAGAACCTGAGGGGACAGGGGCGCCTCACGGAGGAGAATATCCGCGAGGGGTTGAGGGAGATCCGCGTGGCGCTGCTCGAGGCGGACGTGAACCTCCTGGTCGCTCGCAAGTTCGTCGAGCGCGTGCGCGAAAGGGCGATGGGACAGGAGGTCCTCGACAGCCTCACGCCCGGACAGCACCTGGTGAAGATCCTGAGGGATGAGCTGGCCGCTCTCCTCGGGGACGGAGGCTCGGCGCTCGATCTGACGGGACCGAGCCCCGCGGTGATCATGCTGGTCGGGCTGCAGGGTTCGGGCAAGACTTCGACGGCCGCCAAGCTCGGGCTCATGCTCAAGTCGAAGGGGCGGGCGCCGTTGCTCGTCCCGGCCGACGTCTACCGTCCCGCCGCGATCGAGCAGCTCCGCGTGCTGGGGCGGGACAATGGAATCGCTGTCTTCGACGGACAGGGGTCCGCCGACCCGAGGGCCATCTGCCGGGAGGCCCTTGCGCTGGCCCGAAGCACGGGCTACGACACCCTCGTGCTCGACACGGCGGGGCGCCTGCACATCGACGAGGAGATGATGACCGAAGTGCGGGATCTCTCCGCCATCGCCGCTCCACGCGAGATTCTCTACGTCGCCGACGCCATGACGGGGCAGGACGCGGTCAACTCGGCCTCGGCGTTCGCGCGGGCGCTTCCCCTCACCGGCGTGGTGCTGACGAAGCTCGACGGCGACGCGAGAGGCGGCGCGGCCCTGTCGATCAAGGAGAGGGCGGGTGTGCCGATCAAGTTCGCCGCCGTCGGGGAGAAGGTCAAGGACCTCGAAGTCTTCCATCCCGACCGGATGGCGTCACGCATCATCGGCATGGGCGATGTGATGACCCTGATCGAGAAGGCCGAGGAGGCCTACGAGGGCGAGGACGCCGAGGAGATGGCGCGCGCCCTGTCGGAGGGGGACTTCACGCTCGAGGATTTCCGCGAGCAGCTTCGGAAGCTCAAGAAGATGGGGCCTATCAGCTCGCTCCTGGAGATGCTCCCCGGCTTCGGCCAGCTCAAGGGGATGTCCGACATCGATGAGGGCGCCATGAAGGTGACCGAGGCCGTGCTCGACTCGATGACCCGCGAGGAGCGCCTGAACCCTTCGGTCATCAGCGGGAGCCGCCGCCGCCGTATCGCGAGAGGCTCCGGCACCAGCGCGCATGAGGTCAACAAGCTGCTGAAGCAATACGCGCAGATGCGCAGGATGATGAAGACGATGTCCCGCAAGGGGGGCAAGGGGCTCAGGTTCCCAAAGATGCCCTTTCCATTACGCTAGCAAAGCAGAGGGAGGATTCCACAGGTGTTGAGGATCAGGCTGTCGCGGCAAGGCTCGACTCATAGACCGTTCTTCCGATTCGTAGTTTCCGACTCGAGGAAGCGCCCCGGCTCCACGATGGTGGAGACTCTGGGGTTCTACGATCCGACCCACAAGCCGTCGGTGCTCCAGATCGACGTGGCCCGGGCAGATGAGTGGATCCGCAAGGGAGCCCTCCCCTCCGAGCGCGTCGAGGCCTTCATCCGGAAGGCCAGAAGGGCGGGCGCCTGAGCGAGGACCACGAGACCACCGTGAGGGCGCTGGTCGAGATGATCGCCAGGGCCCTGGTCGACCAGCCCGGCGCCGTTTCGGTGGTTGAGGTCGAGGAGGAGCAGGCCACCGTCATCGAGGTGACGGTCGCTCCCGAGGACCTCGGCAAGGTGATCGGCCGGCAGGGACGCACGGTCCGGTCAATCCGCACCCTCCTGGGGGCGGCCGGGATGAAGCACCGGAAGCGCTTCGTCCTCGAGATACTCGAGTAGGCCGCCATGGCGGGCCGGGGCGCAGCGGAGCCCGATGCGTACATACCCATCGCCCAGGTCGACCGGGTCAGGGGGCTGCGGGGAGAGGTGATTGTCACGGTCCACGCCGACGACCCTGGCCGGATGGCACGTCTGGAGCGAGTTTTCATCAAGGAGGCAGAAGGATACCGCCCGGTGGCCATCGAAGGGGTCAAGAGGCTTCGGGAGCGGGCGGTGCTGAAACTGTCGGGATTCGGGTCAGTAGAGGAGGCCAGAGGACTCGTCGGGGCCGTGCTTTTCATCCCCAGGGACGCCTCGACGCCGGCCCCTGAGGGACGATATTACGCCTATCAGCTCCTCGGGCTGAGCGCCCGCCTCAAAGATGGGACAGTGGTGGGCACTGTGAGGGATCTGCTCGTCCAGGGAGCGCAGAGTCTGCTTGTGATTGAGGGGGTGTCTGGTGGCGAGATCCTGGTGCCATTCGTCAGGTCGATATGCGTCGCCTGCGAGCCGGAGGAGGGATGGCTGACGCTCGACCCGCCCGCGGGGCTGCTCGATCTGAACCTCAAGGGGCCGGGCGGAAGCTGAGGCCGTCAGAGGGATCGATGGATTTCGATGTCATCGCGATCTTCCCTGAAATCGTGGAGGTGCCGCTGACCAGGACGATCCTGAAGCGCGCCATCGACTCGGGACTGATCCGCGTGCGGGTCCACCAGCTCAGGGACCATGCCGACGGGCCCCATCGGCGCGTCGACGACCAGCCCTATGGCGGCGGTGGCGGGATGGTCATGATGCCCGGCCCGATTTTCGACGCCGTTGATGTCATCAGGGCGCGGCACCCGAACGAGTCGAGCCGGACGATCCTCCTGTCACCCCAGGGAAGGCGGCTCGATCACCGCGAGGCGGTGAGGTTGAGCCTGTATGGGCGTCTCATCCTGATCTGCGGCAGGTACGAAGGGGTGGACGAGAGGATCCGGATCGCCCTGGTGGACGAGGAGATGTCAATAGGCGACTACGTGCTGACGGGGGGCGAGCTGGCGGCCATGGTGATCATCGACGCCGTCTCACGCCTGATACCTGGCGTGGTGGGCGAGGGAGCCTCCGTCCTGCGCGATTCGTTCGCGGACGGGCTCCTGCAGTATCCGCAGTACACTCGGCCCGCAGAGTTCAGGGGCATGCCGGTCCCCGATGTGCTGCTGTCGGGCCGCCACGAGGATATCGACACTTGGCGCCAGGAGATGGCGCTGGAGAGTACGAAGAAACGACGTCCCGATCTTCTGGTGGACGCGGAGAGCGTCCGGAAGGCACGGAACGGGTGACGAAGGAGATACAGGATGGATCCGATCAAGGGCATCGAGGAAAAACAGATGAACAAGGCGATCCCCGCTTTCACTCAGGGCGACACGATCAAGGTCGCGGTGAAGGTGAAGGAAGGGGACAAGGAGAGGATCCAGATCTTCCAGGGAGTGGTGATGGGGCTCAAGGGCGGCGGTGTCCGCCAGACCTTCACCGTCAGGAAGGTCTCGGATGGGATCGGTGTGGAGCGGATCTTTCCGCTGCACTCCCCGAGCATCGGGAAGGTGGAGGTCGTCTCGCGGGGCGGGACGCGGCGCGCGAAGCTCTACTATCTCAAGAAGAAGATGGGGAAGGCCGCCCGCCTCAAGGTCGTACGCGAGAGGCAGCAGCCCGGGAGCGTGGAGGCCTGAGCGGAGGTGCCGTCATCGCCTTCCCTTCCCGGCTGGAAGCACGAACGGCGGGCCGCCCGCGAGGGGTTTCGCTGCGTGGCGGGGATGGACGAAGTGGGGCGCGGTTGTCTTGCGGGGCCGGTCGTCGCGGCGGTCGTTGTTCTGAGGGAGGGAAGCCGTCTGGCGGGAGTGAACGATTCCAAGCTCGTGCCCGCGGGGCGACGTGAGGAGCTGATGCGAGAGATCCTGCGCCACGCCGAGGCCTGGGGCATCGGCGCCGCAGACGCGGGCGAGATCGACCGGGTCAATATCCTGAACGCCACGCGTCTCGCGATGAGGCGGGCGGTCGAGGCGCTGCCGATCGAGCCCGACCACCTGCTCGTTGACGCCGTGAGGCTGCCAGAGGTGCGCATCGCGCAGACGCCCCTGATACGCGGCGACCGGATCTCGATTTCGATCGCGGCCGCGTCGATCGCGGCAAAGGTGGTCAGGGACAGGGTCATGGAGTTCTACGACAGGATCTATCCCGGGTTCGGCTTCGCCGCCCACAAGGGATATGGCACGGCCGAGCACCTGCGCGCGGTGGTGGAACGGGGAGCCTGCCCGATCCACCGGCTCACGTTCCGGGGCGTCTGGCAGCAGGGCCGGCTGGCGCTGTCGGCCGCAGAGGACCTCTCATAGGGGAGTTGGAGTTGGCCATCGACCGCAACAAAGTCAGCCAGCAGGCCGAGAAGCTCGTGTCCCAGGGCAAGATCGACGCGGCCATCTCCCAGTACGAGCTTCTCGTGAAGGACAACTCGCGCGACCTGAACACCATCAACAAGATCGGAGATCTCTACGCGCGCCTCGGCAAGAAGAGGGAGGCGATCCTCCAGTTCAACAAGATCGGGGAGCACTACACGCACGACGGGTTCTTCCTCAAGGCCATCGCCATCTACAAGAAGATCACCAAGCTCGATCCGACGCACCTGGACGCGTACCAGAGCCTCGCGGACCTGTACGCGCAGCAGGGGCTCGTGCTCGAGGCTCGTTCGCAGTACGAGATGGTCGGCGGGCAGTATCTCCGGGCGGGGGACATCCGCAGGGCGATCGGCGCCTATCTCTCCCTCGTCAAGGTGGATCCCGAGAACCTCAAATACCGGGGCACGCTGGCCGACCTGCTGCTCAAGGACGGCAAGAAGGCCGAGGCGGTGGAGGAGCTGATCCGGATCGGCGCCGAGCTGGAACGCAAGGGCCTCGATCGGGAGGCGGAGACCGCCTACCAGAAGGCCGCGGGGATCCAGCCCGATTCCCCGACTCTCGTGGCCCGCCTCGCCTCGGCGCGGGCCGCCGGCGGCGACCTGGAAGGCGCCATCAAGATGGCCAAGGAAGCATGCCGGAAGCCGGGCGCGTCTCCTGATCTGAGAATGGTCCTTGGAGATCTGCACGTGAAGGCGGGCCAGCACGCCGAGGCCCGGTCGGCCTTTGGTGGGGCGCTGGACGCCGCGCCGGCGCGCTCCGACGTGCGGCTTCGTCTGGCGCGGACACACCTGATGCTGGGAGACGCCTCCGCGGCCTTCGAGACGGTCGCGCCGCACTCCGCGGCGCTGCTCAAGGAAGGCAAGGGCACCGAGGTTGCGGAGCTCCTCGAGGAGGTTTCGACGCTCGACCCTGCCCAGGCCGAGCCCCTCAGGCGCCTTACGGAGATCTACGCCGCGTTGAAGGACCCGGAGAGCTCGCTGAGGTCCGCCGGTCGCCTTCTGGACCTCTTCATTTCGCGCCGCGACCTGCGCGAAGGACGCCGCGTGGCCGAAGCGCTCGTCCGCCAGCACCCGGGGGATGCGTCGCTGCGGGAGAAGCTCGACTGGCTCGCCGGCCTCGAGGCCGGCGCGTCCAAGCCCGCCTCCACTCCCGCGTTGCCCGCGGAAATGGCGAGAGCGGGCGCGTCGACGTCCGGGGGAAGAACGGGTACCGCCATGAGAGAGGCGGAGAGCGACTACGGGTTGTCCGACGACGCAGGCGCCTCCGGTGACCGAATGGGATTCGAACCGAACCGCGCGCCGGAGGCGGCCGCTCCGCCCTCCGCCGAGATCGGACCGGTCGGCACGCTCGACCTGCCGGCGGCGCTCCAGCTCGAGTCGGAGGACGAGGATTTCATCGCCGAGCACATGACGGAGGCGGACGTCTTCGTCAAGTACGGGCTGGGCGATCGCGCCGTCGAACAGCTCCAGACCGTGATCGAGCGGTATCCGGGGTACGCTCCGGCGCACCAGCGCCTCAAGGAGGTCTACCTCGAGGATGGGAACCGAGAGGGGACGCGACGCGCGATGGTCATGCTCGTGAAATCGCACCTGGCCGCCGGCGACAGCGGTCTCGCGCAGGAGGCGCTGTCGGAGCTGCTCCGGTTCGAGCCCGACTCCGTCGAGGCGGCCCGGCTCGCCGAGGTTGTCTCGCCGGGACGCGCCACTCCGGCCCAGGGGCTCGGGTTTGACTCCGGGTTCGAGCCTGACGCCGCCATGCAAGATCCCTATTCCACGGACGAGGTGCCGGAATCGACTGCCGGCGCAGAGACGGATCGGGGGGAGAGCGATGAACGGCCTCCCACCGCCGAGGAGCTGGAGGAGGTTGATTTCTACACGAGGCACGGCTTGAGGGATGAGGCGGTCGCCGTCCTGCGGCGCCTTGCCGCCGCCTACGGCAGCCACACCGAAATCGTGTCGCGGATGAAGACGGCGATGGCTCTCCAGCCGGGCGCGGGAGGGCCCGCGTCCGCAAAGCCGGGGGTATCGCATGCGGCCACCGAGCCCGGGGGCTACGAGGAGGAATTCGAGATCGCCGCGATGGAGGAGGGCGAGGAGCCGAAGCAGACCCAGGGCGCGTCGCCCGCCGCCGCCCCCGCGTCCCTGAGCGCCGCGAGCAAGGGCGCCGACATGGATCTGAGCGATCTCGCCGCCGAGATCGACGCGGCTCTCTCGCTTCAGTCGGACGACGCGGTGCCCGTGGTGGAGGGCGCCGAGCCGACGCCGGAGGGGCACAGCCTCGAGGAGATCGTCCACGCCTTCAAGAAGGGGATCGAGCAGCAGGTGAGCGCCGAGGACGTCGATACGCACTACAACCTGGGCATCGCCTACAAGGAGATGGGGCTGCTCGACGAGGCGATCGGCGAGTTCCAGTTCGCATCCAAGGATGAGCGCTTCCTGGTGGACTGCTGCAGCATGCTCGGGGTCTGCTTCCGCGAGAAGGGGATGACCGGGCTGGCGGTGAAGTGGTACCGGCGCGGGATCGATGCCTCGGCGAGCCGGGACGAAGGAACGATGCTCGGCCTGCGCTACGACCTTGCCGAGCTGCTCGCCGAGATGGGCCAGCAACGCGAGGCTCTCGATCTCTACACCGAGATCTTCGGGATCAACTCCAAGTACCGGGACGTCGCCGCCCGCATCCGCGATCTCGAACGAACCCTCCCGGCATGATTGTCCGGCCTCCTTCGTCCCGTTCCGGGACTCGTTTGTCTGCGTCCGGCCTGCCGTCTCCCCGGAACTCCGCGTCGTTCAAGGGATAGCCGTCACCGTCGGTTCGATGACGATCGTGTCAGGTTCAGGGACACAGAGCCTACCTTCACGTCGACAAGGACTTGGAGCCGGCGGCGCTCCCACCGGCGGGAATTTGAACCGATCGAGGGCCCGGCCCCTTGCCTCGCGCTCCATCCCGGATCGAGAGGTTTACCCCGTAAGAGGTTGAATCCAAGTGCTTTCCGCACCGCCCGCCCTGGGCTCGAGACGCGGGGCCATTCTGGCAGCCATATTGCTTCTGTGTCAGGAAGCATTCGGCCGATTGGATTCCTGAGCAATCGAACTTCCCCTCGGTGGCGATTCGCCCAACCCCCTTTCGGAGCGGACCCGCCACGCAGGACCAATCGCCGGAGATGACCATGCAAGGGCCGCTGCCGGTCACCTCGGCCTCGCGGCGGTCCTTGGCATGGGCAAGCGCGCGATGGAGGAGACCGAGATGAGCAGGACGCAGGAGAAGAGTCGACGCATGGAGGCCGCGGGGAAGGTGCGGGCCACCGCCGGTGGCGCCATCGCTTGGCGGGACATGGGCCGTGACGCTCTCTTCTCCGGCGATCCGGCCGAGGCGCTCTGGTTCCTACGCCACGCCGTGGAGATCGACCCCGACGATCCTCTCTCCTGGCAGGTTCTGGGACGCTGCTTCGAGCAGATCGGCGAGCAGGAACGCGCTCGCAAGTGCTACCGGCTCGCCACTCGCCGGCACCTCCTGTCGGGAACGCCCGACGAGCAGCGCTCGAGTGGGATGCTCTCCCTCGCGCGCAAGCCCCGCGAACCGAAGGACGTCTAGCCAGACTCCGCCGAACCATCTCCAACCTTGACACTGATCGCGCGCCTCAGGTATCCTTCCCCGTCGTCCTGATAAAACCTTGAGTTGTCTTATGTTTACGGGGGTCATGGCCGTGTCCTCGACCGTCCACAAGAACCTGATCGGAGGCGCCTGGGTCGGCTCGGCCACGGGCGCGTCCTTCGAGAATCGAAATCCCGCCGACACCGATGATCTCGTCGGGACCTTCCCGAAGTCCTCGCAGGAGGATGTCGATCGCGCCGTGGAGGCTGCGGGGAAGGCCTACGAGTCCTGGCGCCTGACGCCGGCGCCTCGCCGCGCGGAGATCGTCTTTCGAGCCGGGCAGATCCTGGCCCAGCGCAAGGAAGAGTACGCGCGGGAGATGACGCGCGAGATGGGGAAGGTGCTCAAGGAAACGCGCGGCGACGTGCAGGAGGCGATCGACACGGCCTTCTACGCCGCCGGGGAAGGGCGCAGGCTCTTCGGTCAAACGGTCCCCGCCGAGCTGCCTGACAAGTTCGCGATGTCGATCCGCGTTCCCGTCGGGGTCTGCGGCATGATCACGCCGTGGAACTTCCCGATGGCCATCCCCTCGTGGAAGATCTTCCCGGCCATCGTCTGCGGCAATTCCATCGTGATCAAGCCGGCCACCGATACGCCATTGTCCGTCGTCAACTTCGCTCGTGCCCTCGAGGACGCCGGCCTGCCGCCAGGGGTGGTCAACGTCGTTTCGGGCACAGGCGGCTCCGTCGGCGCCCCGTTGCTCAAGCACGCGGGAATCCGCCTGATCTCCTTCACCGGCTCGACGGAGGTGGGCCAGCAGATCGCGGTGGAGTGCGCGCGGGGCTACAAGAAGTGCTCGCTCGAGATGGGCGGCAAGAATGCCATGATCCTCCTCGATGACGCGGATCTGGACCTCGCGGTGGAGGCCGCCCTGTGGGGAGCCTTCGGCACCACAGGACAGCGCTGCACCGCCACGAGCCGTGTGATCGCCGATCGGAGGGTGGTTGCCTCCTTCACCGAAAGAATGGTTGCCCGGGCCAGGACGCTGAAGGTGGGGAGCGGTCTGGACGAAACGGTGGAGATGGGACCCTGCGTCAACGAGGCGCAGCTCCGGACGGTCGAGTCGTACGTCCAGATCGGAAGCAAGGACGGAGCTCGGCTGCTGACGGGGGGCAGCCGTCTGTCCGGGGGGGCCCACGGGAAGGGGTGGTTCTTCGAGCCGACGATATTTGGCGAAGTCAAACCCGACATGAGGATCGCGCGCGAGGAGATCTTCGGGCCGGTCCTGTCGATCATCCCTGTCGACGGGATGGACGAGGCGATCCGTGTCGCCAACGCCGTCGAGTACGGGCTGTCGGGGGCGATCTTCACGAGGGACGTCAACAAGGCCTTCCGCGCGATGCGGGACGTCGAGGCCGGGATCCTCTACGTGAACTCTTCTACGATCGGCGCCGAGGTCCAGCTGCCCTTCGGCGGCGTCAAGAAGACCGGCAACGGGCATCGCGAGGCCGGCACCACGGTCCTCGACATCTTCACGGAGTGGAAGTCGATCTACGTCGATTTCAGCGGGCGCCTGCAGAAGGCCCAGATCGACAGGGCCGACTGAGGCGTTCGGCCCGATGGCCGTGAGACGGTGGAGGCGGCGGTGATCGTCGGAGTCCCCAAGGAGATCAAGGACAACGAGAGCCGGATCAGCCTCGTGCCGGCTGGGGTGCGCGCGCTGGCCGAGGAGGGCCACACCGTCCTCGTCCAGCGTGGCGGCGGTCTCGGTAGCGGAATCACCGATGAGCAGTACGAGGAAGCGGGGGCGCGGCTGGTCGGCGTAGAGGAGGTCTTCGCCGGCGCCGACCTGATCGTCAAGGTCAAGGAGCCCCAGCCCGTCGAATACGCGCGCTTCCGGCCGGGGCAGATGCTCTTCACCTACCTCCATCTTGCGCCCCTGCCCGAGCTGACCCGGGCCCTGATGAAATCAGGCGTGACCGCGATCGCCTACGAGACCATGGCCGACGCCCACGGGTCGTTGCCGCTGCTGACCCCCATGAGCGAAGTGGCCGGCCGTATGGCGATCCTCGTGGGCGCTTTCTACCTCCAGCGGATCGCCGGCGGCCGCGGCATCCTTCTGCCCGGCGTGCCCGGGGTTCCGCCGGGCGACGTCGTGATCATCGGCGGCGGAGTGGTCGGCACGAACGCCGCAAAGGTGGCGATCGGGTTCGGGGCGCGGGTGCTGATCATCGAGGCCTCTGGACGGCGCATGCAGTACCTCGACGACATTTTCGGAGGGCGCGTGGTCACGCTCGCCTCCAACAGGACGCACATCGCCGAGGCCCTTCGCCGGGCCGACCTGTGCGTGGGGGCCGTGCTGGTTGCCGGGGCGCGCGCGCCTCACCTGGTTTCGCGCGACATGATCCGCAACATGAAGAAGGGCTCCGTGATCGTGGACGTGGCGGTCGATCAGGGAGGGTGTGTCGAGACCACGCGGGCCACGACGCACACGGATCCGGTCTACGAAGTGGACGGCGTGATCCACTACTGCGTGGCCAACATGCCGGCGGCCTTTCCACGCACGTCCACCTTCGCGCTCACCAACGCGACGCTCCCGCACGTGCTGATGCTCGCGCGCCTGGGGCTGCGTGAGGCCGTCACGACGAGCTCCCTGCTCCGGCAGGGGGTCAACGTCCACAAGGGACATGTAGTCTATCGCGCCGTGGCGGAGGATCAGGGGCTTCCCTGCAAGGATCTGTCCGACCTCCTCCAGTGACGGCCGCCTTCCGGCCGTCCCGGCCTTTCGGCGAGCTCGGACAGAGGACGGACGCCCCTTGACGCGGGGGATTTGCCATGGGCGACGCTGCACCGGCCGCGAGCTACTCCTGGTTCGACCACACCGCGGACATCGGTCTCGAGGTCACCGCCCCCACACTGGAAGCCCTCTTCGAAACCGCCGCCACCGCCCTCTTCGATCTGCTCGTCGAGACCCCGGCCGCCGGCGGGGCATCCGGCGGCGAGAAACGGGAGATACGGGCCGCCGCGGGGAGCGGCGCCGAGCTGCTGGTCAGGTGGCTCTCGGAGCTTCTCTACCTGCACGACGCCGAGGGGCTGGTGTTGCGCGGTTTCGAGATCGTGGAGCTGCGGGAGGACCGCGTCACCGGGCGCGCGGTTTCGGAGCGATACGATCCGGTGCGGCATCGTCCCCGGACCCAGATCAAGGCGGTCACCTATCACCAGCTCCTCCTGCAGCGTCAGGAAGGTGAAGGCTGGAAGGCCCGTCTCGTCTTCGATGTCTGAGGGCCTGCCGGAGCCCGGGAGCCGCCGGGCCCGAGCGGGGAGAGGGTGAACGCCATGGAGCTCGTGAGGCTGGATGAGCACCGCTGGGAGATCCCCCGGCGCGGCTCGATGAGAGTGCCCGGCCGGATCTACGCGAACGAGCGGATGATCGGAGCCATGCGGGAGGACCAGGCCCTCCAGCAGGTGGCCAACGTGGCCGCCCTGCCGGGCATCGTGAACTACTCGATCGCGATGCCCGACATGCATTGGGGCTACGGTTTCCCCATCGGGGGGGTGGCCGCGTTCGACATGGAGAGCGGTGTCATCTCGCCCGGCGGTGTCGGCTACGACATCAATTGCGGCGTGAGGCTGCTTCGTTCCTCGCTGAAGGTCGAGCAGGTCTCACACAGGATGACGGATCTGGTGAATGCGCTCTTCCGCAACATCCCTTCGGGGGTCGGTTCCGCCCGGCGCGACATCAAGCTCTCCCACGATGAGGTCCGGCGCGTCCTTGAAGCGGGGGCCGCGTGGGCGGTGCGGAGCGGGTTCGGCCGGCCGGAGGACCTCGAGCACGTCGAGGCGGGGGGGCGCATCCCGGGGCCCGACACCGACGCCGTGAGCGACAGGGCGCTCGAGCGGGGACGTGCGCAGCTCGGCACGCTCGGCTCGGGAAACCACTTCGGCGAGATCCAGCGTGTGGCGGAGATCCACGATGAGCAGGCGGCGTCGGCGCTGGGTCTCTTCGAGGGGCAGGTCGCCGTCACCCTGCACAGCGGGTCGCGCGGCCTGGGGTATCAGGTCTGCGACGATTACCTCCAGGTGATGCTGGAAGCCGCGCGAAGGTACGGCATCGAGCTCGCCGACCGCCAGCTCTGCTGCGCGCCGCTCGGTTCGCCCGAGGCGAAACGATACATGGGCGCGATGGCGGCGGCGGCCAACTTCGCGTTCGCAAACAGGCAGATGATGACTCACTGGGTGAGACAGACATTCGAGAGCGTTCTCGGCATGGGGCCGGCGGAGCTCGGGCTCGATGTGGTCTACGATGTCTGCCACAACATCGCCAAGGTCGAGACCCACGTGGTCGGCGGCGTGGAGAAAAAGCTCTGCGTGCACCGGAAGGGGGCGACTCGCGCGTTTCCCCCCGGCCACCCGGAGACCCCGGCCGCGTACCGGTCGGTCGGCCAGCCGGTCCTGATCCCCGGCGACATGGGGCGATACTCGTATGTCCTGGTGGGAACTATGGGAGCCTTCCGCGAGACGTTCGGCAGCACCTGCCACGGCGCCGGCCGTCGCATGAGCCGCTCCGCCGCCGCCCGAGGCGCCAGGGGGCGACCCATTCTCCGGGAGCTGGCCGACCGCGGGATCATCGTCCGCTCCGAAAGTCGGGCGACGCTCCTTGAGGAGATCCCCGAGGCGTACAAGGATGTGGCCGAGGTTGTGGACGTCGTGCACGGGGCCGGGATCGCCAGGAAGGTGGCCAGGCTTGTCCCAATGGGCGTCATCAAGGGATAGGAGCGTGCGTCATGAACAGAAATGACGGGTGGAGCCGCTGGCGGGGATGGCCCGCGGCGTTGGTGCTGCTGGCGGTCTGCCTGCCGGCTGGGATCGGTCTGCTCCATGCGGATGCGGCTTCGGACGAACGTATCAAGCAGAGGATCAAGAACAAGCTCTCGGGGCAGGTCTCGCTCCATCTGGAGAGCCTCGAGCTGGATGTGAGGGACGGAGCTGTCCGGCTCGCCGGCAGTGTCGCGAGCGTCGGCGAGCGCGCGATCATCGAGAGACTCGTGGGAGGGCTGTCGGGCGTGACCGGCATCACCAACGATCTGTCGGTACGGCCGACCGGTCGTTCCGAGCAGGCGATCGCCGATGAGGTGAGGCGGCTTCTGGAGCGACGGGTGCGCTTCAAGAAGTCGCCGATCGATGTGACCGCCAGCGGCTCTGACGTCACGCTGGATGGCACGATCGAACGCGCCATCGATCGCCTCGACGCGGAAGTGATCGCGGGCGGTGTGACGGGTGTCACTCGGGTGATCAACAACCTGCAGGTCGTCCCGAGCGGTCAGACCTCGCCGCAGACGATCCGCGAGAGGATTCTGAGCGCGCTGGGCAACCCGCTCACCTTTGGCGTCATCCGCGACCTGGAGGTCGTGGTGGATGGAGGAGCGGTCGAGCTCCGGGGGGTCGCCGTCCGCGATGCCGACCGCACGCAGGCCGAAAGGCTGGCGCTCGGTGTGAACGGGGTCATCAGCGTCAAGAACCTGATCACGGTCGCTCGTCCCTGACCCTGGGAGCCGGAATCGTGTCCGGGCACCGGCCATGACCAGGGCCATCCTCTGGAGGCCCCCCCGAGTGGGGACAGCATCTGTCCGATTTCTGTGACAGGTGACCCCCCCTGAAGACCGCCGCGGAGGCGCCGGCCTCCCCGCTGCGCTCCTTGCGCCCTGTCATGGCTTAACCTATTTGATACCAATAGATAGCTGTCACAGCAACCTCCGCCCTCACGCCACCTCCGGGGATGCCTGCCCCCTCTCCTCGCCATGGCACCCCACTTGCTTTCCTTACGTGCCGAGCAGCGTTCATCCGGTTCTTCCGGACCCTGACACGGACGGTGGAAGTAGCCGGTCAATCTCAACTCCGGCACAGGAAGAGAGGCTCTCAGTGATGCGTGACGACGAACTCTTGACTTCGGGGGAGGTTTACGCGGAGTCAGCCGAATCCGCCGTATTCGAGACGGGCGTCGGCGAGGACCCCGCCGAGCCCGCGGCGGCGACCCCTTCCGACGCCATGGAGGCCGGCACCGGTGGCGAGTCGCTGGAGCGATACCTGCGTGAGGTCTCCCGCTGGAGCCTCCTGTCGGCCGAGGCCGAACGCGACCTCGCGCGCCGCATCGCCCGGGGGGATCCACGCGCCCTCGAAGATCTCGTCAACCGCAATCTGCGTCTCGTCGTCTACTGGGCGAAGCGTTACCGCTCCGGCGGCCTTCCGATCCAGGACCTGATTCAGGAGGGGAACATCGGGTTGATCCGGGCTGCTGAGAAGTTCGATCCAGGGAAGGGGACCCGGTTCTCGACCTACGCCTCGTGGTGGATCCGCCAGGCGCTCGCCCGCGCCATCTGCGACAAACAGGACCTGATCAGGATCCCGGTCCACATGCACCAGAAGCTGCGTCGCGTCGATCGCATGCTCGAAGGGGCCGGTGTGCTCACGTCGCCCGAGATGGACGTGGAGGCTTCGGTGGAGCACTCTGGAATCGTCTCCTTCAAGGAATGGGACGGAGCCCGCAGGCTCCAGCAGCCGATCTCGCTCGATCGGCGCCAGGATCCTTCTCGCGAGGGGCCCATCGAGGTGGAGGACTCCGAGGCGATCAGCCCGATGCGGGTCGTCTACCAGCGAGAGATCAAGGAAAACGTCACGCGGATGCTCGAATCGCTGCCACCGCGACACAAGGCGGTCCTCGCCCTGAGGTATGGCCTGGACGGGGGCAAGGAACACACCCTCGAGGCGATCGGTTCGCGTCTGAGGATATCCCGCGAGCGGGTGCGCCAGATCCAGACCGAGGCGATCGAGAAGATCGCCGAGCTGAGCGGCCTGCCCAGGCCCCAGCCTCCCGTCACACGCGCCCGAGTCGAAGCGGTTCCTCGTTTGAAGCTGTCGGCGGTCCCTGCGGACGCCAGGCCGGCCCCGCGAGCGGCTCGTGGGGCGTCGAGGCGGAGGACGGCGGCTCATCGAATCCGTCGCACTGGAGTCCGCCGCATCGCGCCCCGGTCCCGGGCCGGCAAACGCCGCGCCGTCTGAACGCGGTCCCCGCTATGGGGAGCTGATCAGGACGTCATCGATCCGTCCCGTGAAGCGCTCGCCGATGATCAGCGGCTCGGTGGAGGCGATCTTCGGGCCGGGCGCCAGCGTCGCGCGTCCGGCTTCCTTGCCGTCCACCATGAGCGCAAGTGCCGAGGAATCCGCCAGGAGCACGACCTCATGCCACTCGTTGAGAGAGATGGGCGACGAGCTGCGCACGCTGACGTTCTGCTGCCCGAGGCTGGCCTCCACCTTCAATCCCCGCAGGAGCAGGAGTCGGTAGGAGGCGCCGAACCCGCGCCCCTTCTCGACGATCCCGCCGTAATAGATCGGGTCCGCGGTGGGGTGAATCCAGGCCGAGATCCTGAAGGGGGGCGACGGGATGAGCTTGGGATCGTGCGGGATCACGACTCGCGTGGCCTGCGCCGGATCGGGTTTGAGATAGTTCTTGACGGACCAGTCCTCGAAGGAAAGCGCCTTGCCTGAGTGACCGTCCACCGCCACCGCGCGCTCGACCTTGGCCTGTGGCCCATCCGGCACGGAGTTGGCGCCGGCCTGGGCTCCATCGAAGGTCCAGCCGGAGAGGATCGCGGGTTCGGCGCCACCGAGTCCGATGGACGCGCACAGGAGCGCGGCTGCGATCGGCGGCGAAAGATTCGATCTCGCGCGGTTCCACATGGGTCCTCTCCTCGTTCGAGTCGCGGGATCCTAGCACAGCGGTCGCGTTGACGCGCCTCGATCGCTCCGATAGCATGGCCAGGAGGGATCGATCGTGAGCCGCATCCGCGTTCTTCCGGACCATCTCGTCAACCAGATTGCCGCCGGCGAGGTCGTCGAGAGACCCGCCTCCGTGGTCAAGGAGCTCCTGGAGAACTCGATCGACGCGGGGGCCCTCGCGATCGCCGTGGAGGTCGAAGGCGGTGGGCGGCGGCGCATCCGCGTGACGGACGACGGGGAGGGGCTCGATCGCGACGACGCCCTCCTGGCCCTCGAGCGCCACGCCACCAGCAAGCTGGCCGTCGGGGATGAGCTGGCGCGGATCGAGACCCTCGGGTTCCGGGGCGAGGCGCTCCCCTCCATCGCCTCGGTCTCGCGTCTCACGCTGCAATCGTCGCGCGACGGCGGGACCGGCACGCGGGTGGAGACGGAGGCGGGCCGCCTGCGCGGCGTCACCGAAACGGCGCACCCGAGGGGCACCACCGTGGACGTGCGGGATCTTTTCTTCAACACTCCCGCGCGCGCCAAGTTTCTCAAGTCGACCGCGACCGAGCTCGGGCATATCTCCGACCTGCTGGCCGCCTGCTGTGTGTCGATCCCCCGGATCCGGGTGAGCCTCTCCCACGAGGGGCGGAACCTCCTGGACGTGCCGCCGACGGGCGACGAAGGAGACCGGCTCCTCCGGGCCTATGGCCCGCAATGGGGCGCCGCCATCCCTTTCCGGAAGACGCGCGGCCGGCTGACCGCGCGCGGCCTGATCCTCCCTCCTGCCGGATCGGTCTCGAGCCGGCGGCTCCAGCACTTCTACGTGAACGGGCGCCTCGTCAAGGACCGCCTGATCGGTCACGCGATCGCGTCGGCTTGCGAGAGGTTCTTCCCGAAGGACCGGCACGCCGCACTGTTCCTCTTCATCGAATGCCCGGCCGAAGCCGTCGACGTCAACGTGCATCCGGCCAAGTCCGAGGTGCGGTTCGCCGAGTCACGCTCCATACACGACCTGGTGGGGGACGCGGTCGCGGAGGCGCTGGCCGGTGCGATGCCGGTGACGGTGATCACGGCCGACGCGCCGTCGCAGGGTGGCGAGATCGAAAAGGCCTCCGCCGCCGTCCACGAAGCGATGCTCGGCTACATGGCGGCCCATCCGGCGGGTCAAGGGCCGGAGCGGGAGCTCTGGCGGATGCAGGGCGCCGCCATGGCGGAGCGGCCGAAGGTCCTGCCGGGGATCGATGAAGGAGCGGTCCCCCTCGCCCACTACCTCGAGAGCTATATCATCGCCGCCGACCTCGATGGGCTGCTGATCGTCGACCAGCATGCGGCCCACGAACGGATCCTGTTCGACCGGCTCATGTCCCGGCTCGATTCGGAGCCCGGCGCGAACGGGAGGCAGGCTCTCCTCTTTCCGATCACCGTGGAGGTCCCGCGGGGACTGATACCGCGGATAGGGGAGGCCGCACTCGAGCTGGAGCGTCTTGGCTTTACCACGGAGGCGTTCGGGGAGACGACCCTCATCGTCCGCGAAGCTCCCTCCCTCGTGCCTCCCGGAGATCTCACGAGGCTCCTCTCCGACCTTCTCGATCAGATGGCAGCCGATTCCGAGGGAGAGGAGGGCGCGCGCCTGCCACGTCGCGAGAAGCTGGTGGCGACGGTGGCCTGTCACGCGGCCATCAAGGTCCGGATGCCGCTCACCGCCGACAAGATGAACTACCTGATCAAAGAGCTTTTCCGCACCTCCGCACCCCTCAAGTGTCCCCACGGAAGACCCGCCGTCCTGCGCTTCTCCCGCGAAAGCATCGAGAAGGGCTTCGACCGTCGCTGAGCGACGACCTGACTCCTTGACGGGTGCCCGATCGTACCGTACCATCAGACATTCTCCCGGGGTGCCGAGGTCTCCTACGACCCCGTATCTCACGCCGGGAAGGGGGTTGGGCCCGCCTTGAAAACGCGACGACGATTCGGGCTTCGTGATGCGGTCGCCCTTGCGCCGTTCCTCGCGGCGGGCCTGCTGCCGGCCGCGACGGCGCTGCAACGCGTCCATCTGACCAACGGTCGCGCGATCGAAGTCCTCGAGTGCAGGATAGAGGGGGGGACCGCCACCTTCACGCTGGCCGAGGGAGGCGCCATCGCGATTCCATCGTCGCTCGTCGGGTGGATCGAGGAGGCCACCGCCGAGACGGCGGCTCTTCCGGAGGCCGCCGCGAAGGCGCCCGACGGACCCGCGCCATCCACCGCAATCACGCGCCCGGCGGAGATCATCGCGCCGCGACAAGACCCGCGCCCCTCTTCCACCGAAACCGCCCAGGCCGAGACGATCGACAACCTGATCCGCTCGGCGGCGCAACGTCACCACCTGGAACCGGAACTGCTGGCGGCGGTCATCGCGGTGGAGTCCGGTTACCGCGCGGAAGCCGTCTCACCGAAGGGGGCCCAGGGGTTGATGCAGCTCATGCCGGGCACGGCGCGTGAGCTGGCCGTGACCGATCCGTTCGACGCGAAGCAGAACATCGATGCGGGAGCGAAGTATCTGCGCCAGCTCCTCGATCGACACGGCGACTCCTACGTGGATGCCTTGGCCGCCTACAACGCCGGCACGGGCCGCGTGGCCCGCTACAAAGGGCTTCCGCCCTATCGCGAGACGGTCACATACATCGGGCGCGTCCTGGCGCGCTACCGATCCCCGCTCCCCCCACCTGGCCGCGCTCCCGCGGGCAGGTAGTTAACAGGGTGATGACAAACTCCGACAGGTCGCGCGGCCAGGGCTTGCGAGCCGCAGCCGAGACAAAGAATTGGGCCGCAACCCCTGGCCGCCCAAAGGGTTGCGGCGGCGCGCCGTCATCCGCATCGTCGCCCCTCCTCACCGACCACGACGGTCGCCTTCGTCGGGGCTCCTCGCGTCCGATGGCGCGGCGCCCGCAACGCGGCCTATTGGAGTTTGTCATCACCCTGTTAATCCGGGTTCTCCCGCTCGACTGATACGCCGTCCGCCCGGGAGCTCCCGCCACCTTCTTGAAGCTCTCCGGCGAGCAGGAGGGCTGCAAGCATCGCGGGGCTGAAGGGCCCAACCCACTCGACCTGCCACCTCGCCTCGCCGGAGCGCGCCGCGGCCGCAGTCAACGGCAGATCGGGGCGATTCGAGGCGGCCCGGATGGGGGAGACCAGCAGTTCAACCAGCCTCGCGTCGAGCACCCGGGCCGCTCTCTCCGGGTCGACGAGATCGATGAGGCGCGCGGAGTCGGCGCCGAAGAACATGGTCGCTTCCTCCGGCAGCATCTCGAGCGTCGGATCGATGCCGGCGCGTCCTGATTCCTCCCGCCCCCGGGCCCCCGCGCCGGCGGCTCCGGCGAGAAGCTCCGGTGAGGTCGCGACCACGAGACGTGCCTCGGTCATTCTGTAGGCAGGCAGCAGGGGAGCGATCGAGGGCATCTCGTAGTAGGTGATCCTCCGGCCGTCGGTAATCATCGTCCGGTAGGAGGCCAGCGCTCGAGCGAGCCCGTCAGTCCTCCTGAGGAACCTGGCCGCCGCATCGGGGTCCCGCAGACCGATCGAGGCCAGGGCCGGCGTGTCGAGCAACCAGCGACCCGTCCCCCCTCTCGGCAAGGCGGAGAGGCGGCCGAAGCCGATCGTGACCTCGTCACCCAGCGCCGCGAGCAGGTCGCGTCTCAGGTCAATCGAGAGGAACTCCTCGATGCCGGTCAGCCGAGCCTCGAGATCCAGGGAGGAGGTTCCGGTGGACTCGGCGAGCATGCCGGGAAGCTTCCCGAGCATGGCGTCGAGTCCGGCTGCCGAGAAGGTCACGAGGAAGGGGAAGCCGTGCCGCGCAAGGCGGTCGGGCCGCGGAAGGGAGCGCAAGGAGGCGAGCAGGCCGGGCGCAAGCCCTTGTCGATTCCCCGCGAGGGCCACGGAGAGCCGTTCCTGGAAGAGGTCCTTTCTCACGTGGATGGCCAGACCCGCGCCGCGAACCGCGGCCAGACCGAAGATCTCCGCGAGGGCCGTCGGGTCCCTGCGGCCTTCCGCGGCCGTGGTGAGACTCCGGATCCAGTCTCCCGCGGCGAAGACGGCGAGGTCCGAATCGGGTCGCGCTGTTTTCAGAGTGTCGCGGTAGGTGGTCGTCGAGCGCAGGGAATCGCCGCGCCCGGTGGCCGTGTCGAGGATCCGGCGCATCGAGGCCCCAGTGGTCGTGGCCACCAGGTTCCCACCGACCACGGCGAAGCAGATCGGCCCGGACCCTCCAGGGGATCGCAACGTCCTGTAGTCGATCCCGCGATACCGCCGATCGCTCCACCACGCGCTCGAGAAACCGTGGACCCTCTCCCGCGCGAAATCCGCGACCGCGGGGAGGCTCCGTCGCGCGCCGGCCGGCGCCCTGGTGATCAGAGCGAGCCCGGGACGCTCCAGTTCGTCCCCTGGAACCAGGGCGAACGAGGTCTCGTGTCCGAATGGAGCCTTCAGCTCATCGGCCGCGACGTTGATCTCGATCCCCCTGCTCCTCGCGACCCACGTCATGAGCTCGGCGGCCACATTCCAGAGATCCTCTCCGCCCTCGGGCCCTGGCGGCACGAGCCGCGTGCGCGCCAGAGCGCGCGCCAGCGCCGGCGGATCGGGCACGTGCACCAGCAGGAGAGTCTCCGCGGGCAGGCAGTCGACAGTCTCGATCCGGCCCGCGCCACGGACCAGGAAGAAGAGTCCGATCGAGGCGGCGAGGATGAAGCTCACGGAGAGGATCGCGGCCAGCAGGGGAGAGCGCATATGGGATGGTTCTTATATCACCCGGTGGAGGTCAGTTCAACCGGCGGGACGTGCTACGATGGTTGCCCGCGCGAGGGGGAGACATCGATGAAGCATCCGGCGCTCCTGGGGAATCTCCTTTCCTGGTCCTCCGAAACGTGGAGGCGCAAGACGGCGCTCGTCTTCAGAGGTCGTCGCCTCACATTCCGGGATATCGACGAAGGCGCGAATTCGCTGGCGAGGTCCCTGCGGGCCCGGGGACTGCGACCCTCGGAGCGGGTCGGCCTCTACATGGAAAACCGGCCCGAGTACCTCCACGCGTACTTCGCCATCCCCCGCGCGGGGGGTGTCACCGTGCCTCTGAGCACGTTTCTCGCCCCCGCGGAGCTGCGCGAGATCCTGCGTGACAGCTCGGCCGCGATGCTGGTGACATCCGTCGAGCTGCTCGCCCGCATCGCCCCCGACCTCGAAGTGTGCGGCGCGCTTCGCGACGTTCTGGTGTGCGGCGGCGGGGCCGACGCCCTGAGCGCCCGCGGGCTGCTCCCCCGCAGAATCAACGTCCATGCCATGGGCGCGAGTCCCGCGGCCGAGGGGAACGAGGATCCCGAAGGAGGCGCCGCGGCGAGCCCCGACGACACGGCGGTCATCATCTATACCTCGGGGACCACCGGGTCCCCCAAGGGGGTCATGCTCTCGCACCGCAACCTCCTCTCCAACGCCGAGGCCTGCATCGAGGCGGTGGGCGTCACGTCGCGCGATCGCATCATCCTGTTCCTGCCGATGTTCCACTCATTCACCCTGATGGTCGGTATGCTCGCGCCCATGATGGCGGGGATGACCATCATCCTGTGCGAGAGGGTGGATCGCGGGGAGATCCGGCGCGCCATCATGCGCCATCGTCCGACGATCCTTCCCGCCGTGCCCGCCGTCTTCGCCGCCATGTCGCACGCGCGGGTTGGCCGGCTCGCGCGCTGGCTCAACCCGGTCCGGATCTACATCTCCGGCGGCGCGCCGCTGTCGCTCGAGACGCTGCAAAGGTTCGAGGAGAAGTACCGGCGTCCCCTGTGCGAGGGCTACGGCCTGTCGGAGGCCTCGCCGGTCGTGGCCCTCAACCCGCCGTCGGGCCCCAGGAAGGCCGGCTCTGTGGGCATCCCCCTGCCGGGCATCGAGGTCCGGATCGTGGACCCGGAGGGAAGCGTAATGGCGCCGGGGGAGACGGGCGAGCTCCAGGTCCGCGCCGCCAGCGTCATGAAGGGATACGCGGGACGCCCCGATGAGACCGCAGCGGCCCTCTCGGGGGAGTGGCTCCGCACGGGCGATCTCGCACGCGTCGACGAGGACCGCTTCATCTTCATCATGGGGCGCCTCAAGGAGATGCTGATCTTCCGGGGGATGAACATCTATCCGCGCGAGATCGAGGAGGTGCTCGAGGCTCATCCCCGCGTGAAGGAAGCCGCCGTCATCGGCGTCCCGGACGCGGCGCGCGGCGAGATCCCGTACGCCTTCGTGGCGCCGCACGACGGCGCCTCGCTCGATGAGCGCGAGCTGCGCCGGCTCTGCGTGGAGAAGCTGGCCAGATACAAGGTCCCGCGGGGCTTCCGGATCGTTCAGGAGCTTCCACGCAACGCCGCCGGCAAGGTGCTCAAGCAGGCTCTGCGTGAGGAGTCGGTCCCTCACCCCTCGGGCTGATCCACGGCCGGGTGCTCGATCAGATCGCGCGCCGCGTCGCGGAACACGAACGACTTGAGGTCCGCGGCGCGACGATAGAGATCGATCGCCTCGGAGCGGTGGCCGCCGCGCTCGAGGTCCCATCCGAGCCGCAGCATCGCGCGCCCCTCGATGTCGACCTCCTGCGGGCCCGATGCGCCGGCCAGGGCCGCGCGCAGGTGGGGGCGCGCCTCCTCGAGACGTCCCTGGGTCTGGAGCAGGCGGCCGAGGTCGTAGTGGAGCCGCGCGTCCAGGGGGTGCCGGGAGAGCATCTCCTCGAGCCGGCGCCGGGCCTCGTCGCGGAGCCCCGACGCCAGCGCCCGCAGCGCCGCCGCCCTCGCCGGCGCGATCTCCGCGGGGCCCTCGTCGCGCATCCGGCGTCGCAGACTCTCCGCCTCTTCCGGCGTCAGCTCGAGACGCGGAATCCATCGCTCCGCCACGCCGGTCGCTCCCGCCTCGCGCGCCACCGACCCGAGAAGGTAGATCCAGCGCTTCCTGGCGAGTGGACTCCGCGGGGGGATGCGCTCCAGGCTCGTCTCAATCCTCTCGAGGGCGCCCAACGGGTCGTGACGCGCGTAGGCGCACGACGCGACGCGGTACGCGGCGAGCCATTCCAGCTCCTCCATGTACCCGGGGCCCGCCCTCACCATCTCAAGCGCCGACTCAGCGCGCGACGTCGAGGCGTTCAGCCGCCCGACGCGGAATTCCAGATCCGCCTGGATCAGGGCGAGAAGAGGGGAGGAGGGATGGCGCGCGGACGCGGTCTCGAGGTATCCCAGCGCGCGGCGGTAGTCCTGGGCGTAGCTGCCGGAGAAGATGTGCGCCAGCAGCAGCAGGGATTCGGTGCCGAACAGACGGCTCCTGGCCGCGGCCGACTCGAGCTGCTCGATCCCCTTTCGCTCATCGCCCCCCGGGATGAAGAGCACGAAGCGCAGCCCTTTGACCAGGAGGGACACGTGGTCCGCGTAATAGTTGTAGGTGCCCAGGGCGAAGAGCGCATCGGCCGATGCCGGGTTCAGCTCCAGGGCCTGGCTCAGCGCGCGGTGTCCCTGCCGGACCGAGGAGGCGGCGGCGAAAGGGGCGCCTCGCGCCACCTTGGACTCGGCCTCGAGGAACATCGCGATCCCGGTGAAGACGAGCCCCCTCTCCTTCGCCCCGCCCTCGTCACGGACGGCCAGCGCGCGGGCGCGGAGCGCCGCCTCCTTGAGGCGCTCCTCCATCTTGAGCCGGAGCTCCTTCGATTGGTCGTCCGCCGAAAGCTCGAGGAGCCTCCACCAGAGCTGGAAGGCCTCGAAGAAGGGGCCTTCGGGAGCGGCCGCATTGGAGGCAGTGATCCGTTCGAATCGGCCCCGGGCCTCCTCGAACCGCCCCGCCCTGAGCGCCTCGAGGCCGGGCAGGACGTCGGGTACGCCCGCGGGAGCCGGGGCGGCAGCCGGGTCCGCCGCGGCCAAGGCCGCAGGCAACAGGATGATTCCCGTGAGCCAGGACGATACCGAGGGCACGTGGACGCTCCAGGATGTCGTCTATATATTGACCCCACGGGCCGTCAGACGCCAGTTGGACCGTCCGGAGGTTTGGATGGCGGGTTCCAATCGATGAGCGAGCACTTCACATCCCACTATCTCGCCGAGATCCTCCGGGACCTCTACTTCGAGGAGTCCACCGGAACGATCGAGGTGAGAAACCCCAGCGGTCGATTCGTCACGCTCCATTTTGACCGCGGGATGCTCTATTTCGCGGAAGGCAACGACCCCCTGGAAGCCTTCGAGGCGCACTTGAGCTCCTCGGGGGCCCTGCCGGCCGGCACCCTTTCGAAGCTGAAGGGGAGCGCCTCCGAGCCGCTCGAGATGGCGGCGAACCTCGTCTCGCGCAAGATCCTCTCGCGGGAGCAGGTCGCGCCGGCGATCCGTTCCCTCGTGGAGGGGGGGGTCAGGCGGGCTTTCTCGTGGCCCAGCGGCACGTACGAGTTCAAGGCCCGCCAGCCGGTCTCGGGGTTCTTCGAACCGGATGTCCTGTTCACCTTCGAGTGCATCCTCAAAGGGATCGGGGGGATGGCCTACTTCGAGCCCCTCAAGCAGGTCCTTCTCTCCCTGCCCGGGCGTCTCGCGCTCAGCAAGAACGTTTTCCTTCCGGTGGAAAGGCTCGCGCTCAAGCCGCAGCACGGATACATCCTCTCCCGCATCGACGGCTCGATGCGCATCGAGGAGCTCGCTCTCGTCCTGCCGCCGGGTGAGGAGGCTGAATCGCTCCTGTTCGTCTACGGCCTCGCGGTCCTCGGGATCGTGGTCTTCGTGCCGCCCATCAACAAGGGGCTGTTCAGTCTGCGCGAGGTGATGCTGGGGCACTACGAGTCGACCGCGCGCGAGGAGCGGGAAGCGTCCCTCATCCGTGACACCTCCGCGCGGATGATGGGGCAGTCGCCGGCGGATCTGCTCGGAGTGGAGCCCGACGCCGCGCTGCCGGAGCTCCAGCACGCATACGAACACCTCAAGGGCACCTTCAGGCGCAGCCGCTTCTGCGATCGGACACGCGAGCGATTCAAGCGGGAGCTCGCGCTGATCGACAACAAGATCGCCGAGGCCTTCCTCAAGCTGCAGGTGGAGCGCCTCGAGAAGGCGGGCCGGGCCGCCAGCGGCGACGCGCCGCTCTCGGAGATCGACCCGGAGAGCATCCTGGTGCGCAGGGAGATGGTCAAGACCGAGGCGCAGGCCGCCCAGGAGGAGAACGTCAAGCTGGCCGAGAAGTACTACCAGAAGGCCCGCGAGTACTTTTCGGACAAGGACTACCACAACTGCATACAGTTCTGCCGGCTCGCCATCAGGTTCAGCACCGACTCGGCGCCGGTCTACGCCCTTATGGCGGAAGCCCTGTTGAAGAACCCGAACACAAAGTGGCAGAAGATGGCCGAGGAGGCCCTCCAGAAAGCCTGCGAGATCGATCCGTGGAACGCCGAGTACGAGGTGACTCTCGGGAACTTCTACCGTGGCCAGGGGCTGGAGATCCGCGCCCGAAAACACTTCGAGAAAGCACTGGAGATCCTTCCCTCCCACATCGAGGCCAAGGCCGCCCTCAAGGTCAGGGGCCGGCGCGGCTGACCTGCCGCGGGCGCCCGCTCGAATCCGTAGCACCCTCTCGATTGACCGGCGATGGGCCGGTGCTATAATGGGCGGCCTTTTCCGGAGGATATCCCGTGATCGTCCGTGCCGACGATCTGCGGCCCGAGGGGCTCCCGGTCGACCTGACGTTGGATGTCGGCCCGCTGAGCTACGAGGAGAGCATCGAGATCCAGGTCGGCGCGACGACGCTGGCGGCCCGCGTCCGCCCGTCCCGCGGCGGCGTGGTCTGCGCGGGCCGGATCGAGGCGGTGGTTTCGGTGCCCTGCTCCCGGTGCCTCGCGTATTACTCGTTGCCGGTTGACAGGGAGTTCGATGTGTCGTACCTCCCGGAGCCGTCCGCGGGACAGACCGAGAACATCGATCTTCGGGTCTCCCGGGAGGATCTCGACGTGTCGTACCTTGACAGCGAGGGGAAGCTCGACATGCGTGAGCTCGCCACCGAGCAGATCTATCTGGCGCTTCCGATGAAGCCGCTGTGCGCCCCCGAGTGCAGGGGCCTTTGCTCCGGCTGCGGCTCCAACCTGAATGCCGAAACCTGCCGCTGCGTGGCCGCGGCCAGATAGGAAGACGAACAAACGAGCTGGATGCGTCCCGCCGCCGGGTCCCGGCGGTGAGGCGGGGCCAGCAGCAGACTCGAGGAGCCGCCCATGCCCAATCCGAAACGACGTCACTCCAAAGCGCGGCGAGACAGGCGCCGCACGCACGACGCGCTCTCGGCGCCCGCGAGCTCCGAATGCCCGCAGTGCCACGAGATCAAGATGCCTCACCGAGTCTGCCCTCACTGCGGCTATTACAGGGGCCGTGAAGTGATACAGGTGAAGAACATCTGATGTCCGCCATCATCGCCCTCGACGCCATGGGGGGCGATCATGCCCCCGCCTGCGTCGTGGAAGGCGCTCTGATGGCGGCCCGCGAGTACGGGCACCGCCTCATCCTGGTCGGTCGCCGGCCGGTGATCGAGCAGGAGATCGCGAGGCACGCCGGCGCCGGGCATGAGAAGGACCTCCTCTCCATCGAGCATGCCGACGACGTCATCGAGATGCACGAGTCGCCCGCCCAGGCCCTGCGCCGGAAGAAACACTCCTCCATCCGCGTCGCCTGCCATCTGGTCCGCGAGGGAAGGGCGCAGGGGGTGATCTCCGCGGGCAACACGGGCGCGGTGATGGTGACCGCGAAGGTCGTGCTCGGGACCCTGCACGGCGTGGAGCGCCCGGGCGTGATGGCCGTCCTGCCGAACCTCAAGGGGCGCACGGTCTGGCTCGACGTGGGCGCCAACGTGAATCCTCGGTCCGAACACCTCATGCAGTTCGCGGTGATGGGACACATCTACTCGCGCGAGATGCTCGGCGTGAAGGACCCCCGCGTCGGTATCCTGAGCATCGGCGAGGAGGAGTCGAAGGGAAACGCGGTCACCAAGGAGGTCCTGGGCCTGCTGCGAGGATGTCCGATGAACTTCATCGGCAACGTGGAGGGAAGGGACATCTTCAACGGCAACGCCGACGTCATCGTCTCGGACGGCTTCACGGGCAACGTGAGCCTCAAGGCGATCGAAAGCGTGGCGGAGATGCTCGCGGCGATGCTCCGCCAGGAGATCCGCGCGAGCTGGTCCGCCAGGCTGGGGTATCTCTTCGCGCGGGGCGCCTTCCGCCGCTTCAAGAAGAAGATCGACTACGCCGAATACGGCGGCATGCCCCTGCTGGGCGTCCGGGGAAGCGCCATCATCTGCCACGGGCGCTCCTCGGCGAGGGCGATCAAGAACGCGGTCCGCGTGGCCGCCGAGGTGATCGAGTGCCGCGTGAACGACCGCATCGAAGAGGTCATGACGGCGCAGCGCGAGCTGCTCGCCGTCTGAAGGAGGGGCCGCGTGCTGGCTTTCGTCTTTCCCGGACAGGGGTCCCAGGCCGTGGGCATGGGGGCGGATCTGGCCGAAGCCTTCCCCGAGGCCAGACGGACCTTCCAGGAGGCCGACGATGTCCTGGGGTTCGCGCTCAGCCGCCTCTGTTTTGCGGGGCCGGAGCAGGAGCTCCAGCTCACCGCCACCGCGCAGCCGGCGCTCCTCGCCGCGAGCATCGCAGCCTGGCGCGCGCTGACCTCGCAGGGGATCTCGTGCGAGATGGTCGCGGGCCACAGCCTCGGCGAGTACTCCGCCCTCGTCGCGGCGGGCGCCCTGAGCTTTGGCGACGCGCTCCTCCTCGTGCGTAAACGCGGGCTCTACATGCAGGAGGCTGTACCGGTCGGGCGAGGGGCGATGGCGGCCGTCATGGGATTGGATCGCGAAGTGCTCGAAGAACTCTGCCGGGAGGCGGTCGCCTCCAGGGAGAACCCGCCGGACGGCGCCGGCTCCGTGGTCTGGCCGGCCAACCTCAACGCGCCCGGCCAGATCGTCATCTCCGGCCACACCGGGGCGGTCGACAAGGTGATCGCTCTGGCGCAGGCCAGGGGCGCCCGGCGCGCCGTCAAGCTGGTGGTGAGCGCGCCGTTTCACTGCGAGCTGATGCGACCCGCCGCGACCAGGCTTTCCGTGGATCTGGCCTCCACGCGGTTCAACGATCTCTCCGTGCCCCTCGTGACGAACGTCTCCGCCGAGCCGATCCGCTCCGGCGAGGAGGCGCGCCGGTGTCTCGCCCTGCAGGTCACGGCCCCCGTCCGGTGGGAGGAGAGCGTCCGGACACTTGCGAGGATGGGAGCGACTCGGGCGCTCGAGGTGGGGCCCGGCCGCGTCCTCATGGGCCTCATCAAGCGAATCGAGCCGGGGATCGTCTGCTCGGCGGCCGGCGACGCCGGGAGCGTGTCTTCGGCGAAGGAGCATCTCTCTTGAAGGGGAAGGTCGCTCTGGTGTCGGGCGCGTCCCGGGGGATCGGACGGGCCATCGCGCTGCGTCTCGCGGGGGCCGGCTCGGACCTGGCGCTGACCGCCCGGGACGCCGGTCGCCTCGAGGAGGTGGCGCGCGAGGCGCGGGTCACCGGTGTGCGCGTGTCGGTCTATCCCGCGGACATGGCCGACGGCGACGCGGTGGAGTCCGTCGTGGAAAGAGCCCAGGCGGAGATGGGAGAGCTCCACCATGTCGTGGCCAACGCTGGCATCACGGTCGACGCGCTCACGATGCGGCTCAAGCCGGAGGACTGGGACCGGGTCCTGGCCGTGAACCTCACGGGCGCGTTCCGGCTCGTCCGGGCGGCGCTGGGCCCGATGGTGCGGGCTCGCTACGGCCGGGTGGTGTTCATCTCCTCGGTGGCCGGGTTGATGGGCAACCCGGGGCAGGCCGCCTATGCGGCCTCCAAGGCGGGTCTCCTGGGCTTCGCCAAGTCGCTCGCCAAGGAGTTCGGCTCGCGCAGCATCACCGTCAACGTGGTGGCGCCCGGGCTCATCGAGACGGACATGGCGCGCGCTCTGGGTGATGCCAGACGCGAGGAGCTGATGGCGCTGGTTCCGCTCCGCAGGCTCGGCACCGCCGAAGAAGTGGCCGGGGCGGTCGCGTTTCTCCTGGGCGACGACGCCGCCTACATCACCGGGGCGGTTATCAACATCAGCGGCGGCCTCTACATGTAGAGTGAGCGCTCTCATGCTGGACGGCCGCTTGACGTGTGTTAGACTGACATGCTTTTTTTGCGTGCGGTCGACTTGGCCCGCGCCCGACGGATGTTGCTGCAGCACGCTGGTCAAACCGGAGGACAGGAATGACGATTGAGGAGAAGGTCAAGGGGATCATCATCGAGCAGCTCGGCGTCGATGAGGAAGAGGTCACCCCGACGGCCTCCTTTGTCGATGATCTGGGCGCCGATTCCCTCGATCAGGTCGAGCTGGTGATGGCGCTCGAGGAAGAGTTCAAGCTGGAGATCAGCGACGAGGACGCCGAGAAGATCAAGACGGTCCAGGACGCGGTCAACTACATCACCGCCCACAAGTAGCCCGGGCGGGGGAACCTGGAGCACCCCTCGAAAGCCAAGTGAGCCACACCGCCATGGAGAGACGTGTCGTCATCACGGGGATCGGGCTGGTCAGCCCGGTCGGCATCGGCACGCGCGAGAACTGGGAGGCGCTGCTCGCGGGCCGGTCCGGCATCGGGCCGATCACCCGCTTCGATACGACCAACTACCCGGCCCGTATCGCGGGTGAGGTGCGGGGCTTCGACCCGGCGGCCTACAGCCCCCTGAAGGAAGTCAAGAAGAGCGATCTCTTCATCCACTACGCTCTGGCGGCCACCCACTTCGCCATCGAGGACGCGGGGCTGAAGATCGACGCCGGCAACGCCGAGAGAGTCGGGGTCTACATCGGTTCCGGGATCGGTGGCCTTCCCTCCATCGAGCGCCAGCACGCGGAGCTGCTCGCCCGCGGCCCGCGCCGCATCTCCCCGTTCTTCATCGTCGGTCTCATCGTCAACCTCGCCTCCGGGCAGGTCTCGATCCGCTACGGCGCCAAGGGGCCGAACCTGGCCAACTCGACCGCCTGCTCCACCGGCACGCACGCGATTGGAGACTCGTCCCGCCTCATCGCGCGCGGCGACGCCGACGCGATGATCTGCGGCGGCGCGGAGGGGGTCATCACGCCGCTGGCGGTGGGGGGGTTCTCCGCGATGCGCGCGCTCTCGACCCGCAACGAAGAGCCCGGCAAGGCGAGCCGTCCCTTCGACGCCGGCCGCGACGGCTTCGTGATCGGGGAGGGCGCGGGCATCGTGATCCTGGAGGAGCTGCGCCACGCCATGAAGCGAGGCGCTCCGATCTACGCGGAGATCGCCGGCTACGGACTCAGCGCTGACGCCTTCCATATCTCGGCCCCTTCGGAGGACGGCGACGGGCCGATCCGCGTGATGCGCAACACGTTGGCCGACGCCGGCGTGACCGGCGCGGAGGTGGACTACATCAACGCCCACGGGACCTCCACGCCGATCGGCGATCGCATCGAAACGATCGCGATCAAGGCCGTGTTCGGGGATCACGCGCGGAGCCTCGCCGTGTCCTCCACGAAGTCGATGACGGGGCATCTGCTGGGAGCCGCCGGCGGGCTGGAGACGGGGATCACCGCTCTGGTGGTCAAGCATGGGGTGATCCCGCCCACGATCAACTACGAGGCCCCCGATCCAGAGTGCGACCTCGACTACGTCCCCAACGTGGCGCGCCGCCGCGAGGTCCGCTACGCGCTCAACAACTCGTTCGGCTTCGGCGGCACCAACGCAAGCATCCTCCTCAAGAGGTTCGATGCGTGAAGATCGCCGTCGTCATCAAGCAGGTTCCCGACACCGAGACGAGGATCGTCGTCGCCCAGAACGGCCGAACCATCGACGACTCCAGCGTCACCTGGATCGTGAACCCCTACGACGAGTACGCCATCGAGGAGGCGCTGCGGATCAAGGAGGCGAAGGGCGAGGGGGAGGTCGTCGTGCTGACGGTTGGCCCGGCGCGGGCGGCCACGGCGCTTCGAACGTGCCTCGCGATGGGAGCGGATCGAGGCGTTCATCTGATCGATCCGGCGTTCGATGGGTCCGACTCGCTCGGCCTCGCGTCGATCCTCGCGGCCGCGATCAAGGGTTTCGCGCCCGATCTGGTACTGGCCGGCCAGTACGCCGTGGGCTCCGACAACCGGCAGGTCGGCATGATGCTGGCCGAGCTGCTCGCCATGCCCCACGTTTCGGTGGTCACGAAGCTCGAGCTCAAGGAAGGCGGTCTGGTGGCGCACCGCGAGATCGAGGGGGCTCACGAAGTGGTGGAGGCGCCGCTGCCCTGCGTGGTCACCGCGCAGAAGGGACTCAACGAACCGCGTTACGCAAGCCTCAAGGGAATCATGGCGGCCAAGAAGAAGCCGATCGAAGAGAAGGATGCCGCCGCGCTGGGGCTGGACCGAAACACGACAGGGGAGTCGGGCGCGAAGGTCCGCATCTCGAAGCTGGAGCTCCCCCCGCCCAAACAGGCCGGCAAGGTCTTCAAGGACGACGTGGACACGGCCGTCCGCGAAGTGGTCAGGCTCCTTCACGAGGAGGCTAAGGTCCTCTGATGGCGGGCGTGCTGGTCTTCGCGGAGCAAAGGGAAGGCAGGCTCAAGAAACCGAGCCTGGAGGCGGTGTCCGAAGGACGGCGACTCGCGGCCGGGCTCGGTGGCGACCTGACCGTCCTGCTGATCGGAGACGACCCGACCGCGGGGATCCCGGACGTCAAGCGCCTGGGGGCCGACAGGATCCTGACCGTCCGAGAACCGCGCCTGCGCCTCTACGCTCCGGAAGCCTACACACGCGCCGCCGAGGAGGCCGTGCGCAAGGTCGATCCGGACCTCTTCCTCATGGCGGCCTCGGCGATGGGGAAGGACCTCGCCCCGCGCGTGGCCGCCCGCCTGCGCACCGGTCTCGCGTCAGACTGCACGGGGCTCACCTGCGATGGCGGCTCGATCTCGGCCCGGCGTCCCGTGTACTCGGGAAAGGCGATCGCGACAATGACCTTCGTCGCGTGCCGGCCGGCCATGGCCACGCTGAGGCCCAATGTCTTTCCGATTCCCGCGCAGCCGGCCGGGGGACGGGGCGAGGCCCTCGATCTGCCCGTGCCGTTCGAGGATTCCCACTTCCGTTGCCGGACGCTCTCGGTGGAGGCGGCCCAGGGGACGAAGCTCGACGTCGCGGAGGCCGACATCGTGGTGTCGGGCGGCCGCGCCATGAAGGGACCCGAGAACTTCAAGTACATCCAGGAGCTGGCCGACGCCCTGGGGGGCGCGGTCGGCGCCTCGCGGGCGGCGGTCGACGCGGGATGGATCGATCATCAGCACCAGGTGGGGCAGACCGGCAAGGTCGTCTCCCCCAGCCTTTACATCGCCTGCGGGATCTCGGGGGCGATCCAGCACCTGGCGGGGATGTCCTCCTCGAAGGTGATCGTCGCGATCAACAAGGACGCCGATGCTCCGATCTTCAAGATCGCCGACTACGGGATCGTGGGGGATCTCTACGAGGTGATCCCGAAGCTCGTCGCCGAGGTCAGGAAGCTCAAGGCCTGAATCCTCAGACTTCCTCGAAGAAATAGGGCTTCATGCACTGGATCTTCTCCTCGTAGGTCTTCGGGTAGAGGAACCAGGTCGCCGCCGCCACCGACGACAGAATCGGATTGCCGTCCTGGGGCGTGAAGCAAAACCCGACCACCTCCGTGCCGTCCTTCACCATCAGGCTCGGCACCGCCACGACGGTCTGGCTCAGGATGCGGCCGTAGTGGCCGTAGTCGCGCCCGAAGGAAAAGATCGAGTTGGCCGACATCTTGTGCGATAGGGCGACGCGATCGTTGGCCTTCAGGCGCCGGATCACCTCCTCGGTGGTGACCTTTCTCTTGAGCCGGATGTTGAACCAGATGCTGTGCATGTACTGGGTGTTCACCTTCATGGCCGACGAGAATACATTGTTCAGATCTATCCCCAGCGTGTTGAAGAGATGCCAGACGTCGCGGGCGTGGTGCGTCCCGAAGGTCTGGTCCTTGTGCTTGCCCGCCTGGGGGGACGGGCAGAACGAACCGTCCTGCGAGATGTCGTTCGCGCGGCGGATGCACAGGAAACGGGCCTCCACGAGGTTGTCCGGTCCGCCGTCGGACATCGCGATGTTGTTGATCAGGACGGCCAGGTTGTGGGTGTTGCAGGACACGACCTGGAGGAACTGGTCCTCGCCCTGTTTGAGCGCCTGATCGTTGATCCCGCGCGCGTAGGGCTTGCCGAAGCCGAACTCGCTTCCCTGGGCGATGAAGCCCAGAGTGTTTCTCTTGTAGTTCTCGTAGATCTCCACCTTGTTCTGGTTGCCCACCGGGGTGCAGTCGATGACCACCGAGGCCCGCTCGATCGCCTCGGAGGCCTCGAAGTGGGGCTCGAGCCCGATCTCCTTGAAGCCGTCCATCGAATCGGCGTCCACCGCCAGCTTGGCGCCGCGCCGCTTGAGCTGTTTGACCTTCGAACGGTCCGTGAGCAGGGGAGTTCTCTTGTGGAAGGTGACCTCCTCGATCCCGAGGGCATCCTGCATGTTGACGAGCAGGCCGATGAGTGGCTCGCCGATGGTGCCGGTCCCCACAACGTGTACGATCTTCTTCTCAGTCATCGAAGGCTCCGCAGCACCGCCGATCGGGACAGCAAGCCCCGCCTCGATGCCCTGTCATGCTCAAGTAACGCTTCAAGTAATGAGGCCCACATCGGGGCCATGGATGGCTCCAAAATATCGTGGAGGTCACGGGCTGTCAACGAAGCGCGCCTCGCGGTCCTCGGCACGCCACCTCTCGAGCCGCCCGCCATCCTACTCTTGACATGGCGATGATCCATCTTCTACCTTTGAGCTTATCTGACCGGAACTTTCAGGTCGGATCCTAAAGTAAAGCGCTAGACCATAGAGGTCTCCGTCATGCTCCCTGCCGATGTCGCGGTCATGACCCCCAGAATCCGCGTGCGCGATCTCATGCTGGGTGACGCGGCGCACCTCGGTCTCGAGCTGATCGGCGGCGCGGCCGGCGTCGAAAAGGAGATCACTGTCCCGCGTATCCAGAAACCGGGGCTCTCGCTGGCCGGCTTCATCGAGTACATCCATCCTGGCCGCGTCCAGATACTCGGACAGAGCGAGATCACCTTCCTCAACGGCCAGACTCCAGAGCGCCGGCGCGACATCCTGAACGATGTCTGCGGGTGCGGCGTGACCTGCTTCGTGATCACCAAGAACCTGGCGCCCCCGGACGAGCTGCGTGCGGCCGCCGAGGTCTACGGCATCCCGCTGCTCAGGACGAAGCTTGTCTCCTCCGCGACCATCGACGGGCTCACGCGGTTTCTCGAGGAGAGGCTGGCGCCGCGTATCAGCCTGCACGGGGTGGTGCTCGACATCTACGGCGTGGGCGTCCTGCTTCTCGGCGACAGCGGCGTGGGCAAGAGCGAGTGCGCGCTCGACCTGATCGTGCGGGGCCACCGTCTCGTGTCCGACGACGTCGTCGAGATCAAGCGCAAGGGGGCCGCGCTCAACACGAGCGGCCCGGAGCTGACCCGCTACCACATGGAGATCCGGGGTCTCGGGATCATCAACATCAAGGACCTGTTCGGCGTGGCCGCGGTTCGCCTGACCAAGGACCTGGATCTGGTGGTCAGGCTCGATCCCTGGCAGGAGGGCAAGGAGTACGAACGCCTCGGCCTGGACGCGCGCACCTTCGAGATCATGGGGATTTCCATCCCGTTCATCGAGATGCCGGTCGCGCCCGGCCGCCACCTGTCGGTCCTCATCGAGGTGGCCGCGCGCAATCACCTTCTGAAGACGAAGGGGTACGATCCCGCTCGGGAGCTGGCCGGGAAACTGGAGGCGCGGCTGGCGGAAGGTCCCGCCGAGCCCTGAGGGAAGATGAAGCTCAACAAGCTGGTGATCATCACGGGGCTGTCCGGTTCCGGGAAGAGCCTAGCCGCGAACTGCTTCGAGGACATGGGGTACTACTGCGTCGACAATCTGCCCATCCAGCTCATTCCCGTCTTCATCGACCTGATCTGGAGGACGCCCGGCGAGGTCCGGCAGGCGGCCCTCGTCATCGACATCCGGGAGGGATCCTTCCTCAACGACTTTCCCGAGATCCTCGATCAACTCCGCAGGCAGGATATCGACGTGTCGGTCCTCTTCTTCGAGGCGACCACCGAGACACTGATACGCCGGTTCTCCGAGACGAGGAGGCCACACCCGCTGGCGGGCGCCGCCTCGCTGGAGGAGGGAATCCGCAGGGAGAGGGAGATCCTGCGCCCGATCCGCGAACGGGCCGACCGCATCATCGAGTCGTCGGCCTTCAACGTGCACGAGATGAGGGCCTACCTGTTCGACAACTACGCGGAGCAGGACCGCACCGGAGCCCTGTTCGTCTCGGTGGTGAGCTTCGGCTACAAGTACGGCCTGCCGCCGGAGGCGGACCTGTTGTTCGACGTGCGCTTTCTTCCGAACCCGCATTTCGTCGAGGAGCTCAGGGCGAAGTCGGGCCTCGATCCCGAGGTCCTCGCGTACCTGGAGGCCATCGAGGACTACCGGCAATACTTCCAGATGGTCTTCTCGCTGCTGCTGTTCCTGGTGCCGCGGTTCGTCAAGGAAGGCAAGACCTACCTCACGATCGGTATCGGCTGCACCGGCGGCCGCCATCGATCCGTAAGCATGGCTCAGAAACTGGGCGAGGAGCTCGGCCGGCAGGGGTATCGCGTCAAGACGACGCACCGGGACCTGTGGAAGACTTAGCCGGAATGGGAGGCTGAACGGAGAATGGTCGGCGCCCTGGTGGTGACGCACGGAGAAGTGGCTCGCGAGCTGGTCAACGCGGCCCACCGGATCATGGGAGACCGTCCGGAGCTGGGGGCGGTCTGCATCGGGTGGGAGGAGGACGTGGCGTCGGCGCGGCGCAAGATCGAGGCCGCGATCGCCGAGATGGACAGCGGCTCGGGCGTGTTGATCCTGACCGACATGTTCGGCGGCACCGCCTCCAATCTGAGTCTCGCGCTGCTCGAGCCGGGACGGATCGAGGTGGTTACGGGCGTGAACCTCTCCATGCTCCTGAAGCTCGGCAACATATCAAGCGCCGGTCTGAGCCTCCCCGACCTGGCGGAGGCGGTCTGCGCGCGCGGGCGCGAGTCGATCCAGATCCCAGCGCGCTCGCTGCGGACCCGGCCGCCGGGCGCGGGGCAGGGCGCCCTCAAGGAAGGGACTCGATGATCGAGGCCCAGATCACCATCGTGAACCAGCTCGGCCTGCACATGCGGGCGGCGGGCAAGTTCGCCAAGCTGGCGGGCCGCTTCCGCAGCCGCATCCACCTGATGCGGGACGGCGTCTCGGTGGACGGCAAGTCGATCGTCGGGATACTCACGCTGGCGGCGGCCCAGGGATCGACCCTCACGCTGCGCGCGGAGGGAGAGGATGAGAACGACGCGCTGAAGGCCCTCGGGGACCTGGTGGCGGGGCGTTTCGGAGAGGACCAATGAACGAGGCGCGCCCGACGAGCCCCGAGTCGCCTCCCGGCGGCAACGACAAGGGGGCGGCACGCCCGCCCAGAACGCTGCGCGCCATCGGGGCCTCACCGGGCATCGTGCTGGCCCCCTGTCTCGTGCTGGAGGCCACCAACGAGGCGGTCTTCCGGGTGTCGATCAAGGGAGGCGAGGTAGAATCCGAGGTCACGCGCTTCCGACATGCGGTTGAAACCGCGAGGTCCCAGATCACGCAGCTCGAGGAGATGTTCCAGAAGGAGCATCGCGAGACCGCCGGATCGATCTTCGAGGCGCAGCGCGTCATCCTCGATGACGCGGCCCTCATGGGGGGCACCGCCGAGGCGATCCGCAAGCAGAAGATCAACGCGGAGTGGGCGCTCCGGATGGAGCTCCACCACCTGTCGCAGTGCTTCGCCGATGTCCCGGATCGCGAGCGACTGCTGGAGAACATCGAGGACATCGAGAACCGCATCCAGAAGATCCTGGCCGGGACGCACCACCACAACCTCTCCGAGCTGACCGAGGACGTCGTCATCGTGGCGCCGAAGCTCTCCCCATCGGAGACCGCACTGCTGCGCGTGGAGCACGTGGTGGCCCTGGCCACCGACAAGGGGGGCCCCTCGTCGCACACGGCCATCGTCGCCAAGGCGCTGGGAATCCCGGCGGTAGTCGGGCTGCACGACCTGAGCGAGCGGGTGACGTCCGGTGATCTGATCGTGGTGGACGGATCGCGCGGCGTGGTCATCGTCAATCCGACCCCGGCCGACGTGGCCCGCTACGAGACGATGCGGGACGAGTTCCGGCGCGGCGAGGAGGAGCAGCTTCTCGCCGTGCGCCACCTGAAGGCCGAGACCATCGACGGCTTCCGCGTCGAGACCCACGCCAACATCGAGCTGAGGGAGCAGATCCCCGCGGTCATCAAGTACGGGGCGGAAGGGATCGGGTTGTATCGCTCGGAGTTCCTGTTCCTCCAGCGCTCCCCGTACCTGCCCACCGAGGAGGATCACTTCGAGGCGTACCGCGAGCTGGCCGAGAAGCTCGCGCCCCTCGTCGTGACGATCCGCACGCTCGATCTGGGCGGGGAGAAGTACTTCCACACCGTGCTCAAGAAGGACGAGAACAACCCCGTGCTGGGCATGCGCGCGATCCGGTTCTGTCTCGCGCAAAAGGGCATCTTCAAGACGCAGCTCCGCGGGATCCTCCGCGCGACGGTCCACGGCAACGTGCGCGTGATGTTCCCGCTCATCTCGGGCCTGGAGGAGTTCCTCGAGGCCAGGGCGGTGCTCCACGAGGCGATGGACGAGCTGACCGCCGAGGGAATCGCCTTCAAGCGGGACATGCCGGTCGGAATGATGATCGAGGTCCCGTCGGCCGCGGCCGTGGCCGACCTGCTGGCCCAGGAGGCCGATTTCTTCAGCATCGGCACGAACGACCTGATCCAGTACACGCTGGCGATCGACCGCAGCAACGAATCGGTGGCGCACCTGTACCGGCCGCTTCACCCGGCGATCCTCCGCACGATCAAGTTCACGGTGGACTCCGCGCGGGCGGCGGGTATCCCGGTGGCGATGTGCGGCGAGATGGCCTCCGATCCTCTCATCGTCCCGATCCTGCTCGGGCTCGGCCTCAACGAGCTGTCGATGGATGCCATGTACATCCCGCAGGTGAAGGCGGCGATCCGGGCGCTCACCGTGGTCGAGGCCCGGGAGATGGTGGATGAGGTGCTCAAGCTGCGCACGGCCTCCGAGGTGGAGGACTACGCGAACCAGAGGATCCTGCCGCGCCTCAAACAGGCCGTGCCGAGCCTTCTGGAGGGGAGCGGGGGTTGGGCCATGTCGCGGGGGAGCGATGAAGCAGCGGGTTGAGAAGCCCTGGGGGCACGAGATCATCTGGGCCAGCACCGGTGACTACGTCGGCAAGCTTCTGTTCATCCGCCAAGGCCACAAGCTGAGCCTCCAGTACCACCGCACGAAGGAGGAGACGATCTACCTGCACTCCGGCGAGATGCTCTTCACCGTGGAGGAGGACGGCCGGATCGTGGTCAAGACCCTGCGCGCCGGCGACGAGCACCACATCGGGCCGGGCATCCGGCACCGGATGGAGGCGGTGAGCGACTGCGAGGTGTTCGAGGTCTCCACGCCCCATCTCGACGACGTGGTCAGGCTGGAGGACGCCTACGGCCGGACCGACACCGCGGGGGACGGGCGGACCGCGGAGGGGAAAGGTCGATCATGACGAAGGCCGATCTGGTCGAAGCCGTCTACCGGATTCACGGCGGGCTGTCACGCGAGGAATCCGCGGACGTGGTGGAGCATCTGATCGGAGCGATCAAGAAGGTCCTGCTGCGCGGCGACAAGGTGCGCATCTCCGGGTTCGGCAGCTTCGAGGTGGTCAACAGACGTTCACGCAAGGGGCGCAACCCGCAGACAGGGGAGGTGATCGCCATCGACGCGCGGCAGAGCCTCATTTTCAGGCCGTCGAAGATCCTGGTGGAGACGCTCAATTGAGGGACGCGTAACGAAGAACGTGAGGTGATGACGTGGCGAGGACGGCTCTGGAGATTCCCAACAAGCTCTTCTACAAGATCGGCGAAGTCTGCGAGCTCACCGACACGCAGCCCTACGTGCTGCGTTTCTGGGAGTCCGAATTCCCCCAGCTCGCCCCGCGAAAGAACCGCTCGGGCCAGCGCGTCTATCAGCGCAAGGACATCGAGACGGTGATGCGCATCAAGAGTCTCCTCTACCAGGAGGAGTACACGATCGCCGGGGCGCGCAGGAAGCTCGACGAGTCCCCGCACAGCGGTGGCACCGCGACGGTCGAGCCCCGCGAGAGCCGGGCTTCCGGCGGCGCGAGCGTGCAACCGCCTCCCCCGGCGGCGCCTTCCGGCGAGGCGGACCATCCGGTCGACGCGATAGCCTCCCGCGGCGGTGGAAAGAGCGCGCGGCGGGACGCGGCGCACACCGGGACCGACGCGGGAAAGGAGGCCCGTCTGACGAAGGCGCTCGTCGAGTTGAAGCGGTCGCTCAAGGACACCCTGGCGATCCTCAGGAAGGAGAAGTGACGCCGGCCGCGTCCGACTTCCATTCACCGGGGGTCAGCGTCCTGAGCGCGAGGGCGTGAATCGAGGCGCTCATCTCCGGAGCGAGCGCCCGGTAGACGAGACGATGACGCTGCATGAGGGGGAGCCCCTCGAAGGCGGCCGATACGATCGTCACGGCGTAATGCCCCCCGCCGCCGCGCGCGCCCGAGTGTCCCGCGTGCAGATGGCTCTCGTCGAGGATCTCCAGGTGAACCGGCGCGAGGTCTTCCTTCAGCTTGCGCTCGATGAGCGCGGGCGTTTCAGGCGAGGACATCGGGTTTCCCCACTGTTACGACAGACATTATAGCCATGGATGGCCGGTTCGATCTCGTGATCGTGGGGGCGGGGATCATCGGTCTCGCCACGGCGAGAGAGACGCTGCGGCGCTCCCCCCGCGCGCGCCTTCTCGTCATCGAGAAGGAGCCCGAGATCGCGCGCCACCAGACGGGCCACAACAGCGGCGTCGTCCACTCGGGCATCTACTATCGCTCCGGTTCGCTCAAGGCGACGACCTGCGTGGAAGGGGCCGCGGAGATGCTGGCGTTCTGCCGTCAGGAGGGGATCCCGTGCGAGCCTTGCGGCAAGGTGGTGGTGGCCGCCGACAGGGCGGAGGTGCCGGCACTCGACGAGCTTCATCGCGGAGGTGTGGCCAACGGCGTGCCTGGCCTTTCGTTGATCGGTCCGGAGCGGCTCCGCGAGATCGAACCGGCGGCCCGCGGGGTGCGGGCGCTGCATGTCCCGGGCACGGCCGTCACCGATTACAGGAGGGTGGCGCTTCGCCTCGCCGAGCGGGCGGGCGCCGCCGGGGCTCGCATCCTGACGGCGGCGCGCGTGACCGGCTTCGCCAGGAGCTCTCCTGACATCGTGGTGGAGACGACCGCCGGCGCGTACGCCACGCGACACGTCATCAACTGCGCGGGTCTGCATGCCGACCGCGTCGCGGCCCTGGCGGGCGCGCGACCCGGCGTCCGAATCGTGCCGTTTCGTGGCGAGTACCACGAGATCGCCGCGGAGCGACGCCACCTGGTGAGGGCGCTCATCTACCCCGTGCCGAGGCCCGAGCTTCCCTTCCTCGGCGTCCACCTCAGCCGCACCATCAACGGCGAGGTGGAGGCGGGCCCCAACGCGCTCTGGGCGCTGGCCCGCGAAGGGTACCGCCGCAGCGACGCGAACCTCAGGGACATCATCGGGACCCTGTCGTACCCGGGCTTCTGGATGCTCGCGTCGAAGCACTGGCGATACGGAGTGGGGGAGCTCTATCGATCGAAGAGCCGCCGGGCCTTCCTGCGGGCCCTCCAGCGTCTCGTCCCGGACCTGCGCGCGGAGGATCTTCGCTTGGGCGGCTCCGGGGTGCGCGCCCAGGCCGTGGATCGCACGGGAGCTCTCGTGGACGATTTCACCTTCGAGGCGTCGGAGAGGATGATCCACGTCCTGAACGTACCTTCGCCGGCGGCGACGGCTTCCCTCGCGATCGCGCGGAGGATCGTGGACATGCTGGGCTTGCCCGCGCGGGGGGAGCGCGAATAGAATGTCGTTGCCGCGGCCGCTACGCGGAGGGGGAGACGATCAGATGGACCTGAAAAAGATAATCGGGGTTGTCCTGCTGGCCGCCGGTATCCTCGCGCTGGTCTATCGGGGCTTCAACTACACCAAGGAGAAGCACGAGGCCGAGCTGGGCCCCATCACGCTCGAGTACAAGGAGAAGGATCGCGTCGAGATCCCGGTATGGCTGGGCGTGGCGCTGGCCGTCTCCGGCGGCGCGCTGCTCGTGATCGGCAAGAAGTAGCCGCGCCGTCGAGGCGTGGTATAGACTGGGCCCCTTCGAGAAGACATCGGACGATCGGTCGGGACGTGGCGCAGCCTGGTAGCGCACTAGACTGGGGGTCCGATGGAAGCGAATCCGCTGAAACGCACGCTCAGCAAGGCTTTCAGAGGATCGGGCCTGCGTCCACGCCCCGCGATGCGTCAGAATCGTTGTCGCCTGTTTACGCCCATTTTCGCGCGTTGCAGACGAGCGGTGGACACTTCGTGGACACTTTTTCTGGACGCCTGATCGAGTAGAGAATCGCGCCCCCCGCCCGCTCATGACGGGGCCGGGCACTCCGACCCGGCAGGGGGGCGCGACTTACCCTCATCGGAGGCAACCCTCACGCGGAGGTGAGGCGTGCCCCAGTCAGAACAACCCTCCCGCGAGTTGAGCCACGAGGAACGCCTAGCACTCTGGCGCGAGCAGCGGGCGCGCGAAGGGAACCGCCCCATCCGAGCCGGCGTCCACGGGATCGTCAAGTTTCTCGAAGAAGGCGGGACGTACGGCGTCGGCGTCAACGGGACGTGGATTCAAGTCGTCGGAACCTCAGCCGACGGGCAGGAGAGCATAGCCGCCACCCTCTTCTACAGCCAGCGCGAGCAACGTGAGTTGACCCCGGAGAAGGCGCTGGATCTCGCCGAAACGCTGGACGTCTACTTCGCCTTTCCCGGAAGGAAGCCCGAGAAGATCGACGACTACCTGGAGTCACTTCGACTCGATAGCCGGTTGATCGTGGATGAGGCTGACCGGAGCGAGGCCGATTCGTGGCTGCATGCGAAGTGGGCGCTTGCCAGAAAGCTGATGGATCCGGATACATGGAGCCTGAGTCACGGCCGCGGCGCTCGAGGCAGCTTCGTCAGGCAGGGGGTCGAATGGCGTCTGAAGGAATTCAACAGG
>DASXTC010000010.1:0-171089 GCA_036505635.1 Candidatus Polarisedimenticolia bacterium
GATAGGCGAGCGACTGCCCGTCGCCGGTGTATTCCCAGCTGTTGCTGGTGATCTGGTAGGCGCGGCCGACGCCCCCGGTCGCGAGGATCACGGCCTTCGACCGGAACAGCCGGAATCGTCCTCGCTCGCGATCGTACGCGAGGGCGCCCGCGATCCGTCCCTCGCGAGTGAAGAGGTGGAAGACCGTCACCTCCATATGCACGTCGATGCCGCGATGGATCCCGTAGTCCTGAAGCGTGCGGATCATCTCGAGCCCGGTGCGATCGCCCACATGGGCCAGTCGGGGATATCGGTGCCCTCCGAAATTCCGCTGCAGGATCCTTCCGTCCTGGGTCCGGTCGAACAGCGCGCCCCAGGCCTCCAGCTCGCGCACCCGATCGGGCGCCTCTTTGGCGTGCAGCTCCGCCATGCGAGAGTTGTTGAGGTACTGGCCGCCCCGCATCGTGTCGGCGAAGTGCACCTTCCACCCGTCCCGCTCGTCCACCGTGCCCATCGCCGCGGCGATCCCTCCTTCGGCCATGACCGTGTGCGCCTTGCCCAGAAGCGACTTGCAGACCAGGCCCACCGACGCGCCGGCCGCGGAGGCCTCGATGGCCGCGCGCAGCCCGGCCCCTCCCGCGCCGATCACGAGAACCTGGTAGTCGTGCACCGGATAGGGCAGCGTCAAAGGATCCTCACATCGTGCCACACGCCCAGCGCGCAGAGCCGCACGTAGAGGTCGGCGAAGGCCACCATCACGAGGCTCATCCAGGCCCAGGGCATGTGCCCCCGGTTCAGGCAGCTCGCGCACGCGAAGGCGCGCGCGCGCAGCGGGGCGCGGGAGAACTGGTCGAGGTGGCCACCGACCAGATGGCGCAGCGAATGGCAGCCCAGAGTGTAGCCTCCCAGCAGGGTCACGTTGGCCGCGAGCACGAGGGTCCCCAGGCCGATTCCAAATGTGGTGCGACCGGTCGCCGGATCGATGAACCACATCGCCTTCCAGACATCGTGCGCGAGCACCACGAGGAAACCCAGCGCCAGGTAGAGGAAGAGCCGGTGGGTGTTCTGCAGGATCAGGGGGAGGGACGCCTCACCCAGGTATCCGCGCCGCGGCTCCCCGACGGCGCAGGCCGGTGGGTCCGCCCAGAAGCCCTTGTAGTAGGCCCCGCGGTAGTAGTAGCAGGTCACGCGGAAGAGCCCGGGGGCCCAGAGGATCAGCAGCGCCGGGGACCACGGCAGCCACCCCGGGTACCACGCCGGCTTCGGCCCGAACCAGCTATGGGGAGACTCCCCGAACAGCTCCGGTGAGTAGAACGGCGAGAGGTAGGGTCCCGAGTGGTAGTACCGTCCCTGAAGGGCGGCCCACGTGGCATAGATCACGAACGACGACAGCACGACCAGCACGACCAGCGGCTGGAGCCACCACGTGTCACGGCGCGCCGTTCGCCCGAAGCGATGCATTCCCATGCAGGAGCCCCTCGCGTCCACGTCGAACCGCCGCAGTCTACACGAAACGGGAGCCTGCCAAGTGGAAAACCAGCGCCGCAGCGCCTGCGTAATCTGATGACCGCGGGAGGGTTCGACCGGGAGGGGAGCTCAGCTGTCCGGCAGGGGGATGCGCACCCTGATCTCGGTGCCGGCACGCCGCGCGGAGTTGATCGTGAGAACGCCGCCCAGGTAGGCAACTCGCTCGCGCATGTAGAGCAGTCCAAACCCGTCTTGTTCATTGCGTTTGGCTGGGATGTGATCGGGGTCGAAACCGATGCCGTCATCCTTGATCGCCAGCTGGGCGAAGGCGCCCCGCTGTGTCAGGCGCACCGTGACGTGGCGGGCGCGTGCGTGCTTCTCGACGTTCCTCAAGGCCTCCTCGAAGACGCGGTAGAGCGCCAGCTTCGCTTCGGGTGGCGGTAGCGGGTTCAACCGCACGCAGGCGAGCTTGATGCTCACGCCCGTCCGCTTCGTGAACTCCTCGTTGGCGGCGCGCAGGGCGGCGACAAGGCCCAGATTCCTCAATACGCTGGGCAGCAGGTTGCGAGAGATGCGCTCCACCTCTTCGGCAGTCCTGCCGAGCAGCTCGCTGAGCTTAACCACCTCTCCTCGAGATGGCCACTCATCGGCCGGAAGCTTGTCCACCAGCGCCTGCAAACGGAAGAGGATGACGACGAGAGGCTGGGTGATGTTGTCAGTCAATTCGAGGGCCACGCGCGCGCGCTCGGATTCCTGCGCCTGCGCCAGGCGGTGGGACAAGACGCGCAGCATCTCCTGGCTCCGCAGGGGCTCCGTCATGTTCGTCACCACCATGCCGAAGCTCGCGTGCCGGGAACCTTTCCTGGGCAGTGGACGAATCGAGATTTGAGCCGGCACGCGTGAGCCGTCGCCGGCGTGAAGGAACACCTGGAGTCTGGATCCGGCTCTGTCCGCTCCCTTCAGAAACGCCCGCAGTGCCGTCTGATCCGCGGCGGGAAGCAGGCGCCGAAAGGAGTAACCCATGACTTGCCCGAGCGGGCGTTTCACCATCCTGGCGAAGCACTGGTTGGCGTAGAGGATCACCGCCCCCGCTGTCAGGGTCAGCGCTCCCTCATTCATCGATTCGATGAGCACACGGTAGGCATGCTCGGCCCCTTCCAGCGTGTACACTTGAGGACCGCGTCTGCCCGCGACCACCAGCGCATCCACTCCTCCGCTCTGGATGGCGCGGAGCGTCTCCTCAGCTTCCGAAAGGCGGGCGCGGAGTTCCGTGAGCTCGCGGGATCGGCTGCCTCGTGGAGAGCGCCGCCTGCCGATGGTTTTCACGGCCGGGGCCTGCCTTTGGTGCTCAGATCCAACCCGACGAACATACGTGTGAGGTTCGTGAGATCGCCGATGAGCCGGCGGACCGGCTTCGGGAATTCTCTGACGAGCGTGGGGGTCGCGACGATCTGGCCATCACGCGCCAGGATGGGCTGCTGGTAGACGTCGATAATTTCCAGCTCGCAATTCCCTTTGAGCTCGATCTCACAGAGACGCCGCGCGCGCAGGAGCGCCTGGCGGGATCGGGCGCTGGCTCCCGCCACGTAGAGCCGCAACACAAATTTGGCGGGGCCCTTGTCGCTCAGGGCCTTTTCAAAAGCCTTCGTCGTGCGGCTCGCCCTTGTTGTTTTCACGGGGTCCTAGCCGTGGTCGAGTTGGGGAGGCGGTGGGGGACTCAGATCCAGCCCGACGAGCACGCTCTCCGTGTCAGACAGGTCACCAATGATCTTTCGCATGGGCTGCGGCAACTTGCGCACAAGCGTGGGGATGGCCAGGATCTGGTCGCCTTTTGAAAGCTGCGGCTGCTCGACGAGATCGATCACCTCGATGCGATAACGTCCTTTGAGATGCGTCTCGCAGATCCGCTTGAGGTTCGCAAAAGCCGTCAACGACCTGGGCGTCTGGCCGGCCACGTAAAGACGCAGTCGCCAGACGTTGAGCGGTTGAGCATTGAAACCGGACTTGCGTGCCTTCGCCTTTCTAGGGGTCATCGCTTTCTCTTTCCAGCAGTCGGGTTGGACCGCTTGCCGGCCGACTTCTCGACATCCGCATGACGCAAGGAGGCCAATTGCGTGCGGTCGGCGGTCACCACGCGGGTTCGCGTGGCGACCTGTTCATGTGAGCGCCTGAATTCCTCCTTCTCGGCTTCATACTCGGATCTCATCACGGCGATTCGCCGTTCGAGCGCATCGCGCTTTCGTTCCAATTCGCGCGCGCTGCGGGCGGCTTCCTGCCTGCCGGCCAGCAGCCTGGCTTTGTCCTTAGCGGTTTGAGCGGCGCGGGCCGCGCCGGTCAACACGCCGCCGGGGCCGATGTAGGCGTCCACCAGGTCGATGCCACGGTGGGAGATCAGGAACTCGCGGCTCTGGTTGGAGTGCGCCATGCCGCGCGCCTTGAGCACGTAGAGAACGCGATTTCGCTCACCGTTGCCCTCGATGTCCTGTAGCAGCAGCCAGGAGTCCATGAGCGAGGAGATGGTGATTTCACTCTGTTGCAGCGGGTTTCCGGCGTGCGTCAGGCTTGTGAAGAGGGAGCTGATCTCCTTGCTCTTGAGATAATCAATCAACCGCGTCACCATCGACTTGGTTTCGGATTCGCTGCCGGCGACCAGCAGGCTCGTCATCGGATCGAGAACGACGACGGCTGGATTGAACGTCTCGATCTCCTTGTACATCGTCGCCAGGTGCATCTCCAGACCGTAAAGCGTGGGCCGCGCCGAGTGGAAATGGAGAAGGTCGCGCTTGACCCAGGGTTCGAGGCGCAGACCGATGGAACGCATGTTGCGCATGATCTGGCGGGGTGACTCCTCGAACGCGAAGAAAAGCGCGCGCTCGCCGCGTCTGGCGGCGGCTTGGGCGAAGTATGCCGCCGCGCTCGTCTTGCCGGTGCCTGGCGTGCCGGTCAGCAGAATGCTGCTGCCGCGAAAGAAGCCCTTCCCGCCCAGCATCGCGTCGAGACGCGTGATACCGGTTGATATCCGCTCGCTTGATGCCGCGTGATCCAAGCCCAGCGAAGTGATGGGCAGTACACTGATGCCGTCCTCACCGATGAGGAAGGGATATTCGTTGGTGCCGTGCTGCGAGCCGCGATACTTCACCACCCGCAGGTGTCGGGTGGCAATCTGCTCATGGATCCGATGATCGAGCACGACGACGCAGTCGGAGACATATTCCTCCAGTCCGTGCCGAGTCAGGTGTTCGCGACCGCGCTCACCCGTGATGATCGCCGTCACGCCCTTGTCCTTCAGCCAACGGAAGAGCCGGCGCAGCTCCGCGCGCAAAATGGCGTCATTGGGCAAGCCGGCGAAGAGCGCTTCGAGGGTGTCGAGCACTACGCGCTTGGCGTGAATGGAATCGATGGCGTGATTCAGCCGGACGAACAACCCTTCCAGGTCATACTCGCCGGTCTCCTGGATTTCCCGGCGTTCGATGTACACGTGATCGAGCAGGAGTTTCCTTTGCCGGATCAGGCCAGGCAGGTCGAATCCGAGCAACGCGACGTTGCCCTTCAACTCGGTTTCGGTCTCCTCGAAGGACATGAAAACACCCGGCTCGCCGAACCGCACCGCGCCGCGCACGAGGAATTCCGCGGCCAGCAGCGTCTTGCCGCAACCGGGCCCGCCACACACGAGTGTCGACCGCCCGCGGGGCAACCCGCCGCCGGTGATCTCATCCAGACCCTGGATCCCCGTCGGACACTTGGTCAGACGAGCCGCCGGAGGAGAGGGCTTGAGACTCGCTTCTCGATGCAGCATTATCCTGACGCCGACCTTGACGCGTGTAAATCTCCGAGGATTATACCACCTGGCTGGCCAGCGGAGGCCATGGCCATCGTCCTCGTCGCGTGCATGCTCACCCTGCGGACCCCCGCCCCGAGGAGACCCATCTTGAGGGTCTGGTTCGGCGGTCTCGCGCCCAGCCAGATGGAGAACAGACAGCGGGCGAAGTCGGCGCCGGGGATCGTGCCCATGGTCTCGCCCTTGATCTCTACGACGACGCCTTTCCCGGGCAGGTAGGTGAGTCTCATCTCGTCCCCTTTACTGACTGCGTCGGGCATCCAGGAATGAAGCCTTGCGACGCGATCCTTCAGGGCGGTGAAATCCTTTCCGACGTTCGCCTTGAAGCTCTCGTCCCACTCCTTGATGAGCCTCTCCCGACCGACCGCGCGGACGAACACGAAGACGATTCGCTTTGGGAGCTCCGCGCGGAGGATTGCCCTGGCGTCGGACGACCTCGCCTCCAGGTAGAGCCCCGCGACGTACACCTCGATCTTGAGCCAGGTCGCCTCGCGCAAGCCCATCCCGTTGAGCACGAGTGTCGATCCATCGACCGTCGTCTGCTCGGAGAGGGTCACCCCGACCAACTCCCCGGCCCACGCCGGCGCCGCGAGGCACGCCATCAGGCACGCCACGAGCGCCGTCCCGCCTCGAATCCTCATCTTCAGTTCACGCCGACAAACTCGGCGAGGCTGATCTGGTCGTCGTGGTTGTCATCGAGATACCCGAACGCCTGCCTGTCGCCGCGCCATTCCTGGCGGCTCAGCCGTCCGTTGTGATCGCGATCCATTCCGCTGAAGGTCTGCTCGAGGTTGTCATAGCGCCTTACGAACTCATCGCGCATCAGCTTGCCGTCGTCATTCGCGTCGAGCCGCGCGAAAGACTGCCTGTCGCCGTTCCACTCGGTCCGTGAGATTGCGCCGTTGCCGTTCAGGTCGAACCCCTTGAACAGGGCTCTTCGTACCGCGGGGCTCACGTTCACGAACTCCTCGCGACTCAGCGCGCCGTTGCGGTTGTCATCGAGGAAGTTGAAGCTCTTGCGGTCGCCGTCCCACTCGTCATGGGAGATCAGCCCGTTGCCATTTCGGTCGAGCTGGCTGAAGCGAGCACCACGGTCCTCGGGAAGGGGCGTCGCCACGTTCGTGAGCGTGCCCGGGCTGCCCTGGCGCGAATCAGGAAAGTGTGAGTCGAGAGCGTCCCCGCTCGTGTCCATGTACTCCGAGCGCGTGAGCCAGCCGTCGTGGTTGTCGTCGATGCGGTCGAAGTCGGCTTGATTCCAGTGCCATTCGTTGCGGGAAATCCTGCCGTCGCGGTTACGATCGATGTCCAGGAAGTCGTCGTACCCCTCGGCCTGCAGTGCCGCTCCAACCTCGGCGCCCGCTAGCACACCGTCTCCGTTCCTGTCGTGCACGGAGAAGGAGCGGTCGTTGCCACGCCACTCGTCCCGCGTGATCCTCCCGTCGTTGTTACGGTCGAGGCCCCTGAATCTCGCCGACCCGTCCTTCCCGTTGTCGCTGCGATCCTTTCCAACGGCCCCAGGCAGCAGCGTCAGGGAGGCGATCAGAGTGATGTAGAAAAGCCATTTCGACGACCTGCGTGGATGCATCGCAATACTCCTCATGAGGTCCGAAGGTCAGCTCTGGTTCGCGCGTAAGGCAGCCGGCTCGGGAGACCGTGCTGACAGGCTTGGAGAAGGCTGAATCGGCGAAGTCGGGCTGACATCCGCTCCGACGACTCAACCTTGATGGCTTGCTGAATCAGGACGCGGACGGCTCGTGCGGGACCCGCACGCTCTCCTCGAGTCTGATCTCGAAGGGCGTGTCCGCCGCGAGCTTGACCTGCTTCCCTTCCTGGCCCATGACGACAGCTGTCCCGATGCCACCACCAACGATGCTCCCGATGACGGCCCCCTTGGTGTCCTTGCCCAGGATCCGCCCGAGCAGGGCGCCGCCGGCCGCCGATCCGCCGATAATGGCGGCGTTGCGCCCCTTCTTGCTCTCGGTCACTTCCTGGAAGGAGCCGACGATCCCGGTCGTGTATCCGCCGGGCAGCCTCAGAGCGTTGAACCCGAGGACGAGCTTGGCCTTTCCGGCGCCCCTCTTGGCGGCCACGGCTTCCGTGACCTTCCCTTCAATCCTGGACCCTTCGGGGATGACGACCCTGTTCTCAGACACGATCGACTCCACCACGGTGGCGGTAAACCCGTCCCCGGCCTGGGCCGTCTCGGAGTTGAGGGAGGTGTCGAGGGCCAGCGTCAGCACCGTACCCGCGGGAACCACCACGATATGGGTCTGGTGCTGCTGAGGTGCGGCTGGCGCAACTGGTGCGGGTGCGTAGTCGGTCTGCCTTGCGACTTCGGCCTCCGAGCCGCCACAGGCGGTCAGGGTTGCCAGGAGTAGTGCTGAGCTGAGTAAGGTGGCGGGCTTCATCGACAATCTCCTCGAGCTAATCGGCGTCATCGCCTTCGCTTCCTGCATGCGATGATCACCTCGGTTGACTTGGGCTCTCCCCCTACGCCGGGAGTAAAGCGCGCGGCGTCACGATGTCAATTACCCGGCAGGCTCTTCGCGGGAGCGAGCAGCAGAAAACCGCCGGCCACGATCGCCAGGACACCCGCCCAGAGCGGAATATTCACCGTCTCTCTGTCCTTGACGGAGAATTCGATCGGGCCGAGCTTGGCGTCGTGGGATTCCTTGGTGAAGCTGAACTTGCCATACGCCAGACCCAGAATTCCGGCAACGATCAGGACGATCGCCAGGATCTTGATTGCATTCATCTCGGTTTCTCCTCAGACAACTCTTCGACCCTGTATGACGCGCAGCAACACCACCACGATCGCGATGACCAGCAATACGTGAATCAGGCCACCCATCGTGTACGACGTGACCAGACCAAGAAGCCAGAGCACGATCAGAATCACCACCAGAGTCCCAAGCATCATTACCTCCTTGCGGCTACTGGTGCGCCGCCTTGTCGTTCACTTGCAGGCTCGATACCATCCGCTCGAACGTCGGCCTGAGCACGGCGTAATCCTCGGCCGGAGCGATGAAGAGAGCGTAGATGACATGCTCGTCGGGCAGCTCGCGCGTGAACAGGGTCACTCGCTCCTCTTCCCGCGTGACGGGAGAGAGCCCCGACAGCACCACGGACAGAGCGGCGGCCCCGTTGATCCTGTCGTTTCGCTGCGAGTCCGGTAGCATTCTCAGATTTGGATTGGTCCTCAGGATTTCACCGAGGAGATCGTTCGTTGCCCTTGCGATCTGCGTGGAATCGCCGCTGCGGGAATTTCCTCCAGCCAGGAAGCCCTGTCTGGAGGCGTAGGAATCGGCGAATCTGCCGCTGCCGTCCTCATTGAATGGATCGTAGTGATTGATGATCACGCCGTGAATGAGGTCCAGCTCGGGGCCACCGTTGTCCACGTATCCACCATCCGGAGCCATCGTGACTCCGCTGCCGTTCTGAGGCTCGTAGACACGCCAGTTCGTCGGGTAATCAATCGTGAAAAAGTGCCGGCGCTGCTCGAACGTACGGAACTGCGTTGAGGGACGGTCGACGTTCTGGATATCGGAGACACGCGCGGCGGACCTGGAAGCGTTCGTTACGGACGTGCTCCCCTGCGGCTGCGGCCGCGCCTGGGCAATCTGCTGCATGGTCATTGCCGGAGCCATGTTGCGCAGCCTGGAGCTGACCTGCAGGAAGCCGCCCACTGGCGGTGTCGGCCGGATCTTCAGCATCGCCATCTCCTGTCTCACGCGGGCGGCGCGATCGCCAGGGGTCGGATGGGAGCTGAAGAACTGCTCGACCTTGCTCGGCTCGCGCCTCTTCTTGCCTTCGAGCATCTTGAAGAAGGAGACCATGTCCATCGGATCGTACCCGGCTTTCGCCAGCATCTGGGCGCCCACGACGTCGGCCTGCTCCTCGTCGGTGCGGCTGAACTTCAGGAAGAGCACATTCAGCCCAAAGCCGCCGACCGCGCCCATCGTTCTCTCCGTCGAGCGATTATCTCCGGCTATCAGGCCACCGAGAATTCCCAGCCCCGTCTGACCGAGATAGGCTTTCGATGCCTGGTTGGTTCCGTGTCTCAGTGCGACGTGTGCCATTTCGTGGGCCATGACCCCGGCGAGCATCCCTTCCGAGCCGGCCGCCTCGATCAGGCCGCGGTTCAGGTACAGGTATCCGCCCGGTAGCGCGAAAGCGTTGATGTCCGAAGCGTTCACGACCTTGTACCCGTATGGATAATCAGCACCGGGAGCGACGTCTGCGAGACGCTTCCCAATCGCGTTGATGTAAAGATCCGTCGACCTGTCGTTGAGGATTGGAAGCTGCTGCTCCGCCTCGGCCGCTGATTGGCGCCCGATCTCCTGATCCTGTTGCACGGAGAATAGATTGAAACCCGGCCGGATTCGCGTCTGCGCCATCACCGACTCGACGCTCAGAGCCATCGAGGTCACCGCAAGACCCATCACAATCCGCCTTCGAACATCGTGTCCGGCCATCTGTGTCACCTCTTTCATCTCCTGTATCGTGATCACGTCAATGATTCCGATGCATCCCGTCTTCAGGATGCGGGTATACCTTGGCACGGAAGAGGGCGGCCGAATATCGGGCCCCGCCTGAATCAGCCGGTGAGAATCCCTGACAGGGGGTGAAGGGGGGCTTGACCCGAAGGGCACGCACCCGTAGGAGGATGCGGGTGACAGGGTATTGCGGCGACCTCGACAGGTCGCCGCGGCCCTCAGAGGCCGATCGGCTGGCTGCCTTCCCCCCCAGCCAGCGCCTGTCGGGCGTGGTCCCGCGCGTTGACCCGCAACATGTTCCAGTCGTAGCTGTTCCAGCCTGAGCCTTGCTTGAAGCTGTTGGGATGAGCCTCGTCGAATCCCTTCAGCCGCCGGAAGAGCCAATGCTCCTTGCGTGCCGTCCCGTCCAGAATCATGAAGCCACGCCCGACCGGCACCGCGGCCAGCACCCAGCCGCTGTTGCCCGCCGTGTCGCCCATCTGGACGAGCGGCTCGGCTCGCTCGGTGCCATCGAACTTGCTCCGGGCGAAGAGGTAGAGCTGGTTCACTCCCGCCGCGAGCGCGTGGTCTGAGATCGTCATCCTGGGTGAGAGTCCCTTGACGATGAGCTCGCCGCCGCGCTTGCCGCTCGACGACCTGACGAAGTCGAAGGACTCGGATCGGAACGGCGCGACTGTCTGCGCCAGAGAGCTCTCGAGCCCCTCTCCAGCCACCCAGAGAACCCCACCCGATTCCACCCACTGCCGCAGCAGCTTCATGTGCGAGTCGGAGATGTCTTTCGTATCCTTGTCCTCGAGGACGAGAACGTTCAGGTCCGCGTGGCTGCGGATGCTCAGCAGATCGTCAATCGTCCTCGGGTCGAGCCGGTAGATTCCCGAATCGATCTTCTCGAACGCTGCCGACGGGGACGCCCCGAGCATGGCCAGCACACATGCGAACAGGATAGGAACCAGGATTCGCTTCTTCATCGTGTTCTCCTTGGTTTTCATGCCAGCACTTCTCTTCAATCAGGTGCTACCCGCGGGAACCACCGGGCACGAGCAGGTTGAGGCGTCGCGCCGCCGCGAACCGCGCCGCGATGTCCTTCCAGTTCCACAGATGCCAGATCGCCTCGAAGAAATCCGTCTTCTGATTCTGGTATTGAAGGTAATAGGCGTGCTCCCAGGCGTCGATCACCATCAGCGGCACGCCCCCCTGGCTGAGGTTCGACTGGTGGTCGTAGATCTGCGTGGTGAGCAGGCGCTCGCCGATCGGCTCCCATACCAGAGCCGCCCACCCGGAGCCCATGATGGTCGACGCGACCTCAATCAGCTGTCGTTTGAACTTCACGAAAGAGCCGAAGTTCTCGTCGATGGCGTGGGCCAGCTCTCCGTCCGGCCGGTCGCCTCCCTTCGGTGTCATGTTCTTCCAAAGAATCGAATGCAGGACGTGGCCCGACAGGTTGAACGCCAGGGCGCGCTCGAGCGCCCCGAGGCGGGTGAAATCCTCGGTCGCGCGGGCCTCCTCCAGGAGCGTGATCGTGATGTTGGTGTTCTTGACGTAGCCGGCGTGATGCTTGCCGTGGTGCAGCTCCATGATCTTGCCGGAGATGTGGGGCTCGAGAGCGCCGAAGTCATAATCAAGCTCGGGAAGGGTGTACCGTGGCGCAGGCTCCCTCTTCGAGGAGCTCATCGCCAGAGCGACTTCTTTACCCCGAAGGGCCCGATTGGCCGCTCCTCGGTTCATCAGCTCGCCTCGCCGCGGGCTTGCTCGAACGCCGCTTGACCTGCTTTCACCGCTTTCCCGACGGCCCTCTGGATCGCACCGGGGACTTGTTCCATCGTCTTGTTCAGGTCGAGGGCGGCGCTCTTCAGCCGCTCACGAGTTTCACGCCCGGAGCGCGGTGCGGTGAGGAGCGTGACCGCGATGCCCGCCGCGGCGCCCAGGACGAACGCACCCAGATACCATCCAAATCCGTTCACAGGGTTATCAGAGGTCATGGAGTGTCTCCTTATTGTGTGAATCGTGGTTGCTGGTCCGATGAGCCGAATGACCATCGGTATTCTGCCGGTCCTCGGCGCCCGAGAAAAAAGCGCGCACTCCAGCTATTACCGCCGGCCCGGCGGCGCCGCCGAGGGTCATTGCTGTCCCCAGCCATTTTCCGGAACGATCAATCGAACGGCGCAACATGGAGGCAGCCTCGAACAACGGCTTGAGCGTCTGCGCCTGCGTCTCGAGGGCCGAGCCGATCCGGTCGAGCCGGCTCGCGGCTTGACCCACCTGATCAAGGGTTCTCTCGAGGCGTGGTCCCGCGGTGTCGAGCGCGGCGCGGGCCCTCCTCAGAACCTGGTACATCTGGTACAGGACGGGAATCGCCGCGCCCACCAGAAGGGCCAGCAAGACGACTGCAAGAAGAGGCGCGGAAATGGTCATCCAAGCGAACCACCGCGCACCAAGGCGCTACTTGTAGCTGGCGTTTTCTTCGAGACGAATAACTGACCGGGGATCACATCAACACTTGTACATCAGCGTGGTGAGTCGATCAACTCGGGACGTTCCTGATTCGACGAGGGTGGATAACTGAGTAGGCCATCAGGAAGCCCCTGAAGGGAGTTCGGCTCTATGCTCAGGTTCCTAGCAGCTCACCGATAGGCTTCAAATCCTCGATGCGGTCGCTGATTGATTTGATCATTACCATCATCGGGACGGCGAGCAGGAGGCCCCAGACGCCCCACATCCATCCCCAGAACATCAATCCCAGGAAAAGCGCGACGCCGTTCATGCGCACCGCCCGCATGGTGAGCCATGGTGTCAAGATCAACCCTTCCAGGCTCATGATTATGAACGACACACCGGCGAGGTAGAGGCCCATCAGGATCGTGCCGAACTGAAGGAAGCCGATCGTGAAGAGACCTGCCATGACGATCGCGGGACCGAAGTAGGGGATCGCGTCGAGCAGCCCGGCGGCAATCCCCCAAATGGGCGCCTGCTCGAGGCCGATCCACCAGAAGGCGATGCCTGATACGACGCCGACGAGGACCGACGTCATCATCTGGATGAGCATGTACCGCGCGATCTGCGTGTCGATCTCCTCGAGGATCTGGGCCGTGATCTTTCGGCTCAGGACGGATGAGCCGGCGATCTTCATCAACTTGCGTTTGAAGAGATCTCCCGTGATCAGCATGAAATAGACAAGGAATAAGACCAGGATCACCGCGCTACCCGCCGAGATGAGCCCTGTGCCGCCCCGCCAGATATAGTCACCCAGGTTGATCGGTTTCTCCTCCACTTGCACTCGCGTGATACCCTTCCGAATCGCGTCGGGTCCGACCGCCTCCGTGGTCGTGTTCTCCATCTCGGTAGCGGCTTTCTGCATCTTTTGCATCAGACCCTGTCCGTCGCCTCGGGTTACTTTGAGCGATTCGCCAAGTTTCCTGGCTGCCGCCGGCAGTTTCTCGACGACGGCCACGGCATCATCGAGCAGCGTGAATACGCCGAAGGCGGCGCCGCCTGCCAGCAGGGCGAGCAGGACGCCGGCTCCGACGGCTCGAGGGATCGACCACCTCTTGAGCCAGGCGACGATCGGCTCGAGGGCGTAGCTGATCAGCACGCCGACGGCGAGAGGGATGAAAACCTGCTGGGCGAGTTGCAGGAACAGGACGATGCCAATGCCGGCAAGCAGCGCCAGCGAGAGGGAGCGGACATCGACGGGAGCTCTGGAGATCGTCTCTGGCTCGTCGGGTGGGAGACCGCTGACCGTACCTGGGCCTGGGGCGGGTGACGTGACGGCGGAGGAGTCCCCCGCCATCACGTCACCACCGGAATGAGGACCACGGCCTTCGTCGTTCACTTTGTGGAACCTACGACCTGGATGCGTTCCGGGTCTCGACCTTCAGCTCGTTGCGGACCGATCTGACGCCGGTCACGGAACGGGCAAGGTACACGGCCGAGAGGTTCCTCTGCCAGGTTGGCACCATGCCGGTGAGCCGCACGACGCCATTCTTCACTTCGACGCCGATGTTGGCGTTCTCCTGATCTCCACCGTCGTTGAGCGCCTTCTTTACGCCCTCCTGGATCTCCTCGTCGCGTGCCTGAACCATCTCCTGCCTCGCGGAGGACACCACCTCGATCTGGTTCTCCACGCACTTCACGCCGGCCACGCCGCGAGCGATCTCGGCGGCCGCGGATTTCGATTCCTGGGTGGGGACCATGCCGAATAGCGTCACGACCCCATCACGGGTATCGACGTTGATTTCGGTGGCCGGGGTACGGGAGTCGGCGGCCAGCCTCATCTTCGTTGCGGACGTGATCCAGAGGTCGCTCGTGACGCCGCCGACATTGCGGTTATCGGTTTCGGGCTTCGTGACCTCATCCGTCCTGAAGTCGTCGTCGCAGAGCGTGTCGGTGACGTCGATCTCGGAGGCAACGCGAAACACACCGGGCTGGCTTGCTGCGTAATAGATTGCGCGCTGGTAATCGTCGAGGGACGCCGCCCTGCCTGTGAGGAGAATGACGCCCTTGTTGACGGACTTAACGGAGATGCTGCTGTCCTCGAGCGATTTGTCTCCGTTCAAGCGCTTCTCGACGTCCATCTTGATGTGGTCGTCGGAGTGCTTCGTCATCGTCGCGTTCATGGCAGGCGAGGTAACGTGCAGAAGATTCCTCACATCGCTGACGCCCTCGATCTTCTTGACTTCCTCGGCCGCGCGCGCCTTCTCTTTCTCGTCGTGCACCGAGCCGTAAAGAGTCACGCGTCCGTTGATGGTGTCCACGTTGATGTCGGTGCCCTTGACGTCATCGGCGAGGTAAAGCACTGTCTTCGCCTTCATCGTGATCCAGGCATCGGATCGTGAGTGGGCGAAGGCGGCGATCGAAATCGACAGGATCGCCGCGGCGAGCAAGGGATACTTGATCCAGAGTTTCTGATGCATTGGAATCTCTCCTTCAGAGTGTCCATCGTATGTTTCGGCGACACGGACACCAACCGCAGAGCGAGGGCCGCTGCCGATCGCAACGGTTCACTTCGAGTCGGCCGTTCATCCAGGGCCCCTCCTCAAGGCCCGACACATCTAAGGTTCGCTGAATGGATCGGGCAAGCGGGAGCGGCGCTGGAGGAACCTGGAAGCCGAAATCTTCGCGGGCAGGCCGACAAGCCGATCCTCGAGGGCCGGCAGCGGGCGGTCAAGCGCGGGCTCCCGTGCGGCCTGCATCGCAAGGTACCCGTCGATCCGCGCCTCGATCTCGTTGGGAAACTGCGGCAGGGGCCCCACCAGCTCGTCGTCGTAGAGGCGGAGCATGATCTCACGGAAAATGGGCAGCGCTGCGCGCGACCCGGTCTCTTTCTCGCCAAGCGTGCGGTTGTCGTCGAAGCCGATGCGGACGGCCACGGTGATCCCCTCCCGCCCGTAGGTGGACCCGACGAACAGCGCGTCGCGGAAGTCGCTCGTCGTACCGGTCTTGCCCATCACCTGAATCGGAAAGTCGACATTGTCGAGAGCGTGGGCCGTGCCTTCCGGCAGGCGGACCACGCCGCGCAGCCCTTCCTGGATCAGGCTCAGCTCCGCGGAGCTCGGCCCGTCCGAGCCGATGTCCGGCGCGGTGCGGGACGCCTCGTAGAGCACGAGTCCACCGGTGGCGTTGGTCACGCGAGCGATGACGTGGGGCTCCGCCAGGATTCCTGAAGCCATGGCACGGTAGGCGCCAGCCAGCTCCAGCAGCCGCACCTCCGACGCGCCCAGCGCCGTGCTGATGTACTTGTGCAGCGGAGTGCGGATTCCCAGCTGCCGGGCGGTCCGGTTCACCTTGTCCACGCCGATCTCGCGGGCGATCCACACGGCCACGGCGTTGCGGGACTCGGCCAGGGCCTGGCGGAGCGGCATCGGTCCCTTGAACTGGTTGTCGTAGTTGGCGATCCACTTCACCCCGCGATCGGCGCCCAGGGGCACCTCGATGGGCTCGTCGGGCACCGTTGTGTCCAGATCCAGTCCCTGGCGGAACGCGGCCAGGTACACCATCGGTTTCCAAGCGGAGCCCGACTGCCGCAGCGAGCCGGTGACGCGATTAAGGTCGGAGTACCGTGTGGAGCGATCCTTGAAGACCTGCCGCCCGCCGGCTTCGGCCAGGATCGCCGCGTCCGCGTTGCGCAGCACCACCACGGATCCCTGGATGAGCCCCTTCGACCTGCGGTGCCGCTTCTCGTAGATGGCCAGACCGTTCTCCAGCGCCTCGTTCACGATGGTCTGCACCCGGCTATCCACCGTGGAGCGGACAGAGATCCGTCCCTGGAACAGGTCCTCGATCCCGAAACGAGTCCCGCCATGCTGCTTCAGCTCCTCGAGGACGTTCGCAATCGCGCCGGGGGCGTCGGTCTTCATCACGCTGAGAGCCGCCACGCGAACCGGCTCGGCCTGGCAGCGCTTCGCGAGGTCCTCGGAGATGTATCCATTGCGCGCCATGAGGGCAAGGATCGAGTTGCGGCGGCGCAGGGGTCTCGCATCGCCGGGCACCGGAGCGTAAACTCCGGGCGATTTGCTGATCCCCGCCAGCAGCGCCGCCTTCCCACCGTCCTCCGAGGTGTAGCTCGACAGGGGTTTGCCGAAGTAGTACTCCGAGGCGGCGGCGAAGCCGTAGCGGCCATTGCCAAGATAGATGAAGCTGGCGTAGCGGGCGAAGATCTCGCGTTTGGCCTTCTCCTGCGATCCGTAGCGCCGTCGCATCTCCTCCTCGAGCCAGAGCGTCAGGCGGATCTCCTCCACCTTCCGAAGGAGCTTGTTCGTGGCTCGGATACCGAGGCCCGCGGAGAGGAGCCGTGGGGTCAGTCCGTGGCCGATGAGGGTGTCGCCGTTCTCTCGAATCGTCAGATCCTGGAGGAAATAGCTTCGAACGAGCTGCTGCGTGAGCGTCGAGCCACCCTGGGGGAAGAGCAGCCGGACGCCATCGCCCCTCCACCATGCGGCCAGCGTGTGCAGGGCGGTTTTCTGGACTATTCGCGGCAACGAGAGGTATTCCACGCCGGAGTGGGAGAAGAAGTTCCTGTCCTCGGCTGCCAGGATTGCCTCGCGAAGGATGCGGGGCACCTCGTCGTAGGAGACAACCCGACGGTATTCCCGCGCCAGCTCGATCAGGACCTTGCCCTGGTCGTCATATACCTCGCCGATCCTGGGGGGTTCGAAACGGAGGAAGGACTCGAGGTCGGGGAGCCCGCTCCGGTCGAAGTAGACGTGGTGGATTGGGCCCGCCGCCAGAAGCGAGAGCATCCCCAGAGGCAGGGCGACGAGACGCACGACGCGGCGTGACCACACGGACCGCAGGCGTCCGGCCATGAAGGCGCCGATCGCACGCATTCGGTGGGGCACGTCCGTGCGGATCGGATATGGAGGGAGCAGGCTGCCGGGGTGGATGTCGCCTACGGTGAGCTCTCTAGTGATGGGCATCGGAGATCACGTTTCCTGTTGCCTGCGGTCGCCACGAGCGCGCTGTTCGGGTTCTGCGCTTTACAACTTCGCACAGGACGCGCAAAGGAGATGTACGGCCGCACCTGAATTCGTTGGTGAGAATGCCTGACAGTCACGTCGGGGAGACGGGGTCATGCGATCCGGGGGACTTGCGTGGATGCATGGCGGACGCCCTGCCTCCACAGGCCGGGCGTCCGCTGGATCCTCAAAGCATGAGCGTGTTCTATGCATTGGAGGCGGAGGCGTATGACGGGCCTCCGGCCTCCATCGGGCCGGCTAGTCGATCCTGTGCAGCTCGACTCTCCGGTTCTTCTGCCTGCCTTCCTCCGTCGTGTTGCTCGCGATCGGTCTGGACTCGCCAAATCCCCTTGATTCGAGTCGGGACGAGTCGATCCCTCTCGAGATGAGGTAGGCCCTCACGGCAGCCGCCCTGCGATCGGACAGCTCCAGGTTGTGGGCTTCGGTGCCCACCTCGGAGCAGTGGCCTTGAATCTCCACCCTGATGAACGGCCAATCCTTCAGCGACGAGGCGACCTCGTCGAGGGTCGTCAACGACGCCGGTCTCAGCGTGTCCCTGTCGTTGTCGAATTCGACTCCCTCCAGGATCACCGCCTTCTTCTCGAGGAGCTGCTGGATGATCGGTGGCGGGCACGGCGCGGCCTTCTGCTGCTGCGGACAGGCAGGGCACGACGGGCAGGGTGCCATCTTGGGGGGAGGCGGCGGACAGTCAGGACATGGCATCGCTTCGTGCGTGCCGCCGATCAGGAAACCGATTCCGACCGTGGCTTCTATGTTCCCTTCCGTCTCATTGAGACCGGCGCCGACGTGCGTCCGGACGTACCGGCCATCCAGACGGAGATTGAGGTTCGGCGTCACGAACCAGCGGAGACCTCCGCCCGCGTTGTATCCCAGGTCGCAACTCTCGCCGTAGCTGTGGCCGTCGAACTTTTCACAACCGCCGCCCACGGTCACGAAGGGACGAACCTCCATTCCCGGTCTGAAGTTGTAAAGAACGTTGAGGCGGAGGGAGTCGAGGTCGACGTCAGCGTTGTTCAAGCCGAGACCGGGGTCGAAATCCGTCTTGGTGGAAATCTGCTGCGCGGAAACTTCCAGGTTCCAACGTGACGTGAAGAAGTAGCCGGCGCGCGCGCCAAAGAGCCAGTCGTCCTTCGGGTGGAACTGTCCGTAGTCGTCCAGCCAGGCGTAGCCACCGTAGACACCGAGTTCCCAGTCGCCTTTGTCACCACCACCCGCCACGGCCGGGACCGGGACCGCGGTCAGCAGCAGCGCGGCGACGAGTGCCAGAATGGTTCTTCTCACAGGAGATCTCCTTCGCATGGATGAGCCACCAGTGTCACACCGATTACCTCTTGCCTCACGGGGTCACGGTATTGGTGTCTAGTGTCACCGAGCCATTCCGCGCCAACGCTCTGCCGTTCAGAGTTGCGCCGGTGTTCAACGTGATCGATGTCAGTGCGAGGATGTCTCCGCTGAAATCAGAACCCACTCCAAGTGTCGCTGAGCTGCCGACCTGCCAGGTGATGTTGGAGGATTGGGCTCCGCCGCTCAGGATGACGTTGCGACCGACACCTACCGTGAGCGTCGATGCGATCTGGAAGATGAACACAGCGTTTGAGTTACCGCCGGCATCGAGAGTGAGATCCGCCGAGGTGATCATGAGCGAGGACGTGGACTTATAGACGCCGGGGGCCAGTGTCAGGCCGCCCAGATCGCCGGCGATGGTGGCCCCCGCTGCTCGTCCGGCGGCCTGGTTGTACGCCTTAGTCAAGGCGTTTTGAGCGGCCGCGGCGGTCGAATCGCCGAGATGGATCGTTCCAGTTACTGTCGGGGCTCCGGTCAGCGTACTACCCGGCGACACCCCCAGATCCGCGTTGATCGTGGTGGCACCGGTGTTGGTGACATCCTGGCCGGCCAGAATGCCGAAACTGCCGGCTGATCCAAGATTGATAGGTGCGCCGCCGGGACCCAAACTGGCAGCGGAGAGAGAGCTCACCAGATCGTCGCCCCCATTGCAGCATCCAGCCATGACAGCGGTCAGTATCAATGGGATGACCACGGCCAGGGCAGTCGAACCCTTGTGTTTGTCCATTCTCATCTCCTTCCAGCCCTCCGTCCGTGCCGCACGGAGCTGAATGCTTTCACCGAACATCCCCGAATGAGACGTCACGATGTCGTCCGCCTCCACGTGACCTGCTTCACCATCGCGGTTCAAAGATTCTCACAGAAGGCGCAGATGAGGTATCCGGCCTGGCCTGAATCCGAGTGAGAGAATTCCTGACACGCGGAGGGCGGGAGCGTGGGGTCAGGGGGGCAGGACAGGTGCGGCGCGAGGGACTTACAGCGGATCGACGCGCTGGCTCAGGGCTCGATCATTCCTTTCCGGATCGCATAGCGAACGAGGCCGGCCGTCTCGTGGATGTCGAGCTTGTCCATGAGCCGCATCCGGTGGGTCTCGACGGTCTTGACGCTGATACCGAGCAGGGCAGCGATCTCCTTCATCGTCTTTCCCTCGGCGATGAGCTGCAGGACCTCGCGCTCGCGCCCGCTCAAGGGACTGGTGCGCAATTCTTCTCTCGCGAGATAGGCCTGCAGGACATCAGGCGACAGGGCATGGCTCACATAGAGCGCGCCGGTGGACACTTCCTTGATCGCCTGGACAAGGATTGCAGCAGCCTTCGTCTTCAGAAGAAACCCATTGACACCGGCCCGCAGCCCTTCGACGATGTACTGCTCCTCGGTGTGTCTCGTCAGGATGATCAATTTCGTATCGGGCGACACCTTCCGGATCTCGCGGGCGGCGTCAAGACCGTTCAAGAGGGGCATCGTCAAGTCGAGGACGGCCACGTCCGGCTTGAGTTCCGTGGCGAGCCGCAGCGCCTCTCGACCGTCCAGGGCCTCCCCGGCCACCACGATCCCCTCGCGCTCCAGGAGGCCCCGCAGCCCCGAGATGAACATCGCGTGGTCATCGGCGAGCAGAACTCGTAATGGCATGATCAGCCTTCGAGCGGCACGTACATCAGTAATTCAGCGCCCTGGCCCGGCTTGGAGGTGATCAGCAGCGTCCCGTGCAGGGAGTCGAGGCGCTCGCGCATGCCGACATGACCCAGGCCGCGCTCGCCGTGTACCGCGGTCAGCGTGGACAGCTCGAAGCCGACACCGTCGTCCCGGACCGAACAACGGACCGCGCGCGCCTCCCTGGTCACGATCACCGCGGCTTTGCCCGCCTGGGCGTGCCTGATCACGTTGTTGAGCGCCTCCTGGACGTTGCGGTAGAGCGTCGTTTCCACCGCCGGAGAGAGCCGGCCTTCCGTCGAACCCTCGACGGTGATTGCCACCCCCGACCGCTTCGACATCCCATTCGCCAGGAAATCGAGGGCCGGGAGCAGACCCAGATCGTCCAGGACGGTCGGCCGGATCTCGTGGGCCAGTTGCCTGAGCTGCTCGTCCATCTGATCCAACAACTGCTTGACGAGGGACAGCCTCTCACGGCCCTGGGGCGAAAGGTCTCGGGCCAGCTCCTCGAGGGCAAGATGGGTCGAGGCGAGAAGCCCCCCGGCCTCCTCGTGCAGCGCGTGCGCGATTCGCTTGGCCTCCTCCTCGATGCGTTCGTTCATCCGGCGCAGCACCGCGATGGCGTCGCGGAAAGCGCGGTGGCTCATTTCGAACGGCATCAAGCTCTCGATGAAAAGCTCCTCCGCGCGCTTGATCAGCAGCGCTTCCTCGATCTCCGTCGACAGGCCCGGTATGACCTCTTTGAGCGCCTGGTGATGGAGGGCCGCGATTCCGAGCACCCCCGTGCCGTTGGTCAGCATCCCGCGTCCCATCTGGTACGCGCGTCGAAGCGCCTGCTCATTGGGTCGGGCGAGATAGTCACGGAGGGCATCGGAGTATTCGCGCTGCAGGTCGTCAGGGATCTTGCTCACCGTCCCCCTCGTCGACAACGCGTCGAAGGCGTCGGTGTGTCGCTCGATCCGGCGAGGGCCCACTTCATGATTGCCACTTCCGGGCGGTCACCGTCGTCCCTCTGCCCGGGACAGAAACGATCTCGAGCACGTCCACGAGCCCCTTGACCCCTCTCAGACCGAGGCCCAGGCCGCCCGCGACGGAGTACGAGGCCTGCAGCGCCTGCTTGATGTTCGGGATACCCGGGCCGTGGTCGCGGGCAATCACGACGATGCCGCGCCGGTCGACCTCCTCGATGGCGTGAAAGAGCACCTCTCCCCGCCCGGCGTGGTCGATGATGTTGCGAGTCAACTCCGTGATGACCGCGGCCAGCATCGCCCGATCCGTGGGGGAGAAGCCGATCTCCGCGGCCAGCGTCCGGGCCTTCTGACGCGCAGCGATCACGTCGTTGTCGTTGACGATCTCCACGTGGTCCTCGGGGTTCTCCGGTACCAGCCTGATTGGACATATTCTCCGGTTCTCCGGATCGAAAATCAACCCCTGCCGCGGAGGAGGGAGTCCCTTCGCGAGCGTCGGGCGAGGAGAGATCGGGCTCCTACGGTCTTTACAGGGAACCTCGGCCACGTCGGGGTAACTTCTACTCCGGCGCTTCCTTTCCGACAAGTCAGGAGTTTTCTGAATCGAGCCTAGGGACATCCTGATGGCAATCCACCGGGCCTCCCGGGCAAGGGCAGGAATGGTGGGCCCCGTCGGGCGCCTCGCGGTATAATCGCCGCCGACCCGAAGCTGGAAACGAACCAATCTCTTCCTCAAGGAGGAACCATGACTCGCAAGCTCGCAGGAGGATTGTTGGGAGCTATCGCCGTCGTGCTGCTCGTCACGCCGGCGTTCGCGCAGGGGGGGCCGGAGCAGCCCCGGATGACCCCCGAGCAGAAGGCCGTGATGGAGGCGTACATGAAGGCCGGCACGCCGGGCGCTCCGCACCAGTGGCTGGCGTCGACGGCCGGCGGCTATGACCTCAAGGTCAGGAGTTGGCAGGAACCGGGTGGACCGGCCACGGAGGAGAGCGGCACCGCGACGCGCAAGATGGCGCTCGATGGTCGCGTGCTCATCGAAGAAGTGAACTCCACGATGATGGGCTCACCCTACACAGGTCACGGCATGACGGGCTACGACAACGTGTCCGGCAAGTACTGGTCGACCTGGACGGACAGCATGTCCACCGGCATCATGGTGAGCGAGGGTTCCTGTGACGCCCAGAAGGCTTGCACCTTCACCGGAAGCTGGAACGATCCGATCAAGAAGGGCCCGCTGATGGCGCGGATGACGACCCGCTGGACGACCCCGACGACCGAGGTCTTCGAGATGTACGCGCCGGGCCAGGACGGCAAGGAAATGAAGATGATGGAGATCACCTACACCCGGAAGAAGTAGGGGGATGCCTATCCAAGCACCACCAGGACCTGATGCTCGTGACCGTCGTCGGATAGAGGGACGAGCCCCTCTGCCGGGAGCAGGGCTCCGTCAAGGGTGACCCGGGATACCCCGTGGCAGACTCCCTTCGGGTTCTCGACGGTGATCCGGTAGAGGGTGCTGCCGTGACGGTAGGTGATCTCGTAGCCTTTCCACCGTCGGGGGATGCACGGATCGATACGGAGAGTGGAACCTAGTTTCCGGAAACCGAGTATCCACTCCAAGCCCGCGCGGTGCAGCCAGCCCGCGGCCCCGGTGTACCAGGTCCATCCCCCCCGTCCCACGTGGGGAGGCTCGGAATAGATGTCTGCGGCCACGACGTAAGGCTCCACCTTGTATCTGCGAACGTCAGCACGGCTGATCGCGTGGTGGACAGGGTTCAATAGATCGAACAGATCGGCGGCCTTGTCGCCGTCGCCCAGGTCGGCGAAAGCCATGACCGACCAGATCGCGGCGTGGGTGTACTGCCCGCCGTTCTCCCGGATACCGGGGGGGTATCCCTTGATGTATCCGGGGTCGAGGGGCGTCCGGTCGAATGGCGGGGAGAGGAGCAGCAGAAGACGGTCCGCGCGCCGGATGAGCCGACGCTCCAGGGACTCCATCGCCTGGCGTGCTCGATCCCTCCTGCCGGCGCCCGAGAGGACCGCCCAGGACTGCGAGATGGAGTCGATCCGGCATTCGTCATTTGCCGCCGATCCCAGCGGCGTGCCGTCGTCGAAGAAAGCGCGTCGATACCACTCACCGTCCCAGGCTTCCCGGTCCAGCGAGACCTCCAGGGAAGCGGCCACCGTCCGCCACCGTGCCGCACGCTCACCTTCCGCACGCAGGTCGGCGATCCGGGCGAATTCCCTCAGGTTCACGAGGAGAAACCACCCCAGCCAGACGCTCTCTCCGCGGCCCTCGTGGCCGACTCGGTTCATGCCGTCGTTCCAGTCCCCGGCGCCTATCAAGGGCAAGCCGTGGCTGCCCACCTCGAGACTCCGATCCAGGACCCGCGCGCAATGCTCGAACAGCGTCGCCCGCTCCTCCGATTCCGTGGGCTCGAAGTACGCTTCCTGCTGCCGATCTTCCAGTGACGCGCCTTCGAGCCAGGGGATCTCCTCATCGAGCACCGTCTGGTCCCCGGTCGTGCGCAGATAATGGGTCACCGCGTAGGGCAGCCAGAGGCGGTCGTCGGAGATCCGTGTCCGGACCCCGCGGCCGGTGGGAGGATGCCACCAGTGCTGGACGTCCCCTTCCTTGAACTGCCTGGCGGCGGCGCGCGTAAGGTGCTCGCGCGCGAGCTCGGGTCTGGTCGCCGCCAGGGCCAGGACGTCCTGGAGCTGGTCGCGGAAACCGTACGCCCCACCGGACTGGTAGAGCGCGGATCGGGACCAGATCCGGCACGAGAGGGTCTGGTAGAGGAGCCATCGGTTCAGCATGAGATCCATTGAACGATCCGGGGTCTTCACCTGCACCGCGCCCAGCAGGCTGTCCCAGTGCTCCTGAACTGCCGCGAGGACCCGATCGCAGCTCAACGCGCGATAGCGTTCGATCAGGGCTCGAGACTCTTCGCGACTCCCACCCTGCCCCAGCAGGAAGAGCACCTCGGTGCGCTCCCCGGGCTCCAGCTCGACGACCGTCTGCAGAGCGGCACAAGGATCGAGGCCCGCTCCGGTCCTTCCCGAGAGCCCCTGACCGCGTTCGAGCGACTCGGGATGGTCCAGGCTCGCGTTGCGGCCCAGGAACTCGAGGCGGTCGCCGGTCAATGATGTCTGGAGCCCCCCCAGGTCGGCGAAGGCGACCCGGTTCGCGAACTCTCCGTTCCAGGCGTTTCGCGCGAAGATGGCTCCGGTCGCAGGGTCGACGTCGGTGACCACGGAAGGGACTGAACCAGCGCGCGCGACACCCAGCACCCACTCCGCGTACGCCGTGACCGAGAGCCGCCGGGTACGGCCGGATTGATTCTCCAGAGCGAGGCGGGAGATCTTGATCGAGTCATTCAGAGGCGAGAGCATCAGGAGCTCCAGCGCGATGCCGTGCGATGTGTGCTCGAAGCGGCTGTACCCCTGGCCGTGCCGGATGACGTAGGGCGAGGCTTCCTCACGGATAGGGAGGCAGGTGGGTCCCCAGACCAAACCGCCCTCTTCGTCGCGCACGTAGAGCGTCTCGCCCGGAGTGTCGCTCACGGGATCGTTGGACCATGGCGTCAGCTTGTTCTCCCGGCTGTTCACGGACCACGTATGCCCCGAGCCGGACTCTGAAACCTGGAATCCGAATTCCGGGTTGGCCACCACGTTGATCCAGGGAGCCGGCGTCCATTGCCCTTTGCCGAGCACCGTGACGTATTCGCGGCCGTCCGGCGTGAATCCCCCCAGACCGTTGAAGAACTCGAGATCCAGCGCGGGAGGGGAGATGGCCTCCATCTTCTCGTGTGGCGAGCGGACCCGCGCCCGGAGCGGCGCCGACCGCTCCATACGGATTGTCTGCTCGGACAGCGAACCCCGGCTCGCCAGGATCAGCACGCGCGCGGCCGACCGCAGCAGCAGCAGGTCCTCCTGGGACAGGAGGTCCTCCCGCAGCACGAAGACGCGTCCTCGTTCCCCGTCAGCCTCGTGACCGGCCGAGGATCGGCTGACCCGCACCATGGCTTCGACCGACTGCTGGAGATCCTGCGCGTAGGAGGCGCCCTTCGCATTGAGGATCACGAGATCGGCGGGAACCCCCTTCAAGCCCCAGTACTCGTGCGCCCTCAGGAGCTGCCTCACGACGTCCCGCTCCTCATCCTGCTCGATGCGCACCACGGCGATCGGCAGATCACCGGAGATTCCGTGGGCCCAGAGCCCGGACGCCCCCCTGCGGTTCGTGGCCAGCACCTGAGGCGCCGCGCGCAGGGTGGGATCGACGTACAGCAGGCGATTGGCCAGACGCTGGAAAAGATGCGCCTCGTCCTGGGTGATCATCAGGTGATGCAGTTGGACCTGGGCCCGCGTCCAGGCCAGGGTGCTCTCTCGCTCGAAGGTGGCCGGCTGTTGATACTTCTCGGCGACCTGGAGCGCCTCCTCCCGTGAACGCGCCACGAGCGTGGTGTACACGATGCGGACCGTCCCTTGAGGAGGGAGCGCCACCCGGTGCCGAAGGCTCACGATGGGATCCAGCACCGTTCCCGCGGTATTGGTCAGAGGACCACCGTCGATCACGGAAACCGGCGTGCGGACCCCTCGTCCCCGTCCCAGAAAGCGCGCGCGGTCGCTCTCATACTGCAGCGCGTCGACCGTCTCTCCCTCGAGCGCGGCCAGGTGCGCAAGCCAGACCCGGGGCTCGTCCGCCGAGCGCGAGCGCCGCGTGGCCAGCAAAGCACCGAGATGGGGGACGAACTCCGTCTCCACGAACAGATTCGAGAAGGCGGGGTGCGCCTCGTCCGCCGCCTGCGGAGCCAGCACGACCTCGGCATAGGACGTGAGATCGATCTCACGGTCCCTGTTTTCACGGTTTGTCACCGTCAACCGGCGGAGCTCGGCGTCGTCCTCGGGGGAGACCACGATCTCGAGGGTGATCGAAACGGACCGGTCGCGCTGCATGATCTTGGCCCGATCCTCCGAATAGATGACGTCGTAATGATCCGCGGGGGTTCCGCTCGGCTGGAAGCCGGCGGACCACACCGCACCGGTCCCGACGTCACGCAGGAAGACGAACGTCCCCCAGCAGTCGCGCGTCGTGTCCTCGCGCCAGCGCGTCACGGCAAGCTCGCGCCATCGGCTGAACCCGGAGCCGGCAGCCGTGACCATGACCGTGTAGCGCCCGTTGGAGAGGAGGTGGGTGCGGGGAGTGACGTCGTGCGGCGAATCGAAGCGTCGCAGGGTGGGAGGAAGGAGGTCCCGCACGAGCGCGGCGACCTGGACCTCCTCTGCCCGTGGCCGTGTGATGGCCACCGCACGCGGTGTGCGCTCCTGGAGCAGAAGCTCAGCCGCCTGGACCATCGGATTGGCGTGAAAACGCTTCCGGGTCAGCCCGTCGTTCAACGCGTTGCCCAGAGAGATGAGAGTCATACCCTGGTGGTGCGCCATGTAGGCCTTCACAACGGCCGCGGCGGTCTTCTCCGGTAGCCTCGAGGGGGTGTAATCGAGCGCTTCGTAGAACCCGAAGGCCCCGCGTGCTCCCGCCTCCTCGAGGCGGGCGAAGTTCTCCAGGGCGGCGCCGGGGTCGACCATGGCCGCGAGCGCGGTGGCGTAGGGAGCCACGACCACGTCTTCGAAAAGCCCACGCTTGAGCCCCAGACCGGGCACGCCAAAAGCGGAATACTGATAGGTCAGCTCCGCGTCACGCACGTTGTAGGCCGATTCGGAGACTCCCCATGGAACCTGCCGCTCCGCGCCGTAGCGGATCTGGCGCCCGACCACGAGGCGGCACGTGAGATCCAGCAGGCTCCGGGCTGGCTGCGACATCACGAGAAGCGGCATGAGGTACTCGAACATGGACCCGGACCACGACACCAGGGCAGCGCCGTGACCGATCGGCGTGAGGGAGCGGCCGAGATGGAACCAGTGCTGGGGCGGCACGTCCCCCTTGGCGATGGCAACAAAGCTTGCCAGCCGGGCCTCGGAGGCCAGAAGGTCGTACCTGCCTGGATCGAGCGTGCTGTCGGCCACGCGATAGCCGATTGAGAAGAGCCTGGACGTGGGATCGTACAGGAACTGGAAGTCCATGGCCTGGACCATCTCGTCGGCGAGCGAGGCGAGGGCCGAAAGGCGGTGCGCGAGCGCCCCCTCGTGGAGGTGCGTGTCACGGGCGTGGCTCCGGATGGAGCCATGGACGGCGCTCGCCCAGATCAGGATGTCGGATCGCGAGTCGCTCTGGACCTCGCTCGAAAGCGTGTGCGCGATGTCCAGCAGACTGTCCGCGCGAGATTCGAGCTCGTGGAGGCGTCGAAGCCGTTCGGGCATCGACGCCGGGAGATCCGCCACTACGGCCGCCGTCGCCTCCGCGGCGTCGCGCAGCTGCACCGCCGTGACCGTCTGCGCGCGACGGGAATGCCCGGCCTCATTTATCGAATCGATCAGCAGTTGGAGAGCGTCTCCGATCCCATCGAAGATCTCCGTGTCCCCGACGGGGCGGTGCACCTGTTCGCGGCACGCCTGAGCCAGCGCGATCAGATACCCTCCCAGGTTGCCGCTGTCGACGGTGGACACGTACATGGGCTCCAGCGGCCTCAGGTCTTCGGTGTCGTACCAGTTGAGGAAGTGACCCCGGACGCGGCGCAGGCCGCTCATGGTCTGCAGCGTGGTCTCGAGCCGTTCCACCATTTCCAGCGTTCCGATCCAGCCGAAATCGCGGGCGACCACCGTGCTGAGCAGATAGAGCCCCAGGTTCGTCGGCGAGGTGCGGTGGGCTTCGACAGGCTCGGGATCTTCCTGGAAGTTGTCCGGCGGGAGGCCATGGCTCCGCTCGTCCACGAACGTCTCGAAGTAGCGCCAGGTTCGGCGGGCGACGAGCCGCAAGGAGCGCGTGTCCTCGGAAGAGAGGACCTGCGACTTCGCGAGCTTCGGGGGGACGCTTATCCGCCAGGCGAGGACGGGTGACGCCACCCAGAGGAGAACGAACGGCGCGGCCACGGGCCAGGCTCCCGGTTTGAGCACGAGGAAGAGCGCGCCGGCTCCGGCGGCCAGCAGCACGCCCCAGCGGAGGTGCCAGTAGAAGACCCGGAGGCTCAGGTCGACTCCGTAGCCTGCCTGCGCGGCCGTCACCCACTCGAGAAGGTTCCGTTTCGTCACGTAGAGCCGGGCGAGAGTGCGAATCATGGCATCCACCATGAGCCAGGCCTGGTGCGCCAGCATGGTGATGGCCAGGAGCGTTTGCAACAAGGCGACACGGATGTCGTGGCCCACGTCTCGAAGGTGGCTTCGCTTGGAGATCCCCCATCGCCGTGGGATGAGGCCGTCGAGCACCGGGATCACGGCCGGCACGACAACGGATCCGACGAAGAGGCCGGTCCAGAGCAGCGGTGGAACCGCCGGGAGGATCCATGCGGCCACCGCGACCAGGAACGCTGAGGGCGCGACGAGGCTTCGCCTCAGGTTATCCACCATCTTCCATCGTCCGTGTCGGGGGATGCCGGCCGTCTGCTTCCCGCCCGAGGTGTCGAACGCGTGTCCCAGGATCCACGGGAGGAGCTGCCAGTCGCCGCGCACCCATCGATGGTGGCGACGGGCCGCCACCTCGTAGTTGGTGGGGAACTCCTCGAAGAGCTCCACGTCGGTCGCCAGCCCTGCGCGCGCGAACGAGCTCTCGAAGAGATCGTGGCTGAGGAGCGTGTTCTCCGGGACCTTTCCGTCGAGGGCCGCCTCGAAGGCATCCACGTCGTATATCCCCTTGCCCGTGTACGACCCCTCACCGAAGAGATCCTGATACACATCGGAGACCGCGGCCGCGTAGGGATCCACCCCACCGGGGCCTGAGATGATCCGCTGGTAGGTCGTGCTTCCCGCGCCCGTAGGCAAGGACGGTGTGAGCCGGGGCTGGAGGATCGCGTACCCCTCGACGACGCGTCCCTTTACGGGATCGAAGCGCGGTCGGTTCAACGGATGCGCCATCGCCCCGATCAGGCGGCAGGCGGTCCCCATGGGAAGCCGGGTGTCGGCGTCCAGGGTGATGACGTACCGAACGCCCTGCGGCACCGTGGGCGGCTGACCGTTGATTGGAACGAACGTGGTGTCCCGGGCGCCGCGCAGCAGCCGGTTCAGCTCGTGGAGCTTCCCGCGCTTCCTCTCCCAGCCGATCCACTTGCCCTCCTTGTCGTTCCACAGACGCCTGCGATGCAACAGATGGAACCACTCTCCGCCGCCGGGTGGGCTCCCGTACCGCGAGTTGAGGCGCGCGATGCCGTCGGCCAGAGTGGCAAGGAGGTCCTCGTCGCCCGGCATCCTCTCATCGGTCGCGTCCGCCCAATCCGTGAGGAGGGCAAAGTGGAGATGGCCTTCGGGCTTCGCGAGATAGTGCACCTCGAGCCGCTCGAGCTGCCCTTCGATGTCGGTCTGGCGGGTGAGCATCGTGGGCACGACGACCAGGGTCCGAAGCTCCGGTGGCACGCCCTGGGCGAGCTCGAGCTTGGGGAGCAGCCTGGGTGGAACGAGAAGCGGAACCAGACGGTGGACGAGCGACACGGCGATATCCGACGCGGGCACCAGGGCGAGGATCCCCAGCAGGGCGAGGATCCAGGAGGCTGCCCCGGCGGTCCAGGTCAGCGACAGAAGGCCGGAGAGCAGGAGGGCGGTGAGGGCCGCGATCCCTCCCAGGTAACCCGTCATCGCATGGGCGCGATAGGCACGGCGGAGGCGGATTCGCAAGGGGACGCGAAACCCCAGACGCTTCTCGAAAGCCCTCCGGCCACCGGCAACGATGTAATACCCCGGGTCCTCCTCGGCGCGCTCGGGTATCCCGGGAAGCGTCTGCGTCTCGCCGTTCTGCCGGCCCGCGCTCCGGGCCAGGAGCACCGCTTCCCGCGCCACCTCGATCTCCGAACGTCCCGAACCCCGGGAGAGCAGCTCGATACGGGCTCGGTATTCGTCCCGGGTCGTGAAATCCATGGCGGCGAACCCGGGAGCGGTACGGAGGACCTCGTCCACCAGGCTGACGCTCTCGAAGAACTCGGGCCAGTCGATTGAGGACATCCATCGCATGCTCGTGATGATGTTCCGGACGGTGACGTTGGCCGCGGCCTGGGCCTGGTGTTCCTCGGCGACGACCTCATCGGCCGAGGTCCCTTGGGCGCTCAGCTTCTTTTCGAGCCAGGCCAGGACCGGCATGATCGAAGGGTCCTGGCCACGAAGCCGCTGGACGAGCTGCACGGCGAACGCGCGGGCCAGGACAGCGTCGCTCAGACCGCGCAGGACCTCCTCCGGGCGCTCCGCGGGCCGATCGGTGAAGCCCAGCAGGCGATCCGCCACCTCGTCAGCCCTGGCCCGCTCCTGGCGGGAGCGGATGATCAGCTGCGACAGCCGCCGCAGGTTCTCCACGAGGGCCACGCGGAGGTGGATGGCGACCGCCCAGAGCTCCCCGATGGTCAGCGGCTGGATACGCTGGTAGGCCCCGACGAATCGCTGAAGTGTCTCCATCTCGAAGCGGCTGTCGGTATGGGCGACGTAGGCCCAGGCCAGCCCATAGACTCGCGGGTATCCGGCGAGGTGGCCCGCGGCGATCTTCGGCAGGAGGCTGTAATAGCTCCGCGGGAGGTGGTCGCGGATCCCTCGAAGTTGTTCGTCCACGACGTGGAAGTTGTCGAGGATCCACTCCGCGGCGGGCGTGATCTCGCGCTTCGCCAGGACCGTTTCGGCGATGTTCCGGTACCCGGCCAGAAGCACGCGTGCGTTCTCGCGAACCCTGGGGAGGAGATTCCGTCCTCTGGGGGCCACCCCGGTGGCGCGATGGGCCTCAGCCAGGCTCTCGGCGTGTTGCTCCAGGCGCTCGATGCCGAAGATCTCGGCACGGATCGGTTCTTCCACCGGAGAGGAAACGTCGAGGACGGCGGTCGCCTTCATTTCGAGGTTCAACCCCGGGACGATGAGCGGGTGTTTCCGCGGCGCTCGAGCCACTTCAGTGCTTCGTCCTTGTTCATGGCTGGAATTCAGCGTCCAGCCAGCAGCTCGTCAAGGTTGTCGTAGCACATTGCCATGCCCTCCTTCATGTCGGTGCGGAGCGCCCCGTCGCGGGCCTTCCGCGATGAGTAGAGCACCGTGCTGGTGAGCGTGGTCCTGTCTCCGGCTCTCGTCATCGGCGATCTCCTCTCATCTCCACATCGGCAGGGAGAACGATGCCCGAAGCCCCGCGGCCGGCAGGTTCTCCAGCCGGACCTGTCCATCGTGCAAGGCGGCAACCTCTCTGACGAAGTTGAGGCCCAGCCCCGTGCTCTTCTGTCCCGTGTCGGGCCGCTGAAGGGAAAAGAACTTCTGGAAGATCTTCTCTTTTGCGTATTCCGGGATGCCAGGGCCCTCGTCCTCGACGGTGAACCGGGCCGTCGTGCCGTCCAGGCTGGCGCGCAGGTTCATGAGACCGCCGGGGGGGCTGAAGTCGATGGCGTTCTGGATGAGGTTGGAGATCGCCTGGTGAAGCAGGAATGGATCCCCCCGCACGGAAAGCTCTTCCTTGACGTCCACCTCCACGCGAAGTCTCTTTCTCGAGAGGATAGGCTCCTTGCTCTCCAGCACTGTCCGGAGAAGCGCCCCGAAAGGGACGCTCTCCATCGTCGCCAGCGACTTCCTCATCTCCAGCTCGGACAGCCTCAGCATCCGCTCGACGAGGTTCTGGATGCGGCCCGCTTCCGTGCGGATGTTCGAGAGGAACTGAGCCCGTTTCTCCAGCGGCATCTCCTCGTCGAGGAGCTCCGCGGCGCCCCGGATGGCCGAGACGGGACTTTTGATCTCGTGGGTAAGAGTCTGGACGTACTGCTCGACGTACTTCTTTCCCTCCAGCGATTCCCTCATCTTGTCGAAGGCATCCCCCATCTCCTTGAGCTCCGTCCCGGCGAGGCTGGGGAGAGCGACGCGCCTACCCGCCCGCACGTCGTCCGCGAAACGAGTCAGCCTCTTGATCTGGCTCGACAGCCACAAAGAGACGAGCAGGCCCAACGATAAGGCCACCAGGGCTGACAGAGCTCCGATCCGGAAGATCCGGGGCTTTGCGGAATCAAGGAAGGTGTTGATGCTCGTCGTCGGCTCTGCCACGGTCAGCACCCCGGCGATCTCGCCCTTGACCAGGATCGGCGCCGCGACGTACATGATTGCGGAGGCCGGGTCGGCCGGGTTCCTCCGCGTCGTTCGGGCCCCGTACTGACCCAACAGCGTCAGGCGGACATCCTGCCACTGGGTGTAGTCCGCTCCGACGTTCTCGCGATTCTCGGAGTCGAAGATAACTTTGCCCGCTCTGTCGGTGATGTACACCTGGACGTCCACGTGATCCTTCTCCAGATCATAGATCCTGGCCGAGAGCGGGCGCGAGTGAGCGCCGTCGATCGCGGCGTACAGGTCATCGGCGCTGAAGCGGTTGGTCTCCATCTCTCGCCCGATGACCGCCGCGAGGATGTTGGCCTGATCCACCAGCGGCTCCTCCACTCCTTCGAGGTATCGCGTGCGAAGGCTGCCCGCGATGTGGGCGATCGGGTAGGCAAAGCAGATGGCGAAGATGAGGAAGTAGGCGAGGAATAGGGCGACGCCGAGCCTCATCAGTCATCCTTCATGGAGTAGCCGACGCCTCGGTGCGTCACGATCAGCTCACGATCCGGTCGGATCATCTTCAGCTTGGCCCGGATGTTCTTGATGTGAGCGTCGACGCTGCGCTCGAGGCTCGTTTCCGGCTGCTCCCACACGGTGGCCATCAGCTCCTCCCGGGAAAAGACGTGGCCGGGCCGGTGGATGAAGGTGGAGAGAATCTCGTATTCGTACCTCGAGAGCTCCAGGATCCTGCCGTCGTAGGAGATCTGCCGCTTCGATTCATTGACGGAAAAGGACAGGTGGGACGTGCTTTCCTGTGGAGCGGCCCGCATCCTGCGAAGGACGGCCTTCACCCGCGCCGAGAGCTCCCTCGGGCTGAACGGCTTGGAGATGTAATCGTCGGCGCCAATCTCGAGCCCCACGACCCGGTCGATCTCGCCGGTGCGCGCCGTGAGGAAGATGATCGGCGTCTGATGGGTCTTTCGAATCACCTTGAAGAGATCCAGGCCGCCGATGTCGGGCAACCCGATGTCGAGCAGGATCAGATCGACGCGCTGGCTGGCCAGGAGCGAAGGGACGGGCAGCCCTTCGGAGAGGCGGATCGTCTCCAACCCCTCCGCCTCGAGGACATACTGGATGTTGTCCAGGATGGCCGGCTCGTCGTCGACGATCAGGATCCTTGCCTTCACGGCTCCTCTATCGGGATTCGGGCTGCCGTCGATTCTAGCATCCTTATGGAGTTCGTCCTCGTGCGCCCCCGGCAAGCGTTGCCATCCGCGCGCCGAGCGCGGCCACCGCGACGAGCAGGCAGACCGAGACGACGAGAGCCGAATGCTCCAGGAAACGCCCGGTGTCCTGTTGCCAGGCCCGGTTCACCAGTGGCAGGCCGACCGCGACGCCCAGATACCACCCGAGCGGCACGAGGACCGACGGGGCCCGCCGCGCGCCTTCCGGGTTGCCGAACCGCCCGAACATCCAATCGACCGTGATGTAGCCCAGCAACAGCGATAGACAGTACACGACCGTCCCCGCCGCCCGGTGGGCTCTGGCCGGAGTGAGGAGGCCGCCATAGATATCCATTGAATAGAGGTGGATCGCCAGGAGTATCCTGGCCGCGTTGGTCGTGATGGTGAGAGTCCAGGCGATGCCGAGGCTCGCCCCCAGCCAGAGGCAGCGTGCCGCGTGGCTCCTGGCCCGGTGGACGCTCGAACAGAAGATCGTCAGAAAGGAGACGATCAGGAAGTTCATCCCTGAACAGCTCGAACCGACGATCATTCGATGCGTGTGGCTGATCCATCCGGTGCCGGGCTCCCGTTCGAAGTCGATTCCCGACACCAACCCGGCCAGCCGGCAGGTCGGCGAGAGGAGCCAGCTCAAGTCCTCCGCCCCGGCGTGGCTGTAGAAGGACTTGAGAGCCCATGCGATGACGAGACCGGCCACATAGTGAGGGAGGACCCGGTGGAGTTTCACCGAACCGCCCGGCGCAGCGCGAGCACGAGGCCCGTCAGCGCGAGGAGCAGCCACAGCTCCGGCTCCGCCCCGGACTCGTACGCTCCCCCGATCGCGAGCGCGGACACTCCCTGGGGAAGCGGCAGGGGCTGATCCACGTCCTTCGCCTCGCCCCGCGTGTTTCGCGCCTCCTCGATGACCGCGACGAATGAGGTGTACCTGGTGAGCAGCGAGTAGCCCAGACCGAGCGCGGTGATCTGGCTCTCGACCTCGGAGTCCACGGGTCCGAAAGCCAGATCCGAGAGTCGCGCGATCCTCGCGCGAGCCCACAGAAGGCGGAGAGCGCCGCTCTCGACGGCCGGTGCGCTCCCGGCCACGCGGAAGGTGCGGCTGTATCGACCGGCGACGCCGTTGCCCGACACCTCGATCTCCCCGTCGGCACTGCCGCGCCACTTTCCGAAGAGGATGAGGGGACGCTGGGCGAACAGATCGGGAAGGGCCGAGGGCTCGACCTCGTAGGCGTCAAGCCCTCTGTAGACGACCCGGAGGTCCGTCAGGAGAGGGGACTCGACGTAGGCGCGGAACCGCTCCGCCGCTTCCCGGGCCTCATCGGGCCTGGTCACGACGAACGGCTCGCCCAGGCCCGCCCTCGCGATCCCATCGACGAGATGGCGATTGACCGCCGAGCCGATGCCGAAACTGAAGAAGTTGGTCTGACTCAGATTCTCCTGGATGATCTCGAAGACCTCCCGATCGCCGTCAACGAAGCCATCGGTGATGACGACGATGGTGCGCGAGAAGCCCTCGTCCCGCGGCAGGCTCAGAGCTCTTTTCAGAGCGGGAACGAGCTCCGTCCCGCCACCGCCGCGCTGCTCCCCGATCATCTGGAGCGCCCTCCCGACGTTCTCCTCGGTCGCCGGCTGGGACACGTCCGCCATCACGCGCGAGCCGCCGGCGAAGAGAACGACGTTGAACAGATCGGTGTCGCGCAGGTGGCGGATCAGATCGGCCACAAGGAACTTGCCCGTCTCCAGAGGAAACCCATCCATCGATCCGGAGACATCGAGGATGAAGACGTATTCACGCGGCGAGACCTCCGCCGCCTTGAATCGCTCGGGGGGCTGGACCATCAGGAGGAAGAAGTTCTCGGTCTCACCCTTCTCCAACAGGAGCCCGCTCTGGATCTGCTCACCGGCAAGCCGGTAATTCAGGATGAAGTCCCGGTCCCCGCCGACCTCCGTACGGTCCTTGAGCGTGACCGTGGCCACGTCGCCGGCGTCGTACGCGACGTCCACGGGATGGGACGCGCACCGGACGTCCTGGAGCGGCATACCCGCGGAAAGCGTGACGACGATGTCAAAGGTGCCGGGGTTGTGCCCGCCAGGATGCAGATAGGGGCACTTCACCCATCGGGTCGCCTCGGTCGCTGATGCCTCCCGTTGACTCGAATACCGGGGCCCGACCACCGTCGGGTAGAGAAACTCGTAAATCCCCTCCGTGGGGATCAGAAGCTCGGAGTATCGCAGCTCCACCTCGACCCGATCCCTCGGCATGATGTTGGCGACGTTCATGGTGAAGACATTGGGGCGCTGCTGCTCCAGAAGAGAGGCGCTCTTGCCCTCAGCTTTGGCCGTCTCGAACTGCACCCGTGCCTTGCGTCGCTCCTCGATCCTTGCCGTGACGACCTGGTCGCCAACCCGGATCCTCATGCCGTGAACCGCGGCGCGCGTCGAGGCGGGAAAGACATAACGGGCGTTGATCGGCTCCGTGCCCTCGTTCGTGTAGGTCTGCGTGACGAGGACCACGGCGATGACGCCGTTGACGTTCGCTACGACCTGGGTCGACTTCAACGGGAAGAGCTCCGCCTCCGACTCCTTGCCCAGAACGACGAAGTAGGGAGAGAGGGTCCGGCCCGGGTCCTCCTGGCCGCGGGCGGGGCTCGCTGACAGGATGAGAAGGAGTGTCAGGAGAAACAGGGGCCGCATGCACGTCCGATTCATGTCCGTCACCTCCAGCACCGGGAAATCCGGCGGTCGATGAGACGCTACATGTCGGGCATGAGGAGACCTCGAGGGCCACGTGCGAAGTTCATGAATTCTCTGCGAGGAGTGGTTTGGCCCGTCGCGGCCGGGCCCGGGGAGGTGACCGGGCGCCGGCGATTCAGCTCACGGGCAGGCCGCGAGGGCCTGCGAAGCCACGCAGGCGCTGCCCCCTGGGGGGCGGCTCGTCCCGTCGGAAGCCGTACCGTAAGACCCTTCGTCATTCGCGTTGAGCGGCACGACCAGGTAGTACCTGTTGCCGCTCGAAGGGGTTATGTCTTCTCTCAGGTCAGCGCCATCGTCCGAGCAGTCGAGCGCGACGTGACTGTACCAGTCTCCGATCACACCCTCGTAGATCGCGTAGTCCTCCGCGCCGGCCGAACAGCTCTGAGACCAGGAGATCCTCAATTTCCCCCTCACCGGAGAATGGGTCACGTCGATCGTGGGCGGCACGCTCCCCGGGTGAGGCAGGAATGCCAACGCGTCGATGGCGCTGCCCGCGGGCCACCCGGGGTCGAGGTAGAACGTGGTGAAGCTCCTGCCGTCCCACGAGACGAGCTGGCCGGGCTGGAAGGTCTGGCTTCCGAGTGTGGTCGGAGCGTCGAAGGTCAGGATCGTGAGCGATCCGCGCTCGTCGGCCCCCGTGAGATTGGCAGAGGGCGGGATCGGGGGGACCGCGGCCGAGGCGTCGAAGTAGAGGTTGAAGGATGCTCCGTCGAACCGGACCAGGTCGGCGGGCTCGTAGGTCGACGGCCCGATCGTCGTCGGCACATCGAAGCTGACGACGAGATCACCGGCGTCACCGCCGTCCAGGAAGACGGCGTCCAGGTTCGAGCTGTCCGGCACGCCATGCGCCGAGCCATCGAAGTACATGGTGCAGGCCGCTCCATCGTAGCGGGCGACATCGATTGGCTCGAGCGGAGTTCCACCCAGGATGACCGGCCGCTCGACGGAGACGAGCCAGTCCCCAGTGTCCATTCGGTGCAACGCGTCGAACACCGTGTCGGCAGGGAGCAGGAGCGCGGACCAATAGATCCCGGAGTCGTTGCGGATGAGCTGCCAGGGGAGGAACGTGGTCCCGGCGGCGCCCAGATCGGTCGGGACGTCGGTCGTGAGGTAGAAGGAAGCCGCGCCGGCCGGCGATCCAGACATCGCGAGAATGGCCAGAACGACGAGAGCAGCCGCGGCCGGCGTGACACGCATGAGTACCATGGGCTCCTTGGCATGGCGTCTCATGGGATATTCCCGCCGCCGTCTACGGCGCCGGTGACTCCGGGGCCGTCCACGGCGCCGCGCAAGTTGCCGCGCAGGATGTTGCCACGGTAGACGTGCCCGGTTGTCTCGAACCAGATCCCGGCCCCCGCGTTGGCGGTGAGCTTGCCGTCGTCGATGATGACGTTGGTGCCGCCGGCGAAGATCCCGTGGCCGCCACCGCCGTTGATGAAGATTCCCTGGATGGCGACGTTGCTTCCCATCGAGTGGATGCCGTCGCCGCCGCAGCCGGTCAGAGTGTTGTCCTGGATGACGACGTCCTGGCTGTCGCTGTCCACCTCGATGCACGCTCCGCCCGTGGTACCGGGACCATGGAACTTGCCGCCCGCGATGACGATCCCGCGGGAGGAGACCACGCCAACGCAGGGGGTAATACCCGCAACCGGAGGCATACCGTTGACGATGACAATCCCGAGCGCCTCGCTGCCGTCCGCGCCATTGAAGTTGATCGCCGGCGAGACGGCAGTGGGATCCGGCGGTTGGTGCTCGAAGGCGAGGTCCCTGATGGAGCAGGTCACCCCCGTGCAGTGAATCCCGCCGCCCGCCCGGATATCGGCGTTGCGGATAATCGCCTTGGGGGGGATCGGCGGGGGCGGCGACCCCGCGACGTTTCCCAGCAGCTCGAAGCCGACCAGGGTGCCGATGATGATGATCCCCTGCGCCGAGACCTGCCCGAAGCCGGCGGCGTGCACTGCCGCCTGTGCCTGTCCGGAGAGGATAAGGTCCGACAGCGAGAGGGGTTGCTGGGGGTCGGGTGGTTGGTATTGGATCCCGTGGAGCCCCCCCTGGATCTTGCCATTGACGATGATAATCCCCTTCGAGGACCCCGAGACGCCGCCGATCACGATGGCGGCCTGGGTTGCGCCGGGCTGGTTGATCGTATGACCGTTGAGGTCGAGCGTGACGCCGTCGGCCTGGATCGAGACGGCGGGGCCGGCCGTCGCCGAGATGTCCCTCGTAAGAACGTAGTGACCCGGCTGGGTGATGACGGTAGGCATCCATAGCGGGATCTTCCCCTCGGCGGCGCCCAGCGGCGCGCCGGCCAGAGTCGCCAGAAGCATCATGAGAATCAAGCGCTTTCGCATGTAGCTACCTCCTGCTGGTGGGGGGGCGGGGCCCCCTCTCGATCTCACATGCGCCGGCCGGTTCCGCGAGGGGCCATGCGCTCCCCGGGCCGGTCAGAAGCCCTGCGCGCACAGCTCGGCCCGTTCATAGGCCAGGTGCGCCGCCTGGGCGACCGGAGCCAGTGCCAGGCCTGCATCCGCCACCTCGGCGCAGCGGACGTCGCCGCTCAGCGGTGGAGTGTTGAAGGCCACGCTGAAGGCGAGGCCCGCCTGGAACGACCGCCACCACCCCAGGAAGCTGCCCAGAGCCGCCAGGCCCGGCGCTTCCTGAGACATCGAGTCGGCGGCGAACTGGAGCCAGCCGCGGGCCTGCCCTGTCAAGCTCAGGGCGTCGAAAAAGCTTGATGAATTCGAGAGAAGCTGCGGGTTGCAGAAGAGAGCCGGGTCGTTGAAGTACATGTCCGTCTCGATCTGGAGCTGAATGAGTATGGCGTCGACTTCGAAGATCTTGTCGAGGGCCTTGTTGATCCAGTAGACGGCGTTGTCGCAGTTGAGAAGCCGAGCTCCAGGCCAATGGCCGCGCCGGATGTCCGACCCGAGCCGAGGCTGGTCCAGGCTCGTGAGCATGGGGAGAAACCTGTCGAGCTCCTCCCTCGTCATCCACGCAAGCAGCGCGCGCACGACATCCTGGCGGAGCTGGTCGAGCTTGCGCTGCGCGACCTCGATGTCCACGGGCTCCACCCGCTCCGGCAGCAGCCGCGCGCCGCGCTCGGCGTACCGGTCGAGGGCTTCGAGAACGAGCGGTGCGTTGCAGTGAGCGAGGTTCAAGTTGTCGTCCGCGTCGATGAGCGGATCACTGCTGCTGTAGCCGCACGTCGAGAGCTGGCGCGAACCAGGCGGGTCGTCCCCGCGTGCGGTCGAAGCGGCCAGGAAGAGAACGGCGACAAGCGCGAAGTGTTTCATCATGATGAGAATCCCTCCTCGATTGTGTTGGGGCCAGGCCATGCTCTGCTTCCACATGCGCCAGACGGTACCGCGAGGGGCCACGCGAACTTGTCAGGCCGGTGCCGGGAGGCGTAGCATGGGAAAACTGATGCCCCCATCGCCGGGAGCCGCCGTGCCGGAACCGAAGCTCAGGGAAACGGTCACCGAGTCGCTCGAACCGCTGGGACGGGCGGGGTCGGTTCTGGTGGACGAGCTGTTGCCGCTCGTCTACGACGAGCTGCGTGCGATGGCCCATCGGCAGCTCGCGGGGGAACGCCGCGTCGTCACGCTGGACACCACGGGCCTGGTCCACGAAGCCTATCTGAGGCTCGTGGACGAAACCCGCGTCCCTCAGGGGAACCGCGCCTACTTCTTCGGCGCGGCGGCGCGAGCCATGCGCCGGGTGCTCGTGGACGCCGCCCGCCGCCGGAACAGGCTCAAGCGCGGAGGGGGCGTCGAACCGCTGGATCTCGACGGGATCCAGGTCGAGGCGGACAAGTTCACCGCCGAGATCCTCGATCTGGAGGAAGCGCTCGAGAACCTCGCGCGCCTCTACCCCCGCCAGGCCCGCGTCGTGGAGTGCCGCTTCTTCGGTGGCCTCGACGTGGAGGAGACGGCCGCGGCTCTCGATTTGGCGCCGCGCACGGTCAAGCGCGATTGGGCGCTCGCTCGCGCCTGGCTCTATCGCGCCCTTCTCACCGGCCGATCCGCGATCGAGTGACTCGACGATGAGTGAACTGCCGCTCCAAGACCCAGGCCCGGATCCGGATCGGGTGGCCGAGCTGTTCGCCGAGGCTCTCGAGCGCCCACCGGAAGAACGGCGAGCTTTTCTGGACTCGCGCTGCTCGGGATCCGCGGACCTGCGGGCGGAGATCGACTCGCTGATTGCCGCCCACGAAGCCCGCGAGAGGGCCGGCACCTTCCTCGGCCAGATCGATCGCGAGCGGAGCGCCGTGCTCCTGCAAGAAGAGCCGGAGTTGGAGGCCGCCGGGCGGCGGGTAGGGCCCTACCGCCTGCTGCGCGAGCTGGGGCGCGGCGGAATGGGGGTCGTCTACCTCGCCGAGCGGGCCGAAGGGGGCTTCCAACAGAATGTCGCGATCAAGCTGCTCAAGCGCGGCATGGACAGCGACGCGATTCTGAAGCGGTTCCTGCGCGAGCGCCAGATCCTGGCGGGCCTGGAACATCTCAACGTCGCGCGGCTGCTCGACGGTGGCGTCACGGATGAGGGGCAGCCCTGGTTCGCGATGGAGCATGTCGACGGTGTGCCCATCACGGAGTATTGCCGGGAGCGACAGCTCGACCTGCGCCAGCGTCTGCGGCTCTTCGAGGAGTCCTGCCGCGCCGTGCAGTACGCGCACGGCAAGCTCATCGTCCACCGCGATCTGAAGCCCTCCAACATGCTGGTCACCGCCGAGGGCCAGCTCAAGCTGCTCGATTTCGGCGTCGCCAAGCTGCTCGGCGGCCCGCTCGCCGGCGACGAACGATCCGTCACGCTCACGCAGACCGGGATCCACCCTCTGACACCGGAGTACGCGGCCCCGGAGCAGGTGCGCGGAGAGCCCGTGACGACGGCCACCGACATCTACGCCCTGGGACTCGTGCTGTACGAGCTGCTGACCGGGCGCCGGCCGTACGGTGGCGAAGGGTCGAGCCGGCAGGATCTGGCACGGGCGGCCTGCGAGACGGAGCCGCCGCCTCCTTCCGAGGCCTCAGATGTGCCGCCTCGAGCCGCTCGATCGCTGAAGGGCGATCTCGACGCGGTGGTGCTCAAGGCGCTGCGCAAGGAGCCGCAGCGGCGCTATGCCTCGGCCGAGGCGCTCGCGCGGGACATCGGTCGCTTTCTCGCGGGTCAGCCTGTGGAGGCTCGCCCCGACAGCGTCGCATATCGTGCGGGCCGATTCGTCGGCCGTCACAAGGTGGGGGTCGGCGCGGTCACGGCGGCGGCACTGTCTCTGCTCGCCGGTCTGATCGGCACCTCCTGGCAGGCGGTGGTGGCTGCGCGGGAGCGCGACCGCGCGCGGCTGGAAGCGGAGCGAGCGGAGCGCGTCAAGGAGTTCCTCATCGACCTCTTCAGGGCCTCCGACCCGGCGGAGTCGAAGGGACGGGAGGTGACCGCGAAGGAGCTGCTGGAACGGGGCACGGAACGGATCGAAAAGGAGCTCTCCAGCCAGCCGGCCGTGCAGGCCGAGCTGCTCTACACGATGGGCGTCAGCTTCTGGTCGCTCGGCCGGCTCGACCGTGCGCGTACGGTCGAAGAACGATCGATCGAGATCGCTCGGCAGGCGTACGGCCCGGAGCATCCCGAGGTCGCCCTGGGGCTGGATGCGCTGGGGGGGATCCTCTATGCCTCGGGCCAGCTCGAGGCGGCCGAGGAGACGCGACGGCAGGCGCTCGCGATGCGGCGGCGGCTCTTTCCCGCAGACAGCCCCGAAGTGGCGGAGAGCATGGCCAACCTCGGGACGGTGCTGGTCCGCCGTGCGAAGCTGGACGAAGCCGAGCCACTGCTGCGTGAAGCGCTGGAGATTCGCCAGAAGCGGTTGGGGCCAGAGCACCCGGACACGGCCCGATCAATCATGAACCTCGCCAACGTGGTTCAGGCCAAGGGGGACTATGCGAGCGCGGCGCGGCTGCACGCTCAGGCGGTTTCCCTGCGCCGCAAGCTCCGGGGCGATCAGCACCCCGAGGTGGCCACCGCGCTCGGCAGTCTGGGCGCCGCTCTGGCCGCGACGGGTGACCTTCAGGGCGCCGAGGCGGCGCACCGCGAGGCCCTGAGCATCCGCAGGAAGGTTCTGGGCGCCGAGCATCCTGCGGTAGCGCTGAACATGCTCCATCTCGCGTCGGTTCTCCACCTCGAGGGCGATCTGGAGGGCGCCGAGTCGATGTACAGGGAGGCGCTCGCGCTGGATCGGAAGCTCCTCGGCGAGTCGCATTCCGACGTCGCCATCGCGCTCACGAACCTGGCCCGGCTGCTGACCGACAGAGCGCGATTCGAGGAGGCGATGCCGCTCTTCGACCAGGCGGTCGCGCTGCACTCCCGGGTTACCGGCGCCGATCATCCCTTCCTGGCGACGACACTCGAAAACAAGGCCCACGCGCTCATCGTCCAGGGCCGGTCCCGCGAGGCGCTGCCTCTCCTTGAGAGGTGCCTGGTCATCTTCCGGGCCCGCTACGGCCCGGCGCATCCGCAGACGGCCTCCGCTCTCGAGGATGTCGCGGAAGCCAGAGCGGACCTTGGGGAGCTCGCGGAGGCGGAGGGAGTCTTTCGCGAGGCCCTCGACCTGCAGCGCCGCGCCCGGCAGGAGCCCCACCGCGACACCGTCGTGACGCTCCTGGGTCTGGGCCAGGTCCTCGTCCGTCAAGGTCGGGCGGCGGAAGCGGAGCCTCCTCTGCGCGAGGCGCTCGACCAGTCCGAGAAGGTGCTGCCCTCGACCCACTGGCGACAGGGCGATATCCAGAGCGTGCTGGGCGACTGCCTCCGGCGGCTGGGGAAGATCGATGAAGCGAGATCGCTTCTCCGTTCCGGTCACGACCGGCTGCGGGAGAGCCTGGGCGACACGCACCCGGTGACCGCCAGGGCGCGCCGCCGCCTGGCGGAGCTTCCGTGAACTGTCCGAGATCCGCGCCGGCCCGAGAGCGCGGAGTTGCGGTCGAGCCGGTACATCATAGCCCGGCGCGCCTCAGCCGCAGCGCGTTGGCGATGACCGAGACCGAGCTGAAGCTCATGGCGGCGCTTGCGATCATCGGATGGAGGAGCATGCCGGTGGCGGGATAGAGGACCCCCGCCGCCAGAGGCACACCCAGCGCGTTGTAGAGGAAGGCGAACAGGAGGTTCTGCCGGATGTTGCGCATCGTCGCGCGCGAGAGCTTCACCGCGCGTACGATGCCCCGCAGGTCCCCCTTCACGAGCGTCACCCCCGCGCTCTCCATCGCCACGTCGGTCCCCGTTCCCATGGCGATGCCCACGTGGGCGCGCGCGAGGGCCGGCGCGTCGTTGATCCCGTCTCCCGCCATCGCCACCACGCGTCCACCGGCCTGCAGCCGCTCCACCTGAAGGAGCTTGTCGGCCGGCAGCACGCCCGCATGCACCTCGTCGATGCCGAGCGCCCGGGCCACCGCCTCCGCCGTGACGCTCGAATCCCCGGTGACCATGACGATGCGTATCCCCTCCGCGTGCAGAAGCCGGATCGCTTCCGCCGAAGAGCCCTTGATCGGGTCGGCCACGCCGAGCAGCCCGGCGGGCTTTCCGTCGATCGCCACGAAGACGACCGTGCGCCCCAGCGCGCGCAATTCCCCGGCGCGCGCGGCGAGGCTTCCAGGCTCGATCCCCAGGTGCGCCAGGAGCGCGGGACCTCCCACCGCGAGGCGCAGGCCGTCGGCCAGGCCCGTCACCCCCCTGCCCGTGAGCGACTCGAATCCGGTGGCGCGCGCCGGCTCGATCCCCCGCCCCTTCGCGCCCTCGACGATCGCGCGCGCCAGCGGGTGCTCGCTGGCCTGCTCCAGGCCCGACGCCAGACGGAGGAGATTGCCGGCAGGGATCGAACCGAGCGGCTCGACCTCGGCGAGGCGCGGCTTGCCCTCGGTCAGGGTGCCGGTCTTGTCCACTATGAGGGTGTCGACCTTCTCGAGGATCTCGAGGGCCGCGGCGTCGCGGATCAGGACCCCCGCCGCGGCGCCCCGCCCCGTGCCCACCATGATCGACATGGGGGTCGCGAGCCCCAGAGCGCAGGGACACGCGATGATGAGGACCGCCACCGCGTTGACGAGCGCGTGGGCCATGCGCGGCTGCGGTCCCACCTGCGCCCAGACGATGAAGGTGAGGATCGCCGCGACGATCACGGCCGGGACGAACCAGGCCGAGACGCGATCGGCCACTCTCTGGATCGGGGCGCGGCTGCGCTGCGCCTCGCTCACCATCCGCACGATCCGGGCGAGCAGCGTGTCGGCTCCCACGCGCTCGGCGTGCATCACGAGCGAGCCGGTGCCGTTGATGGTGCCTCCGATGACGCGGTCCCCGGCTCGCTTTACGGCCGGGATCGGCTCACCGGTCACCATCGACTCGTCCACGGAGCTCTCCCCCTCGATCACGATGCCGTCCACGGGGACCTTCTCGCCGGGGCGGATGCGGAGCCGGTCTCCGGGATGGAGCTCGGCGATCGGGACCTCCCTCTCGGCCGCGCCCTCTTCGATCCTGAGGGCCGTCCTGGGCGCGAGGCTCAGAAGCGCGCGGATGGCGCCGCCCGTGCGATGGCGGGCGCGCAGCTCCAGCACCTGGCCCAGCAGGACCAGGGCGGTGATGACGGCGGCCGCCTCGAAGTAGACGGGGACGCCGCCCGAGTGATCGCGGAAGGTGCCCGGAAAGAGATCCGGCGCCAGGGTGGCGGCGGCGCTGTAGAGGTACGCCGCGCCGATGCCCATCCCGATCAAGGTGAACATGTTGAGGCTGCGGCGCGCGAGCGACATCCAGGCGCGCTGCAGCAGCGGCCACCCGCACCAAAGCACCACCGGTGTGGAGAGGATGAGCTGAACCCGCGGCGCCATCTCCAGCATGCCGAGAGCCATGACGGGCGCCGCGCCGGCCAGGGCGATCCAGAAGCGCCGCGTCATGTCGGCCAGCTCGGGATCGGGCTTCCCCTCGACGTCCAGGCTCACCGCGAGCGGCTCGAGGGCCATGCCGCAGAGCGGGCAGGAGCCGGGCCCCGCCTGCCTCACTTCGGGATGCATGGGGCAGGTGTAAGTCGCGCCGGGACGGGAGTCGGGAGCCGGCGCGGGCGCCGGTGTCAGGAACGCCGCCGGTTCGGAAACGAACTTGTCCCGGCACCACGTGCTGCAGAAGTAGTAGGTTGTCCCCGCGTGCGTGTGGCTCGCCGCCGCCTTCTCCGGTTCGACGTCCATCTGGCAGACGGGATCTTTGTGCGTCTCATCGTTCATCGAGTTCATGATGATGCCACATGATAGTGGAGGACGGCCCGCACGGGGGCTCCTCCTCGGCGCCCTGCTGGCCGTGGTCTTCTGGGGGATCTCCTTCGTTGCGACCAAGGCGGCGCTGCGTGAGGTCCCGCCCGTTGCACTCATCTTCACGAGATTCACCATCGGCTCCGCGCTGCTCGCGACGATCCTGGCGTCGCGAGGGGAGCGCCTGCTCCCGCCGCTCGATTCCCTCCTGCCGCTGGCCGCGATGGGTTTCGTGGGGATCTTCGTCCATCAGATGCTCCAGGCCTACGGCCTGACGATGACCACCGCGGCCAACACGGGGTGGCTGATCGGGCTGATCCCCATCTGGTCGGCGCTCCTTTCGGCGATCTTCCTGGGTGAGCGGTTCCCATGTTCCAGGGTCGCGGGGCTTGCCGTCGGCTGCGCGGGGGCGCTTCTGGTCGTGACCCGCGGCGAGCTGGGCGCCCACCTCATCGCGCTGCCCGCCACGCGGGGCGACCTGCTTATCCTCGCCAGCACGCTGACCTGGGCGATCTACACCGTCCTCGGACACGGGACGCTGCGGGCGCTGGGTCCGGCGCGGGCAAGCGCCGGGGCGATGATGCTCGGGTGCGCCATGCTGGCTCCCTTTTACGTCCGGTCGGGAGGGTGGCGTCACTATGAGGGCCTGTCGGCGCAGGGCTGGATCGCGATGCTCTTTCTGGGGATCTGCTGCTCGGGTCTGGGCTACTTCTTCTGGTACGCCGCGCTGGAGAAGATCGAGGCGTCACGCGTCGCCTCGTTGCTCTATCTCGAGCCGCTGGTGACGCTGGGAGCCGCCGTCACGCTGCTGGGCGAGACAGTCCGCCCCACCGTGGCGGCCGGCGGGCTGCTGGTGCTGGCGGGAGTGGCGCTGGTGCAGCGCAGGCCGGCCGTCCGGCGCGGGGCCGGCTGAGCGCTCACCGCGTCGCCGACAGCCGCAGGATCCTGTCCCACATGGGCCGCGGCACCGGGACGATCGAGAGGCGCCCCAGACGAAGGAGGTCCCATCCCGCGAAGGCCGCGTCGGCCTTGATCGTCTCGAGGGTGACGGCGCTGCTCAGGGGTCTGACCGGCGCGATCTCGACCACGACCAGCTTCGGATCCTCGAGGCTCGGATCGGGGTGGGGCCCCTTCGCGATCCGGGCGATTCCCACCGCGCGCCGTTCGCCGCCGGTGTGGTAGATCAGCACCTCCTCACCCTTGGCGGTCGCCCGCAAATGGATGAGCGCCAGGGGGTTCGTGACCCCGTCCCAGACGGCCCTCCTCTCGCGCACGAGGTCGTCCCAGCTATACTCGCCCGGTTCGGTCTTGAACAGCCAGCGCGACATGTAGACTATGCTACCACGCTCGCTACAGGAGACCTCATGGACCCGCGGACCGTCCGCAGCCCCGAATTTCCGCCCGATTCGATCTGGCTCAACACGCGGAGGCCTCTCACGGTGTCAGGGGACCTGCGCGGGCGCGTGGCGCTGCTCGATTTCTGGACCTACTGCTGCATTAACTGCATGCACGTCCTGCCCGTGCTCTTACGGCTCGAGGCGCGGTTCGCGGCCGAGCCCTTCATCGTCGTCGGCGTCCACTCGGCCAAGTTCATCTCCGAGAAGGACCCGCTCAACATCCGCCGCGCGATCCAGCGCTACGGCGTGGCACATCCGGTCGTGGTCGACCCGGATCACGACATCTGGGAGCGTTTCGCCGTGAAGGCGTGGCCGACTCTGGCGCTCCTGGACGCCGGGGGTTACGTGCGGGCGATGCTCCCCGGGGAGGCGGACGAGGAGGATCTGGTGGAGCGGATCGAGACGCTGCTCCAGGAAGGGCGGGCCAGGGGGATTCTGGCCGCCGGCCCCCTCGACATCGCCCCGGATCCGGATGCCGGCACTACCTTCCTTCGCTTTCCGGGCAAGCTGCACGTGGCGGGGGACCGCCTTTTCATCGCCGACAGCGGCCACGACCGCATAGTCATGACGGACCTCGACGGCGGGGTGCGGGCGATCATCGGCGAGGGGGGCGCGGGCGCCCACGACGGGCCCGCACCGCTGGCCTCCTTTCACAACCCGCAGGGGATGGCGGTGATGGACGGCACCCTCTACGTCGCGGACACGGGCAACCACCTGGTGCGCGCGGTGGACCTCGAGACGATGGAAGTGAGCACCGTCGCGGGGACGGCCGAGCTGGGTCGCGGGCGTCGAGCCGGGGACCCTTCGGACCCGCTCTCGGTGCCGCTTCGCTCCCCCTGGGCCCTCCTGCCCCTGGGCTCCCACCTGCTGATCGCCATGGCGGGGAGCCACCAGCTCTGGGTCTACGACCCGGACAGGAACGTCCTCGCGCCGTGGGCCGGCAGCGGCCGGGAGGATCACATCGACGGCCCCCTCGATGAGGCCGCCTTCGCGCAGCCCAGCGGTCTGACGGCGGCGGGCAAGTACGTCATCGTGGCCGACAGCGAGGTGTCGAGCGTGCGAGCCGTCGACCTGGAGGACGGGCAGGTGCGCACGCTGGTGGGCAGGGGCCTCTTCGACTTCGGCGATTCCATCGGAACCCCCGACCGCGTGATGCTGCAGCACCCGCTGGACGTGGCGGCCGGCCCGGGTTGCGTCTACATCGCCGACACGTACAACAACAAGGTCAAGGCGATCTCTTTCGGGTCGATGGAGACGACGACCGTTTTCGGCGACGGGACCCCCGAGACGATGCACGAGCCGGGCGGCCTCGCCGTGGCCGGCGGCCGGGTCCTCATCGCGGACACCAACAACCACAGGCTCCTGCGTGGCGACCCGGCCACCGGAGCCCTCGAGGAGCTTTCCCCGCTGGCAGGTTAACCCCGTCCGAGCAGAAGAGACTGCGCCGGCCCCGCCGGCGGCTCGGCCTCAAGCAAAGGAGACGATGACGATGCGTCGTTACATGGTCATGGCGGCAGCGCTCCTGGCTGCTCCGTCCGTGATGCTCGCGGCCACCACCTACACTATCGATCCCGCTCACTCGACCGCCCAGTTCAAGGTCCGGCACATGATGGTGTCGAACGTCACCGGGGACTTCGGAAATATGTCCGGCACGATCACCTACGACCCCGCCGATCCCTCGAAGTCCTCCGTCGAGGCGGTGATCGACACCACATCCATCGACACGCGGCAGCCCAACCGGGACGAGGATCTGAAGAGCCCCAACTTCTTCGACGTGGCAAAGTTCCCCGCCATCACCTTCAAATCGAAGAAGGTCGAGCGGGCGGGTGAAGGGAAGCTCAAGGTGACGGGCGACCTCACGATGAAAGGGGTGACCAAGGAGGTGGTCCTCGATGTCGAAGGACCCTCGCCGGAGGTCAAGGACTCCCGTGGGAACGTGAAGTCGGGCGCCTCGGCGACGACGAAGCTCAAGCGCCTGGAATTCGGGATAACCTGGAACCCGACCCTGGATGGGGGAGGGGTCGTCGTGGGCGACGACGTGGCGATCACGATAGAGATCGAGATGAAGAAGCAGCAGCCGGCAGGTTAGCTCCGGAACGAAAAAGGCCGGCGGAGCAGTGCGGCTCCGCCGGCCATGATGATTCCGTGTGACGACGCGCTCTACTTGTCCACGCCGAAGCCGTACAGATCGCCACCCACCTGGTAGAGGCCGTATTCGCCGACCTTGAGGTCTTTCCTGGGGGTCAGCCGCCACAGGCCGGGCTTCTCCTGCTTGGCGTCGTAATCGATCTGCGAGTCCCCTTCGGGCTCGTCGCCCATCCTGCCGCCCCACGCGCCGGGCGAGAGCAGGTCGAACGAGCGATCGTTGTCATCGTCGTCCACCTGGAGCGTGACGATGAAGAACTTGTCGACCGGATTGGCGTTGGTCGCGACCAATATGGAGGGTTTCCTGTCCTTGGTCCTGACCGAGGCCTTCATCTCCTTGTACACCATGAAATGCCGGTACCCGACGAACGGGGCGACGATCTGCTGGCGGTTCCCGTGGCTCGCCGTGAGCTGCACCTCGCCGGACGTGCTGGCCAGCCGCACGTTGACGCGCGTGTCGGAACTGGTGCTTCCTCCCGAGCTGGAGGAAGAGGAGGATCCCGACGACCCGCTGGAGCGGTCGAGCATCGCTTCGATGACCGTCGAGCTGCAGCCGTCCGACTTGAGCTTCACGAGGTCGTCGGTTCCGGTCTTGAAGTCGACGGTCGCGGCCTCCTTGATCTTGGCGAGGACGACCTTGTCGCCGAGGCCCGACTTGCAGAGCTTCACGACCTCGGCGTTGGTCAGCGCTGTCTCGGCGCCTTTCTCCTGAGGCCGGGCGGAAGCGACGGCGCCGAAGGCCACGGCCAGAATCACGGTGAAGAGCGCGCAGGCGAGCTTTCTCATCTTTTCGTTCCTCCCTCGATGGGGCCACGGATTGGTTGGATTGCCCGTATAGTTAATCAGGAGGCCGATGCCGGAGTCAACAGGGTCACCTCTTGAGCCACTGGTCCAGCCACCCCAGCACCGTCTCGTGCCACAGGATGCTGTTCTTCGCCTTCAGGACCCAATGGTTCTCGTCGGGGAAGTAGAGGAACTTCGACGGGATGCCACGCCGCTGCAGCGCCGTGAAGACCGCCATCCCCTCGGTCTCCGGAAGCCTGAAGTCGAGCGCCCCATGGATGACCAGCATCGGGGTCTTCCACTTGTCCACGTACTCACCCGGAGAAAAGTGCTCGTAGGCGACCTTCTTCTCCCAGGGAGTGCCGCCGAACTCCCACTCCGGGAACCACAGTTCCTCGGTCGTGTAGTAGGACGACCGCTCGTCCATCTCGCCGTCGTGGCTCACGAGGCACTTGAAACGGTCGGTGTGCCCGGCGATCCAGTTGATCATGTACCCGCCGTAGGAGGCGCCCAGGGCGCCGACCCGGTCGCCGTCGACGTAGTCGTAGGAGGCGATCACGTAGTCGAGCCCCTTCATCAGATCCTCGAAGGGCTTGCCCCCCCAGTCGCCGCTGATGGCGTCGGTGAACGACTGGCCGTAGCCGGTGCTGCCGTGAAAGTCGATCGCCACGGTGACGTAGCCGGCCCCTGCGTAGGCCTGCGGGTTCCAGCGGTAGTGGAAGTGATCCTCCCAGGAGCCCTGCGGGCCGCCGTGGATCAGGAAGGCCACCGGGTACTTGCGGCCGGCCTGGAATCCCACCGGCTTGAGTATCCACCCGTGCACCTTCTCGTTGCGCGCCCCTTTGAACCAGAACTCCTCGGGCTTGCTCATGAGGGCCGCCGCAACGCGCGCGTCGTTGATCCCGGTGATCCTCTTCGGATCGGTGCCGTCGAGCCGGCACGTGTGGATCTCGGCCGGCGAGGTGAGCGAGTCCTGCGTGAAGACGAGCCGCCCCCCGGCGGCAACCGACACGCCGCCGTTGAAATGCTCTGCCACCACCGGCGAGGCGAGCCCGGCAGCCGCGTCCACGGAGAAGATCTTCGAGCGGGCGGTTTCTCCGGCCGTGACGATCAGCTTCCTGCCGTCGCCGGACCAGGCGACCGAGCCGACCGAGCGGTCCCAGTCGCCCGTGAGGACCCGGCTCCTGCCCGCCGCCTTGTCGTAAAGGACGATGGCCTGTTTGTCCGCCTCGAACCGCGGCCGCCGCATCGCGAGGTAGGCGATCGTCTTGCCGTCGGGCGACCAGGCGGGGGTCGTGTCGACCGCCTCGTTGGGCTCGGTGATGCAACGGAACCCGGAGCCGTCGGTGGCCGCGACGTAGATATCCAGATCGGTGGACCAGGCCGGGTTCTCAACCATCTTGGCGGTGAAGGCGATCTCCTTTCCGTCGGGGGACCAGGCGAACTCCTCGGATCCGCCGAACGGCTTGGTGGGCGCGTCCGCGTCGGCCCCTTTCATCAGATCCACGGGACCGGCGGCGCCGCGCCCCGGCCACACGAAGACGTGGCTTCGCTTGCCGTCCTCCCAGGCGTCCCAGTGCCGGATCATCAGCTTCGTGTAGACGCGCGCCTTGACAGGGTCCTCCGACTTCTCCTTGTCGCGCTTCGCCGTGCAGTCCATGTCGTCGCAGTCGGGGTAGACCTCGGCGGAGAACGCCATGCGTGTGCCGTCGGGCGACCACTGCACGTTGTCCACGTCGATGGGAAAGTCGCTCTTCTTGACCGCCTCGCCGCCCGCCACGTCGATCGTCCAGATCTGGGATGACCCGCTGCGGCCCGAGATGAAGGCGATCGTTCTTCCATCGGGGGACCAGCGCGGCCCCGTGTCGGAGGCCTGGGCGGTCGTGAGCTGCCTGAGCGTCGAGCCGTCCATCGAGACGAGCCACAGGTTCGTGCGCGTCTTGTTGGTTTTTTCGTCCCACGAGCGGCGCGTGAAGACGACCCACTTGCCGTCGGGAGAGGGCTGCGGGTCGCCCAGTCGCTCCATGGCGACCATGTCGTGCACCGAGAAGGGATGGGTCTCGGCGGCGAGGGACAATGGGGCGGCAACCGGACACATCAGCGCTGCGCAGGCCGCGATCGCGGCGGGAAGACGGCTCAACGGCATCAGGAGCTCCTTCGCGGGTATCATTGATGAGAGTGCGCCCAGCCGTCGCGGCGGAGTCAGTACTTCGCCAGCTCGCGGATGGCCGCGGTGACCTCCTCCTGGGAGGGGAGCACGGCGGGCTCGAGGCTCGGCGCGTAGGGGACGAAGGAGTCCTTCGCGGCGACACGGCGAACCGGGCCGTCGAGGTGCTCGAAGGCGTCCGATGCGATGCGAGCGGCCACTTCGCCGCCGAACCCGCCGGTCATGATCGCTTCGTGCACCACGATCGCCTTGCCCGTCTTGCGGACGCTGCCAATCACCCGCTCGACGTCCCACGGAACGATCGTGCGCAGATCGATCACCTCCACCGAGATCCCTTCCTCTCCGAGCGCGTCGGCCGCCCGCTCGCAGCGCACGACGCCGCTGCCCCAGGTGACCGCGGTCACGTCGGTCCCCTCCCGCGCGACGCGGGCCACCCCGAACGGCACCAGGTAGTCGGCATCGGGCTCGGGCGACTTGGAGTAGACCTGCCGATAGAGCCCTTTGTGCTCGAAGAAGAGGACCGGGTCCTCCATCCGGCAAGCGGTCTTGACGAGCCCCTTGGCGTCCGCCGCGTTGCTCGGGTAGGCGATGTACCATCCGGGGGTGTGCGCGTAGAGAGCCTCGATGCACTGGCTGTGGAAGGGGCCGCCCCGTATGTAGCCGCCCACCGCGATCCTCACCACCATCGGGCACGACCAGGCCCCGCCGCTTCTCCAGCGGAGCGTCGGGATCTCGTTTCGCATCTGCATATAGCCGGGAAACGAGTAGTCGCCGAACTGGATCTCGACGACTGGCCGGAACCCGGCGATCGCCATACCCTGCGCCACTCCCACGATGCTCGCCTCGGCGAGCGGGGAGTTGGTGACGCGTCCGGGGAAGGCGGTCCCCAGGCCGCGCGTGACGCCGAAGACCCCTCCCTTCGGATCGGCGACGTCCTCGCCCCACATGATGATCTTCGGGTCTCGCAGCATCTCCTCCCGCAGGCCCCGGTTGATCGCCTCCACCATCGTGATCGGCTCACTGGAGCCGGAGCGTGGGGGCCTCGCGTCGGTCACCGGCTGTTTCCCTGAGAAGATGTGAAGCGTCGCGGTCTCGGGCCCCGGGTCGGGCATCCTCTCGGCCTGAGACGCCGCGAGCTCGACCTCCGCCTTGATCTCCTCGTGCATCCGGCGGATGTCCTCCTCCTTGAGGAACCCCTTATTGAGCAGCACGCCGGCCGTGTGCGCCAGCGGGTCCTCTTTCAGGATTGTGTCGAGCTCTTCCTGGGAGCGGTACTTGGTCTGATCGTCGGAGGAGGAGTGCGAGTCGAGCCTGACGACGTGCGCCTCGATGAGGCGCGGGCCCCCGCCGGCGCGCATCTCGGCGACCAGGGGCCGGAGCAAGTTGTACATGTCGGTGAATCGGGTGCCGTCCACGTGGACCGCCCGCATGTCGAAGCCGCGCGAGATGTCCTGCACGTCAGAGCCGGTCTGGATCTCCTGCGGGACGCTGATCGCGTAGCCGTTGTTCTGGATGAGGAACATGACGGGAAGCTGCTCTCGCACCGCCCAGTTGAGCGCCTCGAAGAACTCGCCCTCGCTCGTGGCCCCCTCGCCCGACGAGACATAGACGATCTCGTCCAGCCCCAGGTCGCGCACGGCGCGCGCCATGCCGACCGCGGGGAGGAACTGCGTCCCCGTGCAGGCGGTGGGGGAGACCACCCGCAGCTCCTTCGAGGAAAAATGCTCGCTCATGTTCCGGCCGCCGCCGCACGGGTCATCGACCTTCGACAGCATGTGGAGGAAGATGTCCCGCAGGGGCATGCCGAGCCCCACCATCAAGGCCTTCTCGCGGTAGTAGGGGAAGAACCAGTCCTTGCCGGCCTGCAGCAGGTAGCTCATCGCGATCTGGATCTTCTCGTGGCCGCGGCTCGATGCGTGGAACGACACCTTGCCCGCGCGGACGAAGGTCTTGATCCGGTCCTCGAGGTAATAAACACGCAGCATCTTGCCGTACATGTCGACCAGAAGGTCCTTCGGGACCTCCTGCTCCCGCGGCCGGATCGGAGTCACTTTCTGGGATGCTCTCTTCGTCATCGTCACCTCTCAGGTGGACACATATTGCCACGTCCGGGGCAGGGACGTCACGCGAGCGAGTCGAACCCTGAACACGGTGAAGATGAGCTCCAGCGGGCCACCCCGGCGAAGCAGGGGGGCGCTCGTGGAACGACCCGTGGTACGGACGAGCCTGGCCATCCCGGCCCGGCCCCGAAAGGACGCGAGGCGCGTGCGCCTAGAAACGATACCTTGCGCCGCCGGTCAGGGCGAAGAACGAGTTGGGATCGTCGCCGGTCACGCCGTGGAGGAGCCCCTCAATCCGGATCGCCCAGTGGGACTCGAAGGGAATGTCGAGACCGCCCCCGGCGTTGAATCCGACCTCGATGCCGTCGTCGGCGCCCTGGACGGCGGGGCCGCTGAACCGTTTGTCGTAGATCCCGGCGCCGCCCGAGATGAACGGGCGAACCGGACCCGGCTCCCAGTTGTAGACGATCCCGGCTGTCGCGAGCAACACGTCGGCCTCGCCGCGGAAGCCGTTGATCCGCGCATCGAACGAGGTGAAGGCGGCCATCGCGCGCACGGCCAGGCGTGGCTTCACGAAGAACTCGGCGGCGACGCCAAAGAGCGGCTCGAAGTCATCGAAGTCGTTGTCGAACGCGCGGGCGAAGCCGATGTTGGCGGTCACGGCGAAGTCGCTCAGGGCGGGGGCCGATGTCGAGGCCGGATCGGCAAGTGCGGTGGCGGGAGCCAGCGCGACGAGCAGCACGGGCAGGATCGGCGTTTTCATGATACGAAACATCCTGGTCCTCCTCTCGCTTGACTGCGTCGGATGTGAATCTTCACTTGATGCCAGCGGGGACTTGGCAGACGACCAACGGGGTGGCCGAACCTTAAACGCGCTTCACGGCCGTGTCAAGCCGCCGCGGAGCGGCGCGGCGGGCGGGGTCGCGCGTCTCAGCCGTCGAAGGAGCCGCCGCATGTCCGCCGGAAGCGGGCTCTCGACTCGCACGGCCCCCCCCCCACGGGGATGCGCGAAGCCGAGCCGGGCGGCGTGAAGCGCCACTCTCGGGATGAGCGGGCTGGGCTTGCCGTAGGTCCTGTCGCCGATCAACGGATGGTTGATTCCCGCGAGCTGGACGCGAATCTGGTTGCGTCGTCCCGTCTCGAGCGTCACGCGCAGCAACGCGGCGCCTGAGAGCTCCTCTTCCATCCGGTAGGCGCAGATCGCTTCGAGCCCCCTGGCGCGATCGCGGGTTTCGGCCACCTTGAGCGACCGGGGATTCTCCACGAGCCAGGACCTGAGGCGCGCCTCGCCGGGGCGCGGCACCCCCTCGCAGATGGCGAGATACTCGCGCCGCGCCGTCCTCTTCTCGAACTGCGCGGAAAGGGAGAGGGCCGCCTGCTCCGTGCGCGCGAACAGGACCAGACCCGAGGTGAACCGGTCGATGCGGTGAACCACCCAGATCCCGGGGACCTGGACGCCGCGGCCTGCGTACATCTCCAGGATCCGGTCGGCCAGAGTGTCGCCGGCGCGCGCCGGGGCCGGCACCGTGAGCAGGCCGGGGTCCTTGTCCACTACCACGAAGTCGTCGTCTTCCAGGACCATCCTGAATCCGGTGGGGTCCTTCCCCGTCCTGCGCGGGGGGTGGTAGCGCGCGGCCGCGTCGAATCGGGCCTCGAGGCGCTCCCCGCCGGCCAGCCTCCGCGTGGGATCCCTCACGGGGCGCCCGTTGACCCGCACGAGCCCCCGGGCCACGAGCCCCTTGGCCGTGGCGTGGGACAGCCCGGCCAGCGTGTGCAGGACAGCCGCGAGGGTCCGGCCGGCCTCCTCGGGACCGACCTCCAGGGAGACGTCTTTCAGCGGCATGCGGTAAACCGGGGGGGGATCGGCTCCGTATGAGTATCGACAGGCATCACGACAGGGTACTCTTCAACGGGTGCGACGATGCTGATCCTGAGTCTGATGGTGATGGGCGCGATCATCGGGCTGATGTGCCTCGTGGCGATCCCGATCCTCCTCGTGGGGGTGATCCTGGGGGCGGTCCTGTACGTCGTCGTCCATATCATCATGATCCCCTTTCGCCTGTTCGGCTGGGCCCTGGCGATCGGCGCGGGCGCGGTCGCGCTGGTGATCAGGCTCCTGATCCTGGTGGCGCTCGGGTTCATCGGGATGGCCCTCCTGCTCGCGCTCGCCGTCCCGTTGCTGCCCCTGGTGCTGATCGGGATCGGCATCTGGCTCGCCGTGCGGGCCCGGCGCCGGCAGATTGAGTCGCGCGCGCCCGTGTCCTGAGGGCTCCTCACAAGCTGCCGCGCACCTCGAAGTCGATCCCGGCGATGCCGCCGCCTGCACTCACGACGACCGTCCGAAACTCGGGCCGCGTGAACAGGTGCTTGCCCGGCTCCCCCTTGACCACCACGCGGTAGCTCCCGGGGGGTGGGAGCGTCATGGAGTAGTTCCCGTCGGCCGAGATGGCGGCGCGGGCATGCAGCTTCAGGATGTTGTTGGGCCCGTAGAAGAGAACCTCCCTCGCGGCCTCCCGCTGGCCCGAGATCTTGCCGGTCAGAGACGCCTCGTCCACGGTGCGGGTAGGCCCGGGAGCGGGAGGCGGGACCTGCGGCGGAGCCACGGCAGGAGGCTCGGATTGCTCGGTGGACTCCGGCTCGACCGTGGGCTCCCGCTCGGGCTCGGCAGCGGGCTCGGCCGCGACCGCCGGCGGCGATGCCGGCACCGTGCGTGGCACCTGTACGAGGCTGATCCCGGGACCGGCGTCCGGTGTGGAGGAGGCCACCGCCACGAGGAGCGTCTCTTCCTGTCTCTCGATCATTCTCGAGGCGATCAGTCCGGGCGCCCCGGGGAGCGGCTCGGTCCGCACCACCGACGCGGCCGCCACGTCGATGAGGCTGAGCGCCGATCGATCTTCGTGCAGAACCGCCGCGACCGAGCCGTCCGGCGACAGCGCCAGGCCCCTCGCCGCCGCGGGAAGGGGCACCAGTGTGGTCGCGTCGTCGTCGGTGAGCTGCGCGCGCCCCTCGGACCGGGGACGTCTGGACGGATCGATGACGGCCAGGGCCGTGCCGCGCAGCGCGCAGAGGATCGAGCCTGTCCGAGACCCAGCCAGCGCGGAGTGATCTCCCGGCGACTTGTAGAACCAGGAAGCTCTCGGCGGGTCGAGGTTGTACGAGATGATCCGGCCGCTGGCGGCGATGATGAGCCTCGGGGCCGACCCGGGAGGATCGACCAGGGCCACCGCCTGGGGCGAGAGCCCGAGCCGCACCGGTCCGGCCACCGCACCCGATCGGGCGTCGATGACCGTCAGGACCCAACCGCCCGCCTCGCGCGGGACGCCCGGGGAGGTCTTGATCCCCACGATGCAGGCCAGCCCGTCGCGGGTGATCTCCAGAAAGGAGCCGCGCCCCTTCACCTCGTGACGCGATGTCTCACGCCACGGCGGCGCGGCGTCGAACGAGACGAGCGCCGTCGTTCTGCCGTCGGTGGCGGCCACAAGGCCGTAAAGGGTCCGCCCATCGACGGAGATCGCGATGTCCTCGAAGGCCGGCGCGGGCGGGTTCCATCGCGTCCCGATCGCCGCAGGCTCGGACCCGGGGCCGAGCTGGACGACCACGCCGTCGGGACCGAGCGCCCAGGCGCTGCCGCCGTCCGGCGAGACCACCAGCCTCTCGCGCCTCGAGGGGCCGCCCTCCGCTCCGGCGGAGGCGTCCAGGATCGTCGCGAGAAGGGCCGCGGCCGCCCCCCAGGTCGTCAGAGTCCCGGACCTTCTTCGCATCTCCCCGACTCACTGGGAATTCCAATCGTTTGAAACCCGGTGGCATCCTATCGTAGAGTGCCCTCCAGATGCAGAAGAATCCATTCCGGGACGCATTGTCGAAAGAGAGGGTGGCAGAGCCGTGCACGATGGTGATCTTCGGCGCCACGGGGGATCTGACGCGCCGCAAGCTGGTGCCGGCCCTGTGCAGCATCGCACGCGATCGGCTCCTTCCCACCGGATTCGGCGTCGTGGGGTTCGCCCGAAGGAACTGGAGCGCTGCCAGGTTCCGCGAGGAGATGCTCGCGGGAGTCAACGAGTTCTCGCGCAGCCGCCCCGTGGTCCCGGCGCTCTGGGACGACTTCGCGCGCGGTCTTGACTTCGTCCAGGGGGAGTTCGGCGACCCGGCCGCATACAAAAGGCTGGCGGCCTCGCTCGAGCGCGTGGACGCCGAACGGGGCACGCACGGCAACCATCTCTTCTATCTCGCCACCCCGCCGGTGCACTACCCCGAGATCATCCGCGAGCTCGGGCGGGCCGGGCTGGCCGGTTCGGCCGGGTCGCCGTGGTCGCGCATCATCATCGAGAAGCCCTTCGGCCGTGACCTGGACTCCGCGCGCGATCTGAACGCGCGGGCGCTCGAGGTCTTCACCGAGGAGCAGATCTACCGCATCGATCACTACCTCGGCAAGGAGACGGTTCAGAACATCCTCGTCATGAGGTTCGCAAACGGGATCTTCGAGCCGCTCTGGAACCAGAAGTACGTCGATCACGTGCAGATCACGGTGGCCGAGGACATCGGGATGGAAGGGCGGGGGGCCTACTACGACAGCGCGGGCATCCTGCGCGACATGGTCCAGAACCACATGATGCAGCTCCTGTGTCTGACGGCGATGGAGCCTCCCGTCGCCTTCAACGCCGCGGAGGTGCGCAACGAGAAGGTCAAGGTCCTCCATGCCGTGCGGCCAATCGAAGGCGACGAAGTGGCGCGCCACAGCGTGCGGGGGCGTTACACCGCGGGCTTCATCGGCGGGCAGGAAGTGCCCGGCTACACGGACGAGAAGGGGGTCGCGCCCGGCTCACGCACGGAGACCTATGTCGCCATCAGGCTCTTCATCGACAACTGGCGCTGGGAGGGGGTCCCGTTCTACCTGAGGTCCGGCAAGAGGCTCTCCAAGCGCGCGACCGAGATCGCCATTCAGTTCAAGCAGGTCCCTCACCTGCTGTTCGGCGGCGATTCGGGCGCCATCGAGCCGAACGTGCTGGCTTTGAGGATCCAGCCCGACGAGGGGATCTCGCTCAAGATGACCTCCAAGACGCCGGGCACCGCCGTGTCGCTTCAGCCCGTGGTGATGGACTTCAGGTACGGGACCTCCTTCGGCGCGGAGCCTCCCGAGGCCTACGAGCGGCTCCTGCTCGACTGCATGATGGGCGACTCGACCCTGTTCACGCGGCGCGACGAGGTGGAGGAGGCCTGGCGGTTCGTCGGCGGCCTGCTCGACGCGTGGGAGAGCACGGCGCCCCCGCCTCTCTACCCGTACGAGGCCGGAACCTGGGGACCGATGGAGGCGAGCTCGCTCATCCATCGCTGGAGGCGGCTGTGACGTCACTCGAGTCATTCACGGGGGGGCAGGCCGTCGCGGTGGACTTCACGGCGATCGAGAGGGAGCTTGCCGGACTCTGGAAGGCTGCCTCCACGCCCTCAGGCAATGAGGGCGCGCCCGCGGTGATGCGCGCCTGCCAGCTCAACCTCGTGATCCTCTGCATCGGAGGGCGTGAGGCGACCCGGGCCACGACCACCGTCGCCGCCGTCACGCGCGTGAGGCCGAGCCGCGTGCTGATGGCGGTGCTCGAGCCTGAGGAGTCCTCTGAACGCCTCGATGCGTCGATCTCGGCTCTCTGCTCCTTCACGCCGGGGGCCGGGCTGGGGAAGGTGGTCTGCTGCGAGCAGATCACGATCACGGCGTCCAGGGGAGCCGCGCGGCGCCTGGCGGGGGCGGTGCTGCCTCTCCTCCTGCCCGATCTTCCGGTGGTGCTGTGGCGCCCGGGGGATCCCGATCCGCTCTCCGATGACGAGGACGATCCGGCGGCGGACCCTTCCTCGCGACTGACGAGCGCGGCCGACAGGGTCGTGATCGACTCGAGACGCCTGAGAGACGCCGCGGGAGGGTTCCGGCGGCTCGTCTCCCTCACCTGCGTCCTGAGCGATCTGGCGTGGCACCACCTCCGGGGCTGGCGCGAGCTGACGGCCGGCCTGTTCGACGGGCCGGTGTTCGAGGGGTACCCCCGGAAGATCGAGAGGATCCGCGTCGAGTACACCGCGGGGGAGGACGATGCGCGGCAGGAGCGGGAGGGGAGGACCGAGGCGTTCCTCCTGGCCTGCTGGGTCGCGTCGAGGCTCGGATGGGAGCCCGCGCCGGCCGGCGGCGAAGAGGCCGGCGCCGGCGTGGACCGGTTCGACTTGTGGCGCCAGGGCTCGGAGGCGGCCACGGTCATCCTCTGCCGCGTCGACGAGGGCCGGCGCGAAGGAGGTACGGGGAGAGGACGGGTGAGCTCGCTGTCGCTCGAGACGCCGGAGGCCGTATTCATGTTGCGTCGCTCAGGCGAGGCCGACTGCGTGACGGCGACCGTGACCCTGCCGCTGGCCTGCCCCGTGCCGCGGACGGCCCGCATCGTCGAGCGGGAGGAATCGGCTCTGCTCTGCCGCGTCCTGGAGAGCGGGGGGCGCGACGCGGTCTACGATGAGGCCCTGGCGCTCGCCGCCAGGCTGCTCGCGGTGCGCTCCTGGGAGACGGCCGCATGAGCCCGATGCCCACGCCCGGCCCGATCAACGAAGCCCCGCTGCGGATCGAGATCTGCAAGGACGGCGAGGACCTGGCACGCCACGCGGCGGGTCTGTTCGTCGCGCTCGCCGGCAAGGCTCTGGGGGCCCGCAGGCAGTTCACGGTGGCTCTCGCGGGGGGCCGGACCCCTCGCAGGATGTACGAGCTGCTCACCGAGGACCACTACGCCTACCAGGTCGTCTGGCCGGCGGTGCGGATCTTCTGGAGCGACGAACGGTGCGTGGCGCCGGACGACGGGCGCAGCAACTACCGGATGGCCCTCGAGACGATGCTGTCAAAGGTGAAGGTACCACCTGGCAACATCCACCGGATGAAGGGGGAGGAGGACCCTGCGTCGGCCGCCGCGTCCTGCGAGAAGGATCTGCGCGATCGGTTCGACGGCCCGCCCCGGATCGATCTCATCCTGCTCGGCATGGGGACCGACGGCCACGTGGCGTCGCTTTTTCCGGCCAGCCCCGCGCTCGAGGAGAGAGAGAGTCTCGTGACCGTCTCGCGGGATCCGGAAGGGCTGGCGAGGCTGACCTACACCCTGCCCCTGATCAACGCCGCCCGCGCCGTGGCGATCCTCGTGTCGGGCGAAGAGAAGGCTCCGATGCTGCGGCGCGTCCTCGGTGCCGGCGCCCGCGATGAAGGACTGCCGGTGCAGCGGGTGAGGCCGGCCGACGGCCAGCTCATCTGGCTCCTCGATCAGGCCGCCGGGTCGACACTGGAGTCGCCTCACGCTTAGCCCGGGATCGGCAGCGATGCCTCGCCACGCGATCCCCGCCTCTACAGCGACTCCCGGATCCTCGCCGCGATCTTCGCTCCGGTGAAGCCGAAGTTTTCGGCAAGAGCCTTGTAGGGGGCCGACGCGCCGAACCGATCCATGCCGATGACGACGGCCGAGCGCCCCGCAATCTCCGCCCATCCCTGAGGCACGGCCGCCTCGACAACCGCAACCCGCACCGCCGGCTCGTCGGCGGGGACCACGTGCGCCCGGTATTCGGGGGCCTGCATCTCGAACATCTCGACGCACGGCATCGAGACCACGCGCGCCGGCACACCCTCCGCCTCGAGAATCGCGCGAGCCTCCAGGGATGGGGCCACCTCCGAGCCGGTCGCGACGATGACCACCCTGGGGGGCTCCACAGAGGCCTCCATCAGGATGTATCCGCCCCGGAAGAAGACATCCGGTCCGAACGGCTCGGGGGAGGCGCCATGGTCCAGCGCGGGCAGATCCTGGCGTGTCAGGACGATCAGAGTGGGGCCATGACGGCGCTTCAGGGCGTGGGCCCAGGCCAGCGCCGTCTCGAGCCCGTCGGCCGGGCGCACCACGTGAAGGTTCGGCATCGCGCGCAGCGACGCGAGGTGCTCGATAGGCTGGTGCGTGGGGCCATCCTCGCCCAGGAAGACGCTGTCGTGCGTGAAGACGTGGATGACCTGCAGCTCCGACAGCGCGGCCAGCCTGATCGCCGGACGCATGTAGTCCGAAAAGATGAGGAAGGTCGATCCATAGGGGATGAAGGCGCCGTAATAGGCCAGCCCGTTGACCACCGCGCCCATCCCGTGCTCACGTACTCCCCAGGCGATGTTGCGTCCGGTGAGGGCGCCCGGCCCGACCGGGGGGGATCCCTTGACGACCGTCTTGGTCGACTCGACCAGGTCGGCCGCACCCCCCACCACCGACGGCACCAGCTCCGCGACCTTCTGGAAGATCTTGCCGCCGTGGGAGCGGGTGGCTCCAGCCTCTCGGGGCGCCCCCTCCAGCAGCCTGGCGGCGATGTCGTCGGGGACCGCGCGGGTCAGGTGATCCGAGAGAACCCTGGCCCGTTCCGGCTCCCGGGCGCGGAACCTCTCGAGCCGGGCGAACCACCGCTCGCGTTCCAGCCTCAGCTCGGCGGCCCGGGCCGCGAAGAGATCCTTGACCTCCTTCGGGACGAGGAAGAGCGGCTCCTCCGGCCAGCCCAGCGCGCGCTTGGTCGCCGAGGTCTCGTCCTTGCCGAGCGGCGAACCGTGCGCTCCCGGCGTGTCGTGCTTGCCCGGTGAGCCTTGCGCGATGTGGGTCCTCGCCACGATGAGCGAGGGGCGCCCGGTCTCCCTCTGCGCCGCCTCGATCGCCGAGGCGATCGCCGCGTGGTCGTGGCCATCGATGCGCTGGACGTGCCACCCGTATGCCTCGAACCTCATCCCGACGTCCTCGGTGAAGGTGATCTCGGTGGGACCGTCGATGCTGATGTGGTTGTCGTCGTAGATGAAGACGATGTTTCCCAACGCCAGATGTCCGGCGATCGAGGCGGCCTCCGACGCCACCCCCTCCATGAGGTCACCGTCGCTGCAGATGGCGTAGACGAAGTGATCGATAATGGGGAGCTCCGGCGTGTTGACCCGCGCGGCCAGCATCCTGGCGCCCAGCGCCATCCCGACGGCGTTGCCGAAGCCCTGGCCGAGCGGTCCGGTCGTCACCTCCACCCCGGGCAGGCACCACCTCTCCGGGTGTCCCGGTGTGCGGCTCCCCCACTGCCGGAAGCTCATGAGATCTTCCAGGGTCACCTCGTAGCCCGACAGATGCAGCAGCGAGTAGAGGAGCATGCACCCGTGTCCGGCCGACAGCACGAAGCGGTCGCGGTTGGGCCAGAGCGGATCGGCTGGATCGTGCTTCAGATAGCGGGACCAGAGGACGTACGCATAGTCGGCCGCCCCCATTGGCAGCCCGGGGTGCCCGCTCCTGGCCTTCTCCACCGCGTCGACCGACAGCATCTTGATGGTGTTGACCGCGAGGCGCGCCAGATCGATCCCTGCCATCTTCGTCTCCATGACGGGTCCTCCGCCCTGTATCCCGTATAATGAGCGACGCCTGCGCGGGTCCCCGGCGAAGTGTCGAGGCCGCGGGGAGGCCGGCCCGACGTGGACAGACTATCATGGCGTGCGATCTCTGGCGGCGCGGGGGGCGCACGGTTTTGCGCGGTCTGGCCCCCGCGGAGGCCAGGCAGGGGCCTGACATCGCGCCCCGGATCGGGCATAATGACGTTCCTCGTGCGGGCATCGGCAAGGCACATCGGATACGAGGGAATCCCTGCCCTGCCGGGCGCCCGGACGGACCCGGCCCGGAAGTGGATAGGATGACGACACAGCGAGGACACGGATGACACCGCAGAGCGTCGAGGTGCCGGATAAGGTTGCCGTCGAGAAGATCGAGCGGGTCGTGGTGCGGCTCGCCGGAGACTCGGGTGACGGGATCCAGCTCAGTGGCAACCAGCTCAGCACCGCGTCGGCGATCGCCGGCAACGACCTGAGCACACTGCCGGATTTTCCGGCCGAGATCCGCGCGCCGGCAGGGACTCTGCCGGGGGTCAGCGGGTACCAGATCAGCTTCAGCAGCTATGACATCCACACTCCGGGTGATCAACCCGACGCGCTCGTGGCCTTCAATCCGGCGGCGCTGAAGGTCAACATCGCAGATCTCAAGCCGGGCGGCCTGCTGATCGTCAACTCGGACGCCTTCCAGCAGAAGAACCTCCAGAAAGCCGGCTACACGTCCAACCCTCTGGAGGACGGCTCGCTGGAGAAGTTCCGCACCCTGGCGATCCCGATCACCGACCTGAACCGCAAGGCCCTGACCGGCTTCAGCATGGGCACGCGCGAGATGGACCGCGGCAAGAACCTCTTCACGCTGGGGATCCTCTTCCACCTCTACACCCGTCCCGATGATGCCACGGTCAGGTGGATCGAGAAGAAGTTCGCCAAGGACCCCGCCCTCAGGGACGCGAACCTCACCTCCCTCAAGGCGGGCCGCGCCTACGCCGAGGCGACCGAGCTGTTCCAGACCACCTACGTGATCGACCCGGCGCCGTTTCCGGCGGGCGTCTACCGCAACATCATGGGCAACTCGGCGATCACCCTCGGGCTCGTGGCGGCGTCCGTGAAGTCGGGACGGCCCCTCTTCTTCGCGGGCTATCCAATCACGCCCGCCAGCCCCATCCTGCACGAGCTGGCGCGGTATCGCGAGTACGGTGTGGTGACCCTGCAGGCCGAAGACGAGATCGCCGCCGTGGCGGCGGTCATCGGCGCGGCGTTCGGTGGTTCGCTTGCCGTCACGGCCACGGCGGGCCCGGGGCTGGCGCTCAAGACCGAGGCGATGGGGCTGGGCCTCATGACGGAGCTGCCGATGGTTGTGATCGACGTGCAGCGGGGCGGCCCCAGCACGGGGCTTCCCACCAAGCCCGAGCAGGCCGACCTGCTCCAGGCGATGTTCGGCCGTCACGGCGAGTCGCCCCTGCCGGTGCTTGCGTGCAGCTCGACGGGGGACAGCTTCGAGACGGCGGTGGAAGCGTGCCGCATCGCCCTCAAGTACATGGTGCCGGTCATCCTCATGACCGACGGGTACCTGGCCAACTCGAGCGAGCCGTGGAAGCTCCCCTCGGTGAGCGAGATCCCTGAGTTCGACGTGAGGGTCCGCCCGGAGGGCCAGGGCAGGTACCTGCCCTACGAGCGCGACCCGGCAACGCTGGCGCGCAGTTGGGCGTTGCCTGGCACGCCGGGATACGAGCACCGGATCGGCGGCCTCGAGAAGGAGGACGTCACCGGCAACGTGTCGTACGACCCCGACAACCACGAGCGGATGATCCACCTGCGCGCCGAGAAGGTGGAGCGGATCGCCAACGAGTTCCCCCCCACCTTCATCGACGGCGAGCCCGCGGGCGCGCTTCTGATCGTGGGATGGGGGAGCACGCGTGGGGCCATTCAGGGAGCGGTCCGCCGCAAGCGGGCCGAGGGCAGGAAGGTGAGCTGGGTGCACCTGCGTTACATCAACCCGTTCCCGAAGGATCTGGGCGGTATCCTGGAGCGGTTCGACAAGGTCCTGGTGCCGGAGATGAACACCGGGCAGCTCGCGCTGCTCCTGAGGGCGAAGTACCTGGTGGACGTCGTGACCCAGAGCAAGGTGCAGGGACGCCCGTTCAAGGCGGCCGAGATTGCCGCCAGAATCGACGAGCTTCTGGAGGGATGACATCGTGGCCAACCCAGGACTGACCGAGATCCCCGTCAACAAGCCGCTCACCGCCAAGGACTTTCAGTCGGACCAGGAGGTCCGCTGGTGCCCGGGGTGCGGCGACTACGCGATCCTGGCCGCGGTCACCAGCGTCTTTCCGAAGCTGGGGATCCGCCACGAGAACTTCGTCGTGGTCAGCGGCATCGGATGCTCGAGCCGCTTCCCCTATTACACGAGCGCATACGGGTTCCACGGCATCCACGGGCGCGCCCCGGCCATCGCCACCGGCCTAAAGATGATGAACCGGGACCTCTCGGTCTGGGTGGTGACGGGGGACGGCGACGGCATGTCGATCGGCGGCAACCATCTCATCCACACGATGAGGCGCAACGCGGACCTCAAGATCCTGCTCTTCAACAACAGGATCTACGGGCTGACGAAGGGGCAGGCCTCGCCGACGTCGGAGATGGGCAAGCGGACCACCTCGAGCCCCTACGGCACCTACGAGAGACCCTTCAACACGATCTCGCTGGTGCTCGGAGCCGAGTGCACGTTCGTCGCCCGGAGCGTGGACGTGTACCGCAACCACCTCCAGGAAACCCTCATGAAGGCCGCCCAGCACCGGGGGACGGCGTTCATCGAGATCTTCCAGAACTGCAACATATTCAACGACGGCGCGTTCGCCGACGTGACCGAGCCGACGGTGAGAGACGATCGAAACCTTCTGTTGCGGCACGGCCAACCGCTGGTCTTTGGCAAGACGACCCGCAAGGGGATCCGGCGCAGCCCTCAGACCGGCGTGCTCGAGGTGGTTGAGCTCGGCGATGGGATCACGGAGGAGGATCTCGTGGTCCATGACGAGCGCCGCCCCGACCCCGATCTGGCCTTCGAGCTGAGCCGCCTTACACACCCGCTCTTTCCCACGCCGCTGGGGGTCTTTCGTTCGGTGGAACTGCCCACCAGCGAGGATCTGATCTGGGCCCAGGTGGACAAGGCGCGCGCCTCCAAGCCGCGCTCCGACCTGGGCGCTCTGCTGCGCCGCGGAGACGTCTGGGAGGTCACGGACGAGGGGAAGATCATCCAGCTCGGGATCGAGTAGCTTCCCGTCCAACCCTCGGAGGGGATCCTAGGGCGCTTCCCGCGGGACCGTGCCGGCCGTGAACTCGTAGATCGAGGCCGAATCGGCTCCGCCTTCGAGCGGGCTGAGGGTCATGAAGTAGCGGCCCGGCTGGGGTAGAGAATCCAGGACCACGGACAGCCGCCCCTGGCCGTCCGACGAGACGATGGCAGGCTGAGCCGACAGAGCCGGCTCGTCCTTCCTCTCGATGCTCACGTGGTACCTCCCCTCCGGAGCCCCGAAAGGCAGGACGACCGTGACCGCCCATGGCCCATCACCGCGCAGGACACGCTCGCCCGCCGCGCCTCTCTGGGGAGAGGCGAAGGTGACGGGCTGCACCTCCCGGATCGTCAGGGAGTCCTGGCGCGCGTTCCAGCGGGTCACGAGGAGGGGGGCCGCGATCACGAGGAGGCCGGCCGCCACGACGGCGCCCCTCTTCAGGGCGCGGAGCTTCGACTCGGACATTCGAGCGCCGTCTCGCCACCGGGCGGCGGGACCGGGCGATCCGGCCGCCGAACCGGGCCTGCGCGGCGCCACCGGCGGGCCGCCGGGGTAATCCCTGCGCATGATCTCCAGCATCGAGGCGAGCGCCCGCGCCTCGGTGGCGCAGTCCGCGCATCGCGCAAGGTGAGCTTCGGTCTCCCGCGCCTGACGCGGGTCGAGATCGCCCGAGACATACCAGAGCAGGAGATGGGGATGCTCACGTTGATTGCCCATCAGGCCCTCCTCTGTCTCGCGGGGGGCCATGATACACCCCGTCACGAGGGCAAAAAAGACTCATGGTCGGTTCAGTGGGCCCGGATCTGGCGCCGCTTCATCGCTCCCAGGAGTCGGACGCCGGCCGGGGTCAGTAGCCCGCGCCCGCGGGCGTCGTCCAGATCGGAGAGGGAACCGGCGAGGGCCTTTCTTTCGAACTCGAGCTCCTTCCGGATCCAGCGCAGCGGCGGACGCAGGGAGGCCGGCGCATCGGAAAGCCGCTCCAGCAGCCGGGCGCGATAGCTGAAGGTGTAGGTCGCGTGGAGGATCCCTCGCAGCGGTCGCACGGTGCCCCGCCACGCCGAACGGTAGCGAGGCTCTCCGTCGTCGCGCACGAGCGGCCCGAGCTCCTCGAAGGCGTGAAGCTTGTGATGGATCGCCTCGTGCAGCAGGTCGTCGGTCAGATTGACGAGCGACTTGCCGGGGATCCTGATGAAGGAGACGCCCGGCCGGTCGGGCTGCGAGAAGCTCACGGTCGCCGGCTCGAACAAGGGGACCACGACCCGCGTGTGGGCGATCACCTCGCGGTGCCCCTCCTCCCAGACCAGGCCCAGGAGATCCAGCGCGCGCGCGAGCCTCTTGGACAGGCCTGGCACGTGGGCCCCCGGTCTTCTCCCCGAGCGTGCCGGCACGAGACGGCGCGCCAGGATGATCCCCGAGCGCCCCAGACGCTCGCGCGGCCGCGCCGTGAGGTTGCGCGACAGACCCGTGAATCGGGCGCCCCCGTCCACCAGCTCGGCGCGGGCGCCCCGGGAGAGCCGCAGCGTCACGGGCCTCCCCGTATCCAGATGGAGCTCTCCGGCCCCTCTTGCATCCTCCGCGTCGGGCGCAAGGTCGAGGGGGAAGGGGCCGAATCGAAGGGACTGCGGGGTCCATCCGAGCAGAAGGGACGGCAGCCGCGCGAAGACGCGGCGCGTGAGCCGCGCCGTCAGCGCGTCGGCACGCCGGTGAAAGCCCCCATCGAGCCTTCCGCCGGGAACCGCCTCGGCCAGATGGGCCCCCTCCGCGATCAGGTCGAAGAGGGTCATGGGATCGCCGCGCGCCGCGCGAAGCGAGATGGCCTCCTCGGCGGCGCAGAGCCACGCCCGCAGGCCGGGGTGGAGGAGAAACCCGCGGCGTCTGGCCGAGCTCAGGTGCGAGAGGGTCGCGTCGAGGGCGCGAAGCGACTCCCGTTCCCAGAGAGCCGCCGGTTCCAGGAGGGCGGTGGCGCGGCGCGCGCGCCGCAGGTTCCGCGCGGCGAGCGGTGGCAGGAGCCTCGCGGTTTCCGGTGGAAGGAACGGGGCCACGCCCCCGATGATATCCGATGACGGGTTCTCCAGGGCCTTCAAGGCTTCGATCCCGCTTCGGCCCGAAGGGCGAGACGCACGCGATCGAACTCTTCCTCCAGCCTGGCGACCAGGGAGATGGCTCCCGAGACGGCGTCCGATTCGGCACGCCTCTCCAGCTCCGCGCAGAGAGCTGACATGTTGCGCGCGCCCATCGTGCCCGAGCTTCCCTTCAGGCTGTGGGCGGCCGTCTTGAGGGCGTCCGGGTTCAACCGGACCACGGCGTCCCTGACGGCCCAGAGCCGTTCGGGCGCCTCGGCCAGGAACTGTCCGATCAGGTCCATGAGGAACCCCGTCGCCGCCTCGCCACCCACCTCCCTGAAGCCGTCCAGGGCCGAGCTGTCGAGCGCGCTCTCCTCCAGGGGGATGTCGATGGGCGGCGTCGTTGGCGTCGCCTCCTGGATCTGAAACGGGCGCGTGACGTGCTCGTGGATCTTCTGGTCCATCTCGTCCTTCCTCACCGGTTTGGAGATGTAGTCGTCCATGCCGGCCTCGAGGCACCGCTCGCGATCCCCCTTCATGGCGTTGGCCGTCATGGCGATGACCGGAGTGTGGATCCCACGGCCGGCCTCGGCCCTCCGGATCTCCAGGGTGGCCTCGAACCCGTCCATCTCGGGCATCTGACAGTCCATGAACACGAGGTCATACCCGATTCTCGACATCGCCTCGAGGCACTCGCGTCCGTTGGCGGCCACGTCGGCCCGGTAGCCGAGCTTCTGGAGTGTCCGCACCGCCGCCATCTGATTCACCTCATGATCCTCCACCACGAGGATGCGCATGCGTTGCCGGCCCTTTTTCTCCCGGAGGTTGTGCAGCGTCACGAGCGGGTGGGGATCGGCGGCCGGCGAGGACGCGAGCTCGAGCCGCTTGCCCATCACCGTGGCGATGACGTCGTAGAGCTGCGACTGGCGCAGCGGCTTGGTCGCATAGCCGTCCACGCCGGCCTCCCTCGACTGCGCCGCATGCCCGCGGACACCGATGGAGGTCATCATGATGAGCCGCACGCCGCCGATGGACGAGTCGGCCCGGATCCTGCGGGCGAGCTCCAGGCCATCCATCCCCGGCATCTGCATGTCGAGGAGCACGAGATCGTAGGGGTTCGTCCTCGACGCGGCGCGTGCCTTCGCGAGCGCCTCGGACCCGTTCTCGGCGCTCTCGGAGATCATCCCCCAGGAAAGGCTCTGGGCGTGGACGATCGCCCGGTTCGTCTCGTTGTCATCGACGACCAGGACGCGCAGTCCGCGCAGGTCCTCGCGTGGCTCCGGAAGATCGAGGGAGCCCCGCGGGCGCTTCTGGAGGCGCACGGTAAAGCTGAAGGTCGCACCCCGCTCCGGGGCGCTCCTGACCTCGAGCGTGCCTCCCATCATCTCGGTGAGCTCTCTGGATATGGCGAGGCCCAGGCCGGTCCCGCCGTGCCGGCGGGTCGTGGAGGAGTCGGCCTGGCTGAACGCCTCGAAGAGCTTTCCCTGCGTGCGTGGGTCGATTCCGATCCCGGTGTCCGTGACCTCGAAGCGCACGCCGACCGTGCTCGCGTCCTCCTCGCCGAGCTTCAGGCGCACGATGACCTCGCCCTGCTCGGTGAACTTGATGGCGTTGTCCACGAGGTTGGTGAGGACCTGCCGCAGCCTTCCGGGATCGCCACGCAGCGCGGTGGGGACGTCGTGATTGATGAGGCAGGTCAGCTCCAGACCCTTGGCGTGCGCGCGCTCGGCCACCAGCTCGACCGTCTCTTCCACCATGGCGCGCAGGTCGAAGTCAATCAGCTCGAGCTCCATGCGGCCCGCGTCGATCTTCGAGAAGTCGAGGATGTCGTTGATGACGGTCAGGAGGGCCTGTGCCGAGCCATGGATCGCAAGGGTGTACCGTCGCTGCTCGGGGCTCAGATCGGTCTCCAGCAGCAGCCCGGTCATGCCGATCACCCCGTTCATGGGCGTCCGGATCTCGTGGCTCATGTTGGCGAGAAAGGTCGACCGGGCCAACGAGGCCTCCTCGGCCGCCTCCTTCGCCGCGCTCACCGCGGCCTCGACCTGCTTGCGCTCGGTGATCTCCTCGATGGTCCCGACGTGGCCGATGATCCGCGCGTCATCGTCGCGGAGCGCGGCCGATCGGGCGTGGACCCACCGCGCCTCGCCCCCGCGGGTCATGAGACGCGCCTCCCGAGAGAACTCGGCGCTGCCGGCCGCGCAGGTTTTCCACTCGGCCGCGATACGGTCGCGATCCTCGGGATGGAGCGCGCCGGTCCACTCCGTCCCCAGGCCCTCCGCGGGTGACAGCCCCAGGATCGCCCGATACTTCGGGTTCGCGTAAAGGCAGTGCCCGGCGGCGTCGGTCTGGAAGATCCCGACGGGCGACGACATCGCCAGGGCGCGGAACCGCTCCTCGCTCGCTTTCAGCGCCCTGGTCTCGACCTTGATCGGCCTGCGCGTGGAAGCCTTCTTCATAGCGTGCTCATGATTCGGCGGTCTGCCCGGCGCGAGACCGGCTCAGCAACGCGCGCACCCGGGCGATGAGTCGCCGCGGTTCGACCGGCTTGAGGATGTAGTCGTCGGCGCCAACGGCGAGACCCTCCGTCTCGCTATCGACGCTCGCTTCGCTGGTCAGCATCAGGATCCCCGCGTCGCGGGTCGTGGGATCGGACCGCAGGGCCTTCACCATCGCCATGCCGTCCATCCCCGGCATCTTGACGTCGCTCACCACGACGGCGGGCCGCTCCCTCCTCGCCATCTCGAGTCCTTGAAGCCCGTTCTCGGCGACGTGTACCTCGTAGCCCTCCAGCTCGAGGAAGTACTTCACGACCGAGGCCACCGTCGGACTGTCCTCGACGATGAGGATCTTGCTTGCCGCGCCCGAAGCTCCGGTGCGCGGGGCGGACTCCGTGGTCCTCGCACCGGCGACCGCGGCGCCGGGGACCTCTTCGGCGGGGGTGGCGCCCGCTGCGGCGCGGATCCCCTCCTGACCCTGCGTCTCGTCGGCCGGCACCACGCGCAGGATCTCATCGAGCGTCGTGAACCCCATCGCGGCCTTCGCGATGGCGTCTTCCATCATCGTCCGCATCCCGGTCGTCCTGCCGGCCTCGCGGATCGCGTGGTCCGGTGCGCGGCGCGAGATCAGCTCCCGGACCGCTTCGGTGATCACGAGCAGCTCGTAGATCGCCAGGCGTCCTTTGTAGCCGGTCTGATGGCACTGCTCGCATCCCTCGCCCATGACCCACCGGGCATCCGCGGGCAGGTTCCCGGCCCCGCCGAACCGCTCCAGCACCTCGGCGCTCGGCGTCTTCGGAGTGGAGCAGGCTGCGCAGGGGCGGCGCACGAGCCGCTGGGCCAGCACGCCGGAAAGTGACGAGGCCACGAGGAACGGCTCGACTCCCAGGTCCAGCAGCCGCGTGATCGTCGCGGGCGCGTCATTCGTGTGAACCGTGCTCAGCAGGAGGTGCCCGGTCTGTGACGCCTCCAGCGCGATGCCGGCGGTCTCCTGGTCCCGGATCTCTCCCACCAGGACGATGTTGGGATCCTGCCTCAAAATCGAGCGTAACCCCGCCGCGAAGGTGACGCCGGCCCGCGTGTTGATCTGGACCTGATTGATGCCCGGGAGCTGGAACTCGATGGGGTCCTCCACCGTGATGATGTTCTTCTCGGACGACTTGAGCCAGTTGAGCGACGCGTACAGGGTGGAGGTCTTCCCGCTGCCCGTCGGGCCGGTCACCAGCAGCATCCCCTGCGGGCGCGACAGGAGCGCCTGCAGCTCGTGGAGGACCTCCGGCTGCATGCCGAGCTGGTCGATGTGGATCTGCGCCCGGCTGCTGTCGAGCAGGCGGATCACGATCTTCTCGCCGAACTGCGTGGGCAGGGTGGAGACCCTCAGATCGATCCTGCGCCCCTCGAACTTCAGGCGGCTGCGGCCGTCCTGGGGCCGGCGCCGCTCGGCGATGTCCATCCCGGAGATGACCTTGAGCCGCGAGACCGTCGAGTCCTGAAGGTCCCTCGGGATCTTGAGGACGTCGTGCAGGATCCCGTCCACGCGGTTGCGCACCTGGAGGAAGCTCTCCTGGGGCTCGAGGTGGATGTCGCTGGCGCCTCCCTTGGCCGCCTCGCTGAGGATCAGGTTGACCAGGCGCACGATCGGAGGGAGCTTCGTGTCGCGCGCCAGCCTGGCCGGATCGAGAACCTCGTATTCGGCCTCGGGCGATACCTCCACCTCCCCGAGCGGACGGGTGCCCGTCAGCAGGTCGAAGGTCCTCTTCGTCTCCGAGGCCGCGTTGTGCAGCCGCTCCAGCAGCAGGAGGATGGAGGACTCGCTCCCGACCACCGGAACGATCTGCTTGCTCGTGCGGAACTCCAGATCCTGGATCGTAATCAAGTCGAGCGGATCGACCATCGCCAGCCGCAGCATCCTCCCCCGGACGTTGAGCGGCGCGATCAGGCGCTTGCGGCAGAACTCGACGGGGAGAAGCGACGCGACCTCGGAGTCAAGCTCGGGTGGCTCGGGGCCCAGACGTTCCAGCTTCTCCTCGCGCGCGAGGACGGCGGCGACCCCCTCCTCGTCGGCGAGACCGAGCGTCGCGAGGATCCGGCCCAGCGACCCGCCCTCCTTCAAGTGCAGGACGCGCGCCCGCTCCAGCCCTTCGGCGTCCACGACGCCGGCGCGGAGCAGAATCTGGCCGACCATTTCCTGTCTGATCATGTCGATGTCGCGGCCAGGGGCATGGGGGATCCATTGCGTCGAAGCGCCGGCATGAGGAATCGCTTCCGTCACCGACGGCGGCAATATGCGGCAATATAAGGACGCGGGTAGGAAGCGACAACCCTTGCGGGGCGGACGTTTCAACGGACAGTGAATGATCGAAGGAGGAGCGGATCCCTCTCACGCCATGACGGTGCCGCCGTTCACCGAGACGACCGCGCCTGTCATGAACGCGGAGAGGTCCGAGGCGGCGAAAAGAACGGCGCCGGCGATCTCTTCCGGGCGTCCGACCCGTCCGAGCGGGATCGTCCTCTCGATCGCCGCGCGCCCGCCGTCCGCGAAGGCCCCGGCGCTCATCTCGGTGTCGACCCACCCGGGAGCCACGCAGTTGACGCGGATGCCGTGAGCGGCCAGCTCCGTGGCCAGGGACCTCGTGAAGGCGATCGCCGCGCCCTTCGTCGCGGCGTAGTCCGAGTGGAACGCCTCGCCCCTCTGGCCCGCCGTGGAGGCGATGTTGACGATCCGCCCGGAGCCCGCCCGCCTCATGTGGGGGATGACGGCGCGGGAGCAGAGGAACATGGACCGCATGTTGATCGCGAAGGTGCGCTCCCAGTCCTCAAGGCTCAGCTCGTCCACCGGCCGGCCCTCCCAGATCCCGGCGTTATTGACGAGGATCGTGGGCGGCCCCAGCTCCGAGGCGGCGCGGGCCACCATCCCGCCCACCTGCGTCTCGTCCGAGATCTCGGCTCGCATGGCCACGGCCGTCCCTCCCTCCGCCCGGATCGTCGCGACCACCTGCGCGGCGTCCTCCTCCCGTGTACGATACTGGAGGGCCACGCGCGCCCCCGCGCGCGCGAACAGCAGGCTTATGGCCCGGCCGATGCCGCGGGATCCCCCCGTGATGAGCGCCGTGCGATCCTCGAGCGTGAGGCGCACTGCGCGCGCGCCTGAATCCGGGACGGGAAGGTCGGGCATGGCGTTCCTCCTGATCGAGCTCCACATGATACCGGATCGGCCGGACAGGATACGGGCGTGAACGGGACGGCTCCGCGCAGGACCTCCTGGAAGGCGGCGATGCTGATGCTCGCCGTCTCGATTCTCGTGTCGGCGGCGGCGGGCGAGGCCATGGTGCGTCTGGCGAGACCTGAGTTCGTGGCGGGGCCCGATCCGGTCTCCAACCCCTTCTGGCGTTACGACGCCGATCTGGGCTGGAGTCACATACCGGGCGCGGTGGGGACCTTCTCGCGGCAGGAGTTCTCGCACCCGGTCCGGATCAACAGCGCCGGCTGGCGCGACCGCGAGCGCACGCTGGACAAGCCCTCGGGTCTCTTCCGGATCGTGGTCCTGGGAGACTCCTACACGTGGGGACACGGTGTCGGCGACGAGGAGATCTTCACTAGGCTGCTCGAGAGGCTCCTGCCTGGCGTCGAGGTGCTCAACCTCGGGCTGAGCGCCTCGGCCACCGATCAGCAGCTCCTGATCCTGCGAGCTCACGGCCTCGCGTACCACCCCGACCTGGTCCTCGTGATGGTGAGCCGCAACGACTTCATCGGCAACGTTGAGACCATGGAGGGAAGCTACCCCAAACCGGTCTTCCGGCTGGAGGAAGGGGGCGTGCTGCGCCTGAGCAACGTGCCGGTGGCACGGGTCTCATGGCTCTCGCGCGTCCACTACCAGCTGCGCCGGCGCTCCGGGCTCCTGAACCTCATCGAATCCCTGCTCCAGGGGCGCGCCGAGAGCGGGGCCCCGGCCGCGCAGGGGGAGTCGCGAGCCGATCCCTACGCCGTGACCTGCGCGCTGCTGGGCGAGATGCACCGTGAGGCACGGGGGGCCGGCGCTTCCTTCGCGCTGGGGCTCGCTCCCTCCAACGCGCACACGTACCTGGACCCGATTCCCCCGCTGGAAGCGAAACGTTTTCAGGTCATCCGTGACTTCGGGGCGCGGGAGGCGGTGCCGGTGCTCGATCTGGTTCCGGCTTTCCGCATGGCGGCCCGGGCCGGCGGCCGCACCGATCTCCATTATCCGCTCGACAAACACTGGAACGCTGCGGGTCACGTGGTGGCGGCGCGGGAGCTGGCGCGACTCCTCGTGGAGATGAAGCTGATCCCCGCAGGGGGACGCCGCCGGGCTGGTGGGGCCGGCGGCGTGGCCTATAATGTCCGCGCCTTCCAGGTGAATCGGGCACTCTGAGGAACTCGATGCAGACCCTCGCGACGCTTCTGTCGATGACGCTCTGTCTGGCGACCGGGCCGGCCCCATCCTCTTCTCCGCACCCGTCGCCGGGCGAATCGGCGCCGATGCCGGATGAGACGGCGCCCAGGATGATCTACCTGCCCCCCCTCGTGACAGGCCGGCTCGACCCGGGGCTGGCCGTCGTGCTGCCGGGGCTCGTCGCCGCCTCGCTGGAGTCCGGGGGCGGCTACCAGGTCACGGGGACGGGGGAGGGTGCAGAGTGGAGGCTCGACCTGACTCTGTCGGGGAGGGGGCCATGGCGGATCTCGGCCCGGGCCGCGCCGGCCGACGCCGCAGTCAAGGGCCCGCGCGTCGCCACGAAGAAGATCTCCTTCAGCGGGCGCGAGGACCTCACCCGCGCCGTGGAGGAGCTGACCGCCCGGCTCGAGGAACAATGGAGCGCCTCGGGCCGCCCGGCAGGGGCGGCCGCCCCGGTCCCTCTGGCCCGTGCGCTTTCCCCTTCGACCGTGGCGGTGGATGGCTACCTCGGGGCGCTGGCCGCGCTGCGATCCACGGACGCCTCGAGGGCGACCGGGTTGCTGGATCAGGCCCTCGCCGCCGATCCCTCCTTCGTGCTGGCCGCCGCGCAACGGATCCGGATCCACCTTGCTTCAGTGGAGGTGGACGGGGCGCGTGCGGTGCTCGCGAAGATGACGCCGCGGCCGGCCGCGCAGAGCTCCCCCCTCTCCAGCGAGATCTCCGGCTCCCTGCCAATCCTGCTGCGCGGCCCCGTGGGGAGCCTCCCCGAGGGCGACGACCGGATGCTCGAGAAGGCCCCGCGCAATCTCTGGGCGAGGACCATGAGGGCGATCGCCCTGAGCGAGCTGGGCCGGCACGCCGAGGCGATGAAGGAATGGCGATCCATCGTGGACGCTCAGCCCGACGATGTCGCCAACCGGGCCTTCCTTGGTCGCTCCCTGATGGCCACGGGGGATTTCGCGACGGCGGCCGCCGAGCTGGAGCGCGCCCGGAAGGCCTGGCCCTCGAACCTAATCTTGTACACGCTGCAGGCCGAATGCCTCGCGAGAGTTCGGGACACGGAGGGAGCGCGCAGGGTCCTGGTCGAGATGAAGGACTACGCCGTCGCGCATGACGTGACGGCCACTTCCGATGCCCTCAACCCATTCCTGCTGATTGGGTCGGTCGACCTCCTGGAAGGGAAGTTCTCGGCGGCACTCAAGCGGTTCGAGGAGGCGGCCGAGATGAAGTCAAAGTCGGGCGAGCCGATCGGCCCGATGGGCACGTTGCTCCAGACCATCGTGGAGATGCGCCGTGACCTGGTCTCGAGCCGCGACAGGCTGACGCGCACTCGCCAGATCGGCGACGCGGAGAAGGCGCTCGATCGCTACGAGGCCTCGCTTCCGCCCGAACAGCGCGCATCCAGGGAAATGGAGATCCAGAGGCTCCGGGGCCTCATCATGATAAAGAAGGACGACACCGTCGGGGCCTGGAAGCTCGTGGACCGGATGAAGGCGGGCGCGGGCCAGCCCGGTTACTCCGCCTACGACGAGGCCTACCTGTCGGCCGCCGCCGCGTTGAAGGAGGATGACGTGGAGGGGGGGCTCGCGCATTTCGAGCGTGCCGCGAAGGCGCGCGGGATGCTGGTGGACTTCATGGATCTCGGCGAGGCCCAGCTCGCCCTGCGCAGATTCGACGAGGCACGCGCGAGCTTCGAGAGGATCGAGAAGGAGCTCGAGCGCTGGGTCCCCGCGGCGCGTGCGGGCCTGATTCTCGCCGACCCGCACCTGGCGGCGATGGTGCCGAATTATCAGTACGTCCGGGCCCGCCTCGCGTATGAGACCGGGGACGGCACCGAGTCACGCCGCTACTTCAACCACATGCTCAAGTACCTGCGGAAGCCGGACGAGCAGTTCACGGCGATGGTGAAGGAAGCGATCGAGAGAGGAGCTTCGCCGGAGTAGGATGTATGAAGAGGCGGCCCGGTCACTCCACTCACAATCTGCCGGGCCGCCTCCTCATCGGGGCCCCCGGCCCGGCACGATATCCAGGGACCCCTCACTCTGGTTTCGCCCGGTTTAGACACGGCCCGCGGCAAAAAGATTACCTCCCCGTTCCCATGGTTCCGGTCAGTTGACATAGCCGAGCGATCTGAGATTGCGGATCACCTCCTCGGGCAGGTCGGCGTTCGGGGTCTCGCTCAGGCGGGGCCGGCCGGCGCCGCGCTCGCGCCAGGCCCGCAGACGCGCCATCAGCTCGTCGACCACCTCGGGATGGTCGCGGTCGAGGTTCCTCATCTCGGCTGGGTCGGTCTCCAGATCGTAGAGCTCGAATCGGCTCAGGTGCTCGCGTCCCGTCCTGGCCAGCTCGAACGCCTTCTGCTTGCGGTTCATATTGAGGGCCGAGCGCAGATCCCACCGGCCGGGCGTCCGGTCAAACCCCGTGGGGTTCTCGATCAGCTTCCAGCGCCGAGTCCTGATCGCCGTGCGCAGGGCGCCGGCCACGGTCCCCGCCTCGATGTAGGCGGCAAGCTCCACGTTCCGCTCGGGCCGCTCCATTCCCATCGCGAGATCCCAGAAGCCCTGCACCTCCATCTCGCGCTGGACCGGCAGGCCGAGGGAGGCCAGCACGGTGGGCGCCACCCCGGCGATCTCGATCACCTCCGAGACGGTCGCGCCCGCGGCAAGACGGCCGGGGAGCGCCATCATCAGCGGGACGCGCGCGTTGTCCTCGTAGCTGAACTCGCCGTGCGAGAAGAAGACCTCGTGCTCGGAGAGCGCCTCGCCGTGGTCGGCCGTGAAGATCACGAGGGTGTCGCCGGCGAGCCCCATCTCGCTCACCGACGCAAGGAGGCGGCCGAGGTGGTGATCCAGGTAGGCGATCTCGCCGTCGTAGCGGGAGATGTAATAGCCCACGTCGGTGGCTCTTTCGGGCAGACGCACCGAGGGGCGGATCGATCCGATCGAGTCGTCCCCCAGCCCCACCTTGATACCGGCATGCCTGCGCGAGAACGGGTCGTCGACGAACATCTCGGAGAAGGGGAGTGGCGGGGAGTAGGGCGCGTGCGGGTCGATATAGTGGACGTAGAGGAAGAAGGGACGCCCGGGCTGAGAATCCCGCCGGGCCTTCAGCCAGCTCAGGGCGTGGTCGGTGACCCCCCGCGCGTCGCTCAGGTTCGGGTCGGCCCAGATCTCGTCCACCGACTCGAATCCCTGGTCGAAGCCAAAGGCGGCCCCGACGTTGGAGTTGGCGACGATCGAGTGGGTCGAGAATCCACGGGCCTTGAGGATCTCCGCCAGAGTCGTCAGGTCGCCGGGCAAGGTCGTGCGGCAGGTCACGATGCCATGGGTGTAAGGCCATGCTCCCGTGAAGAGGGAAGCCACGCTGGGGCTGGTCTTCGTCTTGGCCACGATGGCGTTGGTGAAGGTGACGCCCGAGCGCGCGAAGCGCGACAGCTCCGGGCTCGTGGGGCGTTCGTATCCGTACAGCGACAGATGATCGGCGCGCAGCGTGTCGGCGAGGATCAGGATGACGTTGCGGGGGGGGGCAGGCCCATCCGTCATCGAATTAGGATCGATCGTTGCGGGGGGAGCCGCGACGTGGGGGTGCGGATTCAGCGGGCGTGGGGGGCCCGGCACGAAGCCCGGAGCTCCCACCAGGATCATGAGGCCGAGGCAGGTGGCCGCGACACGGCCCGGGCGTCGGTGGCGGGACGCCAACGCTCCCATCGCCGCGAACAGACCAAGCCCCCAGATCAGCAGTGACACCTGCACGACGGGGGAAAACCAGACATCGGCCATGATCGTCCTTGTCCAGGAGCGAGCGTAGACGATCCCGATCAGACCGCTCACCAGCGCGGCGGGCCACTCCGGGGCCATGTCGAGCCGGCGGCGGATCAGCTCGGCGGGCCACCCGAGGATCGCCCCGGCGACCGACCCCGCGATCGCATAGGCGGCGACGAACTTGGCGAGTGAGAGGGCCCGCGCCGCCGCGCCGGCGCCGAACGGATCGAAGATGACGGCGAGCAGGATACCCTCGACAAGCCCCGCCGCGCCGGTGACCAGGGCGACCGCCAGAGCCGTCCGGGCCAGGCTCATGGCGGCCCTTCCATGGCCAGCACGTTGCCCCGCCAGCGGATCATCTTGGAGTCGTCGCGATCCACGGCGCCGCCCCCCGGCCGCGCCGCTCTCTGGTACATCTTCTTGAGGTAGTTGAGCGGCTCGAAGAAGCCGCGCGTGCTCTCGAAGACGCGACGGGACTCGTCGCCCGCGCGCCTGAAGTAGGCCTCCACGAACGCCGACGCCAGCACCGCGTCCTTGCGGCAGAAGTGGTAGAGCGCGTTGATCAGCTCCTCGGCGAAAGGCTCGTACGCGAGCCTGTGCAGGTCGACCGGCACGATCCTGCCCTCCGGCGTCAGCACGAAGTTGTGCCGGTTGGCGTCGTTGTGCACGAGATTGTGGGGCGCCAGCGCGGCGATGCTCTCCCGCCACGAGTCGAACCGCTCCACGACGCGCACGGCCTCATCCTGGGAGAGCCACCCTCGCGACGCCAGCCCCCCAGCCATCCGCCGCGCTCCCGCCAGCGTGTACGATGTGAAGGAGAGGAACCGCCCACGCACCGGCGCCGATGGCCGCCCCCAGGTCACGCGCGTCACCGCGTGGTAGCTCGCCAGCGTATCGGCCACCTCGAGCGCCGCCCGGCGCGCCTCCACCGGGTCGGCGAGTCCCGCATGGCGCCGCCCCTCGATCCAGGTCTCCACCGTGATGAAGGGGACCGCGCGCCCCGGGCCGGGCAGCAGGCGCGCCCGTCGCGCCAGGTCGTGATAGATCAGCCTCGGCGCGGGGAGCCCCACCTCATCGAGGTGTCTCAGCGCCTCCGCGGTGCGGGCCGCCTGGCCGTGATGGGCGAAGGCCCGCATCAAAAGCGGCGGCATCCCCTCGGCGCGTATCAGGAACAGGGAGGATCGGGTCCCGCCCTCGGGGGGCGGCGAAACATCGAAGGGGCGCCCGGTGATCCCCATCGAAGGAAGGATCGAGCCCGAGACGTAGTCGCGCGCCGCATCGGGATTCACAGTCTCACCGAGAAGAGCACGGAGGCGCCTCCCGGGATCGGGGCCACCGACCTGAGGGTCACGCGTCGTTCGGGACGCTCCGGCCTGTGGTGGGCCTTGTAGAACCCGCGGCCGATCAGGATGCCGGCGGCGGCTCCCGCCACCACGTCGGTGAGGTAGTGCTCGTCTTCCTCGAGACGCGAGTAGCCGACGTAGGCAGCGTAGCAGTAGAAGCCCAGAAACGAGGCGACGCGCGCCCCTCGGCTCCTCACCCTTCCCGCCACGATCGCGTCGGCGTACGACATCAGGGCGAACTGCCGCGACGTGGACCCCGAGTAGAACGACTGGTGGTTCGTCCGCTTGGCCTCCTCTTCCTCCTTTTCGGCGGCGGTCAGATCGTCCCGCTCGTCGATGAATTCGATCTCGGGGCGCTGCCTGCCGACGATGTTCTTGACCAGTCCGCTCGCCCCCTTGTCGAAGAACCAGACCTCGACGAACCCCGTCGTGTCGTCGGCGATGAAGCGGCCGGAACGCTCCCGCCCCAGGTTCGAGAGGATGGCGGCTCCAAGCGACAGCGCGGCGCCTATCCGCGCCCGGTGCTCGAGGAGGAAGCTCTTCGTGGGCCCGGATGAGAGCCCTTGCCGCACCCACCGATCGATCCACGGTGGATCGGAGAAGAGGAGAGGATGGGTGGAGACGCCCACCTGGTCTTCGTACTGGGTGTCGGCATAGCTGGTCCCGAAGGCGGTGACCCAGTGAAGCAGGTGCCGCCTGAAGTACCCCTTCTCGCTCGACGAGCCCGACGAGTCCGCCGGAGAGGCCGGCGGCGTCTCCTCCTCCGCGCCGGCGCCCCGCGGATCCAGGGGGGCCATGAGGATCGTCATCAGAACGAGGGCGCGGACCGGCTTCAAAGGAGACCCCGTGATATAATGCGGCGTCTTACCGAGGCGCCGCGAAGTCCCGGCCGATGAATCAATTAGCGCATACTCTATCACCGATGAAGCCCTTGAGGATCCTTCATACCGACTTCCATGTCGGGTGGGGCGGCCAGGCCGCCCGGGTGCTGATGCTCTCCAGGGAGCTGGCGCTCAGGGGCCACCACGTCACGATCGCAGCGCCGCCCGGAGAGCTGACCCGCCGCGCCGGCGAGATCGCGCTCGAGACTCCCGGCCTTACGGTTGCGGATCGCTTCGCCTTCAGGGCGCCAGGGCACGTCCTGTCGTTCGCGCGTGACTGCCGCCGGATGAAGGAGCTTCTGTCGCGCGGCGACTTCGACATCGTGGACGTTCACGGCTCGCAGGACACCTGGGTGACGGCGATCGTCAGGCTCCTCACGGGCCTACCGCGCCGGCTCGTGATGACGCGCCACAACACCAAACGCGTGCGCACGGGGCTTCCCAACCGGAGGCTCTACGGCCGCCTGATCGACCACCTGATCATCGTGGATGAGAGCATCAGGCTGCAGTACGCGCCTTTGCTCGCCGGCGGCATCCTGGCGAGCGACATGATCTCGGTGGTGCCGTCGGCCTACAGGGCCGACCTGTTCCACGAAAGGGTCAGTGGCACCCGCGTGAGGCGGGAGCTTGGCATCCCCGAAGGGGATCCGGTGGTGGGTGTGGCGGGGCGCCTCGTCACCGACAAGGGGCACATCCACCTGATGAAGGCGGCCTGCGAGCTCAAGCCCTACCTCCCGGGGCTCGTGCTGGTCTTCGCGGGGACCGGCCCCAATGAAGCACGGCTCCGCAGCCAGGCGGACGAGCTCGGTCTGTCCGCCTCGGTTCGCTTTCTGGGCTTCCGCTCCGACGTCGCCGAGGTCCAGGCCGCGTTTGACGTCGCGGTCCTGCCGTCGGTGGGATGCGACGCCTCATCGGCCGCAATCAAGGAGGCGATGGCCCTGGGAGTCCCCGTGGTCGCGTCGGACATCGGCGGCGCGCGGCACATCATCAGGGATGGAGTCACCGGGATCATCGTGAGGCCGGGCCGGCCCGAGGATCTCGTCTCGGCGCTGAGGACGCTGCTCGACGATCGCGGCAGCGCCCGCGCGATGGCGGAGCGCGCCCGCGAGGACGTGGCGCGGCGCTTCTCTCTCGACCGGCTGACCGGCCAGACTCTCGACGCCTACGCGGCGGCGCTGGCGGCCCGAAAGCGCGCGCGCCGGCACGAGGCGGCGCTGCCCGCGGGGAAGACGGCATGAAGCTCTACCGGCGGATGCTGACCTACCTGTGGCCCTACAAGCTGCGCGTCGCGCAGGTTCTCCTGCTGTCGATCCTCACGGCGGCCCTCTCGATCGGGTCGCTGGGTGCGATGAAGCCGCTCTTCGACACGCTTTTTGCGGGAGAGGAGGCCGACCTCAAGGTCGGCCTGCACGTGCTCGACTCGCGCGGGCACAAGGTCGAGGGCCTGCGGGTCCGCCCGAAGATGCCGGAAGGATGGCGCGGCCGGCTGGGGCGCGACTGGAGGATCTTCGAGGACGACACGCTCGTGCTCGAAGGGTTCCGCAAGGAGCGCACCGTCACGATCCCCATCATCCTGAAGAACCGCCGGGACCTCGTCTACGACGGGCTGCATCTGGAGGCGGAGGGGGCCGGCAAGGGGTGGAGCGCCGCGGTCGAGATGCCGCCCGGGTTCGAGACCGCCCGTCTGATGCCGCAGGAGGAGATCACCGCCCAGCTCATCCTGACCCCTGAGACGGGGCATCACCTCTTCTCGGGCCCCTTCTGGAAGAAGCCGGGCCCCAAGAGGGTCGCCGACTGGGCCCAGGACAAGATCTTCGGCAACAAGTACAAGGCGTTGTTCGTCATCTCGGGTCTCATCCTGATCACGACGCTTCTCAAGAGCCTCTGCTTCTACAGCAAGTCGTTCTGGTCCAACTGGCTCTCCAAGCGCGCCATGACCGACCTGCGGCAGCAGCTCTTCGACGCGCTGATCAGCCAGTCGGTCAACTACTTCGACAAACGCAAGTCAGGGGTCATCATCTCCAAGTTCACCAACTCGCTCAACCAGATGCAGAAGGGGATGACCGCCATCCTCTCCGAGATCATCACCGAGCCCCTGATGGTGGTCGGCGCGCTCACCCTGGCCTTCTCGATCAACTTCCAGCTCGCGCTCATCGGGATCCTGATCTTCCCGCTCAACTGGCTGGTGATCCTCGTGACGGGCAAGCTGATCCGGCGTTCCACCGACCGCTCGCTGCGTCAAAGGGCGAACATGGTTCAGATGCTCCAGCGCAGCATCGACGGGATCCGGATCGTGAAGGCATTCGTCATGGAGGACCGCGCGCGCGAGGGGTTCGCCGAGGCCAACGACCAGGCCTTCCGCTACGACATGAGGGGCGCGCGGGCCAAGTCGATGCTCCAGCCAGTCGTGGAGATCTTCTCCGCCGGCTTCGTCATCATCTTCCTGCTCCTGGGGGGCGTGTCGGTGCTCCGAGGCGAGATGACCCCTGGCGACTTCATCACGTTCTACGCCGGCATGGTGGCCTGTTACAGCCCGATCAAGAAGCTCAACAACGCCATCACCGAGATCCAGGAGAGCGTGAGCGGCGCTGCCGACGTCTTCGCCGAAGTGGACCGCGTGCCCGAGCTGGCCGACGCGCCCGACGCCGTCCCCCTGGTCCCGTTCGCCGACCGGATCGAGATGAAGAACGTGTCGTTCCACTACGAGCATCCGGCCCCCGTGCTGCGCGACGTGAGCGTCCGGATCAACAAAGGTGAGTTCGTGGCGCTGGTGGGACCCTCCGGAGCGGGCAAGTCGACCTTCGTGAACCTGATCCCCCGCTTCTACGACGTGAAGTCGGGTTCGATCGAGATGGACGGGGTGGACATCCGGTCCGTGACGCTCGAGTCGCTGCGGCGTCAGATCGGCTTCGTGACGCAGGAGCCGATCCTCTTCCACGACACGATCGCGGCCAACATCGCCTTCGGCGAGAGAGACGCCACGCCGGAGCAGATCGAGGCGGCGGCCCGGACCGCCCACGCCCACGAGTTCATCAAGGATCTGACGAAGGGTTACGAGACCGTGGTGGGCGATCGCGGCGTGATGCTTTCGGGCGGCCAGAGGCAGCGCATCGCGCTGGCGCGCGCCGTGATGCGCAACCCGGCGATCCTCCTGCTCGACGAGCCGACCTCCTCGCTCGACACCGAGAGCGAGCGCCTGATCCAGGACGCCATGGACCAGTTCGTCCACGGACGCACCACCATCGTCATCGCGCACCGGCTTTCGACGATCCTGCACGCGGACCGGATCCTCGTCATGGACCAGGGGCGTCTCGTGGAGGCCGGCACCCACCTGGAGCTGCTCGCGCACGGCGGGGTCTACCGGCGCCTCTACGAGATCCAGTTCCGCGACCAGACGGAGCCCGGCGGGATCCCGGCGGTCCGGCGCCAGCCGGCATGAGGGATCTCCACTTCGATCTGCATGGTCTCTCCGTCTCCATCCGCGTGGAGGACCACGACCTGCGCGATTTCATCAAGGAGCATTTCCAGACGGAGAAGGGAGCCAATCCCGAGGCCGAGCTGTCGATCAAGGCGGTGTGGCGCTGGGGCGCTCGCGCGCCGGTCGCGCCGCCGGGCCCGGGCAAGGGGCCGGCCGTCATCGAGAGGCTGGGCCGCGGGGTGTCGCTGGCCCGGGGCCGCGACGAGGCGGGGGGCGGCGACGGGCTGCGCGCGGTCTGGACGAAGGTGCCGGACTTCCCCGAGCTGACGCTCGCCTTCGAGATGGAGGGAGGCCCAGGCGGCCGCCTGAAGGTGGAGGCCGACTGCGCCTACCAGCCGAAAGGGATGGCTCGGAGGATCGAGTACCTCAGGCCGAGCCGGGCGGACAAGAAACGCAACCGACTCTTCTTCAAGCTGATGTACTTCATGGTCTATTACCCGATGGCCTGGACCTTCGAGCGAACGCGCGGCTGGGGTCTGCTGCACGCGTCGGCCGTGGCGATGCCTTCGGGCCAGGCGATCATTCTCTCGGGGCTGGGGGGCGTGGGCAAGTCCACGCTGGGGCTCTCCCTACTGGCCCGGCCGGGCGTGCGCTTCCTGTCGGACAACCTGATCTTCCACGACGAGGAGAGGATCTACGCCTGCCCCGAGCCGGTGAGGCTCGACGCGGCGGCCGTGGCCGGCATGGCCGAAGGAGGGATGGAGCCGGAGCGCACGAAGCTCCCGGCATCGGCTCACCCGAAGCCGACCTACCGCGTGGTCGCGGCGAGGCGCGCCGACGCGGCGGCACCCGGGGCCATCTACTTCCTCCGCTTCGCGCAGCGATCCGGCGTAACGCGGATCGATGCACGGAGGGCCGCCGCGATACTGGCTGCCGGCAACGACCTGGCTCGCGAGATCAAGGATTACCGCCCCACCTCGGCCCTGCTGTCGATCCTGGCGGCCGAGAGGGATCGGCCCGACCCGGCCGGGCGGTCCAATCTCGCCAGGCTGCTGGCGCCGGCTCGCTGCGCCATCTTCCGGATCGGCGAGCGGGAGAAGATCACGGACACCGCGGCCCGGCTTGCCGACGAGCTGGAAGAGGCCCGGTGAGCGCGCCGCCCGGTGAAAACGCGGTGATGGCGATACCGCGGATGGTCGAGGACGCGCACCACCGGCCGGGGCTCGGTGTGCGGCTCTACGCGGGGCCCCGCTCCGCCCCGGAGCCCGCGGTCCTGCAGCGGCTCCTCTCGGTGTCGCGCCTCCCCTGGGTGGCCCGGCCCGTGGTGGCGCTGCCGGATCTCCACTGGAAGGATCGCCTCGAGACCCCCTCGAGCACCGCCATCGCCACGCGCTCGGAGATCGTGCTGTCGTTCTCCAGCCCATCGCAGAACTGTGGAATGAACCTGCTGGCCACGCCGTTCACGGAGAAGGACCTGTCGGACGGTTTTGTCGACGGATTGATGCGGGACCTGCGCGACGGGATCCCGAGGCGACGGCGCAACGCGGCCCTGGCGGCCGACGAGGTGATCGAGTTCTGCCGGAAGGGGGCGCCGGCCGCCGCCAGGCGCTTCGGGCTCGACCCTGATCTTTGCGCCCCCATGGAGGCAGGCGGCAACACGCTGGCCGGCGAGGAGCCCTCGCGCGAGGAGCTGATGAGCGTCGTGGACCAGCGCGCCATCGAGATGGGACGCTTCTCGTTCGCCTACATCGGCGGGGGAAACCACTTCCTCGAGCTCCAGGTGGTTTCGGAGATCTTCGACGCCGAGGCGTGCCGGGCCATGGGCCTGGAGAAGGGACAGCTCGTCGCGATGTTTCACACCGGCTCCGAGCGGCTCGGCCACGACCTGGGAAGGCTCTACTCGTGGCGGCGCAAGACCGACCCGGGCAGACGCCGCAAGCTCTTCTGGAGAAAGGTTCGGCTCCATCTGCTCCAGGAAGCCATGGGCCTGACGGCCCTGCGGCGCCGTTGGGGCTATCACTTCACCAAGCAGGACTACGTCGCGGTTCCGGCCGACTCGCCCGAGGGGCGCCGTCTCGCGCTGACGCTGAAGCTAGCCGCCAACTACGGGTACGCCAACCGGATGGCGGTGACCGGACTGATTCAGGAGGCGATGAGGCGGACCTCAGGCCAGCACGGCCTGCGCCTCCGGATCGTCGCGGACCTCTCGCACAATACGATCATTCACGAGAAGATCGGGGACCAGCGACTCTGGGTCCACCGCCACAACGCCGCGCGCGCGGTGGGCCCGGCCGGGCTGCCGCTCGATCATCCGTACCGTTCGATCGGCCAGCCGGTGATGGTGCCCGGGACGAACCGGACATCCTCCTACGTGGTCGTGGCTCGGGACGGGGCCGAGGCGTCGCTCAACTCGATGGACCATGGCGCCGGGCGCACCGTCCAGCGATTCGAGAATGCCGGGCTGCTCGCCCCGCGCCCCGACAGGGTCACGCGCAAGTACGATTACGCGTCCACCGGTCCGCAGATCCTCGCCCACCTGTCGGACGATGCGGTCGATGAGGTGATGTCGGTCGCGCAAGCCGGTGGGATCGCGGCGCCCGCGGCGCGACTGCGGCCCGTGGCCGTTCTGAAGGCCTGACGTGAGGGTCGCCTACGTGGCCAACCGTTTCCCCCGATGGGGAGGCGGGTGGGTCCTCAACGAAGTGCGGGGGCTCCAGGGCGCCGGGATAGATCTCGACATCTACTCCTTCAGACGCCCGTTCGATGACGTGGCGTCGCAGCCGGGGATGCGCGAGTGGATCGGGCGCACCAGCTACGTCCCCCGCGGGTCCTCGCTCGCCTGCTGGACCGCCGCGCTTTACTGCCTCGTCCGGTCCCCGCTGGGGTTCGCCCGCGGCATCGCGACCGCGCTGCGGCTCGGAGGCCGCATGGCGCGCGGGGGGCACATCCTGGAGGTCTTCTTCCTGGCCTCCCGCATCCGGCGCTCGAAGGCGCTTCACATCCACGCTCAGCACGCCGACTATCTGGCCGACGCGGCGATGGCCGCGGCCGCCTGCCTGAAACTTCCTTTCTCGCTCACCGGTCACGCCAACGATCTCTACACCAACCCCGGCCGTCTGGCCGAAAAGGTCTCCACGGCGCGCTTCATCGCCACCTGCACCGGGTTCAACGAGACCCATCTCAAGGGGATCCTCGGGCCGGCCGGCGCCGCGAAGGTGGCGCGCGTCTATCACGGCGTCGACCTGGCGCGCTTCGTCCCGCGCGCGGCCGGCGCCCCGGCCCCTCCCGCCGGCCGGCTCGTCACCGTCACGCGGCTCAAAGAGAAGAAGGGGTTCCCATACCTGCTCGAGGCGCTTCAGATCCTCCAGGGCCGCGGCCTCGACTTCACGCTGGAGATCTACGGTGACGGTGATCAGAGTGACGCGATCGGGGCGAGGATCCGCGAGCTGGGGCTGGAAGGAAGGGTGTCGCTCAGGGGAACCATCGATCACGACAAGATCCCCGGCGTGCTGGCTGGGGCGGGCCTCTTCGTGCTGCCGTGCGTCGTCCTGGCGAACCAGGACCGCGACGGGATCCCCAATACGATCATCGAGGCCCTGGCATCGGGCGTCCCGGTGGTCTCCACAGCGATCTCGGGGATCCCTGAGGCCGTGCTCGACGGGCGGAGCGGGCTTCTGGCGCCGGAGCGCGACGCCCCGGCCCTCGCCGACGCGCTCGAAAGGATGATGCGGGACCACGGACTGCGAGAGCGCTGCGCGGTGGAAGGGCGGCGCGTGGCGGAATCGCACTTCAGTATCGCGGCTTCGGGGCGCGCGCTTGCCGACCTCTTCCGTCTCTCCGCGACCCCGCCTACCCGGCCGGACGGGCGCTGATCCCGGCGCGGGCGTCGAGGGCCGCGAGCAGCTTTTCGGCGATCCCACCGAAGCCGCCGTTGCTCATGATCAGCACGACGTCGCCGCGGCGGGCCTTCTCGGCGATCGTCGCGACGATCCCCGGAACCCCCGCCGGCTCGTGCTGCGCGGAGAGCCCCCGGCCGCGCAGGTCGGCGATCAACCTCTCGACGCTGAAGCGCCTCCCCTCGGGCGCCCGCTCCGGGTGATCGACGGGCGCGATGACCACCTCGTCGGCCCCGTCGAACGCCTGAGCGTACTCGGCCTGGAAGACGTCTCGCCGCGTGGTGTTGGTGCGCGGCTCGAACACGGCCCAGAGCCTCTGGCCCGGATGGCTCGTCCTGATGGCCGCGATCGTCTCGCGCACGGCAGTGGGATGATGTGCGAAGTCGTCGATGACGGTGACCCCGGCGGAGACGCCGCGCACCTCCTGGCGGCGCCGCACGCCCGAAAACGAGCCGAGCCCGCGGCGGATCTCTTCGGGAGAGAGGCCGAGCTTCAATCCGACGGCCACGGCGGCCAGCGCGTTGCGCAGGTTGTGAGCCCCCGCCGCGCCGATGCGGAAGGTCCCCAGGTCCCGCCCCGCGTCCAGCGCCCTGAAGAGCATCCCGTCCGGGCGCGTCTCGATGAGCTCGGCGCGCAGCCGCGCGCCCGGCCCCAGCCCGTATCCGACGATCTCCCCGCGGCACGGGCGGGAGAGCAGGAGGGCGATGGCATCGTCGGCGCATACGATGAGCGCGCCACCGGCGGAGGCCGCCGGCACCAGCGCCACGAAGCGGGAGAACGCCTCCTTGACCGCGTCGAGCGAAGGGAACATCTCGGCGTGGTCGTACTCCACGCTGGTGAGCACGGCGGTGCGCGGCATGTAGTGCAGGAACTTCGGCCCCTTGTCGAAGAACGAGGTCTCGTACTCGTCCCCCTCGATGACGAACGCCTCTCCGGCACCCAGCCTGTAGGACTGGTCGAGGTCCTTGAGGATCCCTCCCACGAGGAACGACGGGTCCCGGCCCGATTCCACGAGCATCCTGGCGATCATCGCGGTGGTGGTCGTTTTGCCGTGCGTCCCCGCGACCACGATGGAGTGCCGGCTCGCCAGGAAGAACCGTCCGAGCGCCTGCGGCATGCTCAGGTACTCGATGCCGCTCTCGAGAAGGGCCCGCGCCTCGGGGTTGTCCCGGTTGGCGATGTTGCCCACGATCACCAGGTCGGGGCGCGGCGTGGCGGCCAGGATGTTCTCGGCGCGGTACCCTTCGAGGATCGGGATGCCACGGTCGCGCAGCATCGTGGAGATCGGCGGGTAGACGTTCTCGTCGGAGCCGCGGACATCGTGTCCCGCGTCGCGCAGGAGCCCCGCGAGGGATCCCATCCCCGTGCCGCAGATGCCGATCATGTGGATGAGCATGGCCGGTTCAAGATATTACCGGACGGGCCTCGCGGCCAGTGGTAGGCTGGCCGCACGAGGGGGTGGGGGCGATGGGAGGCATCTGCGGATGGGTCGCGGCGGGGGCCGGATCGCCCGGTTCCGCGCCCGGTCCCCTGCGCGAGCCCATCGTCGGGGCGCTGGCCCATCGTGGTGAGATCTCCTGGCTCGATTCGTCTCTGGCCGGACCCTGCGTCGTCGTGGACAGCGCCTTCAACACGGTCGATGCGGCGAAAGCCGCCTGGGAGTCATGCTCGGGACAGCCGGCCGCTTTCGCCTCGCGGCTGGAGGGCTCCTTCGCCGCCGCGGCGCTCGACCGGCGCTCGGGACGGCTGGTCCTCGCGCGCGACCGGCTCGGCGAAAAGCCCCTCTACTACGCGGCGAGTCCGGCCGGCGTCGCTTTCGCCTCAGAGATCAAGGCGCTGCGGGGCGCGGCGGGGACGGTGGCGCTGCCGTCGCTGTCGATCCTGCCGGTGGCGGTCGACGCCTACCTCGCCTTCACCTATGTGCCGGCGCCCTGGACCATCTTCGAGCAGGTGCGGAAGGTCCCGGCCGGGCACGCCGTCGTCTTCGATCTGCGGGAGCCTGGGGCGGAGGAGGCGATCCGGTACTGGAGCCTTCCAGAGCGTTCGGGCGAGGAGCCCGCGCCCGCCCGGATGATGGAGGTGCTTCGGGAGGCGCTCGGACGGAGGCTGCCGCCAGCGGGGAGCGTGGGCTGTTTTCTGAGCGGGGGGCTCGACTCGAGCGTCGTGGCGGCTCTCATGGCGCGCGAGGGGCTCGTGCGATTTCCGGCCTTCTCGATCGGGTTCGGGGAGCCGGATCTCGACGAATCGGCGCACGCGCGGCGCGTGGCGGAGCTGGTCGGGGCCGACCATCACCTGATCCGGCTGCGCGACGTGGAGCCCGAGATGGTGTCCCCGGTGATCGCCCAGCTCGACGAGCCGATGGCGGATGCCGCCGCCATCCCCACCTGGGTGCTGGCGCGCGAGGCGGCCGGGTCGGCGCGCGTGGTCATGACCGGGGACGGCGCCGACGCGCTCCTGGCCGGGGACCACTGGTTCCGGCGGTTGCGCCGGCTCGACGCGCTGGAGAGGTTGCCAGGGCCGGTCCGATTCCTCCCCGGCCTGCTGGGCGCGCGCTGGAGGGAGCTGATCGCGCTCCTGGACCTGGCGCCCGCGGCGCGGTACCTGAGGATCCGGGAGAAGTGGACCACCGCGCAGCGTCACGCGATCTACACGCCGGAGTTCCGCCGGCGTGTGGACGTCGCCGCGACCGAGGCGACCTACGTGCGCGCGCCGGTCGAGTGGAGGGCGGGTGGGTCGGTGGACGCGGCGGTCCGGCTCGACTCGATCCACGGGCTCCCCGAGGACCTGCTCATGAAGGCCGACAAGATGGGTATGGCCCACGGCGTCGAGTCGCGCTCCCCCTTCCTCGACCAGGGGTTCGTGGAGTGGGCCGCGCGCCTCGACATCGGGATGCTGGTACGGGGCGCCGCCTCGAAGTATCTGCTCAAGAAGGGTGCCGAGTCGCTGCTGCCGCGCGATCTCATCTATCGCCGCAAGCATGGCTTCCAGGTCCCCGTCGCGCGGTGGCTTGCCGGGCCGCTGCGTCCCCTGACCGAGGCGGCCTTCGACCCGGCCCTTGCCGGGCCCCAGGGGATCTTCGACCCCGCGGCGCTGACGCTCCTCAAGAGCCGCTTCGAGCGCGGTTCCCCGCCCACCGCGGCGCTGGCCGGCCAGGTCTGGCAGATCGTGGCCTTTCAGACCTGGTGGAGGGGAGCGTTCGAAGGCCGCTGACGGGCGCGCTTGACGTCATGGACCTGACGCGTCATCGTCCGCGGGTGCCAACGGGACACGCCGGCTCGCCGCCGTCACCGGTAAAGCTCGCCCTCGCGTTCGCCTCGATCTACTTCGTCTGGGGCTCGACCTTCCTCGCGATCAGGTACGCCATCGAGGAGATCCCGCCCTTCCTGATGGCGGGGACACGATTCGCGACCGCCGGAGCGATCCTCTACCTGTGGCGGAGGCTGGTTCACGGGGAGAGACCTTCGTGGGACCAGTGGCCGGGCGCACTCCTGGTCGGGGCGCTCCTCTTCATGGGGGGCAACGGGTCGGTGGTCTGGTCAGAGCAGCAGGTCGCCTCGGGGCTCACGGCGCTGCTGCTCGCCACCATCCCGCTCTGGATGGTCCTGCTCGACGCCCTGCGCCACGACGGCGCGCCCGTGACAAGGCGGGTGATCGCGGGCGTGGCGCTGGGGCTTTCGGGCCTCGCCATCCTCGTGGAGCCGTCAAAGCTGCTTGGGGGAGGGAGAGTCGCGCCGGTGGGCGCCGGGGTCCTCGTGGCGGGTTCGCTCTGCTGGGCCACCGGTTCCCTCGTCTCCCGCCGTCTCAGGCAGCCCCCTTCGGCGCCCCTGTCCGCAGGCATGCAGATGATGATGGGTGGTGTGATCCTGCTCCTGGCGGGCGCGGCGTCGGGCGAGCTGGTCCGGCTCGATCCCCGGGGGCTTACGCCCCGCGGGTTCCTCTCGCTGTCCTACCTGATCCTCTTCGGCTCGGTCGTCAGCTTCACGGCCTACACCTGGCTGCTGACGGTCACGACTCCGGCCCGCGTCGCGACCTACGCCTACGTGAACCCGATCGTGGCGGTCCTGCTGGGGTGGATCCTCGCGAACGAGCCGCTCACGCCGCGCACCCTGCTGGCGACCGTCGTCATCGTGACCGCGGTGGCCATGATCATCTCGTCACGGACGCAAAAAGGGATCCGGCGGGAGGTTTAATGCTATCGTGATGCACCACATCATTCATTAAGGAGGGCCACGCCATGAGAAAACCCACGCCGCTACTGCCGTTCGCTATCGCCTGCGCCGTCATCGTGGTGACGGCATCCGCTCCCGCCGCGGCCGCCGCCACCGGGCCGGCCGCCGCGGGCTTCGACAAGCTCAAGTCGCTGGTGGGGACGTGGGAGGGCAAGAGCCCGGAGGGGGAGGCCGTGACGGTGACTTACTCGCTGATCGCCGGCGGCAACACGCTGATGGAGCAGCTCAGCCACGGCAACATGGTCACGATGTACCACGTGGACGGCGACAGCCTGCTCTTGACGCACTACTGCATGGCGAACAACGAGCCGCGGATGCGCGCGAAGGGTCTCTCGGCCGACGGCAAGAGGCTCGAATTCAAGTTCGTGGACGCCGCCAACCTCGCCAAGCCGACGGACATGCACATGCATTCCCTGACGTTGACCTTCCAGGACGCCGACCACGTCACGCAGGAGTGGGTCAACTCGACCGAGGGAAAGGAGCAGCCCGCGTCGTTCCCGCTGACGCGAAGGAGCGCGCGATGAGATGGAAGTACGTCCGGCTCACCGAGCCCCTGGTGCGCGAGAAGGGCCGGCTCCGGCCGGCCTCCTGGGAGGAGGCGCTCGACCGCGCCGCCGGGGGATTCCGGCAGGCGCGCGAACGGCACGGGCCCCAGGCGTTCGGCCTCTTCTCGTGCTCCAAGGCGACCAACGAGGTCAACTACCTGGCGCAGAAGTTCGCCAGGGTGGCCGCGGGGAGCAACAACGTCGATAGCTGCAACCGGACTTGACACGCCCCCAGCGTCGTCGGTCTGACGACGGTATTCGGAGCGGGCGGGGGCACCTCCTCGTACCGGGACGTCGAGGAGACGGATCTCATTGTCCTGTGGGGGTCCAACGCGCGTGAGGCGCACCCTATCTTCTTCCATCACGTCCTGAAGGGCGTCCGTAACGGAGCGCGTCTCTACGCGGTCGATCCGCGGCGTACTACGTCCGCGCAGTGGGCCGACGTCTGGCTCGGGATCGACGTGGGCTCCGACATCTCTCTGGCCAACGCGGTGGGCCGGGAGATCATCACCGCCGGCCTTCACAACCGCGCCTTCATCGGGCGGGCCACCACCGGCTTTGACGCCTACCGCGAGTGCGTGGAGACGTACACGCTGGAGCGCGCCGAGCGCGAGACCGGGGTGCCGGCCGGCGTCATCCGCGAGCTGGCGCACGCCTACGCGTCGGCCGACCGGGCGCAGATCTGCTGGACGCTCGGGATTACCGAACACCACAACGCGGTCGACAACGTCCTGGCGCTGATCAACCTCGCGTTGCTGACGGGGCACGTCGGCCGGTTCGGCTCGGGGCTCAACCCTCTGCGCGGACAGAACAACGTGCAGGGCGGAGGGGACATGGGGGCGCTGCCCAACAAGCTGCCCGGCGGCCAGGACGTCGAGGACCCGGGCCACCGCGCGAAGTTCGAGCGGGCCTGGGGCGCCGCGATCCCGTCCACGCGCGGCTGGCACCTCTCGCAGATGTTCGAGGCGATGCAGCGTGGCGAGCTCAGCGCGCTCTACGTCCTGGGTGAGAATCCGGCGCAGTCGGAGGCCGACCAGGCTCACGCCGTGAAACTGCTCGAGGGGCTCGATCACCTCGTCGTGCAGGACATCTTTCTGACCCGCACGGCGCAGATGGCGCACGTCGTCCTGCCGGCGGCGGCGTCCTGGTGCGAGTCGGAGGGGACCTTCACGAGCAGTGAACGACGCGTGCAGCGTGCCCGCAAGGCGATCGAGCCGCCGGGACAGGCGCGCGATGACATCGCGATCCTGTGCGACCTCGCGCGGCGTCTGGGGTGCGACTGGGGCGCGCCGACCGCCCGGGAGGTCTGGGACGAGGTGCGCGACCTCTCGCCGTGGCACCGCGGGATGACCTACCCGCGCCTCGAGAGCCTCGGCGGCCTGCAGTGGCCCTGTCCCGACGAAACCCATCCGGGAAGCCCCGTCCTGCACACCCGGCTCTGGAGCGATCCGATTGAAGGGACTCCCGCGCCGTTTCACGCCGTGGAGAACGATCCTCCAGTCGACAAGCTCACGGACGAGTACCCGCTGCGACTGACGACCGGACGCCGGCTCGACTCGTTCAACACCGGCGTGCAGACCGAGGGATACGCCTCGCCGCTGCGGCGCGGCGAGAGCCTCGACATCTCGTCGGAGGACGGCGCCCGGTTCGGCGTGGCCGATGGAGAGGTCGTGAGGGCCGTGTCCCGGCGCGGCTCGGTGCTGGTGCCGGCCCGCTACGATCCCACGCTGCGCCCGGGGCTCGTCTTCATGACTCTGCACTTCCAGGATGACGTGGCCACCAACCTGCTGACGATCGACGCCGTCGATCCCAAGTCCGGGACGGCCGAGTTCAAGGCGGCGGCGATCCGGATCGAGAGGGTCCCGTAGGTGGATCTCCATCTGATCCCGGGCGCGGACCCCACCGATCAGGAGCGCGCCGCGGTGGATGGGGCGCTCGGGACGCCGGCCACCGGCTGGGAAGGCGCCAGGCGGAGGGAGGAGCTCGAAGGGCACGTCGCCCACGGAGGTCGCGAGTCGCGTGCCCGGCGCCACCTGCTGCTGCCCGCCTTGCAGGCGGTCCAGGCCCGTGTCGGCTGGATCAGCCCGGGAGCGCTCAACTACGTCTGCCGGAGGCTCACCGTGCCGCCGGCGGACGCCTACGGCGTCGCGACCTTCTACTCGATGCTGTCGGTCGAGCCGCGGCCCGGGACGGTCGTTCACATCTGCGACGACCTTGTCTGCCGGATCGCGGGCGCCAGGGAGCTGTGCGTCGAGATGACGCGACGCGTCGGGCCCGCGGGCTCGGCGACGAAGGACGGCGCCGCGACATGGATGACGAGCCCCTGCCTTGGTCTGTGCGAGAGGGCCCCCGCGGTCCTCTTTCAGGAGGCGGGTCCGGAGCCTTCCGACCACGCGCTGGCTCCGGCCACCGCGCACCAGGTGACGGAGCTCATGGAAGGGCGAGGCGCGGCTGCTCCGCCGGTTCCAGCGCGTCCCACCGCCGGGCGCCTCCTGCGCCGGGTTGGCCGCGTCGATCCGGAGAGTCTCGACGACTATCGCGCGCACGGTGGCTATGCCGCCCTCAGGCGCGCCCTCGCGACGGGACCGGAGGGGGTCATAAGGGAGGTCCTCGACTCCAAACTGGTGGGTCGCGGCGGCGCCGCCTTCCCCAAGGGGCGCAAGTGGGATGCGGTGGCCAAGGCTGCGGTGCGTCCGCACTACGTCGTCTGCAACGCCGACGAGTCGGAGCCGGGGACATTCAAGGACCGCGTCCTCATGGAGGAGGACCCCTTCGCCGTCGTGGAGGCGATGACGATCGCGGGGTACGCCACGGCCAGCGAGCAGGGTTACATCTATATCCGCGGGGAATACCCCCTGGCGACGGCCCGCATCTCCGGAGCCATCGCTCAGGCGCGCGCGCGTGGGCTGCTCGGCCACGGCGTCATGGGCGGGGGGTTCCGCTTCGACATCGAGCTGCGGCGGGGAGCGGGGGCCTACATCTGCGGCGAGGAGACCGCCCTCTTCAACTCGATCGAAGGATACCGCGGCGAGCCGCGCAACAAGCCCCCCTACCCCGTGCAGGCCGGCCTCTTCGGAAAGCCGACCGCCATCAACAACGTGGAGACACTGGTCAACGTCCTGGACATCCTCATCGACGGCGGGCCGGCGTTCGCCTCCACCGGCACGGCGCAGTCCACCGGCACGAAGCTGTTCTGCGTCTCGGGGTGCGTGGAGCGCGCCGGGGTCTACGAGGTTCCGTTCGGCACGACCCTGAGGCAGTTGATCGACCTGGCGGGCGGCATGCGTGGAGGCCGTCCTCTGCGCGCGGTCCTGCTGGGCGGGGCGGCCGGCTCCTTCGTGACACCGGATCAGATCGACACGCCGCTGACGTTCGAAGGGGTCGTTGCGGCCGGCGCCACGCTCGGTTCGGGCGCGGTGATCGTCTTCGACGAAGGAGTCGATCTCGAGGACATCGTTCTGAGAATCGCCGCCTTCTTCCGCGACGAGTCATGCGGCCAGTGCGTCCCGTGCCGCGTAGGGACGCAGCGTCAGGAGGAGCTCCTCGCCCGCCTGGCGGGCGGCCGCGCCCGGGGATCGGTAAAGGACGAGACGGCCCTGCTGGATGAGATCGTGCAGGCCATGCGGGACGCCTCGATCTGCGGTCTGGGCCAGACGGCGGGGAGCGCCGCGAGATCGGCGATAGAGAAGCTGGGTCTGTTCAAGGGCGGGGGGCCGGCATGAGCCTTCTGAGGATCCGGCGCAAGGATGAGCGTCCGGTCGAGGTCAGCATCGACGGCAGGCCGGTCACGGTCCCCGAGGGGGCCACGATCCTCGATGCGTGCCGCGGCGAGGGGATCGACACGCCCACTCTCTGCTATCTGGAGAACCTCACGCCGGTCAATGTCTGCAGGGTCTGCGTCGTGGAGGTGGAGGGGTCACGCGTCCTGGTGCCCGCCTGCTCGCGCAAGGTCGAGCCGAAGATGAAGGTCCGGACCGACAGCGAGCGCGTGCGCCTCAGCCGGAAGCTCGTGCTGGAATTTCTGGCCTCCTCGGTCGATCTGTCATGCGCTTCACCCGATCTGCTCCGGTGGATGGAGAGATATGGGGCCCGTCCCGAGCGGTTCGGCCCGCCCGCGGAGCCGGCCGCCCCGGGGGAGCGCGACGGCGCCCGGCCCGGACACCACCACGCGCCCGAGCCTGGACGCGCCGCGCGCGTGGCCCAGCCTGCCAAGGTTGACAACGAGCTCTACGTGCGCGACTACGGCAAGTGCATCCTCTGCTACAAGTGCGTGGAGGCCTGCGGTACCGACGCCCAGAACACGTTCGCCATCGCCGTGGCCGGGCGGGGTTTTGATGCGCGCATCTCCACGGAGTTCGCCGCCGGCCTGCCCGACACGGCCTGCGTCTTCTGCGGCAATTGCATCGGCGTCTGCCCCACCGGCGCTCTGATGTTCAAGTCGGAGTTCGACATGCGCCGCGAGGGGACATGGGACGAATCGAGGCAGACGGTGACGGACACCATCTGCCCCTACTGCGGCGTGGGCTGCACGCTCCAGCTCCGCGTGCAGGACAACTCAATCGTGCGCGTCACGTCGCCGATGGACCACGAGGTCACGGACGGCCATCTCTGCATCAAGGGACGCTTCGGCTGGCGCTTCGTCCAGAACCGGCCCGCGGGGGAGTGAGCGCGACGCGCTCCCGGCCGGGGGCCTGCTAGAATGTCTCCGCTGGAGCGCCCGGCTGGAGTCCTCGATGCCTGAATTCATCTACCAGGAGCCGTTTCCCCTCGGCCCCGATCCGACCAGGTACCGCCTGCTGACCAAAGAGCACGTCTCGGTCGCGCTCTTCGACGGCACGGAGGTCCTGAAGGTCGCCCCCGAGGCGCTCACGCGGCTGGCGAGCGAGGCCCTGCGCGACATCTCGTTCCTCCTGAGGCCCGCGCACCTGGAGAAGGTGGCCGCCATCCTCGAAGATCCGGAGGCCTCGGCGAACGATCGCGACGTGGCCCTGGCGATGCTGAGGAACGCCGAGGTCTCCGCGCGCTTCGTGCTTCCGTTCTGCCAGGACACGGGGACCGCCACGATCATCGGCAAGAAGGGTCAGCGTGTCTGGACCGGAGTCAATGACGAGGAGTACCTCTCGCGAGGAATCCACGAGACCTTCCAGCGGGAGAACTTCCGCTACTCCCAGACCGTGCCTCTGAAAATGTACGAGGAGAAGAACTCCGGCACGAACCTGCCGGCGCAGATCGACCTGTACGCGGCACACGGCATGACCTACGAGTTCCTCTTCGTGGCCAAGGGAGGCGGTTCGGCCAACAAGAGCTTCCTCTTCCAGGAAAGCAAAGCCGTGTTGAACCCCGAGAACCTCGAGACCTTCCTCACCGAGAAGATGAAGACCCTGGGGACGGCCGCCTGCCCGCCCTACCACCTCGTCTTCGTCATCGGTGGGACCTCCGCCGAGGCCTGCCTCAAGACCGTGAAGCTGGCGAGCACGGGGTACCTCGACACGCTGCCCGAATCCGGGAACCTCCACGGTCAGGCGTTTCGCGATCTTCCGATGGAGGAGAGGATGTTGCGGGCCGCGCAGCGGTGCGGGTACGGCGCCCAGTTCGGCGGCAAGTACTTCGCGCTCGACGTCCGGGTCGTGCGCCTGCCGCGGCATGGGGCTTCGTGCCCCATCGGCATGGGCGTCTCGTGCTCGGCCGACCGCAACGTCAAGGCGCGCATCGACCGCGACGGGCTCTGGCTCGAAGAGCTCGAGCGCGATCCGGGTCGGTTCATCCCCGCGGCGGGCCGCGTGATGGCCGACACCGCCTCCGTGAAGATCGACCTCAAGCGTCCGATGAAGGAGATCCTCGCCCAGCTTACGAAACACCCGGTGACCACCCGACTCTCGCTGACCGGGCCTCTGATCGTCGCGCGCGACCTCGCCCACGCGAAGATCAAGGAGCGTCTCGACAGAGGAGAGCCGCTGCCGCAGTCCTTCAAGGATCACCCGATCTACTACGCCGGACCGGCCAAAACTCCCGACGGGATGGCCTCCGGATCGTTCGGCCCCACCACCGCGGGTCGCATGGACGCCTACGTGGACCTGTTCCAGTCCCACGGCGGCTCGCTCGTGATGATCGCCAAGGGCAACCGCGGCCCGCAGGTCACGCGGGCGTGCAGGAAGCACGGGGGCTTCTATCTCGGGTCGATCGGCGGTCCGGCGGCGCTGCTGGCTCAGGAGAACATCAGGAAGGTCGAGGTCGTGGAATACGCCGAGCTCGGGATGGAGGCGATCTACCGCATCGACGTCGAGGAGTTTCCGGCCTTCATCATCGTGGACGACAAGGGGAACGACTTCTTCAGCCAGCTCGGCTGATCACGCGGCATGAGCTTCCTGCGCTTCGATCAGATCCACAAGAGCTACGGCGAGAGCGCAGCGCGGCGCGGCGTGTCATTCGAGGTCCACGAGGGGGAGGTCCTGGGCCTGCTCGGCCCCACCGAGAAGCAGGCCCAGCAATGGGGAATGGTCTGGGCGCTCCTGGCCGTGGTGCCGATGATGTTCCTCGGGCTCCTCCTGCACGAGCCGCACGGCACCGCGGGGCGCGTGCTGAGCTGGCTGCCTTTCTCCTCACCCATCGTCCTGGTGGTGCGTCTGGCGCTCGACCCCGCGGGGGTCGCCTGGTGGGAGCTGGCGGGCGGAATCACCGTGCTGGTGGGCGCGACGTGGCTCGCGATCCGGGTCGGGGCGAGGCTCTTCCGTGTCGGGATCCTGCTCACCGGCGCGCGGCCGAAACTGCGGGAGATCCTGCGGCAGGCGCGGCTGTCCTAGCAGCCCTCCTCCACCCGCCCGCGTTCAGCCCGAGAGCTCCTGGGCGAACGCCACGATCTTGGCCCCGCGGGCGTCCCAGGTGAACTCGGCGGCGCGCGCGCGGGCGGCCGCGGCCAGCGCGTCGCGCAGCGCCCCGTCGGAGAGGAGCTTGCGCAGCCCCTCTGCCAGCGGGCGCGGGTCGTCGGCGGTCACCATCAGCGCCTCGCGGCCGTCGCTCACGTACTCCTGGAGCGACTTGAGGCGGCTGCAGACGATCGGAAGGCCAGCCGCCATCATCTCGAAGAGCTTCAGAGGCGAGGTGAAGTCGCGCGCTTCGACGTAGGCCGCGTCGGGGAGCGGGATGACCCCCACCTTCGCGCGCGCGTAGAGATCCCAGACTTCGGACGGCCTGACCGGCGGCAGGATCTTCAGCCGCTCGATCACACCGACGGTCAGAGCGGCCTGGCGGATCCGGTCGAGATCCTCCCGGGTCGAGGGGCCCACGATCGTCAGCTTGTACGGAAAAAGGGTCTGCATCGCGGCCACGAGCGTATCGACCCCCTTCCACTGCTTGAGTGATCCGCAATACAGGACATCGATGTCCCTCTGCGTCTCGGGGCGAGGCGGCGGGAGCTGCGTCGCGTTGCCAAGCACTGTGGCCGGCACGCCGGGTCGGAGCAGGTGCTTCAGCCCGTCGAGGGTGGCCTTCTGCGTGCAAACCAGACCGTCCGCCGCGCGGACGATCGATGCCTCCAGCTCCGCCCGCTGCGCGGCCTTGGCGCGCAGACGCCGGGCCGCGGCGTCCTCGACCGTCGCCCGTGGGGCGGGGGCGGGGGACTGGTCGAGGTTCGGTGGAGGCGGCTCTGGTCCGGCCACGGCCACGGCGTCCCCGTGGGTGTGGCCATGGCCCGTGTCGTCGTGCGGATCTCCCTCGCCGGCGAGCTTGAGCGCGGTCTTCCCCTCCGGATTCACGAGCGAGAACGTGTAGGGACCGGCGGGCTTCTGCTGCTTTTCCTTCATGAGGGAGGCCGAGACGTTGTGCGCCTCGAAGATGACGCGCAGGCCGGCTCCCTTCGCGCGCGCGATCAGCCCGGGCACGTACGGGCGCACCTCGCGCACGAAGAGGCAGGCGCGCTGACCCGAAAGGTCCTTGAGAATCGCGTTGGTCTTCCAGTTGAAGAGGGGCCAGGACCAGTGCCGGCCCAGCGCCCTGATATCGAGCGAGCCGACCCCCTCACCCGCCGGCGCCCGCAGCCCGTAGAAACCGAGGCACTCGGCGACGGAGGACGAGGCGAACGTCTCGACGTGCAAGGCCACATCGGCGCCGGCTCGCGCGATCCCGGCGCAGGTGTTGACGATCTGGATGGCATCGGCCCGCGAATCGGGGACCGGGACGCGGTAGAAGTACAGGAACCTCATGGCGGGCCGAAATTACCACAGGAGACGGTGAGGGAACCAGCGCGCCATCCGCGCGCGCGGAAAGGGCCCCCTGGTTGACGCTCCGCCGTAGCGTCCCTATAATGAATACCACCATCAAGGGCCGAGGCGGCCCCCCCGGAAAACCTCGAGAGACCCGCGTGTACCCATGAAATCCGTCAAGATCAACAAATACTACGTGGAAGAGCCGGGCGATGGCCTGCTCGCCATCATGGGCAAGCGGCTCACGCGCCGCCCGGTGCCCGACTTTCCTCGCACGCTGCAGATCCAGACCGTCACCGGGTGCCAGGCCGACTGCATCTTCTGCCCCTTCGGCGAGACCTACGATTTCCAGCCCAAGGGGAGGATGGACCCCGACCTGTTCAAGCGGATCATCGCCGAAGCCAGGCTCCACAACGTGCGGCGTATCAGCCCGTACCTGATGAACGAGCCGTTCATTGACAAGGACCTCTTCCGCAAGGTCTCCTACATCCACGAGCAGATCCCCGGATCCAAGGTGGTGGTCACCACGAACGGCGGCCTGCTCACCAAGGAGCGGGTCAACGAGATGCTCGACATCGGCGAGGCGCTGCACGCGCTCTACGTCTCTTTCCAGGGGATCGAGAAGGACGCGTACGAGAAGACGATGCGCGGCTCGATGCATTTCGAGCACACGATGGAGAACATCAACTACCTGCTCGAGCAGCAGCGGCACCGGATCACCGCCTGGCCCAAGGTCTGGATCACGATGGTCTCCACCGACGTCATCGACGCCAGGAAGGCGGTCGCCTACTGGAAGAAGCGGGGCGTGCGCTCGAAGTACACGGCGCTGGAAAACCGCGGAGGCAACATCAAGGACGCCGAGTCGTTCTCGACCACCGGGCACATGCAGTACTTCTCCACCTGTACACGCCTCTTCAAGCAAGGCTACATCAATTTCAACGGCGACATGGTGCTCTGCTGCACCGACTACCAGCGCAAGCAGATCCTGGGCAACATCACCAACTCCTCCATCTCCGAGGTCTGGAACGGCGAGAAGGCGGCAGGCGTCAGACGCCGCTTCCTCGGCGGGCAGATCCACACGATCGACCTGTGTCGTGACTGCAAGGTGGACGAGGAGGTCGAAGTCGAGGGGTGATGCCCGACGCCCCGCACAGCGTCGAGACCCTCACGCGAGCCGGGCTCGGCGGCGCCGTCTCCTCGTTCATCAAGCAGGGGGCCTGGCACAAGGCCGACATCCTCCTGGCCGAGCTGGCAGAGGGACGCTTCGCCGTAAAGGACTACGCGGCCAGGAGCCTGCCGGTGCGCTGGATCGGGCGACTCCAGCTCACCCGCGAGGAGAGGGCCTACCGCCGGCTGGCGGGAGTCCCCGGAGTGCCGCGATTCATGAGGCGTCTGGACCGGGACGCCATCATCATCGAGTACGTGGACGGAATCAGGCTGCCCAAATACCACCGCCGCCACGGCGGTGTCCCGCGGGTGGCGCAGCGCATCAAGGACCTGCTCGATGAGGTCCACGCGCGCGGGATCATCCACGGCGACCTCAGGAGCCGCGACAACATCCTCGTGACGCACGGTGGCACCCTCTACCTGATCGACTTCTCCTCGGCGTCGATCTTCGAGCGCGACACGTGGGCCGGGCGGGTCCTGTTCCCCCGGCTCAAGCGGGCGGAGGAGCGGGCGCTGCTCAAATGGAAGGTGGCGCTGACGCCCCAGGACGTGACGCCGGAGGAGCTCAGCCAGCACCGGCGCTTCAAGCGATTCAGGCGTCTCTGGCCCTTCAACCGCAAGAGGGACCTGCCGCGCACGCGCGGAAGGAACCCGCTCCTGTGATCCACAGGTAGAGACCATGCCCGAGCCAATCACCGTCATCGTGCCCACCTTCAACGAAGAGGAGAACATCGAGGCCTGCCTGCAGTCGGTGACCTGGGCCGACGAGCTCCTCGTGGTGGACTCGTTCTCCACCGATCGGACCCTCGAGATCGCGCGCCGGTTCACTGATCGGATCCTCCAGCGCGAATACGTCAACTCGGCCTCGCAGAAGAACTGGGCGATCCCCCAGGCGAGGCATCGCTGGGTGATGGTGGTGGACTCCGACGAGCGGGTCACCCCCGAGCTGCGCGACGAGATCAAGGCCCTGCTGTCACGCGGCCCGAACTGCAGCGGGTACGTGATCCGCAGGGTCAACCACTTCATGGGAAGGCGCATCCGCTTCGGCGGGTGGGCGCGCGACAAAGTGCTGCGTTTCTGGGATCGGACGAAGGGGAAGTACCAGGAGAAGGAGGTCCACGCGGACGTCGAGGTGGACGGCAGGGTGGGCGAGCTGAGGCATCCGCTCCATCACGTCACGTTCCGATCCTGGGACTCATACGTGCACAAGATCGACCGGTACACCTCCTGGGGCGCCGACGAGTACCTCAAGAAAGGACGCCGCGCCACCGTCTTCGACCTCATGGTCCGGCCCCCCGCCCGTTTCGTGAAGCGCTACCTGTTCCAGCTTGGTTTTCTCGACGGCATCCCGGGGCTCATGATCACCGGCATCGACACGTGGGTCGTCTTCGTGAAGTATGCCCGCCTCTGGGAGCGCAACCGGCGCGCTGAAAACGGCCGGAATGTCTGAGTCGGGCCGCCACGCGCTCGACCCGCGCGAGCTGGCACGCCGCGCCGTCGCCCCGCACCGTCCGGTCCTGGCGCTGGCCCTCCTCGCTATGGCGCTCTACCTGCCCTCGGTGTGGCTGCGCGATCCGTGGAACCCCGACGAGCCACGCTACGCGGAAGTCGCGCGCGAGATGGTCTCCCGCGGCGATTATGTCCTGCCCCACCTCAACGGCGAGGTCTACGGCGAGAAACCTCCTCTGTTCTTCTGGCTGGGTATCCTCGCCGGCGGCCTGCCAGGCGTGCCGTTCGAGTCGGGCACGCGTCTCGTCTCGGCGCTGGCCGCCCTGCTGACGCTGCTCCTGACCTACAACATGGGCCGGCGGCTCATCGACGAGCAGGCCGGCTGGCTGGCGGCCCTCGTGCTGGCCACCTCCTCGATGTTCATTCTCCACGCGACCTCCGGTGTCATCGACGGCACGCTCACCCTCATCGTGACGGCGGCGATCGCGAGCGGTCTGCGCGCGCGGGAGGAAGGCTCCCCGGTCCTGTGGGCCCTCTTCTATCTGCTGATGGGCCTGGCGGTGATCACGAAGGGGCCGGTCGGGTTCGTCATCCCGGCCGGTGTGCTCCTGTTGACCGCGTTCCAGGAGGAGGGCGCGCGCGGGTTGAGAGCGCTGCATCCGGCGTGGGGGATCCTGATCGTCGCCGGCGTGGCGGCGCTGTGGCTGGCGCCAGCCATCTCGCGCGGGGGCCGCGAGTACGCGGAGGTGATCCTGTTCAAGCAGAACGTCGGCCGCGCGTACGAGTCCTGGCATCACAAGGAGCCGGCGCAGTTCTTCCTGAAGGTGTTCCCGGTCTCGTTTGCTCCCTGGATCGTCCTGGTGCCGTCCGCGGTGTACGGCGCGTGGAAGGCTCGCGGCTCGCAGAAGGGAGAACGTGTGGCCCTGACCTGGTTCGCCTTCACCTTCCTGTTCTTCAGCATGATCTCGGGCAAGAAGACGCGCTACCTGCTCCCGCTCTTTCCGGCCGCGAGCCTGCTTACGGCCCTGGAGATGCGCGCCTTTCTCTCGGACTCCGCAAGGCGATGGCGCGGGCTGATCCCGGTGGGGCTGGCCGCCGCCGCGCTCCTGGCCGGGGGGCTCGCGCTGGCCGCGGCGCCCTTCGGATACGGGGCGGGGCTGGTGGGCCGGTTGGAGGGGCTCGCCCCCGATCAGAGAGAGTCCCTGCTCGCGCTCGCCGCCTTTCCCGGCGGCCTCGCGCTGACCGTTCCGGGGCTCGTGATTGCGGCGCTGGGAGGATGGGGGCTCGCCCTGCTGGCGCGCGATCGCGGGGCCGCGCTGGGCTTCACGTTGTCGGCCTGCCTGGCCGCGGTGGCCTGGAGCCAGTGGGTGGCGGTCCCCGTCCTCGACTCGGTCAAGTCGGCCCGCCCACTCGCCGACGCGATCGCCACCGTGGCGGGCGGGGACGCCCCGGTCCTCCTCTACCGGGAGTCATTCGCGGGGGTCTTCAATCTCCACCTGAGGCGTGACGCGATTCCGGTCGTGAGCGGGCGGCGGCGGGTACAGGCCTTTCTCGACGGTCACCCGGGCGCGGTGGTGATCGGGTCGGCGGCCGACGTCGAGCGCCTGCGCTCCCGTATCCCCGCGTTGAAGGCCTTTCACTGCCGGATGATCGGAGACGTGCCGGTGTGCGCCGCCAGAGCGGGTGCCTGAAAGTCCGAGATCCGGACAAGCATGTACCTGCTGTCCTCGTACTCCACGAAGGGCTTCATCCTCACGGTCCAGTGCCGCTCGATGAGTCGCGCGCGGGCCGGTGAGAGCCTGAGCAGCAGCCAGCTCCGGTAGGGCTCATCGTACTCGGGGACCGTTCCCGATTCGGCGAGCCGGGACAGCATCCCTTTGTTGACCAGCACGTAGTCAACCCCTTCGCGGGCGAGCCTCGCCACCTCCTCGTCACCTTTGACGGGGAAGAGGCCGGCGAGACACAGAAAGGTGCGCCGGCGAACCTCCTCGAGGTAGCCCCGGTACAGCGCGTGGCTGACCTCGCGCTGGATGAAGACCGAATGCTCGCCGAAGATGGAGATGTTGTCGGCATCCTCCTTCGGGTAGGCCGCGATGAGCCTGTCGGCGGGCAGGGCCTTCACTCGCTGGGCCACCGGGAGGACCGAAGCGGCGTTGACCGGGTATCCCACGTCGGTGTCCGAGCTGAAGAAACGCGTCATCCCGACGATGACGACGGCCGCCCATGCGTGCCACAGGATCCGGCGGGGGCGCGTCCAGCCTGCCGGAGCTCCCGACGCGATCCTCTCGCACACGATAGCCGTGACGAGCAGGGGGATCAGAGGGCGCAGGAATCTGTTGGGGAAGTAGAGCTTCGCCAGGAACAGGTCGCTCAGAGTGAAGAGGAACATCGCGCAGAGCGCCGCGAGCAGGAGGGGGCTCCAGCGCCAGAAGAGTGCGCGGCGGTGAACGAAGAGGTAGGCCACCCAGTAGATGAAGGACCCGTAAAGAACGATCGCCATCCCCGTGCGCCAGTCCAGCCCGCGCAGGCCGCGGCGATGCATCTTGTGATCCACGCGGGCCTCTTCCAGGAGCGAGAGAGGCAGGCCGAGCGGCTTTTCCCGCCACCAGCGGCCCCTCAACTGGAACTCGGCCATCGTCGCGACCTCCTGGCGGGTGACGATCGGCCCGAACCGGTCCGACATGTGGACCGCGCTCAGGACGAGCGGCGCCGCCGCGGCCGCCCCAACGAGCAGCGTCAGGACCGGTCGCCGCAGAGCCGTGGCCATCGGTCGCCCTTTCCCGAGCATCCGGGCCGCGTGCTGGAGCTGCCAGGCCAGGAGCGAGACCAGGCAGAGCAGGAAGGTCGGGGGATGGAACAGGCTTGAGACCAGCGTGATGAAGAGCGCCAGAGGGGCATTTCTCGTGATCAGCGCGTAGGCCATCCAGGCTTGTAGCGGGAAGGCGAAGTTCCTCGCGAGGCCCCCCATGCAGGCCCGGAAGTAGTACTTGTTGTTCAGCAGAATGAAGATGAGCAGCAGGGGGGGCAGCGACGGGAAGCGTCGCCCGCCGAGCCGGTTCGCAAGACACCCGACCCCGGCCAGAAAGATGAGAAAGAGCGCGATCGAAAGGACCTTGGAGAAGGCCGGCCCCGAAAGGCCGGCGCCGAGCGCGAGGCCGTAGACGAACTTCAGGCCGGGCGGGTTGAACCCGCGCGAGTAATCCGCGAGAAGGTCATGGGTGAAGAGTCCGGGGGAGACGAGCGACGGCGCCCAGAAAAGGTTCTGCCTGTAATCGTCGTTGATGATGGCGTCGGTGGAGAAACTCCCCGCGCAGAGAGCGAACTGTACCGCAAGAAGGGCCAGAAACAATGCCTTCAGCGCGGTGGGGAAAGCTGTCGTGCCTGCGGATCGGGCAGCGCCCATCGGCTGGCCCAGGTTGGTTCGACAAGCGCGTGCCGGGATCGCCTGCCTCTCATAACCTAGAGGCACAGCCTTCCCGTGTCAACCCAGGCTGGCGTAGAGCTCCGCGGTCCGTTGGACCATCCGCTCCACCCCGTGCTTCTCGTGCACGAGCCGGTGGCCGGCCAGGGCAAGGCGGGAGGAGAGCTCCCGGTCCCGCAACATGGTGAGGAGCGTCGCGGCCAGGGCGAGCGGATCGTGCGGCGGGGCGAGTAGCCCTGTCTCGCCGTCCACGACGATCTCGGGAAGACCTCCCGCGCGGGTGGCCACGACCGGCAGGCGCAGCGCGAAGGCCTCCAGCACCGAGTTGCAGAACCCTTCCAGGTAGGAGGGCATGCAGAACAGGTCGAAGGCGGTGAGGAGACGGGGCACGTCCCCGCGCAGGCCGGTGAATATGACGCGCCGGGCCAGGCCCGCGTCGGCCGCCTGACGCTGCAGGGCGTCCCCCTGATCGCCTTCACCCACGATGACGAGCCGGGCCTCGGGGGCCTCGCTCAGCACGCGCGGCATGGCCGCGATCAGGTCCTTCTGACCCTTGTGCCAGGCCAGCGCCGCAACGTTTCCTATGACGGGGCAGTCCTGCGGAATCCCCAGCTCGCGGCGCACCTCGGCGCGGTGGTCTCCCACCCCGGTGAACCGCTTCAGGTCGATGCTGCTGTTGATGACCACCACGCGCCGCGGCTCGATGCCGGCCTGCACCAGGATCTCGCGGATGTTGCCCGCCACCGCGATGTAGACGTCCACGAGACGGCTGCGGTACTTCCACAGGTTCAGCGGATCACGCCGGACGGGGAAGTCGATCCGGCGGCTCACGACGAGGCGGGTCCGCGCGCCCATCAGCCGCGCCAGCATCGCGATCGAGTGGGCCCGCGCGGTCTGGGCGTGCAGGATGTCGCAGGGATGACGCCGCAGGTGGCGGGCGAGGCGTATCGCCGCGGGCAGGTCGGCGTCGCTCCGCATCGGGATCTCGGTCACCGGCAGCGACTCCTCGCGGCACCGGGACGCCAGCGCGCTGGCTGGAAGGGTCACGGCCTCGACCTCGTGACCGAGCCCCCTCAACCCCCGCATCAGGTTGAGGACCTGGCTCTCGCCGCCGCGCCATGTCGGCTCGGTGTTGACGTGGACGACCCTCATGCTCACTGCACGTAGCCGAGCGAGCGGAGCCTGCGCTCCGTCTCGGGATCGAGAGGTCGATCGTCCTCGGGCCTGATCTTGTCGTGAAGGGTCCGGTTCGCGGCCGCCCAGCGTTCGAGCTGACCGCGCAACGCGCCCACGATCTCCCCGCCGGCGCCTTCCATCGGTCTCTTCTCGCCCGGATCGGTCTCGATGTCGAAGAGGAGGACGCGGTTGAGCGAGGCGTCATGGATGAACTTCCACCGGCCATCGAAGACGGTGCTGGAGAAGTCCGCGTCATTCGGGTCCCGGCGTTCGCTGAATACGGCCGTGACCGGGCCGGGCTCGGTCGGGATCGCCGGGGCGAGCAGCGGAGCGAGGCTCCTGCCCTGGAGGTCGGGCGGCCGCGGGAGCCCGGCCATCTCGAGCAGGGTCGGCATGATATCGATGAGCTCGACCGTCGCGCGCGAACGGCGTCCGCGCGCCGAGGCGGGCAGGCCCGAACCTCCGATGATGAAGGGGACGCGGACCAGCTCGCCGTAGAGCGACTGGCCGTGCGTGATGTCGCCGTGATCGAGGAACTCCTCGCCGTGATCCGCGGTGACGATGACGGTGACGTTGTGGTATCCAAGCCCTCCGATCCGGTCGAGAAGCTCTCCGATGAGCGTGTCCGCGTAGAGGATCTCGCCGTCGTAGAGGTCCAGGAGCTGCCGGATGTCGTCGGCGGTCAGCCGGAGCGTTCCCTCCCGGAACGCCCTCTTGGTGTCGCCGTCGATCTGGACCCGCGCGGTCGTGGAACCGAATCGGGCGTACTCCGGATGCGGCTTGTAGGGATAATGGGGGTCATTGTAGTGAAGGTACATGAAGAACCTGTCGGGGTCGTCGCTCCTCAGCCAGTCCAGAGCCCGCCGGTTGATGTTCTCGGCGCGCCGCGCGTGCATGTCGTAGCGATCGAACCCCTGATCGAAGCCGAACTCCGGCCGGAGGTGGATCTTCTGCCCGAACCCTCCCGTGGCCCAGCCGCCTGACTTCATCGCCTCGGCGAGCGTGAGGAATTTCGCGTTGAGCACGTCGGTGCGATCCTCGCCGTTTACGACCCGCTTGCTGAAGAGGACGTGGTGAACGGACGTGTAGGACGAAGTGAAGATCGAGGCCACCGATGGCTTCGTCCAGGGAGCCTGCGAGTAGGCCTCCTCGAACAGGATGCCGTCGCGGGCCAGCGCGTCGATCCGGGGCGTGGTGGAACGCGGGTAACCGTAGGCGCCGACGTGGTCGGCGCGCACCGAATCGATCGCGATGACCAGGAAGCTCGGCCGCGTCTTCACGCGGGGGGGCCGGAGCCAGAGGAAAAGCCCCGCCGCCGCGGCGCACAGCGCGGCTCCGACGATCCATCCGGTGAACCTTCTCACGTCGTGGATTCTATCATCGGTCATGCACTACAATCCCGCGCGTCATGAAGGCAGGACGCGCCCCCCTTCATCTCCTCAACCTCTCGATCGCGCTTGCCGCCGCCGCCGCGCTCTACGTGTGGCTGGCGGGGCCGATCGACGCGGTGCTGCGCGTCCGTCCCATCCACTGGGACACGCCGGCGCGCCCGCTGCGTCTGGCCGCCGGCCTGTTTGTATTGCGTCTTCTGGCGCCCTGGATCGCGGCGATGTGGCGCCGCGTCGCGGGGCCTCTCCTGTCGGCCCTGAAGCGACCCTACGTCTGGGCGCCGTTGCTCGCTCTGGCGCTGGCGTGGTGGCCCATCAGCCGGCATCGGTCCTACCTGGAGGCGATTCGGTCCGCCGGCGCGGCCCGCGACTCGGGGCACGCGCAGATCGGTCTGGTGACGCGGCCCGTGCTCGACGATCTGGAGGTGATCGAGGGGGTGCCGCTGCCGGCCGGCGCCTCGGGCCGGCGGATCGAGATCTCCTGCGGTCTGGCGCCAGGCGCCGCCGGCCGCCTGCAGATACCGGAGGGAGCGATCGCAGGCAGGGTAATGGTGGGCCCGCCCGCGGAATCATCCGGCGCGAACTCCCGGCGGCTGATCGGGGCCTGTCCGATCGAGCCGGGCGCATGGCACACGGTGACGGTGACCTTGCCCCCCGACATCGCCGTGAGGGATCGGCTCCTCGTCGAGACGCCGGGGCGGCCGGGGGAGCGTGCGGCGCCTTTTGTCTGGTGGTCGCGCCCCGAGCTGCTTCCATCGCCTGATCCCGCCCGACCCAACCTGCTGCTGATCTCGCTGGATACGTTGCGGGCCGATCACCTCGGCGCCTACGGATACCGGCGCCCCGTCAGCCCCAACATCGATCGGCTCGCCCGGGAAGGGACTCTCTTCGAGCGGGCGCTGGCCCAGGCTCCCTGGACGACCCCCTCGCACATGACGCTCTTCACGTCGCTCTTCCCGTCGGTGCACGCGGTGGACGCGCCGACCACCAACCGCCAGCGCCGGCTCGCCGACGACAAGAGGGTCCTGGCGGAGATCCTCCACGACGCGGGATATGCCACGGCGGCCTTCACCGGCAGCGGCGCCATCTCCGCCCTGTACGGCTTCTGGCGCGGCTTCAGCGTGTACGACGAGACGGATCATGACGATCCGGCGCGGGGCGGGGAGGACATCTCTGGCGTCTTCGAGGGGGCCTCGCGGTGGCTGGTGGATCACCACGACCGTCCCTTCTTCATGTTCTTCCACAGCTACGAAGTACACGGGCCCTACATCCACCAGGCCTTCGCGGGGGAGGCGACCGTCGGCGACGAAACGCAGAAGGTCACCGCTCTGTACGACGGCGACATCCTCTACGCCGACGGGTTCATCGGACAGCTCATCTCACTGCTGGACGGCCTGGGAGTGAAGCAGCGCACGATCATCGTGCTTCTGAGCGACCACGGCGAAGAGCTTCAGGCGCGGTATCCGGGCAAGAGGATCGGCCACGGCCACACCGTCTACGACGAGCTGCTGCACGTCCCGCTGATCTTCGTCGCCCCGGGAAGGGTCTCCCCCGGCGCGCGGGTGCGGCAGATGGTCCAGACGATCGACGTGATGCCCACGCTGCTGGAGATGCTCGGGCTTCCCGCCCCGCCCGGGATCCAGGGGGTGAGCTTCGCACGGGTCTTCCGGGGCGAGCCGATCGTGGAGCGGCACGCGTTCGCCGAGGCCACCAACAACGGCCCGGAGCGAAAGACCCTGCGCGACGGGCGCTACAAGTACATCAAGGTTTTCCCGCGGACCGACAGGACCGCGCGCGAGATCCCGGTCCCGATCCCCGAGGAGGAGTTCTTCGATCTGGAGACCGACCCCGAGGAGAGACGGAGCATCATGGAGCTGGGAGGCCCGGCGCTCGACGAGCTGCGACGCCAGCTTTCGGCGATTGTCGCGCTGAACATGTCCCGGCGCAGCCAGGCGCCGGAGCAGGTCCTCGACGAAGAGACGATCCGGAGGCTCAAGGCGCTGGGGTATATCCAGTGACGGGGCCGCGTCAGTTCGCGGTGACGAGCTTCTTGCCGGTGAGCACCTTGACCGAGCCGCACCCGGCCGCCTTCACGGGGCCCGTGTAACCCACCTGGGCGATGATCGTCCACGCTCCGGAGGGTCCGGTGGACGGGAAGGGGACCTGCACCCGTATGGCGCCCGATGCCGGTAGAGTGGCGCCCGACACGTCCGCCACGATCGTCGTCGCGCCGGTCGGATCCTGCAGACGGATCTCGTAGTCGACCGTTGCGTTCCAGGGGCTCGTCCCCCCCAGCGTCACATCGTAGATCCCGTTCGGGTCACCGAAGGTCACGCTCGCCGAACCGCTGATGACCGGCGGCTTGAGAACCGGCGGATCGCACGGGTCACCGCACTTGTCCCCATCTCCGTCCGTGTTGACCGGGTCGTAGAGGGCCGGGCAGAGATCGCACGCGTCTCCGAAGCCGTCGCCGTCGGTGTCGGCCTGTGACGCGTTGTAGAAATCGACGCACGTGTCGATCGAATCCAGGGCGCCGTCGCCATCCGCGTCGAGGTCGCAGGCGTCCCCGGCGAGGTCCTTGTCCTGATCGGTCTGGAGCGGGTTGCCGATCAGCGGGCAGTTGTCCTTCGTGTCGCGGATCGAATCGCCGTCGTCGTCCCGGTCGCACGCGTCGCCGAGCCCGTCGCCGTCCGTGTCGAGCTGGTCCGGCACGCCGTCGGCGTTCCGGTCGGTCTGCGCCGGGTTGTAGTCGTCGGGGCAGTTGTCGCAGTTGTCTCCCAGGAGATCTCCGTCGGTGTCCGTCTGGGCGAGGTTGTAGATCCCCGGGCAGTTGTCGGCAACCGGCGCGTTGGGGTCCTCATCGCCGTCGAGGTCCGGGTCGCACGCGTCCCCCAGAGTGTCGAGGTTGTTGGGATCCACGACGCGATCCTTGTTCTCCTGGAAGATGTTGGAGATGAGGCGACAGTTGTCGCACGCGTCTCCGATCGTGTCGCTGTCCGAGTCGGCCTGGTTTCCGTAGTCCATCTCCGTCGTAGACAGGCTTCCATTGCGGTCGATGTCGCAAAAGCCGACGCCCTGGGAGCAATCGCCGTTAGGCATCGAAGGGCAGTTGTCGTCGCAGACGTCGCCCGCCCAGTCGCCGTCCCTGTCGGCCTGACCCGGGTTGTAGGCCTCCACGCAATTGTCGCAGCCGTCGCCGATCAGATCGCCGTCGGCATCCGCCTGCGCGAGGTTGTAGACGGTGGGGCAGTTGTCGTCGCAGAGCGTGTTCGGGTCGTAGGGACCGGCCGGGCAGGGATTGGGGGCCGGGGTGTTGGGATCGCCCTCGGTGGGAATGCCGTCCCCATCCGGGTCCGGGTCGCAGATGGCGTCCAGGCAGGGACCGGGCGGGCGGGTGCCGGCGATCCCGGTGTCGATTCCGTCTCCGTCCGGATCTGGATCGCATACATCGCCCAGCTCGTCGCCATCGGCGTCGGCCTGGTTGTAGTTGGAGGCGAGCGGGCAGTTGTCGTCGCAAGCCGCCGCCGGGTTGTACTGGTCGTAGCCGGGCTGGTTGGGGTCGAGCGGGCAGATGAAGTCCCCCCCATCGTCGGGCACCCCGTCGCCGTCGTCGTCCGTGTCGCACGCATTTCCTTCGGCGTCGCCGTCTGTATTGATCTGACGGCCGGCGGCGCGCTCCTCCGCCGTGAGGATGTCGTCGCCATCGATGTCACATCGAAAATCGTTGACTCCGTTCGGATCTCCGTTTGGATCCTCGCTGCAGGATCCGTTCGGCTCGGGGTCGCAGTTGTCGCAGGTGTCTCCCACGCCGTCGGAGTCGGTGTCCACCTGCGTCGCGTTCTTCTGCGTGGGACAGTTGTCGTCGCAGCCCGAAGGGGCGTTCGGGTCGAATTGGCCGCCGGTGCACGGCTCATCGCAGACCACCATCAGCCGGGGAGAGTTCGGGTCCACGGTGGCCGGCCTCACGAGGCGGCAGGGGATCATGTCGCGGTCGAGGTCGACCTCGCACGCATCGCCGACCTTGTCATTGTCCCGGTCGGCCAGCCCGCTCCGGGCCAGCTCGATGCCGCTGATCACGCCGTCTCCATCGATGTCGCAGGCGGCGGTCCCCGAGAAGCAGTTGCCGTTGGGCACGTAACGGCAGTTATCGCAGGCGTCGCCGATGCCGTCCCCGTCAGAGTCGATCTGGCGACCCGTCGATCTCTCCTCGACGGTCAGGATCCCGTTCTTGTTGATGTCGCAGAGAGCATCATATGGGCCGTTCGGGTCCTGGTCGCAGTACCCGTTGCGGCGGAAGTCGCAATTGTCGCAGGTGTCCCCGACGCCGTCACGGTCCCTGTCGAGCTGGGTGACGTTGGCCGTATCGGGGCAGTTGTCGTCGCATCCGACCTTCTGCTTGCCCACGCAGGCGTCGAGGGGGTCCCGCGTGCCGTCGTCGTTGAAGTCCTCGAGGACCCCATCGTTGTCCACGTCGGCGTCGCAGGCGTCACCGACGAGATCGCCGTCCGCATCGGTCTGCGACGGGTTGTAATCGTCGATACAGTTGTCGCATTCGTCCCCCACGACGTCGGAGTCGGTGTCGACCTGGGCGAGGTTGTATATGGCCGGACAGTTGTCGGAGTTGGGGTCGGCGTCGAGGTGGCCGTCTCCGTCCAGATCGTCGAGCGCCGCTCCATTGGGATCGACGCCGGGCTCGTTCGGGTCGTCGCCGGGCACGAACTCGGCCGCCCCGATGTCGGGCTTGCCCGTCATGTCCTGGTCGCCGTCAAGGGCTCTGGGCCGATGGAAGAAGTCGAGAGTGCCGATGCGCCCCGCCCTGACCACGCGACGATCCCCCACGACGCTGTCGTTTGGATCGGAGGCGAAGAGGTCTCCCTCGACCTGCACGAGCTCGCCGTGCCCCGCGTCCACGTGCGGGTATCCCGGGCCCGGCATGGATGGCGCTGGAGGGAGGTTCGGGTCGATGGAGACGTTGCCGCTGGTCGACGCCGGGCTGAGGCTGCCATGCACGTTGACAGGAGTGTTGCCGAACAGGTTGTTGTTCAGAAGGAAGGGGCGAGCGAACAGGAGGTCCACGCCGCCGCCGTTGACCTGCGCCTCGTTTCGCAGGATCAGATTGTTCATGATGATCGGCGCCGTCGAAGTGGAGAGCTTCTGCTGGCCCGTCACCACGATGCCGCCGCCGTGCCCGATCTTCCGGCCCGGCAGGCCCGCCCGGTTTCCCTCCACCGTATTGCCGGCGATCGTAGGCGAGCTCCGGTAGACGTCGATCCCGCCGCCCCCCTGGTCGGCGCGGTTGCCCGTGATGACGTTGCTGGTGATGATGGCCTGCGCGGTGGTCTGGAAGACGGCGATGCCGCCACCGTATCCGTAAAACCCGTCGCTTCGCGCCAGCGCGCTGTTGGCCACGATATGATTGCGCGTGATGATCGGCGCGCCGCCCCTGACCGCGATCCCGCCCCCCTGGCCCGAGATGGCCGTGTTGCCGGAGATGTAGTTGTCCTCGATCGTGGCGTTTCCCGCGACGGTGATCGCGCCACCGGAACCGTTGGAGCTGTTGCCTGTGATGGTGTTGTTGCAGACGCGGGGGTTGCCCGTAATCACGACGCCGTGACCGCCGGAGCTGCCCGCACCTGTGATCTTGAAGCCGTCGAGGACCGTGGTGGCCTGGATGGCGGCGATGAAGACGGCGGGCCCCCCCTCGAGAGCGTCGATGTGGGACGGGGAGTTTGGGTCAAGGTCGGCGCGCCGTCTGGCGCAGACGTTATTGGGATCGCAAGGCGTCGCCGGGGCGCACTGCCCCATCACGATCACGCCGGCGGGGACCTCGATCCGCTCGGGATAGTAGCCGGGCCGGACCAGGACCACGTCGCCTGGTCCTCTCCCGTTGAGCGCGCCTCTGATCGTGCAGAAAGGGTGGTCGTTCGGGTCCGTCCCGATCTGGATCCCTTCTTCGCAGTCGTCGTCGACGTAATAGGTGGCCGCCAGGAAGAAGGGAGCCGCGAAAAGGGCGCAGGCGAGCAGAAGTACCAGCGGGAGCGGGACTTGGCGGGGACGCATGGCGCAGGACTCTACCATAGCACCGGCGCGGCCGCTAGCGAGTGAACGAGGATCCCGGAGCACGTGGACGATTCGCAAAACCTCCCATAAAATCATATATTCACGCCTCCAATTCCCCGGCAGCGCCGCAGTGGAGAGCCCCTTGAACCCCGAATCCGCCACCGGAAGACGCACTGCGCCGGCCCCCCCTGGCTCCGGGGAGCGGGACTTCGATCTCGGCCAGCCAGGCTTCCGGTTCAGGGACCTCTACGACGTCCACCGCCTGCCCGATCTGTCGCGCGCCTTCGACGCCTTTCTCGATGAGAGCGATCCCGAGACGTTCGGAAAGCTGGTCGGCTACCGGCGGGACTGTGAGCGGATGGGTCCGGTCCAGACCTCCGAGGTCCTCGTGTGCGTGGCCCCCTGGGTGAGCCGCTTCGTGGGGCGCCTCTTCGGCATCGAGAAGGAGCTGGCCGGGCTCGCCGCGGGTACCTCGATCGAGGAGCCCGTCGTCCGGTTCCGCCGCGAGTTCGTCATGCGCCGCGTCGCCAGGAAGTTCGGTCCCGGAGCGAAGAGCCCCTTCCCGCCGCTCAGAGGACCGACCGTGAGCTGGCCGGAGGACCTGGCCGGGCTGGCGGCCGCCGACGATGCCGAGATGGCCCTTGCCCTGCACGTCTGCCGGCTCATGGACCTGGAGGGGGCGCTCGCCGCGGCGAAGCCCGCCGACGCGGCTCCCCTGGATCGGGTGAGGGCCAGGCTCGAGGAGGCGGAGCGGTACACGGCGGCGCTCCTCGGCGACGCCGAGCGCGGCCCTTCATCGCGCTACCACGCCTGGCCGAGCCTGCGCGTCCCGCGCCCCGTCCATCACGAGCGTCTGGTCCACGTGATCCGGCCCAGGTCCGATCTGCCGAACCTGGCGATGGGCCCGGTCGAGCACCGCCGCCGGCGCGAAGGCTTCAAGCTGACCGACCCTCGCATGACGCAGCGCGAGGTCCTGGCCGAGACCAATTACTGCATCTTCTGCCACGAGCGCGACAAGGACTCCTGCTCGAAGGGGTTCGCGCAACTGGATGGCGCCGCCTCGGGACACCGTCCCAACCCGCTGGGGATCCCGTTGACCGGATGCCCTCTCGACGAGAAGATCTCGGAGGCGCACCTCATGAAGAGCCGCGGCGATCCGCTGGCGGCCTTCGCGCTGATCGCGATCGACAATCCCATGGCGCCGGGCACAGGTCACCGGATCTGCAACGACTGCATGAAGGCGTGCATCTACCAGAAACAGGACCCGGTCAACATCCCCCAGGCGGAGACCGGAATCCTGACCGACGTGCTTGCGCTGCCCTGGGGTTTCGAGATCTACAGCCTCCTCACGCGCTGGAACCCGCTCAACGTGAGGCGCCCCCATGCGCTGCCGTACAACGGATTCAACGTGCTGGTGGTGGGCATGGGGCCGGCCGGCTACACGCTGGCGCACCATCTCGCCAATGAAGGCTTCGCCGTGGTCGGGATCGACGGGCTCAAGATCGAGCCGCTGCCGGGAGACCTGACCGGCGCGGACGGGCTGCCGCCCCGTCCCATCCGGGACATTGGGACGCTCTGGCGCGAGCTGGACGACCGGCCCCTGGCGGGCTTCGGCGGCGTCTCCGAGTACGGGATCACGGTGCGCTGGGACAAGAACTTCCTCGCGGTGCTTCACCTGAACCTGGCGCGCCGCAGGAAGGTGCGCATGTACGGCGGGATCCGGTTCGGCGGGACCTTGACCGTCGAGCAGGCGTGGGGGCTCGGGTTCGATCACATCGCGATCGCCTCCGGGGCCGGCAAACCGACCGTCATCGACATGAAGAACAACCTGCTGCGTGGAATGCGCGAGGCGAGCGACTTCCTGATGGCCTTGCAACTCACCGGCGCCTACAAGAGAAACTCGCTCGCGAACCTGCAGGTGAGGCTGCCCGCGGTGGTGATCGGCGGCGGGCTGACGGCCATCGACACGGCCACCGAGCTGATGGCCTACTACCCGATCCAGGTGGAGAAGGTGCTGCACCGCTACGAGGTCCTCTCGACCAAGCACGGCGAGGCGGCCGTGCGGGTCGACTTCCGGCCCGAGGAGATCGAGATCCTCGACGAGTATCTCGAGCATGGGCGCGCCGTGCGCAAGGAGCGGGCGCGCGCCGCGGCGGCCGGCGAGAAGCCCGATCTCGCGCGTCTGGTCCAGCAGTGGGGCGGCGTGGCCATCTGCTACCGCAAGAGCATGAAGGATTCTCCGGCCTACCGCCTCAACCACGAGGAGATCATCAAGGCGCTCGAGGAGGGGATCTCGTTCGCCGAGAACATGGAGCCGGTGGAGGCGCACCCCGACGACTACGGCCATCTCAAGGCGATGACCTTCCGCCGCGGCGACACCGGCGACGCGGTGACGATGCCGGCGCGCGCGTGCATGGTGGCGGCGGGGACCAGCCCCAATGTCACCTACGAGAAGGAGTATCCCGGGACCTTCGAGCTGGACGACAAGCGCAAGTTCTTCAGGCCGCACCGGGCCGAGGTCATCGACGGCGCCCCGGTGCTCCTGCCGGCGCCCCGCGGCGAGGTCGGTTTCTTCACGAGCTACAACAAAGGAGGACGGCTCGTCTCGTTCTTCGGCGACAACCACCCTCACTACGCCGGCAACGTCGTCAAGGCGATGGCCTCGGCCAAGGATGGCGCGCCGCGGATCGCGTCGCTCTTCGCGCCCGCCGTGGCGGCGATGAAGTCCTCGGACCTGCCCGAGAGGGAGGCGCGCCTGGAGCGGCTCTGGGCCACGATGGACGACGAGCTCAAGTGCGCCGTCGTGCAGGTCAACCGGCTCACACCGACCATCATCGAGGTCGTGCTGAGGGCCCCCCTCCAGGCCCGCAACTTCCATCCGGGCCAGTTCTACAGGCTGCAGAACTACGAGGCGAGCGCGATGATCGTGGACGGCGTGAAGCTGCTTCTCGAGCCGCTGGCCCTCACCGGGGCCTGGGTCGACCGGGAGAAGGGGCTGCTGGGGCTCATCGCGCTGGAGCTGGGGTCCAGCTCGCGGCTCTGCACGATGCTCAAGCCTGGCGAGGAGATCGTCGTGATGGGGCCCACCGGGGCCCCCACCGAGATCGTGCCGGGCGAGACGGTGCTGCTGGCCGGCGGCGGGCTCGGCAACGCCGTGCTCTTCTCCATCGCGAAGGGGATGAAGGAGGTCGGCTGCCGCGTCATCTACTTCGCCGGGTACAAGAAGCCGGGAGACTTCTTCAAGCGCGAGGAGGTGGAGGCCAACACCGACGTGGTGGTCTACTCGGTCGACAGCGGAGAACCGATTCCCGTGCGCCGCCCGCAGGACCGCACGTTCGTGGGCAACATCGTGCAGGCGATGCTGGCCTACGCGAAGGGGGCCCTTGGGGATCCCGCGATCCGTCTCGATGAGTGCCACCGGATCATCGCGATCGGCTCCGACGTGATGATGGCGGCGGTCACCCGCGCGCGCCACGGTCCGCTGGCTCCCTACCTCAGCGCGGACCACCACGCGGTGGCGAGCATCAACTCGCCGATGCAGTGCATGATGAAGGAAGTGTGCGCCCAGTGTCTCCAGCGGCACGTGAATCCCGAGACCGGCGAGGCGGAGTTCGTCTTCTCCTGCTTCAACCAGGACCAGCCGGCCGACCGCGTGGACTGGAGCTTCCTCAACCAGCGGCTCCGGCAGAACACGATGCAGGAGCGCCTCACCAACCTCTGGCTGGAGCGCCTGCTGACGCTGGCCGACCCGACGCACATCGCGCGGTAGCCGGATGCCGACCCACCGCATCTCGATCATCATCCCCGCCTTCAATGAAGCGAACTATCTGCCGCGTCTGCTCGATTCGATCGAGGCGGCGCGGGGGGCGTACGCGCGCGGGGCCGCCGCGGTGGAGGTGATCGTCGCGGACAACGCCTCCACCGATGCCACCGCCAGGATCGCCCGTGACGGGGGAGCCCGGGTGGTGCGGGTCGACAAGCGCGCCATCGCCGCGGCGCGCAACGGGGGGGCGCGGGTGGCCACGGGGGGGATTCTCGCGTTCGTGGACGCGGACACGCTCAGGATTCACGCGCGCACGTTCGACGTCATCGAGGATCTGATGTCGTCCTCGCGCTTCGTCGCCGGGGCCACCGGGATCGGCATGGAACGCTGGTCGGCGGGCATCGCGGCCACATACGCGCTGATGATACCGATGGTCTGGCTGACCCGTATGGACACGGGGGTCGTCTTCTGCCGGCGCGAGGATTTCGTCGCGGTGGGCGGGTACGACGAGGCGCGCCTCGTGGCTGAGGACCTCGCGTTTCTCCTGGCCCTGCGGCGTCTGGGCCGCCGGCGCGGGCAACGGCTCGTGCGCGCGCGCCGGGTGAAGGCGGTGGGTTCCACCCGCAAGTTCGACGAACACGGCGACTGGCACTACCTGACGATGATGCCCCGGGTGGCGTTCAAGCTGCTGATCGGCAAGGCCGGCGCGCGCGAGGCGGTCCTGCGCTACTGGTACGAGCCGCGCAGATAGAGCCGGTCAGCCGACCTTGACGCGGCGGCGCGCCTGGGCGGGCACGCGAGGCTCGGGAGTCAGGATCCCTTCGAGATTGAGCGGATCGGAGGCCGAGACGCTGATGGGGCCGGGAGCTTCCTTCCTGCGCAGGCTCCGGAGCATCTCGACGGCGCCCGGCAGCGCGTACTGCTCACCGGCGAATCCGCCCACGAAGCGGCCCCCTCGCACCTCCCCCTTCAGCTCCAGGTGCCTGTAGACGCGCACGAGCCCGCTCCAGGCGAGTGGGATGCGTTCCCGCGCGATCGCCCGGCGGAAGACGACGCCATAACGTTCGAGCAGTCGACGGGCGACGAACTCGTCCCGGTCGAGCTCCACCGGTGGAGCCGGGGCGCGCCGCAGCAGCGACCAGCGGCCGGACGCCATCACCGGCCCGACCTCCGCCCGGCCCCGCCGGGAGAGCGCCCACCGCTCCCTCGGCTTGATCAACCGGCGCAACCCGCCGAACGAATCGCAGGTGATCAGACCATGGCCGATCAGCTCGGCCAGGCCCATCTCCAGCTGGGAGGCGATGAGCGCCGTGTGGCTCTGAAGCTCCTGCGTGAAGAGCGCGCCTCGCTGGCCGAGGGCATCGAGCAGAAGCCGGGCGCGGCTCGACCGTGAGCCCTCGGCGTCCCCCGGGGCCGTCGCAAGCGCCAGCCACATCCCGATCTCCTCTCGGGGGATCATGCAGATCGGGATCGCCCTGACCGCCGCGGCGCCCGCGTCCCACAGACGGCCCCAGACGATCTCCCCCGACAGCGTCACCTGGTCGAGCCAGTCGGGACGGTACCCCCGTACGCGCGCCGGAAGCACCGACCCCTCCCAGGCCGCCGCGGGGACCGGGTGGCCGGCGAGCTGGCGGATAACCTCGGCCACCCCGCGAGGGCCATCGAGGTGCCGCCCCGGAGCGGCGTGCTGCCAGGCGGCGAGGAATCGCCAGAAGTCCGCGGCGCTCACCGGCTCGATCTCGGCGCGCAGGCGGTCCAGCGTGTAGCGATGGATGCGCGCGAGCAGCCGCCTGTCGCACCACGCCCTGAGTCCTTCGAGGCGGCATCGCAGCACGACGCCGTCGCTTTCGAGCTCCAGGAGGGCAGGAAGGTCGGCGGCGGCGATCTGCCGCCCCTCGACCACCGGCCCCAGCGCCTCCAGACGGCCGCGAAGGACCCTCTTCCCGTCGCGGGGAGCCTCCACCGCGAGCCACCGGTCATCCTCGCGCTCGACGCGCCCCGCCCCCCTCAGCTCCTCGATCCACTCGAGCCATCCCGAGGAGGCCGCTTCCCGGTCCGTGACGTATCCCATCCAGAGCAGGGCCTCGTGGAGCTCCTCGGCGCCGTCCGGCTGCGGCCAGGCCTCCTCCCTCACGCGCGCGACCGCCTCCGGGTCGAGCGCCCCGAGCGTGTCGGCGGCGAGAGGGTCGAGCGCGCGACGCGACATGACCGCCTGCGTGCGGCGCTCCTCCAGCGGGGCGTCATCGAGGAAGGCGTAAGGCATCGCGTGGAGGATTCCCCGCGCGAAGGCCGACGGCTCGGGCGTGTCGACCGCCACGCTCCGGATCCGCCCGTCGCGCAAGGCGTGAAGCACCTCGATGAGCCCCGCCGCGTCCATCGCCTCGGTCAGGCAGTCCTCGAGGGTCTGCCTCACGATGGGATGCTCCCATGGGACCGGGATGTCCCCCGGCGGCAGCGTTTCGCCGCACGCGAGGACCTGGGGGAAGGCCTCCGCGAGCAGGTCGTCGGAGCGCATCCGCAGCAGGGGGGCGGGAACGCGCCGGCCACCTTCCCGCGTGCGCGAGAGCAGCAGAGAGCGCGTCACGTTCCAGCGCCACCGGGTGGCGAACAACGGTGACGCCAGAAGCGCCTGCACGAGGAGGTCGCGCACCGTCTCCGGCTGCAGGTAGTCGAAGACTTCTTCAAGGGGGAAGCTGTGCTGAGGCCCCAGCGAGATCAGGATCGCCTCCTCGTTGGCGGCCGCCTGCAGCTCGAAGCCGAAACCGCGGCAGAAGCGCTTGCGCAGGGCGAGGCCCCACGCCCGGTTGATCCGGCCGCCGAAGGGCGCGTGCAGGACGAGCTGCATCCCACCGGACTCGTCGAAGAAGCGCTCGGCCACCACGCACTCGGGGGTCGGCACGGCGCCCAGCGCCCGCGCCCCCGCGGCGACGTAATCGGAGAGCTGCAGCGCCGCGGCCTCGGGCAGCCCGACCACGCGCGCAAGCCCGCCCGGTTCGAGGGCCTGCGTCCGGATGCGCGCGACGGCCCCGGAGACTTCCCGCGTGCGCGCGGGGGCCTCCCCGAGCCAGAAGGGCAGGGAAGGCGGCGCCCCCTGCGCGTCGGCGACGCGGACCACGCCGGATTCGATCTTGAGGATCCGCCACGAGGCGTTGCCGAGCTGGAAGATGTCGCCCGCGTTCGCCTCCACCGCGAAGTCTTCGTTGAGCGTGCCGATGGGAGTGGCCTCCGGCTCCAGCAGGACCCTGTAATCGGCCGCGTCGGGGATCGCGCCGCCGGAGGTGAGTGCCGTGATGCGGGCGCGACGGGTGGCGTGCACCTGGTGGTGGACCCCGTCGCGGTGGAGCAGGGCGCGGCGCCCCCGACCGTGCAGCTCGAGCGCGGCATCGAAGTCCGCGCGCGCGAGCTCCCGGTAGGGCCAGGCCCTCGTCAGGGTCGAGAAGAGCGCCCCCTCATCCCACGTCTGCGGAACGCAGGCCGCCACGATCTGCTGCGCGAGGATATCGAGCGGCGCGCCGGGCCGGGGCGTGCGGTCCAGCTCGCCCCGGCGCACCGAATCCACCAGGGCGACAGCGCAGACCAGCTCGTCCTGCGTGAGAGGGAAGAGGCGCCCCCTGGGCGTGCGCGAGAGCGCGTGGCCCGCCCGCCCGATCCGCTGCAGCAGCGTCGCGATCGAAGGAGTGACGCTCGTCTGGATGACCAGGTCCACGTCCCCCACGTCGATTCCCAGCTCCAGGCTCGCCGTGGCCACCAGGGCCTTGAGCTTGCCTGCCTTCAAGCGCTCCTCGGCGTCGAGACGCCGGTCGCGTGCGAGCGAGCCGTGGTGGCTCGTGACGTGTCCAGGGTCCAGCAGGTCGGTCAGGCGGGCGGCGACGCGCTCGGCGAGCTTGCGCGTGTTGACGAAGACGAGCGTCGTCCGGTGCCGGTCGATCAGCTCCGCCATCCGCGCGTAGATCTCCTGCCAGGTCTCGTGCGAGCAGACCGTCTCGAGCGGCGAGGAGGGGATCTCCACCGCGAGATCGATGCCGCGGTGATGGCCCGTGTCCACCAGCGTGACGTCCCGGCCCACGCCGGCCAGCAGACGTCCCACCTCCTCGAGCGGTTTCTGCGTCGCCGACAGCCCGATCCGCTGCGGAGGCGCGCCGGCCAGCGCCTCGAGCCTCTCCAGAGACAGCGACAGATGCGATCCGCGCTTGTCGCCGGCCACCGCGTGGATCTCGTCCACGATGACGGTGCGGACCGTGCCCAGCATCGCGCGCCCACCGTCGCTCGTCAGCAGGATGTAGAGCGACTCGGGTGTCGTCACGAGGATGTGGGGCGGGCGCTTGCGCATCGCCGCGCGCTCCGAGGCCGGCGTGTCCCCCGAGCGGACGAGGACCTGGATCTCGGGCAGGTCGGGATCGAGAGCGCGCAGCTCGGCCAGCGGCGCCTGGAGGTTCTTCTTGACGTCGTTGCCCAGGGCCTTGAGCGGGGAGACGTAGAGGACCTGCGTGGCGTCGGGGAGGTCGGCGCCCTGCCTGAGCAGCTCGTCGATGGCCCAGAGGAAGGCCGCCAGCGTCTTGCCGGTGCCGGTCGGGGCGGCGATGAGCGTGTGCCGGCCGGCCCGGATCGCCGGCCACCCCTCACGCTGCGGCGGGCTCGGCTCGCCGAACTTGCCCGCGAACCAGCGGCGGACGGTGGGATGGAAGGCGGACAGAGGCATATGAGACGACCGCCTCACCTCACCGCGGGCGGCAGCGCGTTCCAGTTGAGTATGGCGTTCCAGAGGAGCCGGTAGTCGGATCGATTGAGGTCCCTGTGGATCGGGTTGAAATTGTAGGCGATGACGCGCCCCCTCTCCCCGGCGCCGGCGGGCAGGTCGAGGATGGCGGGGTACCCTTCCAGATCGTCCAGGTTCTTCGCGCCCCCGCTCACCACCATCTTGGTCTCCGCGCCTGAGCCCTCCTTTTTCGAGTCCGCCGGCTCCTCTTTGTCCTCGTCATCCTCCTTGTCATCCTCTCGCTCCGACTTGATCGGGCGCGTGCCCCACTGCGCGACCATCCACCGCCGGTCCGCCGGCCTCACGCGATAGACCGGAAACTGCGTCCTGAAGACGGAGGCGACCTCGGGATAGCCGTATGCCAGAGGATGGTCGGGCCGCGAGAACTTGACGCGCAGCTCCACGCCGGGCGTGTCGGCGTCGCCGCCGCCGCGGCTCACGTCGCGCACGAGCCCCCCTTCCAGCGGCAGCGCCGAGGCGTTGCCGAGCGTGATCAGCAGGCCCCCGTCGTCGAGGAACCGCGACAGGCTCGCCATCCCGACCCAGCCGATCCCACCGGTGATGTCGTCGGAGGCGTCGGGCACGCCGTGGCTCGGGTACTCGGGGGTCTTCGTGTAGGCGAGGGGCCCGAACCTGGTGTCGAGCCCGTGGATCTGATCCTTGAGGCGGAGGTAGACGTTGCCGTACAGGATGATGTCGAAGCGGGAACGCAGCCCGCCCGCGCGGATCTCCTCGTCGCGGATATAGGTGTAAGGGATCTTCTCGCGGTCGAGCACCAGACGCACCCAACCGATCGACTCGGTGTCGGCCCAGGGGTGCCAGACGGCCAGACGTGGAAGATCCGCCTCGTGACGCGCGACCTCGGGCGGGGCCGGCACGCTCGTGAAATCGAGCGCCAGCTCCGAGGCCACCTTTCCCAGTGCGTCGTCCAGCCCGGCCTGCGCCGGGATCACCCACGAGCCGGCGGGATACTCGGTCGTCCCCAGCTTGAAGGGTTTCTCTGCGATCTCGACCGTGAAGCCGGCCAGCCTGAAGCGCGCCGTGAACATCCCCACGTGTCCCGTCTCCTTGAGCAGGTAGACCGGCCCCGAGCCGGACACGCTCCCCGAGACCGTCACGTCGGCCGCCAGCGGCTCGACCGGCGCCGAAGTGATCGCCTGGTCGTCGATTCGTTTGGCCTCCACGCCGTAATGCACCGGCAGCGACCACGACACATCGTCGTAAGGCTCGTACGGGGTGTCAGAGGGGAATTTCTGCGGCTCGAGAAGATCGACCGCGTAGTTGCGGTACGGCTGGTCGAGACGCACCACGAACGAGCCCGCGGGGAATTCCCCCTCCTTGACCTTGATCGGCTCCTTCGCCCGCGAGACCTCGATCCGGTGCGACATCAGCAGGTTCACCATCCGGGCGACGCGCCTGCGGTCCCCCTGGTCCGCCGGGATCACGAACGCGAAGGGCTTCCCCTCCACCCCCTTGCGCCACGAGTTGTGTCCCTTCCGGTAGAAGTTGCGCAACAGCTCCTTCGCGTTCTTCGCGGTCCAATCCAGGATCGACAGGCAGCCGCTCTCCATGTAGTTGGTGTTGTCGCGCAGCGACCATTTGAACGTCTTGTCCGGGGGCCAGGCGCGATACCATTCCTTCGAGGTGACCGGCTTGTCCACGTACCGTTCCTCGCCGGCGCGCAGCGTCCGCTCCACGGTCTCGGCGGTGTGATTGCCGAAGGTCTCGTAACCGCGCCCGATGCTGTTGTGGTTGCTCGCCACGGAGTCGAGATAATGAAGGCCCCACGACTCGCCGAACCCCCACGTCCAGACCCCCGGCATCCCCAGACCGGTCAGCGCCGTCACCTCCGCGAACGACATCTCGAGCCATTCGCTGGTCGTGATCGGGTCGAGATTGGCGTTGTAGGGGCCGGTGCCGTTCCAGGTGTGCAACAGGGGGATCGACTCGTGGAGGTCGTGCACGACGGTCGGGTGGTAGTCGTAGAACATCCGGTGCACGGCGCGCGTCAGCTCGAGGGCCTTCTGGTGCGTATCGCGGTTGTTGTCGTGAAAGACGTAGTAGCCCCAGTAGGGCGGATTGAGCTCGGGGAGGTTCTCGAAGTCGGTCTTGCCCTTCAAGTACCGGTAGAACCAGTCGACGTACTTGTCGCGCCCATCGGGCTCGGACACCGGGTTGATGAGGACCACGACGTTCTCGCGGATGCGCCGGATCATCGGCTGCTCGGAAACGGCGAGCCGGTAGGCCAGCTCCATGACCATCTCGGGGCTTCCGGTCTCCATCGAGTGCAGCCCGGCGTTGAAGTAGTAAACGGGCCGCGCCGTGGCGATGATCCGTTCGGCCTTCTCGGGTCCGGTGATCCGCGGGTCGGCCAGCGCCGCGGTGGCCTGCTTGAGCCGCGTCAGATCCCGGATGCCGGCCTCGTCGGAGACTGCCACCAGCAGGATCTCGCGTCCCTCCTCTGACCTGCCGATCACCTCCACCTTCACGCGATCGGTGGCGCGGTCCAGCTCGCGGAAGTAGCCGTAGATTTTTTCGGTGCGCGAGAGCTCTCCGGCGGCGCCCACCACGTGCCCGAGGTACTTCGCCGGCGATGGGACCGTCTTCGAGTCGGGCACGTAAGCCACCCAGGGGTTCACGAAGCGGGCCTCGGTCGTGAACCTGGCGATCGCCTCGGCGGAGCCGGGCTCGGGTGTGTCGGGCGCGTAGGGGCCGTCGTCGCCGGCGCCGGCCCGGCCGATCGGGGCGAGGGCGAGGCAGAGGATCATGAGGGCGGTCGCCCGTCGCACCGCGGGACGCGCGCTCACTGGATGTAGCCGAGGCTGCGCAGCCTCTCCAGCTCCTCGGCGCTCATCGCCTGGGTCGCCTCGGAGTCCGGCATCAGACGTCCCGCCTCCACCAGGGATCTCCAGGCTGACAGCTGTCCCGCGAGCCGGGCGACGACGTCCTGGTGATCGGCCGCCACGTCGTGCCGGTTGAGCGGGTCGGCCCGCGCGTCGTAAAGCTCGAACTCGGGGCCGCCTGCCTGACGCTTCGTGTTGTGGATCAGCTTCCAGCCCTCGACGACGAGCGCGTACGATTCGGTCCCGTGAGGAGGCGGCGCGCCGCCGGAGACCGGGTCGGTCTCCGCCTTCTCCGAGACGGCGGGGAGGCCCCGCGTGCCGGAATCCTCGGCCGCCGAAAGGGCCCCCGGCGCACCCGGCCGGCCGGCGCGCAGGAGCGCCGCCAGGCTCCTGCCCTGGATCCCCGCGGGCGCGGGGAGCCCGCTCAGCTCCAGAAGGGTGGGCATCACATCGATCGTACGGACCGTCTCGTTGACGACGGTCCCCGGCGGGAGGACCCCGGGCCCCCAGAAGATCAGCGGCACGTTCGTCAGCTCGCCGTAGACGGTCTGGCCGTGGAAGGTCCGGCCGTGCTCGAGGAACTCCTCGCCATGATCGCCGATGAAGACGATGAGGGTCCGCCGGTCGATCCCCATGCTCTCGAGCCGCTCCAGGAGCCTTCCGACCTCCACGTCCATCCCACGGATCGAGCCGTCGTACCAGTCGCGATCGTGGGAGACGTAGGACTCCGGGTCGAAGCCCGCGCGGGCCATCTCGTCGCGCGTCGGCATCCCGAACCGCTTCATGAGGGGGTCGGAGATGAACTTGCGCACCTCCTTTGCCTGGCGTTCATGCTCCTGTGTCTTGCCCGCGTCGGCCCACATCGTGTCGTAAGGCGGGTTGGGCTTGTACGGATCATGGGGGTCCGACACGTGGAGGAAGACGAAGAAGGGGACATCGCGGTGCAGCTCCAGCCAGGGGAGGAGCCGGTCCACGTACTCCCTGGACGTCTTGCTCGACTCCTGATCGGACAGCGAGCCGTCCTCGTGCAGCTCCTCGACCCCCTGGTGCATGTTGGTGAACGCGCCCGTGAAGAGGATCGAGGAGAGCGTCAGTGTGGCGTAGCCGGCGTCGCGGTAGACCTCGGGCAGCGTGACGGCCGATGAGGGGAGACGATCCGCGAACTCCTTCACGGTGTGCGATGAGGGGTAGAGCGACGTGAAGAGCGACGGCGTGGAGACCTTCGTCCAGGTCGCCTGGGACACGCAATCCGCGAAGAGCACCCCCTGGGCCGCCATCCGGCCCAGCACGGGGGAGGTGGGCCGGCTATACCCGTAGATGTCGAGGTGGTCGCGACGAAGCGTGTCGGCCCAGATCACGATGACTCCGCGGGGGCGCTCCGTCGCGCCGGACGCGGCGGCCACAGCTCGAGTTTCATGGTCGCGCACGACGGGAGCGCCCCAGAACCCGAGGCTCCCGGTCCTCTCGGCGCCCAGCGAGAAGGCGAGGGTGACCGTCGTTCCCGCGAAACCGGACAGGTCGACGGGGGTAGACTCCCATCGGTGGGGCGTCGTGACGGTGCGCTTCAGCAGTACCTTCTCGTCCGCGACGGCATCCTGGCCCTCGCGGCGCACCGCCACGCTGAAGGTGACGGGTTCGTCCTCGACCGTGCCGATCCCCAGGTCGAGCCAGGGATGGGAGGGGAGCGCCACCTTCATGAGGATCGTCTCCGGCGAGCGCGACACGAGCGTCTCGCGGTAGACCTCCGAGAGCCCCTGCCAGCCCACCCCCGAAGGGATCGAGGCCAGGTGTTCCCTGCGCAGTATCAGCCTCACCGACTCGATCTCGAAGGTCGCCCCGGCGACGTCGGTGGGCCGCAAGAGGAGATGGCGCGTGCGGGGCGCCGTCACCGCACGGCGCGGGCGCAGCGTGTAGGTGCGGATCTGCTCGCCGGCCACGATCGGGCTGGAGGCCAGCCAGGGGAACGCGCGGCCGTCCTCGACGACGCGGGCGAAGTCGATCTTCTCGTCCCCTTCGAACGAGACCGCGAGGTTGCTTCCGGCGGAGGCCCGCATCCGGATCTCGACGGCATGGACCAGATCCCGGCCTTCCAGCCCCTTGTCCCGCTCGACGTGCAGGAGCGGGAAATCGTCGGCGCTCATGCCGATCAGGCGCCCATCGCGCACCGCCAGACCCGTCACCCCCGCGCCGGCCTGCCAGCCGCGCGTGGCGGCCGGCCCGATCATCGCTGCAGAGGAGGCCGCTCCGTCGAACCGCCACTCGGTCCTGGCCGGCAGGGGAGAGGCGCCGTCGGCGCGCCCCGCCACCTGGGCGGTCCCGTAAAGGTCGATCAGCCTGGTCGTCGAGGGAGCTGGCGGCTGCGGGGCGCCGCAGGCCGAGAACGTGAGCACGATTGCCGTCAGAGCGAAGAGGCTGCGGACGCGCACGGGGCACCTCGAGAGAAAGGGTGATTCTACAGGAACCGAGGTCGCGCGGAAAGTCCGGACTCGGTCCGGGTGTCACCTGCAGCCGAGCGTCATGAGAGACCCTTCGTAGGCCTTCCACGCCGCGGTGGCCTCCTCGGGGCGGACTCGCAGGCGCCTCTGGTCGATCACGGTGAGGCCGCCGCGACGGAAGGCATCGGCCCAGCCGGCGGCGTCGAGCAGCTTCATGGGGACGCCGAGCTCGGACGGCCACGAGTGGCTCTCGGCGTTCTCGGCGTAGTAGTCCACCACGCAGGCGAAGGATCCGCCCGGACGCAGCAGCTCGCGCACGCGTCGCAGCGCCGCTCCCAGATCGGGCAGGTAGTAGAAGACCTCCATCGAGAAGATGGCGTCATAGGGCGCGCCGGGCGGATCGATCTCGGGGAAGGAGCCGGCGGCGAACTCGGCGTTGGGACACCCCGTCGAGAGGATCCGGGCACGCGCGATCATCTCGCCGGAAAGGTCGATCCCGACGGCACGGCCCAGCGGCGCGGCCGAGGCGGCCCAGCGCACCACGTAGCCGTTGCCGCACCCGATGTCCAGGAATGTCGAGGAGTCTCGGAGCCCCAGCCGATCGAGAGCCATCCTCGCCGCGGGAGCGTGGCCCCGCTCCATCCCCTCGGCGCGGCCGCTGCGCGCCCACCCATCGAAGAGCTCCGCGACCTCGTTCATGCGATCCCGCCCCCCATCTCGCCTCGACGCTCCCCTCCATCGGGGCGACGCGGCATTGTATCCTCCCGCAAGGGCCGTGGTACGATGAGCCTTCACTGGAGGCCGCCATGGATCCACGGGGTAAAGTCGCCCTCATGACAGGGGGCGCCCGGATCGGACAGGCGGTGGCGCAGGAGCTGGCCCGCCGCGGATGCCACCTGGCGCTCACCTACCGCGAGTCGCGCGGCGCGGCCGACGCCACGGTGGCCGCCGCGCTCGAGCTGGGAGTCCGGGCCGAGGCCTTCCGGGCCGACGCGAGCCAGGAGACCCAGGTCGCCGCCGCGGTTGCCCAGGCGGCGGCCTCCCTCGGCGGCATCGACATCCTGATCAACATGGCCTCCAGCTACACGAGGGCCCCCCTGCCTCGCCTTGGGCTTGCGGCGTGGTCCGAGGCGCTCGACTCCAATGTCCTGAGCGCGTTTCTCTTTTCGGTGAAGGCGGCTCCTCTCATGAAGAAAGCGGGCGCGGGACGCATCATCAACTTCAGCGACTGGCTCTCGGCCAGCGGCCGGCCCCGCTACGAGGGATACACGCCCTACTACGTCGCCAAGAAGGCGGTGGACGGCCTGACCGAGGCGCTCGCGCTCGACCTTGCGCCCGACATCCTCGTCAACTCCATCGCTCCTGGGCCGATCCTGCCTCCCACCGACCTGTCGGCCGAGGACAACGCCAAGGTGATCGCTGCCACACCGCTTCGCCGGTGGGGAGGCGCCGCGGAGATCGCCCGCGCGGTCCTCTTCCTGATCGAGACCGATTTCGTCACCGGCGAGTGCCTGCGGGTCGATGGCGGGCGCCACCTCTATTGACTCCGGGGCGGCGGGGAGTCGCGCCTGCTGCTATAGTGCGGCGTCCGGGAGGAGATGATGATCCGCACGCTCGTACTGCCTCTGCTGTTCGCCGCCGCGCCTGCCCCGGCCGCCGAGATGCCGCGCATCAACCTGGAGGCGCTGGACCGGACCCATCCGGGCTGGACGGCGACGGAACAGTCGGGGGATCCGAACGCCGGGGTCATCGCGGCCGAGCGGATCGTCTGGCCGATGTTCTACCTGCACTGGTTCCCCATTGAGAAAACCGGGGGGACGCTCGGCGCCGGCGAGGCGGAGAAGCTCGTGTCGGAGCTCTGGCAAGGCCTGCCCCATGACGGGCCTCTGAAGGCCGAGAAGGTCCTGCTGCCGGCCCACGAAGGGTTTCAGATCGAGACGACGACCTCCCATGGAGAGATGAGGAACCGGTATTACGTCTGGGCCTGCCCCGATTCAGGAAGGGTCTTCGTTGCGGATACGATCCTGAATACGACGGTCAACGCGCCACAGATCCTGCTCGATTGGCAGCGCGACATGACCCGCACCGTGCGATGCCATGCGAAGGCGGCGGTCGATCAGTTTCCCCATCTCAACAAGCACTACGATGTGCCAGGCGGCGGCGTCTCTTACGCGATGCCCTTTCTCTGGGCGCCCATCGAGGGGTATCGGATCCAGACGAGCTTCGGGGAGCATGAGTTCGGCCCTCCCCACGTCGCCGTGACGCTCAAGGAGGGCCAGGACCTGGCGCTCGCCTCCGATGCGATGCTGCGGCTCTACCTGACCTGGCGGCCGTCGCCCGACGACTTCCCGATGAGCTACGAGGTGCTCAAGAAGGAGACCGAGGATTTCTGGCTCTCTCGGGCAAAGGACATCATGGTCGAGGAGATGCGGGCCCAGGGCGGGATCTGGATCATGGAGGGGCGCGCGCGCCTCGGACCTTCCGGCGCCCAGGTGCCGCCCGCTCGCGCCCACAAATTCCGGAGCTGGCTGTGGCGGGACAAGGGCAAGCTCTACCTCGCGGTTGGCACCATCGCCGGCGTGCGGTTCGGCCGCAGGTTCCCCTCGCAGACGGTCGCGACGTGGGACCGAGTCCTGCAGGAGATGCTCCAGTCAATCACTCCCTGAGCCCATGAGAGCGCGGCTCCTGTTTCCCGCATGCCTCCTCGCCGTCTGCCTGGGAGTCTGTCCGAGTGAGGGCCTGGCCCGCGCGCACGGGGCCGACCCCCCCTCGCCCGCCGGGCTTCCGTTGGTCGTCCGGGCTCTGGCCGACGCGGACGCCGACCTCGAACGCTTCGTGGACGAGTGGGTGCGGATCGCGGAGATACCGGCCCCCTCGGGGGGCGAGGGGAAGCGCGCCGCGTACATCGAAGGGCGCTTCCGGGAGCTCGGACTGGACCCGGTCGCGATCGACACGGCGGGCAACGTCGTCGGGCTGCTCAAAGGACGGGACCCTTCGCTCCTGAAAGTCGCGGTCGTCGCCCACATGGACACGGTGGCCTCGGCCGAGGCGGACCATTCCGTGCAACGCCTGCCGGGAGGGCGCGGCGGCAGCCTCAAGGCTCCCGGCGTGCGGGACGACTCGTCGGGGCTGGCCGGCATGCTGGCCGCGGTCACCCTCATGCGGCGCCACGGGCTGGTGCCGCAGGCCGATACCTGGGTGGTGGCCTCTGCGCGCGAGGAAGTCGGGCTGAAGGGGGCCGAGTCCTTCACGCGGGAGCACGCCACGGCGCTGGGCGCCTTCATCGCGCTGGACGGACAGCTGGGCCAGATCTCCTACGCGGCCACGGGCATCCTGTGGCTCAAGCTGCATTTCCTGGGGGAGGGGGGACACACGCTCAAGGCGCACGAGAAGCCCAGCGCCATCCTCGCGGCGGCGCGCTGCGTCGAGCGCATCAGCGCCATCCCGCTGAGACGCTCGCCCGAGTCGATGGAATCCTGGCTCAACATAGGCTCGATGGGGGGCGGTGACGTGCCCAACGCCCAGGCCCGTGACGCCTGGTTCACCGTCGACCTGCGCTCCAACGACCCGGCGATCTTCGAGGACCTGGAGCGGCGAGTGCTCGACGCGGGTCGTCAGACGGCGAAGGAGGTTGGTGTGAGGTTCGAGCCCGAGACGATGCACCGGATGAGCGGCGGCGCCATCCCGGGGTTCGCTGACTCGGTGCTGGTGCGGTCGGCACGGCAGGCCCTGGAAGAGCTCGGGTGGGAGCAGATCAACCTGACTCCCCGGGGGACGGCCGATCACAACGTGGCGATCGTGCGCGGCATCCCGGGGATCGCCATCGGCGTGACCACCGGCGACGGCGCCCACACTCCCGAGGAGTTCGCCGACATCGCCCCGTTCGCGACCGGAGTCAAGCAGATCGTCCTGCTCCTCCTGATGCCGCTGACGGCCACGGCTCGGTAGCCTCGTGGGCTCGTCTCAGATCGGGCTCACCGACACCTTGTAGGAACCGTAGATCCCCCAGTCCGCGGAGTGGGTCACGCGGACGAAGAAGACGTCCGCCCGTGGTGCAGTCCAGTTGATGAGGGAAGACCCATCGCCGACCGCCCGGTCGTCGTTGAAGGCGAGCACCGTCGCGCCGTCCGAGTCGAGGATCTCCAGATAGGTGTTGGCGTCGCTCAACAGATCGGTCGTCTCGACGCGGTATCCCTGTGCGTCGGACGCGCTGAAGAAGAAGTAGTCGGCGTCGTCGGCCCCCGCGCCGTCACCGTCCTGGTCGTAGAAAAAGGTGGCCGCGACGGGCCCTCCTCCCACCGTGATCGGCGACGCCGTGGCCGACGAGTTGTTCACCTCCGCGGCGTCCTCGGAGAAGTCCACCGAGACGTAGCCGGCGATCGCCCGCATCTGCGTCAGGAAGCCGTTGGAGATCGGCGCCTTGAACCACCCGTCCCAGAAGTCCTCGAAGGTGATGCTGGTGGCCGTCGGGATGTAGTCGCGCAGCACCTGCCACACCTCGGAATCGGGCAGAGCCATCGCGTCGTGGGCGTCGTCCACGCCGGGTGTGGTGTCAGGGGTGGAGGCCGAGTCGGTGATGTCCCACAGGATCGTGAAGACCGAGACCTCGCTCGTGTCGCCCCGGCACAGGTACTGCGTGTCGTTCTCCAGGTCAGCGTAACGGACGAGGTTGCCGGGCCCCGGACCGCCGTTGCTCCGCATGTAGATGTTGGAGCGCGGCAGGTTGTGGTACCGCAGCGTCGAGTTGCCGAAGTAGGTGGAGTATCCCTCCTCGTACGACAGCCGGATGTCCTGGCCGCACTCGCTGAAGGTGTGCGAGCCGTCGGGCGAGTCGCTGTCCGAATACTCGAAGACGAAGAAATGCCCCATCTCATGGAGGATGACGGTGTCGTCGTAGCCGGCGCTGTCGCGAAGCTGGATGTTCCTGGCGTATTTCTCGTAGCTCGAGTCGGCCACGCCACGGTTGATGGCCCACACGGCGTTCAGATCGTCCGACGAGGGGGGGCGCGAGCCTGTCAAGGAGGCGATGTAGTCGGCGCCCATCACGAGCTGGTCGAAGATGTTGAAGGCCTCGCCCCCCTGGCCGATGAGCGCCGCGAGCGTGCCGAAGTTCACATTGGTGTTGGGATTGTGGCCCGACACGTTGCCGGTTTTCACCGCGTAGTACTGGACGTTCCCCCCGGTCTTGTTCTGGACGTCGATGAAAAGAGTCGACGTGTTCTGCGACCGTGACGTCACCCTCGCGTAGACGGTGCGCTTGCTGGAGTCCACCACCAAGAGGCTGTAGTTGCCGTTGACGTCGGTGGCCCCGGAGGCGAGGATCTTGTTCTTCGAGTCGAGGATGTGGACATCGGCGTACCGGATCGCCCTCTGCGGCTGATTGCCGGTGAAGCCTGTCTGGTCATACTCGCGATCCACGTACACGAAGCTCCCGGTGGCCGTCCAGTTCGCCTCGGCCGGGGCCGCGGTCATCAGCCAGGGCAACGTGGCCAGCGCGGCGCCGAAAACTCCACGGAGGATCGAGGAGGCGCGCGTCATGGCTGCACCTCCGCCACCGCAGCTCCCTCGCACTGGATGTAGTCTCCTTCCGTCTGGCAGTCGAGCGACTCCCGGGGCGGGACCCGGAAGTAGAGGTCCTGCTGCGAGCTCGAACCGTCAAGGCCGCGCGCCATCACGCGGTAGAACAGGTGCGTTTCCTGGTCCGCCAGGACCTCGGTCTCCACCAGCGCGGACTTCGCCTGGTCTTTCGGAAGAGACGCCCGGGCGGCCGCCTGGCCCCGTTCGATCTTCCGGTCGGAATCGAGCGCGAATATGACCGCCTCCGCGTCGCCCGAGTGCGAGATCAGGTTGATCCTCAGGAGGGCGCTGCGCCCTTCGGACGTATCGCGGACGGCTACGAGAGTCACGGCGGCGCTGAGCGGGCCACTCGGCTCGGCGGCGGCTTGGCCCGGTCCGTTCAGCGGAGAGCCGATGCGGGCGCCGCTCGACAATAGAAGTGACAGAATCAGCGAAAAGAGGACGGGATTTGCTCTGCGCATGTCGATCACGCTCCTGGGCAGGGGGAAGGGTCGTGATGTTCCGAATGGACCGGGGGGAATATACGCTCAGTCCGCGAAGTCGCAGGAACAATTTGTCGGAATTCTGCTTATTCTCCGCACAGCTCGCGCAGCTGATCGAAGAACCCGGGGAACGACTTGCTGACGCAGGAGGGATCGAGGATCCGCACGCCCGGGATCGACAGGCCCGCCAGAGCGAAGGCCATCGCGAGCCGGTGGTCTTCCTTTGGATCGATGTCGCCTCCATGCAGGCCCCGCCTTCCCTGGGAGGGGGGCCTGACGATCAACGAATCGGGCCCGGTCTGAGCCTCCCCGCCGAGCGTCCTGACGCACGCGGCGATCGAGTCGATCCGATCGCTTTCCTTGATGCGCAGGTGACCCACGTTGCGGATCGTGGTGGGGCCGTTGGCGAACAGCGCCACGGCCGCGAGCGTCGGAGCGACGTCCGGGCAATCGGAGAGGTCGGCGTCGATCCCCGCGAGCTCGGCTCCGGCCCCCGGCCTCCACTCGACGTCGATGCCCGCCTCGCCGCGGCCGACACGACAGCCCATCGCCTCGAGGAAGTCCAGGAAGCGCAGGTCCCCCTGCTTCGAGGCGCTCGGGATGCCGGTGACGCGAGCGCGCCCGCCCGCGATGGCCGCCGCCGCGAAGAAATAGGAAGCGCTGGAGGCGTCCCCCTCCACCGGAAAGACGTGGGGCTGGTAGGAGGCGCGAGAGTCGACCTGAAACCACCGGTATCCGTCGCGCCTCACGCGAGCGCCGAATGACTCCATCACCTGGAGCGTGAGATCCACGTAGGGCCAGGAGACGAGATCCCCCTCGATCTCGATTTCGAGATCGGACGCGCCGCACGGACCGATCATCAGCAGAGAGGAGACGAACTGACTCGACAGATCCCCTTTGAGCCGGACGCGGCCCCCCGCGAACCCGCCGGCCTCGATCGCGACCGGCGGACAACCGGGGTGTCCCTCCTGGTTCACCGACTGAATGGCCACACCCAGCGATTGGAGCGCCTCGATCAGGTGAGTGAGGGGACGCCGGCGCATCCGCTCGGATCCGTCCAGCACGAACCGGCCCTTCCCGAGGCAGCAGATGCCGGTCAGGAGCCGCAGTGGGGTCCCCGCGTTGCCGAGGTTGAGGGCGAGGGGGGGCGCCTTCACGGGCCTCCCCTTTCCTTCCACGATCACCGAGGAGCCGCGCCGCGCCACGTCGATCCCCATCTCGGTGAGCGCCCGCGCCATCAGGCGGGTGTCGTCGGCGAGGAGGGGACGGCGCAGGGCAGAGCGACCGCGCGCGAGCGCCGCCGCGGCCAGGGCCCGGATCGTGAGGCTCTTGGATGGCGGCGCCTCAATCTCGGCATCGAGGGGCCCCGCGGGGATGATGAGGAGGTGATCCGTCACCGAACAAGTATACTGGCCGCGTGGCACCGATAATGGTCCTCCACCTCCCGCTCCTCCTGATGCTGTCGGCGGCCCCGGAGACGCCGGGCGCCACCGCTCCCTTCACGGTCCGGATCGTCTCTCCCGAGCCTCTCTTCCTGGTGGGCCGGTGCCGCGTGCGCGCCGAGGCGATCGACTCCGAGGGGCGTCCCTACGGCCGCGTGGCCTGGATGAGCCTGGCCGTGGACGGCGAGGCGCTCGAGCCGGACTCGCGGCCCCCCTTCGAGTGGGAGCTCGACGCGGGCGCGGACTTGAAGCCGCGCCGCCTCACCCTCGAGGCCGTGGCGCGTGACGGAGGCAGGGCTTCGCTCGCGCTCCTCTCCTCGGCGCACGCCTTCGTGGAGGCGGTGGGGGTCAATCTCGTCCTGGTGCCCGTGGTGGTGCGCGAAGCTCCCGAAGGCAAGGGGACCGGGCGCGCCGTGCCCGGGCTGACCGCCGCCGACTTCAGGGTCCTGGAGGATGGCACCGAACGCCCCATCACCTCCTTCTCGAACGAGCCGCTTCCCGCCTCGATCTCGGTCGCCCTCGACAACAGCCGGAGCATGGAGCGGGACCTCTGGTCGGCCCAGAAGGCGATCGGTGGGTTCGTCGAGGGACAGCCGCCCTACACGGCCCTGTCCTTGCTGACCTTCAACGATCAGGTCTTCCTGGAGCATGACTTCACCTACGATCGAGAGGAGATCGTCTCCGCGGTGGGCGCCGCGCGAGCCGAGGGGACCCGCACGGCCCTGTACGACGCGCTGCGGATCGGCTCGATGCACCTGAGCCGGCGCCCCGGCCCGCGTATCCTGGTCCTCTTCACCGACGGCGAGGACACGGTCTACGAAGGGGAGGTGGGGCGTCTGAGGACGTCGATCGACGCCGCTCAGGGGGCCGACGTCACGGTCTTCGCGGTCGCCTACGGCCCGCGGCAGGCATCCTCATTGCGCGAGATCGCATCGCAGACCGGCGGCGAAGTGATCGCCGCTCGCGGGGCGGGGGATCTGAAGGGGGCCTTCGCCCGGATCGCCGAGTCGCTCGGCAGCCGGTACCTCCTTGGATACGAGCCGCCGGAGCCCGGGAAACCTGGCTACCGCAGCATCGAGGTTCGTGTCTCACGACCGGGGCTCAGCGTGCTGGCGAGGCGCGGATATCGGATGAGGTGACACGCCGCGCTCCGCGTTGAAGGGGCCAGGGTGCTGGATTATACTCCGGCACGTTCCGTGCGAGATCCCATTCCCCTCGGGAAAGCTGGTGGAAGGTGCTGGAAAGAAGGACCTTCAGGTGACTCGCCCCCTCCGCCCCGCCATCCTCGGGGCCCTCGCCATCGCCTTCGGTGCACCCGTCCTGCTGGGGGTCGAGGGATTGGTGGGTCCGGCTCCCGGATTCGCGGTGGAGCGGAGCCCCGCCGCCCAGCAGCTCGAGTTCGGCGTCAAGGTGGCGCTCAAGGGCTCGTGGGTCGAGGCGGCCTTCCGGTTCGAGAGGGCGATCGCGCTCGGCGGGAGCAGCGCCCGCGCGTACAACAACCTGGCGGTGGCGAGGGAGAGCCTCGGCCAGTTCGACCGGGCGCGGGAGGCCTACGAGAAGGCTCTCGCGGTCAAAGCGGACCAGGATGAGGATCGCCGTATCCGCGAGAACTACGAGCGATTCCTGGGCTTTCTCAAGGCGAACCGAGGGGCCGGCGCGGCTCCCTGAGCCGCGCTGAGGCGGGAGACCGATGGATGAGCCGTCAGGGTGCGGGTCTCGCCGTCACGCTGCTGATACTGGGGGCTGGGCTCGCCTGGAGCGACGTGCGCGGCGGCGCCGTGGAAGTGCAGATCAAGCTGCCCGCTCCGCAGAAGATCGACACGACGGGGATGAGCCGGGTCCTCGTCGGTGGTTTCCGGGCCGGCGATCACCCGACGCTGAACCTGGAGAGGGAGATCAACCGTTCGCTGCGCGCCCTGTTGCGCAAGAACACGAAGTTCGAGATTCTCGATGTCGAGCCCCTGCCGCTGCCGGAGCAGCCGATCGAGGAAGCCATCCGCAACACGGCCTACTGGGTCCGGCTGGGCGCGCGATTCAACGCCGACCTGATCCTGGCCGGCACGCTCGAATTCACCTCGACGGATCAGTCGGGGTTCGTCCAGGAGGACCTCATCTCGGAGCTGACCGGCCAGCGGGTGAGGCGATCGCGGTGGGTCCAGCGCGAGTCGTTCCAGATGGAGCTCGGGCTCTACTTCTTCCGCGGCTCATCGGGAGAGCTCGTGTACGAGGATCACTTCACCGAGGAGGCGGCCTTCGACGGTAAGGGCAACGACGCGCTCAGCGCCCTGCACCAGCTCATCGATCGGATCGGCGAGAGCGTCCTCTCGATCATAACGACCCGCAGCCGGCTTGAAACCAGATACCTGTTCACGGAGTGACGACACGATGCTGACGCCCGAGGTGATTAGGTCGAGGACCGCGCGGGGGCTGGCCGCGCTCGCGGTGCTGGCCGCCGCCCTCCTGATGCCCGGGGAATCCGTCGCCCAGTTCGGCTGGTTCGGCAAGAACAAGGTGATCTACACCGACTTCGAGTGGCACGTCTACCACGCGCCGCACTTCGACATCTACTACTACCCCCAGGAAGAGCAGTTCCTGGAGCAGATCATCTCCTACGCCGAGAGCTCATACCTCCATCTGAGCAAGGCGCTCGACCACGAGCTGAAGTTCCGCGTGCCGCTCATCTGCTACCGCACCCACGGCGAGTTCGAGCAGACCAACATCGGCCCGGCGGCAGGCTCGCTCGCGTTCGCCGAGCCGCTGGAGCGCCGGATCGTCATCGCGATCGATCAGCCGCCGGACTTCCTGTACAAGGTGCTCCACCACGAGATGGTGCACATCTTCGAGTTCAGCATCCTCTTCCAGGATTCCACGGGCCGGGCCCTGCGCGGCAATCCGCCGAGCTGGTTGATGGAAGGCCTCGCTTCCTACCTGGCGGACGACGAGGACAGCATCGCCCGGATGATCATCCGGGACGCCGTGGTCAACGGCCTGGTTCCGCCGATCACCAAGGTGCAGGGGGTCAGCTACCTCGTCTCGTACCGCTTCGGCCACGCCGTATTCGACTTCATCGAGAAAGAGTTCGGCCCGGAGGGGATCCGCAGCTTCCTGTCCGAGTACCGCAAGGTCCTCCTGAGCGCCAACATCGAGAAAGCGCTCAAGGAGACCTTCAACGTGGACGCCGACGAGTTCGACCGGCGGTTCAGGAGGTACCTCCTGAAGAAGTACGTCCCGATCCTGCTGGAGAACAACGAGCCGGAGGACCACGGCAAGGAGATCGGCATCAAGCTGCCCGGTGTGTGGACCGTGTCGCCGGCGCTGTCCCCGTCCGGGGGGCTCATCGCCGCGCTCACCAGCAAGGCGGATGAGATGGACGTCGCGATCATCAACGCCAAGGACGGCGAGCTGATCCGGAACCTGACCCGGGGCTACACCACCCAGTACGACTACCTCATCGACTCGGCGACCGAGGGCAAGAACGACCTGTCGTGGTCCCCGTCGGGAGACGAGGTGGCGGTCTTCGCGCGCAAGGGCAACAAACGCCTGCTGCTGACGTTCAACGCCATCACGGGCCGCGAGGTCCTTTCCGAGGTCATGGACGTCGACGAGGCCGAGTCGCCCGCCTTCTCCCCGGACGGCGAGCGGATCGCCTTCACCGGAAACAAGAACGGCCAGGTGGACATCTTCGAATACAACATCAAGACAAAGGCGTTGAACAACATCACCAACGATTCCTTCTACGACTCGAACCCTTCGTGGTCCGAGGACGGAAAGACGCTGCTCTACAACCGCCGCATCAACGAGTACGAGAAGATCTTCCTTCTCGACTACGAGGACCCCTCGCAGAAGACCCAGCTCACGTTCGGCGAGAGCAGCGACATCCAGCCGTCCTTCTCGCGCGACGGCAAGCGGATCTACTACGCGTCCGACACCGGCGGCGAGGGGATCTTCAACATCTATTCGCTGGATCTGGAGACGGGCGAGGTCAGGCAGTACACCAACGTCATCAGCGGCGCGTTCAGCCCGCGCGAGCTTCCCGAGGAGGAGGGCAAGCGCCGCCTCGTCACGACGGCATTCTGGCGGTTGACCTTCCGGCTCTACACGGTGGATCTGGGCAATCCCGTGAAGGTGATCAAGCCGGAGGAGCGCCAGCAGGAGCCCCAGGAGATCGTTCCGTTCGAGTCCTCGATCCAGCTCACGCCGGACGAGTCCGAGAAGGGCCGCTACGACAAGCTCAAGTTCCACGCCGAGGCCTCGCCCTCGGTCGGCGCCGGCGTGGCCAGCGACGGGACCCTCTTCGGGAACGCCTACATCATCTTCACCGACCTCCTGGGGGATCACAACGTCTGGCTCTACCTTCAGTCGGTGGCCAACTTCACCAACATCGACGTCGGCTACGTCAACCTCAAGCGCCGCCTCCAGTGGTTCACGCAGCTCTACGACCGACGCGACTTCGTGGTGGTGGCGAACTCCTCGGGCAGGCTCGTGAGGGAGCAGGCCAATCGGGAGACGGCCGTGATGGGCGGGCTGATCTATCCGTTCAACCGGTTCACGCGGATCGAGGGGCGCGTGGGAGTGCTCAACAGGGACGTCATCGGGACAGACCTCCTGCACTTCTCGGATCCGAACTCCGGAGCCGACTTCGCCGCCATCAACTTCAGTTTCGAGAACGGGACGTCGCCGTATGTTTCGGCGGCGATCGTCAATGACACCACCCGATACAGGGAGTTCGGCGCCTACCACGGCAAGCGCATCCACTTCGAGGTCGCGTCCGCCCCCGCGGCGTCGGGAAGCCTGGGGAGCTACACCGAGTACGCGCTCGATCTGCGCGCGTACCAGAGGATGACGCGGCGCTCCCTGATCGCCTGGCGTCTGTTTAGCGACGTGCGGGAGGGGGATGGGGCCACTCTCTTCGCCATCGGCGGGTACAACCAGCTCCGGGGCTACAGGTTCCGGGAGTTCATCGGGGATCGCGCCGTCTACAGCAACCTGGAGCTCCGGTATCCGCTCATCGACGAGCTGAAGCTCCCATTCGGCTCGATCCGCCAGATCCGGGGCCTGGCGTTCCTCGACGCGGGCACGGCCATGACGCAGGACGGGCTCTTCTACGACAGGTCGTTCGGCCTCTTCCGCGACTTCAAGCTCTACGACAAGACGGAGCACCGCCTTCAGGACGGCCGGGTCTCGTACGGGCTGGGCTTCTCCTTCAGGCTCGGCTACTTCGAGCTGTTCTGGACCTTCGCGCGGCGGCTCCCCTTCGGAGAGACCCACATCAGCGGGGCTTGCGAGACCAATATCGAAAACGCGTGCGATCTCACCACGGGCTGCGACACCTCGGCGGAGCTCGAGGCGCTCGCGGCCGCCCTGAAAACCTGCCCCATCGTCGAGACGAAGGACACCGGGTTCCACTCCGACTTCTACATCGGGATTCCGTTCTGAGCCCGGCCGCGGCCGTCAGTCGGACAGGAAGCGGCGCAGCGAGAGGGCGCTTCCGATCAGGCCGATGACCAGACCGCAGGCAGCCAGCGCGAGAGTGGCGGCGGCCGGCAGGAACCGCGCGCCGAGCAGGCCGGCCAGCGCGTTGCCCGACCGGGCCGCGTAGTCGGCCAGGGCGAGGTGGCCGGCGTAGAGGATCCCGAGGGCGGCCAGCGCTCCGAGCAGACCTTGGAGCATCCCTTCCATCAAGAAGGGGCCCCGGATGAATCCGGCCGTGGCCCCCACCAGCCTCATGATCGATATCTCGTCGCGGCGCGCCTGCACGGTCAGCCGGATCACGTTGAAGATGATGAAGACCGAGGCGAGGGCGAGCACCCCGCCCACCGCCAGGCCGATGCCGGAGAGGACGGCGAGGATCGACACGAGACGCCGGGCCTCCTCCTCGCTGTCCTGCACCATCTCGACGAGGGGCGAGGCTTTCAGCTCCTCCACCAGGGCCCGCGTGGTCTCGAGCCGTTTATCCCTCTCCCCGCGCACCGAGATCTCGACCGAGGCCGGGAAGGGGTTGACCTGCAGGGCCCCCGCGGCGGCGGCCAGCCCGGTGAACCGCGTGCGGAAGATCTCGAGCGCCTCCTGCCGACTGATGAAGCGGACCTCGCGGATGGCGGGACGGGACTGAAGGGCGGAGACGAAGGCGCGGACCTGCTCGGGGCGCTTTTCGATCGCCTCGTCCCTGAAATAGGCGTTGATCTGCACGCGGTTCCACTCCTCGGTGATGACCCGGACGTTCTCCACCAGCAGGAGGAAGCCGCCCAGGATGGCGAGCGACGCGGCGATGATCCCCACGGTGATGAGGTTCATCGCCCGGGCGCGGTAGAAGCCGACGAGGGCCTCGCGGATGAAGTAACGGAGAGTCTGCAGCATCAGGTCATCACCGCACGCGCCGGGGCCGCGGGGGGATCGACGACCCTGCCGGCGGAGAGGTGAATGATCCGGCGGGGGAAGCGGCGCAGGAGGTCCCGATCGTGGGTGGCCACCAGCACGGTGGTTCCGTGGGCGTTGATCTCCTTGAGCAGCAGGATGATCTCCTCGGAGAGGTCCGGATCGAGGTTGCCGGTCGGCTCGTCGGCCAGCAGGATGAGCGGCTCGTTTATCAGGGCGCGGGCGATCGCCACGCGCTGCTGCTCGCCCCCCGAGAGCTGGATAGGGTAGGAGTTCATCTTGTGCTGCAGCGACACCTGTCTGAGGAGCTTCAGGGCGCGGGTCTTGTGTTCGGCGCGCGGCACGCCCACGGCCTCCTGCACGAGGGTGAGGTTCTCGATCACGGTCCTGGTCTGGATGAGCTTGAAGTCCTGGAAGATGACGCCGATGACGCGCCGCAGGTAGGGCACGTCGCGCGCCGGCATCGTCGCCACGTTACGCCCGTTGACGACGACGTTGCCCGACGTGGGGAGCTCCTCGCGCAGCAGCAGGCGCAGCAGCGTGGTCTTGCCGGCGCCGCTCGGGCCGGTGAGGAAGGCGAACTCCCCCTTCTCGATGTGGAGCGTGACGTCGGAGAGCGCGGTCGAGCCGGTGGGATAGGACTTCGTCGCATGATGCAGGCGAATCATGGCCGGGACATTATAGTTTCTTTGCGCGCTCAGCCGTAGGGATCTTCCTCGCTCCATCTCTCCAGCACGCGCGCGGAGCGACGCCGCTTGAGCAGCCAGGCGAGCAGGACCATGAGGGTGATCGCCAGCCAGAGCGTGGCCGACGACGTGATGATCGCCGCCCATCGCGTCCCCCCGCGGACCTGTTCGGACCACTCCCGCTCGTCGCGCGAGAGGGGACCATCCGCCGCCTCGCTCCAGGCGTTTTCGAAGTCGAGCCCCCGGCGCAGCCCCCTCAGGACCCCGGCCGGCAGCGCCGAGGAGTGCTTCGCCATGACGAAGCGGAGAAACGAGAAGGCACCGGAGTAGGCGGCCTTCACGAGGACCGGCTGATCCTCGGCCCTGAAGAAGCCTTCCAGCTCGGACAGGGGGCGCTCCGAGGATGGGATCGGCGACACCCAGAGGTAGAAGAAGTCGAGCCACTCGCCGTCGCGCGCCAGGTTGGCCGCCACCCCCTCGCGAAACCACCCGGGCATCCGATCCGCGCCTTCCCCCGCGGCGGCCGCCATCAGCAGGTGCGCCGCCTCGTGGGCCAGCACGCCGGTCAGCTCGCGCTGCCGCCACGAACCCACCCGGTCGGCCCGGATGACGACCGTCCCGATGTCGGGCAGGGCGATACCGGCCGCCCAATCGGGCATCGCCGACGAGGCGTCTTCGACGTCCTCATCCGACAACTCGGCTTGCGTGACGAGGTAGAACCGGCAGGCGGGAAGGGGAGGCGCCTCGAGCCTTCGTGACAGTCGGTCCAGGATCGAGGGGAGAGCCGCGGCCGCGAGGCCGGCCTCCCGCGACAGCGAGGCGGGATGGACGATGGTGCAGGGTGGCGCGGAGAGCTCGACGAGTGGGAGGCGGGTCTCCTCGGGCGCGGCGACGGCCGGCGAGAGAGCGAGCAGGGCGATGGGCAGCAGGCTACGCGCGCAGCTTCTTCTTGAGGATCTCATTGACCAGGCCGGGGTTGGCCTTCCCGCCCGTCGCCTTCATGACCTGGCCCACGAACCAGCCGAAGGCGGCGGTCTTGCCCTTGCGGTAGGTTTCGAGCTGGCCGGGGTTGTCGGCGAGGACTTTGTCGACGGCGGCCTCGATGCTCGCTTCGTCGGAGATCTGAACGAGCCCCTTGCGCCGGATGATCTCGGCGGGCTCGCCGCCCCCGGCGAACATCTCGTCGAAGACGCTCTTGGCGATCTTGCCGGAGATCGTGCCGTCCTCTATCAGCCGGACCAGCGCGGAGAGGGAGGCCGGCGGCACGGGGGACCGGTCGATCGTGAGTCTGGCGGCGTTGAGTCTCCCGATCAGCTCGCTGCAGACCCAGTTGGCCGCGGCCTTCGGGTTGCGCGAGGCGGCGGCGACCGCCTCGTAGTAGTCGGCCAGGGGCTTCTCCAGGGTGATGAACGTGGCGTCCCGGGCCGAAAGCCCGTGCTCGCGCATGAGCCGTGCCCGCCGCTGCCTGGGCAGCTCGGGGAGCGAGCTCCGGATCTCCTCGATCCAGGCGTCCTCCACGACGAGCGGCGGCAGGTCGGGCTCGGGGAAGTAGCGGTAATCCATCGCCTCTTCCTTGGAGCGCATCGGCTCGGTGACGCCCCGGTCGGCGTCGAACAGGCGGGTCTCCTGGGCGATCGACTCGCCGCGCCGCAGCGCGTCCGACTGCCGGGCGATCTCGTAGTCCAGTGCCCGCATCACGTTGCGGAAGGAGTTGAGGTTCTTGACCTCGACCTTCGTGCCGAGCTTCTCCCTTCCCACCGGCCGCACCGACACGTTGGCGTCGCACCGCAGGGACCCTTCCTCCATGTTCCCGTCGCAGACACCCAGGTAGACGAGGATCGATCGCAGCAACGTGAGGTAGGCGTGCGCCTCCTGGGCGGAGCCGATCTCGGGCTCGCTGACGATCTCGATGAGGGGCACCCCGGAGCGGTTGAAATCCACGTAGGAGCGGCTGTCCGAATCGGGCATCCCCTCGTGGATCAGCTTGCCGGCGTCCTCCTCCATGTGGATGCGGGTCAGGCCGATCTCCTTGACGGCCTCCCCCGCACCGCCGTCGACGTCGATAGGGACCCGGCCGTGCTCGGCCAGGGGCAGCTCGTACTGGCTGATCTGGTAGCCCTTGGGCAGGTCCGGATAGAAGTAGTTCTTGCGGGCGAAGATGGAGCTCCGGTTGACCCGGCACCCGGTGGCCAGCGCCGCCCTGACGGCGTACTCGACGGCCCTGCGATTGAGCACAGGCAGGACGCCCGGCATCCCCAGGCAGACGGGGCAGACGTTCGTATTGGGGGGCGCCCCGAACTGCGTGGGACACCCGCAGAAGATCTTCGACGCGGTCTTGAGCTGCGCGTGCACCTCGAGACCGATGACCGGCTGGAGATCAGTCATTCAGCGCGGATGCCTCACTTCGCCGATGCGCCCTGAGCCACGATGTCCGCGAGCAACGTGTGGTAGTCATCCAGCGTGATGCTATCGGGCTTCTCGGGCAGCTTGACCTGGTACACGTCGTCGGCCTTCATGACTGGGCGCTCCTTCACGATGACCTTGTCCTTCCCGAAGTGGAAGAAGACCGGCATGGAGACGATCTTGAAGTTCTCCTTGTCACGTTGACTGATGTTGATCGTCGCCAGCCACTTCCCGTCCTCGCTCTGGCGCACGTTTGTGGTGTAGTCGAAGTAGGGGATGCCCGTGCCCCGATACCACTGATCGAAGAAATAGTCGAGCTTGTAGCCCACCACCGCTTCGAACTCCTTTCGGAGCTGGTCAGTGCCGATCTGCTGGTAGCGGTACTTGGCGGTGAGGTTCTTCATAGCCTTGACGAAGTTGTCGTGCCCGACCTGACTCCGCAGCATGTGGACAACGTAAGGCCCCTTGTCGTAGATGAGCCCGGTCCGGTACCGTCCCGCGCTCGGCCCGCTGAGGTTGTTGGCCCATGCGATCGCTCCGTGTGGGTCCGCCTCCCTCGCCCTGTCCTTCCACTGTCTCATTTTCCCCTGGAACCGGTCCTGGCCCAGCAGGCCCATGACATAGAGTCCCGCCGTGTATTCAGCATACGACTCGCTCAGCCAGACATCCTCGTCGGATGCCCAGCCGATCGTGTGCCCCCACCATTGATGGCCGATCTCGTGGGAGAAGAACTCGTGGAAGAAGTCGGCATTGCCCCGGCCGAAGTTTGCGAGCTCGGCGGAGGACATGAAGGCCTCGCCAGTGAGCTGCACGAACCCCGGTGGCGCCTGGCCAAAGCCCAGACCGGGAGACATCTGCGCGACCTGGAGTTGATCGTAGGGGAACGGGCCGTACAGCTCTTCGCCGAACTTGATGATCGCCTTGGCTTCATTCAGAACGTCCTTGGGTTTGCCGCCGGGGACCGTGATGTCAAACGACTGGGGCGTGTCCCCCTCCAGGTCGAAAAAGGTGGTCCGGGGCCAGGAAAACACCGCCAGGGCGACGTTCGTCCCACCGGCGGCGGGAACGTACGTATCGGTTACCTTGTTGTACTGTCCGAAGATGAGGCTTGGGAACTGGACGTCCTTGTCGAAGACGAGATGGGTGATGTTGTAACTTCCCTCGGACTTCTCCTCCACGATCTTCCCGGAGCCGGTGGCGTAGAGTGGTTTCTTTGCCTTGACCGTCCAGTCCATCTTGTACTGCCCCCCGAGGTAGCCGTACTGGGGAAACCACGGGTAGGTGTTCAGGACGAAATAGTGGACGGAGCTGAGTTGGATGATCGTTTCCTCGTCCAGCGTGAAGTGCCAGTTGTACTCGGTACCCGAATGGATCGCCTCGGGGGGGAGGATCAGGACTCTGTTCTTGTGGTGAATAAAGGGGAGGTCCTTGCCCGAGGCGTCGGTGACCTTGTTCAAATGAATCGGCTTGGCGCTGTCGGAGCTTCTCCTGCCGGCGATGTTGTTCCTCAGGTCGAAATCGACGATGGGCAGACTGTCCACCAACGGCGTGAAGATCACGTCCGCCTCCACGAGAAAGTGCTGCGTGTCGGGGATCGTGATTTGCATCACGTACTTCTTGATGTCGATATACGCCTTCTGATCCTTGACCGGATCGGCGATGAAGTTGCCGCTGGCATCGAGATCGGACAGCTTGTGGGTGACGATGAGGGGGCGGAACCCCCAGTACGCGCCGATCTTCTCACGGGCCGTAAGCCGGACTTCGTACTGATCCCTCGGGGAGTAGGAGTAGGCGAGCCAGCCGTCATCGGCTGATTTGAAATCGATATAAACCGGCCCCTCCTGCAGGCCCGCCTGCCTCTGAATGAAGGAGAGATCGAAAGGTAACTCCTGTGACTTCGCCACCTCCGACCGATGCTTGAGGAGCCCCGCGGCTCGGGAAACGTCGGCAGAGGCCGCCTTCACGGTGAGTTTCTTCGAGAGCTCGTCGAGCGTTCCATCCAAGCTGAAGAGGAATGCCTCGCTGAACTTCGAGACGAGCTGCCCGCCCGTTTTTCTGTTGAGATGCTCCTGTGCTGCGATGTCGAGGCACTTCCTGTCCATGACCCTTGTCGGCTTGATGGTGACCGAGCCCTCTCCAATGAAGACGGCGGATGTGACGAGCCCCTCGATCGGTTTGGTTAAGAAGATGACGCCACTCGACAGCTTGAAGGTTCCGATGTCTTTCGTGAGCGTGACATCCTTGACCTCATACGCGTTGGACTCGTCGATGGCAAGGCCAGAGTAAAAGCCCTCGTAGAGCCGGCCGAGGTCCTCCTGTTTGCTGATGGCGGCCCAGCCGGTACCGGTGATCGACAGAGCCACGACGAGAGCCAGGGCTGTTCGACATCGCATGCGGCACCTCCCCAGATGGGAGCATTGTATCTCAGGCCAGGGAGGATCTGGAGGCGGGTCGGTGAATCAGACGAACGGGTATCGCCCCGGTTCCAGCGCCAGACCGGCCACCGCGGTGGTATCGGCGTCGGAGTTGGACTCGACCTGCCTGAGGTTGCGGCGGATGCGGCGCCAGGCGCGCTCGCAGAAGGCGCGCGCGACCAGCAGGTGGTCAGGGGCGCCGGCCGTGGTGGCCCTGGAGATGCAGCAGACCATCGCGTACAGGTCGACCGCCGCCTCGGCGATCCGCTCCTGTATGTACTCCCGCTCGAGGATCTCCTTGCCGTGCCTGCGCAGCGCGCCCTCCACGGCGGTGGCGAAGGCGGCCACCTGCTCCTCGACCTGGCCGGCCTCCCGCTTCAGGTCCGTGTGCGCGAAGGCCACCTTCTCCGAGCCGATCGCCCGGCGCAGCCGCCGCGCCGCGTACCCCGTCAGCACGCCGAGCCCCGCCAGGGGCTCGGCCAGCGCGTGGCCGACCTCCTTGAGCGTTCGCCCGGGCCCCTGCATTCCGGCCAGCGACACGAAGAGCCGGAGGATCTCGTTGGTCCCTTCGAAGATTGGGTTGATGCGCGCGTCGCGCAGGACGCGCTCGAAGGGATACTCGCGCATGTAGCCGAACCCGCCATTGATCTGAACCGCGTGATTCACCGTGCGCCACAGCGCCTCGGACGCCTGTATCTTGCACAGGGCGGACTCCAGCGAGAAGTCGATCGCCGCCGCGCCGCCCGCCTCGTCGGCGAGGTGGGTCGTGATCCCCACCATCGACTCCATCGCGTAGGTGTCGAGCACCATCTCGGTGAACTTGGCCTTGATCATCTCGAAATCCGCCACGTTGTGGTCGAACGCCCGGCGGCCCTTCGCGAAGGAGGCCGACCTGGCGATCAGCTCCTTCGACGGGCCCACGCAGGCGGCGGCCAGCGAGAGCCTCCCCTGGTTGAGGATCTCCATCGCCATCTTGAAGCCGCTTCCGCGCTCCCCCAGGAGCGCGCCGGCCGGCACCCGGACGTTCTCCATGACGACGTCGGTGGTTGAGGAGCCCCGCAGCCCCAGCTTCTTCTCGGGCTTGCCGCTCTGGAGCCCGGGCATGCCGCGCGTCAGGATGAAGGCCGACATCGCGCGTTCCTTCCTGGCGGTCTCGGTCTGGGCGAAGACGGTGAAGATCCCCGCGATCCCGCCGTTGGTGATCCACTGCTTGGCGCCGTTGAGGACCCACTGGCCGGCGGCGGCGTCGAACTCGGCCCGCGAGACGATGCTCGCCGCGTCGGACCCCGAGGTGGGCTCGGTGAGGCAGAAGGCGGCGATCGTCTCGCCGCTCGCGCAGGCGGGAAGGTACCGGCGCTTCTGCTCATCCGTGCCGAACAGGACGATCCCCTTGCAGCCGATCCCCAGGTGGGCGCCCAGCGTGGCGGCGCTCGACCCGCAGTGGACGGCGAGCTCCGACATCACCCGCCCATAGGCCGTCATCGAGAGGCCGAACCCGCCGTGTTCCTCGGGTATGGTCAGGCCGAAGAGTCCCAGCTCCGCCATGCCGGCCAGGACGCCCGCCGGCAGCGTCTCCTCCTCGTCGATGCGTCTGGCGTCGATCCCGCGCGAGGCGAACCGGCGCACCGATTCGAGGATCAGCTCGAGGTTCTCGCGCTCGGACTCGGCGACCGCGGGGTAGGGGAAGATCAGATCCCCCTCGATCCTCCCCTCGAAGATCGACCGCATGAACGATCGGACGGGCATGGGTGAGGGCTCTAGGCTCCGTTGCGCAGTGTCCGGGTGGTCGCCAGCTCGAACATCAGTCTCTTGACGCAGGTGCGGACCTCGTCGCGCACGGCCCGGAAGCTCTCGTGGATCTGCTCCGGTGTGCCGGTGGCCGCGTCCGGATCCTTCAACCCCCAGTGGATCCGGTGAGCGCCGGACGGCGGCGCGGGGCAGTTCCGCCGGGCATCATCGCACAAGGTGACGACCAGGTCGATGGAGTCCCAGGGGACCTCGGCGGTCGATTTCGATCGGTAGGAGGCCATGTCGACGCCGGCTTCCTTCATGACGGCGACCGTCTCGCGGTGGATCCCTTTCGGGTGAGTTCCGGCGCTGAAGACCTCGATGGGGGCTTCCTTCGGAAGCATCTCCTTCGTGAATGCCTCCGCCATGAGGCTGCGCGCCGAGTTGCCGGTGCACAGGTAGAGGATTCTCATGGATAGAACCGTCCCTCCCGCGAAAGCGTCGCCGCCGGCGTCAGGCCGCGCGAGGCCAGACGATCCGCGATGACCCCGCGCCCCACCGCGTCGGCGTGGCGCAGCAGCCCGCCCCTGAAAGGCGGAAAGCCGGCGCCGAGCACCATGGCGAGGTCGATGACTCTTGGCGATTCCACCGCGCGCTCCTCGAGAAGAAGGGCCGCTTCGTTGACCATGACATCCACCAGCATGTCGGCCACGCCGGTCGCGCCGGGTCCCTCCCGCGCAAGGGGACGATATGTCGTCCGGACGAGCGGCGCCAGCTCGGGGGAGGATCCGGCGTTCCTGGAGCCGTCCTTTCCCCGGTACCGGTAGAACCCTCTGCCCGCTTTGGCGCCGAGCAGCCCCGCCTGCATCATCGCGTGCAGGAGGGCCGGCCCCGCCGACGCTTCCGCGCGGGTCGAGGGGAAGGCCGCCTTCAGTACGTCGGCCACCTTGGCCGCCACGTCGATGCCGATCCGGTCCAGCAGCGCGAAGGGCCCCATGGGCATCCCGAAGCGGACCATTTCAGCGTCGATCGCGCCGATGTCGAGCCCCGCGCCCAGCCTCTCCATGGCGCCCGACAGATAGGGCATCAGGATCCTGTTTACGATGAAGCCGGGGGTGTCCTTCACCACCACGGGGGTCTTTCCCATGCGGCGCGCCAGCGCCACCACCGCCTCCACGGCCGAATCCTCGGTGGCGGGCGCGCGCACGACCTCCACCAGCGGCATCTTCTCGGCCGGGTTGAAGAAGTGAAGGCCCAGGACCCGTCCAGGCCGGGCCGCGCCCTGAGCGATGGCGGCCACGGGGAGCGAGGAGGTGTTGGTCGCGAAGATGGCCTCGGGGCCCGTGAGCTTCTCGACGTCGCCCAGCACCTGCCGCTTCACCTCCAGGTCCTCCACCACCGCCTCGAGCACCAGACCGCACCGGGAAAAGCCCGACCAGTCCACCCCGGCGCCCGCCAGCGCCGCGCGACGCTCGACCTCGTGGCGGGGCAGGCGTCCCTTCCGGGCGGCGTCGGCTGCCGCCCCCGCCACCTGCTTCATCCCGCGTGAGAGCGCCTCCGCGTTCACGTCCTTGAGGCGGACGGCGATGCCCGACATCGCGGCCACGGCGGCGATCCCGCCTCCCATGGTGCCGGCCCCCACCACCCCGATCCGGTCGATCGAAGCGGGGGCCCCGCCCGAAGCTGAGGATGATGAGGAGGTCGCGGCCCGGCTGGCGAGGAAGATCCCCACGAGGTTCCTGGAGACCTCGCCCACCAGCAGCCGGCCCACCAGCTCGGCCTCCCGCGAGAGGCCCTTCTCGATCCCGGCGGAAAGCCCGTGCCGGATCGACTCGATGGCAGCGAGCGGGGCGGGATAGCGCCCCTTCGCCTGCGCGGAGGCCTTCCGCCGGGCGACCGCGAAGGTCAGGGCGTACCCGCCCGGAAGCCTGTCGAGGAGAGGCCAGGCCGGACGCCGGGCTCCTCCCCCCGCGGCGAGCCGGAGCGCCTCGGAGAGGGCCGCCGACTCGAGCCCCTCGGCGGGTACGACGGCGTCAACCAGACCGAGCCGGAGCGCCTGGCGCCCCGTGAGGCTGCGACTGGTGAGAATGAGATCGAGGGCGCGGGTCAGGCCGACCAGCCGCGGGAGGCGCTGCGTGCCGCCCCATCCCGGGATCAGCCCGAGCCTCACCTCAGGCAGCCCGAGCGTGACATCGAGACTGTCGGCCGCGATGCGCCCGGTGCAGGCCAGGGCCAGCTCCAGCCCGCCGCCCAGACAGGCTCCGTTGATCGCCGCAACCACCGGCGCGGGCAGCGCCGCGATGCGGGAGAAGAGACGCTGACCCACCGCCGCCATGCGCGCGGCGCCCATGGCGTCCCCCGTCAGGGAAACGCCGACGAAGGCCTTCACGTCCGCGCCCGCGAGAAAGACCCCCTTCTTGGCGCTGGCGATCACCACGCAGCGAAGGGTCCGGTCGCGGCATGCCGACTCGAGGCGCGAGAGGATCTCCGAAAGCTCCGACAGGGAAGCCTCGGTCAGAATGTTGACCTTCTCGCCCGGATCGTCGAACAGGATGCGCGCGGTGCCGCTCGGATCGATCGTCAGATCGATCACACCGACTCCAGCACGATGGCGGAGCCCTGCCCGCCTCCCACGCAGAGGGTCGCGAGACCCAGGCCGGCCCCGCGGCGGCGCATCTCCATGGCGAGCGTCAGGACGAGGCGCGCCCCGGAAGCGCCGACCGGATGGCCCAGCGCGATGGCGCCGCCGTTCACGTTGGTGCGCTCCGGGCGCAGCTCACCCACGGGGGCATCGAGGTCCAGCTCCCGGCGCGCGAACTCGGCCGAGGCCATCGCCGTCACGCAGGCGAGGACCTGGGCCGCGAAGGCTTCATTGATCTCGATCAAGTCGATGTCGGCCAGGCCGGCCCCCGCCTTCCGCAGCGCGGCCGGCACCGCGCGGGCGGGCCCCAGCCCCATGCGCCGCGGGGAGACCCCCACGCTGGCCCACGATCTGACGCGGGCGAGGGGGCGGACCCCGCCGGCCAGCGCGCGCAGCGTCTCTTCCGAGGCGACCACCACCGCCGCGGCCCCGTCGGTGATCGGCGACGAGTTGCCAGCCGTGACGGTGCCCCGATGGGGATCGAACCAGGGCTTGAGCCGGGCCAGCGCCTCGATCGTCTGGTTCGCACGAGGGCCGACGTCCTCGTGCAGCGCGCTGCCCACGGTGCCGCGCCCTCCCGACGCGAAGAGCGGCGTCATCTCCTCCCGCAGCCGGTCGGCGGAGGCCGTGGCACGGCGGTGGCTCTCGAGCGCGAACCGGTCCTGCGCCTCGCGCGTGATTCCGAACTCCGCGGCCAGCACCTCGGCGGTCTGTCCCATGTTGAGGCCGCACAGAGGATCGACGAGGCCGGCCTCCAGCCCCGAGGTCGGCGCGAGGTGCCGGGGACGCAGGCGGGCCCAGGCCGCCAGGCGGCCGGGGAGCGACTTGGCGCGGCGCGCCGCCGTGAGGATGTCCTTGAGCTCCTCGGGAAGCAGGAGCGGGACGTTGGACATCGACTCGACGCCGCCGGCCGCCACGACCCGCGCCTGCCCCGAGGCCACCAGGTGCGCGGCCTGCGCGATCGCCTCCATCCCCGAGGCGCAGTTGCGGTTCACGGTGTGCGCGGGCGCCGATTCCGGCACGCCCGCCTGCACCGCGATCACGCGCGCGATGTTGGAGGAGTCGGCGGGGGAGCCCACGTTGCCCACGATCACCGCGTCGATCTCGGCTGGCACCAGACCCGAGCGGGCGATCGCCTCGCGCAGGGCGGCAACGCCAAGCTCCCGCGCGGTCATCCTGCGCAGGGCGGTGCCCGCCTTCGCGAAGGGTGTGCGCGCTCCGCCGGCGATCACGACGCGGGGCTCGGGCATCGTCACGCCTCCTTCGGCGCGTCGGCGTACAGCGAATCGATCAGATCGCGGTACTTCTCCTCGACAACCCTGCGTTTGATCTTCAGCGTGGGGGTGAGCTCCCCCCCGTCCAGTGTGAACTCGGAGGGGATCAGCACGAACTTCTTGATCTGCTCGAACCGCGCGAGCCCGAGGTTGCTCTGCTCGATGATGGCGCCGAAGAGGTCGCGGACCTCCTTCTTCTGGAGGAGCGCCTCGTAGGGGATGTGGTTCTCCTGCGCCAGGCCGAGCTCCCGGCACTGCGCCAGCAGCCTCGTCCTGTCGGGAACCATCAGCGCGGTGACGAACTTCCTGCCGTCCCCCACGAGGACCACCTGCGACACCAGGTTGTTGGCCAGGATATCCTGCTCGATGAGGGCAGGGGAGATCTTCTTTCCCCCGGAGGTGATCAGCAGCTCCTTCTTCCGGCCGCTGATGATCAGGGCGCCGCGCTCGTCGAATCGGCCGAGATCGCCCGTGCGGAACCAGCCGCCACCGAACGCCTCCTCGGTCCTCTTCACGTCGAGGTAGTAGCCGCGTCCGACGCCGGGCCCCCTGGCGAGGATCTCCCCGTCGGCCTCGATCCGCAGCTCGACGCCCGGGACCGGAGGGCCGACCGTGCCGGGTCTGGGGCCCTCCTCGCGGTTGATCGTCAGGATCGTGGTCTCGGTGAGGCCGTACCCTTCGAGGATCGGCAGGCCCAGGGCGAGGAAGAACTCCATCAGCCCGGGGTTGAGCGGGGCCCCGCCGCAGACCACGAAGCGCAGGCGCCCCCCCAGGCCGCGGCGCACGCGCGACAACGCGAGGCGATCGGCGAGGGCGTGCCGCGCCCGCAGCCGGCCTCCCGGCTCGCGCTCCTCGATGCGGCAGCGCGCCATCTGGACGCCGATCGAGAGCGCCCACCTGAAGATCGCCCGCGCCGGCGCGGACCTGGCCCCGACCTTCGTCAGGATCGAGTCGCGCGCCTTCTCGAACACGCGGGGCACGCCGGGGAAGGTGGTGGGTCGCACGAGGCTCAGACAGGCCGACAGGTCCTCCAGCCCGACGTAGACGACTCGCGTGCCCTGCCGGAAGTAGCAGTAATCGGCGATCCTCTGGGTGATGTGGCACAGGGGCAGGAACGAGAGCGCCGTGTCGGTGGCCCGGAAGTCCAGGACGGTGCAGAGGGCCTCGACGTTCGAGGTGATGTTGCCGTGCGAGAGCATCACCCCTTTGGGAGGGCCGGTCGTGCCGGAGGTGTAGATGATCGTGGCCACGTCCTCGGGCTTGAGCCGCGAGGCCGGCTCGCGCCAGGCCGAAGGCGCTCGGGCCATGAGATCGTCTCCCATCGCGGCCACCGATTCCAGGTGCATGACGTCCTCGGCAGCGGCGCTCTCGTCGATCACGATGAGCTGGGTGAGTCCGCGGACGCCGCGCGCGGCGGCCATGAGCTTCTCGAGCAGCGCCTGCGTGGAGGCGATGGCGACGCGCGCCCCCGAGTTCTCGAGGATGTAGTTGAGCTGGGGGACCGTCAGATTCGTGTAGACGGGGACCAGGATGCCTCCCGCGAACAGGGTGGCGTGGTCCGCGATCGCCCACTCGGGCCGGTTCTCCGAGATGAGCACCACGCGGTCCCCCTTCTTGAGGCCCAGCGCGATGAGCCCCGCGGCGACCCGCGCCACCCGCCGCGCCAGCTCCTCGCTCGAGACCTTCCGCTCGAAGCGGGGCGTCCAGTGGCTCACGGCCGGGTCGCGAGGATGTGCGGCGATGGAGCGGTCGAAAAGCCCGGGGACGGTCATTCCTCTTCCGAGATCCTCTCCTTGCTGATGCCGTACTGCTCGAGCTTCTTGTAAAGGTTGCTGCGGGGAGTGTCGATCTCCTTGGCGGTCCTCGAGATGTTCCAGCCGTTTCTCTCGAGCATGGCCAGGATGAACTCCTTCTCGGACGTTTCCTTGAAGTCCTTCAGCGAGACGTGCGAGGTCGCCAGAGCGGCGGCCCGCGCGGCGAGACTGTCGGACGCGCCGGAAGCCGAACCGGCCCCCGATCCGACCGCGGCCTCCTCGAGCGCGCCGCGGGCGGCCGCGCCTCTCAGCTCGGCCGGAAGGTCGTCCACACCGATCGACTCGCGTGGGGCCATGATCAGGAGCCTCTCGACCACGTTGCGCAGCTCGCGAATATTGCCCTTCCAGGGGCACCGCGCCAGCGCCGCGAGCGCCTCGGGGGTGAAATGGGAGGCGCTGCCCGCCCTGAAGTGCTCCACGAGGATCGGGATGTCCGACGCCCGCTTCCGCAGCGGCGGGCACTCGATCGGCACCACGCTGAGCCGGAAGAAGAGATCCTCCCGGAAGGCCCCGCGCCGGATCTCGGCGGCCAGGTCCTTGTTGGTGGCGGCGATGACCCGGACGTCCACCACGATCACCCGGGCCGCGCCCACCGGCTCTATCTCTCCGGTCTCGAGGGCTCGCAGGACCTTGGCCTGCGTCCTCGGGCTCATGTCCCCCACCTCGTCGAGGAAGATGGTCCCGTGGTCGGCCTGGAGGAACTTCCCCGTCTGCCGCGCGGTGGCGCCGGTGAAGGAGCCGCGCTCGTGGCCGAACAGCTCGCTCTCGATCAGGTCCTCGGGGATGGCGGCGCAGTTGACCCGGATGAAGGGGGCGTCCCTGCGCCCGCTGTTGCGGTGGATGGCGCGGGCCACGAGTTCCTTGCCGCTGCCGCTCTCCCCCGTGATCAGGACGGTGGCCTGGGTGGGCGCGGCTTTCTGGATGGCGCCGCGGAGGTCCTGGATCGGCTTGGACTCGCCGATCATCTCGAACTGCTTCTCGTACTCCAGCTCGAGCGTCTCGGCCCGTCTCCTCAGACGGCGCTGCTCCAGGGCATTGCGGATCTCGACAAGGACCCGCTCCTCCCCGAACGGCTTCTCGACGAAGTTGAAGGCGCCGAGCTTGACGGCGCGCACCGCCGTCTCGATGTCCCCGTGACCGGAGACGACGATGACCGGCACGTCATCGCCCTGCCGGCGGAGCGTCTCCAGCACGTCGAGCCCGTCCATCACGGGCATCTTGACGTCGAGGATGACGACGTCGGGATCCTCGGAGGCGATCTTCTCGAGACCGTCCTGACCGGATGACGCCTCCGAGAACCGGTATCCGGCGTGCTGGAGGATCATCTTCAGGCTGGCGCGGATCGACGGCTCGTCATCGACGACCAGCACGTGCGGTTTCATGAGGCAGGAAGCGTGGCGGTTCCCGTCATTCCTCTCCGACGCGCAGCGTGATGAAACGCCCCGCGGTCACTCCCGGAGTCACCACGTACAGGGTCATCAGGTCCCCTGGCTTGATCGGCTCGACCACGGCCCGGTACTCCTCGATCGTGGAGACGGGGCGCCGGTTGACCTGGACGATGACGTCTCCCTCGCGCAGCCCCTTCTCCCACGCGGAGCTCACCTGCGAGATGTGGGTCACCACGACACCCGCCGTCTCGGACGGGATGCGATACTCGCGGCGTGCGTCCGGCGAGATGTCCTCCACGGTGATCCCGGAGCGTCTGTCGGATCCGGGCCTGTCGGGCTGCGACTCCGGCTCCTGACGGTTGGCCCGCGCGACCTGATCGGGTCTGTCGATCAGCTCGGCCACGAGCTTCTTGTCCTTGCCGTCGCGCACGATCCCCAGGGCCACCTGGGATCCCGGGGCCTTGCCGGAGATCGTCCGGATCAGGTCGTCGCTGCCGGTGAGCTGTACGCCGTCAACCGACACGACCGCGTCACCGGGTTTGAGCCCCGCGCGCTCGGCGGGCAGGTTCGGGGTGACCGACTGGATGAAGGCGCCGCGGCGCCCGTCGAGGCCCCAGTACTCGCGCTCCTCGGGCTTCATCTCCTGCTGGACGTCCTGGATCGTCACGCCGAGGAAGCCTCGCGAGACCTTCCCCTTGTCGCGGAGCTGGGACATCACGTCGCGCGCCATGTTGATCGGGATCGCGAAGGAGATCCCCTGGCCGGCGACGCTGATGGCCGAGTTGATGCCGACCGCCTCGCCCTTGAGATTCAGCAGCGGCCCCCCCGAGTTGCCCCGGTTGATGGCCGCGTCGGTCTGGATGTAGTTGTCGAGCGAGACGTCCCGCGACAGCCCGACCAGCTTGCGCCCCTTGGCCGAAACGACCCCAACGGTCACGGTATGGTCGTAGGCCAGAGGGTTGCCGATCGCGATGACCCACTCACCGACCCGCAGGTGGTCCGAATCTCCCATCGGGATGGTGTGGAGCTTGGAGCGAGCGTCGATCTTGAGCAGGGCCAGATCGGTCTGCGGGTCCGTGCCGATCACCTTCGCCTCGTACTCGTGGCTGTCGTCGGTTAGCTGCACGATGATCTTGTCGGCGTCCTCGATGACGTGATAGTTCGTCATCACGAAGCCGTCCTCCGAGACGACGAAGCCGGAGCCGCCGCTGTCCTGCCGCTGATCGTCGTCATCGTCGTCCATGCCGCCGTGAGGCGAGCGACCGTCGGGGCGCGGAAAGAAGAACTCGAATGGGTCGTTGCTCGGGCGACGCTTGCGCGTGCCGGGCCGGATGATCTCGGTGGCGCGGATGTTGACGACGGCCGGGTTGGCGCGGTCGACGATGTCGGCGATGTTTGGCAGGTAGAGGCTCGGATCGGGCCCCTTTCTCTGCGCGGGCGGGATAACCAGCTCGCGATCATCGCTGCGCTGCGCCGGGACGACCTTGGCTTCGCCGCCCTGGGGCTCGGCGCCGGCCGCCGCGACGGCGCTCACACCGTCAGCCCTGCCGCCGGCGGCCACCATCGCGAAGACGACCACCGCGGAAATCACGAAAGTGAGCAGGAGGAAGTTGAGTTTTCGCGCGAGCCCTGGTCCGCCCGACCGATCAGCATGCTCTGACATGAAGGAGAACTCCGTTGACGTAAAGTCTTAAGCTACCATCAGATCCCGGACCGGTCAAGGAGCCGACGCCCCTTGTCCGACCGCAGTCAGCGTGAACGCACCAGCCGGAAACAATCCATCGTTTCTGGCAAACAGACCATAGCGGGTCACGTCATGTCCGTCCACCTTCACCATGGGATCGAAGCGGTCGTCCTTGATATGCACCGTCCCGGCTCCCGGTTTCAAAATAAGGTCCCGGCCCTCGATGCTCAAGGTGACGTCGCCCGTGGACGGATCAAGCGCCAGGATGGCCTTGCGGGCGAAGCTCAGAGGCACCTCTCCGGGCGCGCCGCCGAACCTGAACCCCTCGACCGAGAGCGAACCGGAGGCCGCCGGGCCGGCCTGCACGAGCTGGCGGCTCACCACGAGGGCCGTGTCCTCTCCAGGGGCGTCGCCGGCCCGGAAGTAGAGGATCTTGCCGGCCCCGTTGTCGGGAAAGTAGGCTTCGGGCTGGCCCGGCGGAAGCGCGTGCTCGGGGGTGTGAAGGACCTCCTTGATCCTCACCACGCCGATCATCCGGCGGGGCGCGGCCGGCGTGGCATCGGACCTGGCCGGTGGGGAGACGGCCAACAGGGCCAGGAGCAGGGCCGGCATCAACGAGATGACGAGCGCGCGCCCGGGGATCACGAGATGGTACCGGCCTGGGCCGCCTCCTGCTTGAGCAGAAGCCCCGTGACCATGAATGCCCAGATCAGCCGGCAGACCTCGAAATCATTGGCGGGCGAGACCTCGCAGATCTGGCCGAGCGTGGCGCCCGATTCGCACCGGGACAGGAGGGTCCACTCATCGAGCGAAAGTGTCAGCTCCTTCGAGAGCTCCTGGAGCCTCGAGCTGGGCTGGTAGCGGGTCTCCAGATCCCCCACCGCGGCCTCGATGCGCGACCAGGCGTCGATGCTCTTGATGCCCGCCATCACCAGGTCGGGGGTCGGCATCTTGAGCGTGATCACCTCTTCGGAGGGGAGCGGCCCCGCTTCGAAGGTGTAGCAACCGCGTGTCCACTGGAAGAGGCTCAGGACCATCTGCTTGACCTGCTCGGTGACGCCCCAGATCAGGTCCTGGGGCCTGATCGCCATCATCCCCACCAGCACGGTCCCCATCCGCTTGCCATGGAAGCTGGAGACGGCGGCCGCTTCCTTGAGTGTCGTCAGGGAGATCATCCCGTGGCGGAACAGGAGCTGGCCGAGCCGGTCGTCCGGATCGTTGGAAGTTGCGAAGACGACGCGTCCGGTGTCGAAGTAGAGCGTCCTTTCGATGGCGTCGTCCTTCAGGACGAGGGTTCCGGTCTCCCGCTCGCCGCAGAGCCCCTGGATCAGGGTGGGAAGGGTCAGCGGCCCGACGCTGCCCGGCTCCTTCAGGCTCTTCATCACCATGTCGCGGCTCCCGGCCTCTCTTCCGTGAAGGTGTCCCACTCGTAGCACTGCGGACAGCGCCAGAGATACTCGAGCGACCTGAAGCGGCATGTCCCGCAGACGAACGGGTCGGCGAACTCATTGACCCCTTTCGTCAGATCCAGATAACCCTGGATCTGCCTCCGGTCCAGGCCACGCCCCAGGGTCAGCTTCCACAGCTCCTGTTGAACCGTGAGCGACTGCGGGAAAACCCGTGCCGCCTCGAGCAGGTACCGGTAGGCCGATTCCAGATCGCTGCGGCCAATCTCCAGTCGCGCCAGCAGGACCCTCGCCCGCCAATCGTTCTCATCACGCTGGGCGACCCGGCGGCATATCTCGTCCACGTTGCCCGCCATCCCCAGCTCCGCGTAGGCGTGCTCGAGCCGATCGAACACGAGGTGCAGGTGGCGCGGCTCGAGATCCACGATCCGCTCCCAGTGCTCCACCGCCTTCCTGAGCTTGCCCTCCTTGTAATAGAGGTCGCCCAGGAAGATATGTGCCGGGAACGTACACTCGTCAACCGCGATCGCCTTCTGGAAGTGGCGCATCGCCAGCCGCTCGTTGTCCTGCCGCAGGTGCTCGCGGCCGATCTCGTTGTAAATGAAGGCCAGCGGCCGATTCTTCCGGGTTCGGTCGAGCCGGATGATCTGCTCCTCCAGCTCGAGTGCCTTCTCCCACTGGCGCTCCTCGATGCAGAAGCGCGACATCGCCCTGAGCGCCGGCAGGTTGCGCGAGTCGAGCTCGAGGGCCTTGCCGAACGACTCACGGGCTCGGTCCACGAGACCGGCCGTCCTGAAGTCCTCTCCCAGGCTGGCGCAGGCCTGCGCCCTCTCGGCCCTCGTGATCTCCTGCCGCCCCAGGAGCCCCGAGTGGACCCGGATGGCCCGGTCGAAGAGCCCCTTCGCGCGGTAGAGGTCTCCGAGTATGAGGTAGAGGCCCACCACGTCCGTGCGGAGGCGCGCGGCGCGCGTGAGCTCCTCGATCGCCTCGTCGCGGCGTCCGGCGATGTAGTGGGTGATCCCCTCGGAGTAGAGACGGGCGAAGTCCTCGTTGACCTCCGCCTCGTCCCGATTCCACCAGCGCAGCAGCCGCGCCGCCCCCCAGCCGACCGCAAACCCTCCCGCCGCCAGGGAAAGCCCGATCCCCAGCATGGTCGGAGTCAGGGTTGGTGGGAGCGCGGCCATCTCAGAGGGCGCTGTCCTCGTCGGAGAGATCGGGGGCGGCGGAGCGATCCATGTCGGTCGGCCCGGTCAAGGGAAGGTTGCGCAGGGCGTCGACTTCCGCCTGCAGCTTCTTGACCTTGCGCTTGAGGCGGGCGTTGGAGAGCCTCAGCTTCATGCCTTCGATGATGCCGATGATGCTGGTGAACACGACACCCACGAGGAAGGCGCCCAGGATGATGATGAAGACCGACAGCGGATCGGTGGTGATCGAGCCGAAGGTCAGCGAGGCCGTCTGGTCCTTGTTCTGGTAGGCGAAGACCAGGGCCGCGCAGAACAGTACGATGATCAGGATGAGGGCGAGGAAGCGCATGAACGGCATCGTGACCCCCTACAGATAGTCCGCCGTGACCCTGGCCCAGAGGCCCTGGGCCTTGAGGATGAACTCGATCACCTCGCGCACCGCTCCACGCCCGCCCTGCTCCGATGTGACGAAGTGCGCGACGCGCCGCGCCGGCAGCCGGGCGTCGCCGGGGCAAGCCGCCAGCCCGGCGCGCTTCATGACGGGCACGTCCACGAGGTCATCTCCGATGAAGCAGATCTGATCTTCGGTCATCCTGCGTGCCTTGAGGATCGCCTCGAGGACGTCGGTCTTGCGGAAGACCTTCTGATGGAACTCCTCCATTCTCAGCTCCCGCGTCCGGCGCGAGGTGGCGATGCTGAGCCGTCCCGTGATGACACCGGTCAGGAGTCCGGCGCGCTGCGCCAGTCTGATCCCCACCCCGTCGCGCGCGTCGAACCCCTTGGCCTCGTCCACCTCGGCCTGCAGGATGATGCGCGCGTCGGTCAGGACTCCGTCCACGTCCATCAATATGAGCTTGATCCGGCGGGCACGCTCGCCCACGTCCGATGTCAACCGCAACGCCGCCTCCTGCAAAGGGTTGCAATGTTATCACGAGCCGGAGCGACGCTTCGACCCCGCAAACCAGTTCAGAATGAGCGAGATGGGCGGGCGTCCCGCTTCGGATTCCCGCCGGGTGAGGAGGAACCGCTGGCCGTCGGCGGTGCTGTCGATGCTGTCGATCCCCTCGAGCCGGAACAGAGGCCGCGCTGCCTGAGCGAGAAACGCCGGCTGAGTCGTGACCGCCACCGACATCACCGAGCCGTCCGGGGCGCCGTAGAATATCTCCTTGCCGTCGCCGCGCCACCAGCACGCGCCTTCCGCCCCGGCGGTCGACACCTGCCACTTGCCCGCGGCGAATGGAAACGGTCTGACGTAGCATTCGCTCCTGCCCGATTCGTCCGAGGTGTAGACGATCCACCTCTGATCGGGCGAGAAAACGGCGAACCGCTCATCGAATTCCGTTTCCAGGTAGGGGTAGGGCTTTCGGTCTCCCGTCATCGGAAGGATCCAGATGTCGTTGTGCCCGCCGCCGCGCGGTCGCGCGTGATCGAAGGCGAGCAGCCTCCCGTCCCTGGACCAGTCCGAGGGCTCCTCGAAGTCGGGAGTCTGGAGCACCGGCTCCTCCCGGCCGGCCCCATCGGTCGGCATCGCGAAGATGTCGGAGGCGATGTTCCGATCGGACAAGTAGAGGATGCGACGGCCGTCGGGGGACCAGACGGGGCCAAACTCGGACATCCCATGGGTCGTCAGGCGCGTCCTGATGCCCCGTGAGATCTCATAGATCCAGATGTCGGGAGGATCGCCGATGCTCACGGCGACCCTCTGGCCGTCGGGCGACAGGCGCAGCCCGAGGTAGATGTCGGGATCCCCCAGCGTGCCGAGGAGCCTGCCGGTCCGGTCATGCCAGGCGAGCTGCCTTTTCGTCGCCTGGCCGGAGGGGGCGAACAGCAGCGTCCCGTTCTCGGAGGCGGCGAACACGGCCCTGAAGTATCCGGCGATGTACTCCACCCCATCGGCGAGCGTGACCGGCTCTCCCCGAAGCTCCAGTCGCTCAGGGTCGAAAGCCTGAGCCACGAGGTAGTTGTCCTTGAGGTAGAGAAGGTGGCCCTTGACGTAGATCGCGTTGGAGCGGGCGCTCAGGAGGGCTTTGCGCTCGGGGGAATCGAGCGAGGCGACGTAGATGGTGTTGAGGGGGCTCTGCACTTCGGCGCTGTGGCTTCCGGCCAGGTAGAGGTAATGCCGCCCATCGGGCAGGAACCAGGGCCAGCGGTGCGTCGTCTCGGATCTCGTCTCGTCGAGCTTCGTGACGGGCTCGGGGAGGCCACCGGTGGCCGCGACCTTGTAGAGGGGCTCGCGCCAGTGGGGCTCGAACACGATCACGCCGTCGTGGTTCCACGTGGCCCCCCGCGGGTCCCCCGCGTCGCAGATCGTGACGGCGGGACCGCCGGCCAGCGGGATTCTCTTGAGCTTGCCTCCCTCGAAGAACCCGATGAAGCGGCTGTCGGGGGACCAGAAGGGAGACATGGCTCCTTCCGTGCCGGGCAGCGGCTTCGCCGTGAACTCATCGAGGGAACGGAGCCACAATGAGCTCCGTCCACCGGGGCCGCGGGCGGCGAAGGTGAGGAGTCGCCCATCGGGCGAGATGCTGAGCGAGGCCGAGTCATCGTTGACAAAACTGAACGAGAAGCCGGCCGGCGGCGCGATGGAGCTGCGCACGACGAGGTCGGGGTCCGGCGCGCCTCGCAGCCGGAAGGCGAAGAGGGAAGCCGCAAGGGCGAGGCCGGCGAGTGCCCATGCGAACGCTTCGCGGCGGCGTGATGGGGCCCGCGCGGCCGGGATCGCGATTCCAGACTGGGATCCTCCCTCCGCGATCCATCTCATCTCGAGCATCACGTCGTGGGCGGTCTGCCAGCGGTCCTCGGGGTCCTTGGCGAGGCAGGTCCTGACGAGCCGATCGAGCGAGGGGGGCGTCATCGGCTGGACCGCGGAGATCGGAGCGGGCTCGCGCTCGAGGATCGCCGCGATGAGGCTGGCCTGGCTCCTCCCCTCGAACGCCCTGCGCCCGGTCAGCATCTCGTAGAGGACCAGCCCCAGCGCGAAGATATCCGTGCGGGCGTCGGCCTCCCTGCCTTCGAGCTGTTCGGGGGCCATGTACTGGAGGGTCCCCAGGATCGTCCCCTCGGCCGTGAGGTCCGGGCCACCGGTAGGCATCGCGGTCAGCGCGGAACCGGCGGCGCCGGCGATGTGCGCCTTGGCCAGACCGAAGTCGAGCAGCTTGGCTCCCGACCTGGCCGTCAGCATGATGTTGGCGGGCTTGAGGTCGCGATGCACGACCCCCTGCCGGTGCGCGCGATCGAGCGCGTCGGCTATCTCCACGGCGATGCGGAGCGCGTGCTCGATGGGGAGAGAGCCCCTCGCGAGGCGCGCGGCGAGCGTCTCTCCTTCGAGGTACTCCATGACGAGGTAATCGGCGTCGCCTTCGCGCCCGATGTCGTAGAGCGCGCAGATGTGGGCGTGGTTCAGGCTGGAGACCGCGCGCGCCTCGCGCTCGAAGCGTTCGCGCAGATCCGCGCGGTCGGCGGCGCCAGGCGGGAGCACCTTGACGGCGACGTCACGGTTGAGCCGCGTGTCGCGCGCGCGGTAGACCTCGCCCATCCCGCCCGCGCCGAGAGGCGAGACGATCTCGTAGGGACCGAGCCGTGTGCCGGCTGTCAGAGACATCGGGTGCGGGACCTCGTGGCCGCGTATTGTATACTGGCCCGACCATGGCAACCTCCGCGTCATCGGGCCCGCGTCGCGCGACCGTCTCGGGCATCACCGTCGGTGAAGGGCGGCCGCTGGCGCTCATCGCGGGGCCCTGCGTCATCGAGGCCGACGACCTGATGATGCGCACCGCGGAGACCCTCGTCGCAATCGCGCGGCGGGTCGGCATCCCGCTCATCTTCAAGTCGTCCTACGAGAAGGACAACCGCTCCACGGCCGAGTTCTACCGGGGCCCGGGCCTGGAGAAAGGGCTGAAGCTCCTCGCCCGCGTGAAGCAGACGTTCGGCGTGCCGGTCACGTCCGACGTGCATCGCGAAAGCGACGTGGAAGCGGCGGCCGAGGTGCTGGACCTGATCCAGATCCCGGCCTACCTCTGCCAGCAGACGAGCCTGCTGCTGGCGGCGGGCCGCTCGGGACGGCCGGTCAACGTCAAGAAGGGTCAGTTCCTCGCGCCGCACAACATGGGCAGCGCCGTCGGGAAGCTGCGGTCGGTCGGGTGCGCGGACGTCCTGGTGACCGAGCGGGGCTCGTCGTTCGGCTACAACCGCCTGGTCAACGACTTCATCGCCATCCCCGTGATGAAGGAGCTGGGGGCGCCGGTGATCTACGACGCCACGCACAGCGTGCGGCTCTACGGCATGCCCTCGAAGGACCCGAAAGGGGGCGAGCCCCAGTTCATCCCCCATCTCGCGCGCGCCGGCGTCGCGGCCGGCTGCGACGCCCTCTTCATGGAGACCCATCCTGACCCGCCCGCCGCGCTGTGCGACGCCGCGAGCCAGTTCCCCCTGGGGCGGATGGAGTGGATGCTGTCCCACGCGCTCCGGATCGCCCAGGTCGTGCGCGAGGCGGAGTCGGCGCGGTGAGGATGTACGACGGGAAGGTCACGCCCATCCGCATGATCGTGATGGACGTGGACGGCGTGCTCACCGACGGTGGCATCATCTACAAGGGGCCCGACACGGAGCTGAAGCGGTTCCACATCCAGGACGGCATGGGGATCACGATGGCGATCAAGGCCGGCTTCCGGGTGGGCATCCTCACGGGCCGTTCCTCGCCAATGGTGGAGCGCCGTGCGCGCGAGCTGTCGATCCCCGTGGTCAAGCAGGGGTTCCACACCAAGATCGAGGGATGGCAGGAGATCCTCCGCGAGGAGGAGATCGGCGCCAACGAGGTGGCCTACATCGGCGACGACGTGCAGGACCTGCCGGTGCTGTGGCGGGCGGGGTTCTCGGCGGCGCCGGCCAACGCGGTGGCCGAGGTGAAGTCCGACGTGGACTACGTCTGCCAGCGCTCGGGCGGTCACGGGGCCGTGCGCGAGTTCATCGATCTGTTGCTGGCGGAGAAAGGGATCAAGGCCGAGGTGATCGCGGCCTTCACGGGGAAAAAGCCATGAAGATCTTCATCGACTCGGCCGACGTCAACGAGATCCGCGAGGCCCGGCGCATCGGATGCGCCGACGGTGTGACCACCAACCCGACGCTGATCGCGAAGGCGGGCGTCAACCTGGAACAGACGATCCGCGCCATCGCGGAGATCGTTCGTGGACCGGTCAACGCCGAGGTCACCGCGACGACGGCCGAGGCGATCGTCGCCGAGGGCAAGCAGTTCCACCGGTGGGGCGAGAACGTGCATGTGAAGATCCCTCTGAATCACGAGGGCCTCATCGCCTGCAGAACGCTCTCCGACGAGGGGATCCCTTCGACCATGACGCTGGTCTTCTCGCCGACGCAGGCGATCCTGGCGGCGCGCGCGGGAGCGGCCTGGATCTGTCCCTTCGTGGGGCGCCTCGACGACATCGCGTACGACGGGATGGAGATGATCCGGCAGATCGCCGCGATCTACAACCACGACGTGGATGGAGAGACCTCGATCCTCGCGGCGTCCCTCCGCCATCCCGTGCACGTAATCGAGTGCGCGCTGGCCGGCGCCGACGCGGTCACCGTGCCCTTCTCGGTGATCCGCCAGATGGAGCAGCATCCGCTCACCGAACGCGGCATCAGGCAGTTTCTCGAGGACGCGAAGAAGATCGCGCGGTGAATCGCCCTCGCCTCCTATAGGTACTTCACCAGCAGGGGCGCGATCACGAGGCTCACCACCGACATCAACTTGATCAGGATGTTCATCGAGGGGCCGGCGGTGTCCTTGAAGGGATCTCCGACGGTGTCCCCCACCACCGCCGCGGCGTGGGCGCTCGTGCCCTTACTCTCACCGGGGATCTCGCCTCGCTCGATCGCCTTCTTCGCGTTGTCCCAGGCGCCCCCCGCGTTGGCCATCATCAGCGCCAGAAGGACGCCGGTCACGGTCGCGCCGGCCAGCATCCCGCCCAGCGCCGTGGGCCCGAGCCAGAAGCCGACGGTCACCGGCGCCACGACGGCGAGGCACCCGGGCACGATCATCTCCTTGAGCGCGGCGGTGGTGGAGATGTCCACGCAACGCGCGGTGTCGGGCTTCGCGTCGGGGCGCCCCTCGAGCAGGCCCGGGATCTCGCGGAACTGGCGGCGGATCTCCTCGACCATCTTGCCGGCGGCGCGCCCCACCGAGGTCATCGTCAGCGCGGCGATCATGAAGGGGATGACGCCGCCGATGAACAGGCCGATCACCACTCCCGGGTCGGTGATCTCGATCTTCAAGGCCTCCATGCCCCGCGCGGCGAGCCCCACGTTGACCGCCTGGGAGAAGGCCGAGAAGAGCGCGAGGGCCGTCAGGGCGGCCGAGCCGATGGCGAACCCCTTGCCTATCGCCGCGGTGGTGTTGCCCAGCGAGTCGAGGCCGTCGGTGATCCTTCGCACTTCGGGGCCGAGCGCGGACATCTCGGAGATGCCGCCGGCGTTGTCCGCGATGGGTCCGCAGGCGTCCACCGACATCGTGATGCCGACCGTTGCCAGCATCCCGACCGCCGCGATCCCGATCCCGTAGAGCCCCGCGACGTTGTTGGCGATGTAGATTGCCACGCAGATGGCCAGCACCGGCGCCGCCGCCGACTCCAGCCCGATGGCCAGGCCGGAGATGATGTTGGTGGCCGGCCCTGTCTTGCTCGCCTCGGCGATCCGACGCACCGGCGATGCCGATGTGTAGTACTCCGTGATCAGACCGATGAGGATCCCCCCCACGGTGCCCCACAGCACCGCCCAGAAGACCGAGTTGCTGACGTCGTAGCTGCGGATGACGGCATAGCCCCCCGCGAGAAAGAGCCCCGCGGCGATGAAGGTCGAGTAACGCAGGGCCGCCTGCGGCGACCAGGACTTGAGGATCTGCATCGAGAGGATCCCCGCGAAGGAAGCCACCAGACCGATCCCCGAAAGGAGTAGCGGCAACGCCATCAGGATCCCCTTGATGGTGGAGTCGGACACCGAGGCTGAGGCCTTCAGTGATTCCAGTCCCGCCGGCATCAATGTCGCGCCGATGGCGATGCTGGCCACGATGGCGCCGACGTATGACTCGAAGATGTCGGCCCCCATGCCCGCCACGTCCCCCACGTTGTCACCGACGTTATCGGCTATGACGCCGGGATTGCGCGGATCGTCTTCGGGGATTCCGGCTTCGAGCTTGCCCACGAGATCGGAGCCCACGTCGGCCGCCTTCGTGTAGATGCCGCCCCCCACGCGCGCGAAGAGCGCGATCGACGACGCCCCCATCGCGAAGCCATTGATGACCTGGGCCGTCCCGGGCTCGCCGTACAGGAGGAAGAAACCGCCCACGCCGATGAGACCCAGCGAGGCCACCGCCACCCCCATCACGGCGCCGCCGTGGAAGGCGATCAGCAGCGCGCGGTCCTGGCCGGTGGAGCGCGCGGCCTCGGCTGTGCGCACGTTGGCTCGGGTGGCGGCCTGCATCCCGAAGAAGCCGGCCAGCACGGAGCAGGTGGCGCCGCTCGCGAAGCAGACGGCGGTGATGGGATCCAGGAACGTGGCCAGGAGCGCCGCCACCGCGATGACGAAGATCACGAGGATCGTGTATTGCCGTTTGAGATAGGTCATCGCGCCGGTCTGGATGGCCAGCGCGATCTCCCGCATCCTCTGGTTGCCGGCCGGCTTTCGGATGACACTCGCGTAGATGAGGAAGGCGAAGACCATTCCGCCCACCCCGAGGATAGGTATCCAGAGGGTCATCGTCTCGAGGGACACGCGGCGTATTCCAGCATGGACCGGGGAGACAGATCAATCGGCCCGGTGAGAATCGCTCCAGATCGCGCCGGTGATGACCTAGGCGACTCCGAGCAGAGACACGGCCAGCGCCGAGCACATGCCGATACGCTGGTCCAGCGATGCTCCGACTGTCATGAGCGACGCTCGGCGAGGAACCCCACTTCACGCATCCGCACTTCGTTCCTCCACCACGTCCCGACGTCCTGGCGCCCCAGCCGCCAGACGACATCGAGCGGAGCCTGCCCGCGACACGAGGCCAGTCCGCCGTGCTCGCCGCACTGGTGATGGAACCGGCAGAGACACTCGCGGTTGGCCTCATCGTGGCCGCCTCCC
>DASXTC010000011.1:0-1541 GCA_036505635.1 Candidatus Polarisedimenticolia bacterium
GATCCACGGCGAGAACGGCGTCGGCAAGGAGCTGGTGGCGCGCGCCATCCACGCCCAGTCGGTCCGGCAGGACGGCCCCTTCGTCGAGGTCAACTGCGCGGCCATCCCCGAGGAGCTGATCGAGTCCGAGCTGTTCGGCCACGAGCGGGGCGCGTTCACCGGCGCCGTGAGCCGGCGGCGCGGCAAGTTCGAGCTGGCCGACGGCGGCACGCTCTTCCTCGACGAGGTCGGCGACATGAGCGTCAAGACCCAGGCCAAGGTGCTGCGTGTGCTGGAAGAGCAGGCCTTCGAGCGCGTCGGAGGCAAGGAGACCCTCCGCGTGGACGTGCGCGTCCTCGCCGCCTCCAACCAGAATCTCCCGGACCTGATCGCCCAGGGCCGCTTCCGGGAAGACCTCTTCTACCGGCTCTCCGTCATCCCGGTCGAGGTGCCGCCCCTCCGCCAGCGCGCCGAGGACATCCCGCTCCTCGTCGAGCACTTCATCAAGCTCTTCTCGGGCGAGAACGCCAAGCGCCCCAAGACGATCTCCGTGGAGGCGCTCGCCTACTTCCTCTCCTACGAGTGGCCGGGCAACGTCCGTGAGCTCCGGAACATGGTCGAGCGCCTCGTCATCATGACCCCCGGCGATGTGATCGGCCCCGAAGCCCTCCCGCCCCCGCTGCGCCCCCGCGACCCCGCCGCCACCGTCGAGGACACCCAGCGCGAGAAGACGCTCAAGGAGGCGCGGGAGGCCTTCGAGCGCGCCTACATCCTGGGTGAGCTGCGCACCCACGACTGGAACATGACCCGCACCGCCGAGAAGCTCGGCATCGAGCGCAGCCACCTCTACCGCAAGCTCAAGATCTACGGCATCGCGCCCCCAAAGTAGCGGACGCGTCGGACGTGGTCGCCGTTGTCCTTCGACGGCACGGGCGCCGAGAACCTTAAGGCGGAACCCTCGACTTGCATTGGTATTCCTCGGCCGCGTCAGCACCACCATGATCTACACCCACGCCGTGCCCGAGACTCGGCGCTGCGCGTGATACACTGCGGACCTCCGCGGCATATCCCGGAGCGCAGGCGGCGCGGCGTCATCCTACCCCACGTAAACCCAGCGGTCCGGCCACCAGGGGGAGGGTGGCTTTCCTGATACGCGGGCGAGCCGCCGCCCACCTATCGTGTTATCCGGTTCGGTATAAGCAGGCTGTTCCCGTGTTACGCAGCTCTGTATAAGTGGAGGCTAGCTGCATAAGGTGATGAGCTACGAGGGTCTCGATAGGCAGCTCAAGACGTTTTCCGACAGACTGACCGAGGCGGTCCGGTTGGAGGCGTCTGAGACGGGCAAGGTCGCGACCCTGGTCGCGGCGGAAGTGCGCTTCCTGGAGCCCGCATCAAGAGCTGAGGTTCACGCAGCCGGCCCGGTCCCCCTCAGGGATCGGCTCGGGGAGCTCCAGGCCTTCCAGGCATGGATGGACTTGGCATCTAGCGTCCGCGGTACGGCCGCAGTCACTCGGGCCCAGGTCATCGTCCAGAACTACGTGTGCTTCGTTTACACATGGGAC
>DASXTC010000012.1:0-2016 GCA_036505635.1 Candidatus Polarisedimenticolia bacterium
CCCTTCAGCCACGGCAGCTCCTCGGTGAACATCGTCACGCATTGCCGATACGAGCACGGCATGCGGGTGATGTCGGTGCCCCAGAACGAGCGCTCGGGCCCGAACGCCTCGAAGATCTGGTGCAGATAGCCGTGGATGTTCCTGTACGGATAGGGCTGGCTTGAATAGCTCGGAGCGCCCGACATCTTGACCCCGACATTGGGGAACTTGGCGAGGGCAAGCATGTCCGGAAGGTCGGCAAAGGCCGCGTCGTCGGCTCCCGCGCGGCCGCCGCCCGCGCGCCCGAGGTGATCGATGTGCAGCTTCAGACGAGGATGCCGCTCAGCGATCTTCGCCAGCGCCGCCATGTTCCCGCCAGCCAAGAGCCCGATGGGCAGTCCCGCCCTCTCGCACGCCGCCCAGAACCAGTCGAGCGAGCCATCGGTCCACCAGGCCTTCTGATGCGGCTGGTTGAAGGTAAATCGAAACCCGAGCATGCCCGGCCGCTCGCGCCAATGGGCGACGATGTGCTCGCGGTCCGGGCTTTGGAGGTCGAAATGCCCGAGGATGCAGAACTTGTCGGGGTGCAGGCGCGCCGCCTCGACGGCGAGAACGTTGACCGCCTCGCCGAGCGCGCTGGGCGGATGGATCACCGCGCCATCGACCCCGGCCGAGGCCATCTCGGCCAGCGCATCATCGGCCGAATAGGTCGGGATCTGGCGATGCTGCGCGCTCATCTTGCCGTTCTTCCAGATGTGGATCTGGGAATCGACGATCAGCATGGCTTCCTCCTGGTCAATAGGGCTCTCTGACGAAGATGAAAGTGGTGCCCTGCACGATGGGAGCGCTCGCGCCGACGAAGCAGACGTTGACGTCCTTGACCTGGCGTTCCCCGGCACGTCCGGATGCTTGCAGCGCCCCCTCGATGATGTGCCAGAGGCCATGGATGCGCCCGGTGCTCAGGCTGCCGCCGAAGGTGTTCAGAGGGAGCTCGCCGTCCAGCTCCATGCGTCCGTCCTGGATGAAATCCAGAGCTTCTCCCTCCTTGCAAAACCCGTAGGACTCCAGCCCGTAGATCACCGAGGCGGAGAAGCCATCGTAGATCTGTGCCACGTCGACGTCTTTCGGGGAGAAGTCTGATCGCTCCCAGGTGAGGCGCGAGGAGCTCCGGCCGCCCTCCATGTAGCTGCTCAGGCTTCCGATGCGTCCCGCCACCTCGAAGGCGAGCCGCTGACCGTAACCCGCGATGTACGCGGGGCGCGGCCGCAGATCGCGCGCCCGGTCGGCCGTGGTGAGAACGACGGCCACCGCCCCCTGCACCGGGATATCGCAGTCGTAGAGACAGAACGGGTACGCGACCATCCGGGAGTTCAGATAGTCCTCTCTCGTGAGCGGCACCTTGTGGAAGTAGGCGTGAGGGTTCATGTGCGCGTGCCGCCGCTGGGTCACGGCTAGGGTGGCCATCTTCTCCCGGTTCTGGTGGTGACGTTCCAGCCAGCGCGTGTACGCCACGGCCATGCCCTGTCCCGGACCACCGAACCCGTACGGGGCGGTGAACTGCGAGGCCCCATGCGCGTGCGTACCGGGTAGGTTCTGGTAGGTGCCGCGAGGGTTGTGCATCGCTCGCCAGACCACCGCGTACGTGCACACCCCGGCGAGAAGCGCGTTGACGGCCTGCTGCACCGCGCCGCCGATATTCACCGTTTCCACCTGGACGTGCCAGCTCAGGTTCGGGAGCTTCAACATCGCCATCATGCAGTTGACGGACACGATGGTGACGCCGTCGGCCACCGCGTGCCCCGTCGCCGGCAGCTCCGGATACGTCGCCAGCCCATCAATGTCCGACACGGCGAGCCCGGAATCTTCCACGGCGCCCTTGACCGCCTCGAGCGCGTGCGCGGCCAGGGGAATCTCGGCCGAGCGCGTCACGCGAGAGAATCCCACGCCGCTCACCGCGACCTTGCACCGATGCTCCCACATGGCTACGAGCCTCCCTTGAACATGGGGCTCCACAACTGGAGGACCCCAAACCCCTAC
>DASXTC010000013.1:0-1529 GCA_036505635.1 Candidatus Polarisedimenticolia bacterium
ACAACCCGGCGCGAGTGATTTCTCAGGGGGCGCAGTGTAAGCCCCTAGCTTATCGATCAAGAGTGTTGATTCAACCGGCCGCGCGAGGGGGTGGCACGCGCGGTGCACTGATCGGTACCAAGTCCAGAGATGGACGCTCAGCGATGGCGCTGATGCCCGGAGGGCGGGCACGGCGCCATTTTTGTTTCCACGGGAAGGGGGCGGGATGAATGTGAGCCGTCGCGAGTTTCTGAGGACCAGCGGGGTCGCTGCGCTACTCACCGGTCTGCCTGCGGGCTGGGCGGGTGCGGTCTACGCCGCCGACGCGCCGGAGACGCCGAAGGTGAGGATCGGGATCATCGCGCTCACCGACTGCGCGAGCATCGTGATGGCGCACGAGCTCGGCCTGTTCAAGAAGCACGGCATCGAGTCGACCATCTCGAAGGAGGCCTCCTGGGCGGTCATCCGCGACCGGCTCACGCTCGGTGAGAACCAGGCCTCGCACATCCTGCTCGGCATCCCGTACGCCGCGACCATGGGACTCCAGGGCTCGCCGGTGAAGCCGATGATCATTCCGATGTACCTGAACCGGAACGGGCAGGCCATCACGCTCACCAGGACTCTGCTCGAGAAGGGCGTCAAGACCCCCGCGCAGCTCAAGCCGCTCGCGCTGGAGGCCAAGGCCAAGGGCACGCCGATGACGTTCGCCATGACGTATCCACCGGGCACCCACGCCATGTGGACGCGGTACTGGCTGGCCTCCGGCGGGATCAACCCCGACCGCGACGTGTCGCTCATCACCATCCCGCCGGCGCAGATGGTGGCCAACATGAAGGTCGGCAAGATGGACGGCTACTGCGTCGGCGAGCCGTGGGGCGCCCGTGCGATCGCCGACGGCATCGGCTTCACCGCGATCACCACCCAGCAGCTCTGGAAGGACCATCCCGAGAAGGTGCTCGGGTTCACCGAGGAGTTCGCCGGCAAGAATCCGCGCACGGTGAAGGCGGTCGTGCGCGCGGTGATCGAGGCGAGCCAGTGGATCGACAAGCTCGAGAACCGTCCTCGCATGGCGGAGGTGGTCGCCCAGCCGCAGTACGTCAATACCTCCAGGGAGGTCATTCTCGGCCGGATGCTCGGCGAGTACGACTACGGGGACGGGCGGAAGGAGAAGGACCCCTACTACATGACGTTCTTCGACCGCCAGGCCACGTTCCCGCTCAAGTCGCACGGCCTCTGGTGGCTCAGCCAGTTCCGCCGGTGGGGGATGGTCAAGGAGCCGCCCGACTACAAGAAGCTCGTCGATCGGGTCCACCGGTCGGACATCTACCGCGAGGTCGCCAGGGACATGGGGATCGAGACGCCGCGCGAGGACGTGAAGAAGGAGACCCTGTTCGACGGCGTGACGTTCGATCCGGCGGATCCCGAGAAGTACGCGAAGAGCTTCGCCGTGCATTCGATGGCATGAGGGAGACACCGAGATGACGCGTTCCACGGCCCAGAAGATCGTGCTGCCGCTCCTCGGGGGCGCCGCGGTGCTGGTGGCCTGGGCG
>DASXTC010000014.1:0-1748 GCA_036505635.1 Candidatus Polarisedimenticolia bacterium
TCCAGGCCAGGAAGGTGCGTTCGTTGGCCAGGTATTCGGAGGCCAGCTGGCTCTCCGAAACTTTGACGGTCAGCGATTCGTGCTGTTCTTGTTTTTCAGCCATGTCGGTTCAGCTACTTATTGCGAGGTCGCGATTGAGATTATCCACGTGTCCCGGACGGGCGCGCACACCCGATGGATAGGCTACCTCTATGGGTTTCGCACGGACGTTCAGTATTGCTCACCAGCATGGTCAATATTGCTCACGACAGAGCAGAGACCACGAGCACGCGGCGAGGAAATCGGCCACGGAGGAACCTGGGGCGGCATAGCCGCAGAAGCAACACCGCGGAGGAACGAGCACGCAGACGGTCCGGTGCTGGTCGGGGATCCGTGCCTCCGTGGCCTACCGTGCCCGTTCGCGCTCGCCGACCGTGAGGTGCCGTCACGTGGAGGGTTCCCCGCGCTCCTCCCCGTACCTCGCCAGGTTGCCTAGGCCGTCGTAGGCGGCGTACTTGTACACCTCGGAGAGGGTGGGGTAGTTGTACACGGCGTCGATGAAGGTGTCGATGCTCCCTCCGGCCACGATCACCTGGGCGCCCAGGTGCACCAGCTCCGCGGCCAGCTCGCCGATGAGGTGGGCCCCGAGCAGCCTCTTGTCCGCGGGCGAGAAGACGAGCTTGAGCATGCCGGTCATGTCGCCGATGATCTGCCCGCGGGGGTTCTGCTCGTAGAGGGCGCGCCCCACGAGATACGGGATGCCCTGTTCCTGGCAGGCGTCCTCCGAGAGCCCCACCGTGGAGATCTCGGGGACGGTGTAGACGGCGAGGGGCAGGACCGGTGACAGCCGCTCCTTGTAGAGGAGGTTGAAGGCATGGACCATGGCCACGCGCGCCTGTTCCATCGAGGTGGAGGCGAGCGCCGGGAAGCCGACGACGTCGCCCGCGGCGTAGATGTTGGGGACGCTGGTTTGAAAGGTCTCGTTGACGTGGATGAGACCCCGCTTGCCCATCCGCACGCCCAGGTCCTCGAGGCCGAGCCCGCTCACGTTGCTCTGCCGGCCGGCGGCGAACAGGACGGTATCGCAGGGGATGCGCTCGCCCCCCTTCAGGTCCAGCTCGGCGCCGTCGCCCCTCACCGCCACCCGGGCGACGCGGTCGTTGAACACGAAGCGGAGGCCGAGCCGTTCCAGCTGCTGCTGGAGGCGCAAGGCGATCTCACGGTCCACGAAGGGCAGGGGGCGGCTCCGTGAATCCACCAGCGTCACGCGGACGCCCAGCGCCGCAAAGATGGAGGCGTACTCGGAGCCGATGACGCCGCCGCCCACCACCGCCATGGTCTTGGGGATGCGGTCCGCGTGCAGGATGGAGTCCGAGTCGTGGATGACCTTCCGGTCGAACGGGACGCCGGCCGGATGCAGGGGCGACGAGCCGGTGGCGATCAGGACGATGCCGGTCGTGAGGTCCCTCTGTCCCCCGTCCGGCAGCAGGACGCGGACCGTGTGCGCGTCGGCCAGTCGCGCCTCGCCCCGGACGGCCTCGATGCGGTGGCGTTCCAGGTTGCGCTGGACGATCCGGCGCGCGTTCTCGACGACCGCGTGCTCGCGGCGCATCAGGAGGCCGACCGTCAGGTCCTCCCTCAGGGAGTAGTCGATGCCGTAGAGCCCGCGCTGGTGCAGACCCGAGAAATACAGCGCCGTCTCGCGAAGGGTCTTGGAGGGGAGGGTGCCGGTGTTGATGCCGGCGCCGCCCAGGTGGGGCGCTCGCTCG
>DASXTC010000015.1:0-1981 GCA_036505635.1 Candidatus Polarisedimenticolia bacterium
ATCGCCCGGCAGGGGCGGGAGTTCGTCTCTATGCGGTTCGACTGGGAACAGGCGACGGCGCGGCTCGAAACCCTGCTCCAGACCACGGGGTAGAAGCACCGCCGCCGCTGCCGCATCGAGTCCAGCGGGCGACGACCTGGCCCAGGGTCTGCTCGGCGATGAGCCCCTCCGCCTTCAGCTGCTTGAAGATCCGGTTCCACCCCGCTCCGCCGCGCTCCATCCCGGCGATCTCGTCGAGAGTTCGTGCTGGCGGCATGGGCCGTGCCCGGCCCGGCCCCAGATCGTCTCCGGCCATCTGAGCGTCGTGGAGCGCCCGCGCGATTCTCTGCTCTCCGGGCGCCAGGATCCTGAACGCATCGTCCGGAGGCTCGTTGGAAGTGGCTGCGGGTCTGCGTGGCTCGCCGGGTCTGTCGAGGAGATGAAGGTGCGGTGTTGCCAGCGAGTACGTCATGCCGATCCCGATTAGCAAGTCCGGTGCCAGCCCCGACGCCCGGGGAAGAGCGTCTGGAGGGGACTTTTGAAGCCGGCCGGCCCGATGTCTGTCGACCGGTGAACGTCACCGTCACTGCACTGTCAGGAAGTGGTCGATGACGCCTCCTCGCCCGGGAATGCTAGAATGCTGCGGATCTGATGAGACAGGAGTTCACGATCTGGTTGACCGGGTTGCCCTCGTCGGGGAAGAGCACGCTCGCGCGCCTCGTGGAAGCCAAGATCAGGGACCGCGGATTCCCGGTGATGGTCCTGGACGGTGACGAGGTGAGGACGTGGCTCACGCTGGGGCTGGGCTTCTCCCGGGCCGACCGTGAGGAGAACATCCGGCGGATCGCCCACCTCGCCATGTTCCAGAACCGTTCCGGGGTGGCCACCATCACGGCGGCGATCTCCCCCTACCAGCGCGCCCGTGACGAGGCGCGCGGGGCGATCGGCCGCTTCGTGGAAGTCTATGTCAGCTGCCCGATCGAGGTGTGCGAGCAGCGGGACGTCAAGGGGCTGTACAAGAAGGCGCGTCGCGGCGAGATCCAGGGTTTTACTGGGATCTCCGACCCCTACGAGCCCCCCCTCGCGCCTGAGGTGGTCGTCAGGACAGATCGGGAGAGCAAGGAGGAATGCGTCGCCCGCATCATGGAGCGCGTCGAGGAGCTGGGGTATCTGCCGCGCGGCCAGGTTCGGTGCGAGGTGATCGTGCCGGCGGATCTCGTCGACGAGCTCGGCACCAATGGCTCGTCCTTGCTCGCGATGCTGGCGAGTCGGGAGGCCCGGCGGGGTCGGGCGGGCGGGCCGGTGACAGCGGAGGAATGGGAGAAGATCGAGCAGCGCCTCCGGGCTCTCGGTTATCTGCAGTAGTTTTCTACCATATCTAGGGGCATTACGGCCCATTCCCTCATGATCTAGCTCTTGATTGTACTCATCATATGACGTGTAATAATTCCCGGACAACTGAGCTTTCGAGCGCTGGTCATGGCCATCCCGGACGAATCCTTGCCTCCGCCAGGGCGAGGTCCCCGAGGGATCGACCTCCTGCTGGGCGCCTTCCCGCCAAGGCAGCTCAGCGAGATTGTCGGCCCCTGGTCCTCAGGGGGCAGCAGTCTGCTCCTGGCCTTGATGGCCAGAACCACGGCCTCCGGCGATCAGGTCGCCCTCGTGGATGGAGCGGATGCATTCGATCCCGTCTCCGCCGTTGCCGCCGGGGTCGACCTCTCTCGACTGCTCTGGGTGAAGTGCGGCGGGAGGCTGCGCGCAGCCTTCAGCTCGGCTGATCTCCTCGCGCGCTGCCCGGGTTTCGCTCTCGTCGCGCTGGATCTCGGCGAGTTGCCTCTTGTCCGCCGGGAACCCATCCCGGCTGCGCTCTGTCTTCGGCTGAAGATCGCCGCAGAACAGAGCGCCGCCATCCTCGTGCTTCGTGTCCCGCATCGCCTGGCGGGGAGCGCCGCCGCGCTGGCCGTGTCCATGCGCCGTGTCGGGTCTCGTTGGATCGGGCTGC
>DASXTC010000016.1:0-95000 GCA_036505635.1 Candidatus Polarisedimenticolia bacterium
AAAGCGCCGCGTTCGGCATCTGTCAGAGCGCGGAAGTATATCGCAATCCGGAGGAGGGCAAGGCCGAATGTTGGGGGCCAGGAGCCTGTCCGAGTCATGGCTCGGGTGGTCGTCGGCGACAACCAGCGAGGATGGATGAGACCACAACTCCCATGCGCCCAGAGGGTTGCGTCAGCGATCCTCGACGATGACCGGCACCTGGGGCCTGCCGCCCACGATCCAGCTCACTCCCAGGTTCAGGATGCCGTCCACCAGGGCGTTCTCGTCCCCCTCGTCGGGGAAGACCGCCACCGCCTGCCCGTCGAGTCTCAGGCTGAAGCTGCGGCCCATGAAGACCCTGAACCCGACCCCCGCGTAGGCGAGCGGATCGATCTCGCGGACGTATGTGACCGTGTCGCAGTCCTCCCACCACCAGATGTCGCGGCAGGAGGTCCGTGAGACGGCCAGCCGCTGGGCTCCCGCCCCTATCATGAGGTGTGGGGTCACGACCGCGCCGGGCAGGAAGCTGTAGAGGTAGCCGACCTTGAAGGAGGTCAGGTTGACGTCCAGGTCATCATCGAACTCATCGTTCGTCAGGACGTGGTCCAGGGAGAACTCCATTGCGTGGTCTTTGAGGAAGAAGTAGCCGACCCGCACGCCGAGACCGGCGGTGTTCTCTATGTTGGAGTCGCCGTCGAAAAAGGCGCCCGTCACGTAGGGGCCGACCTCGGCGGCGCGATCCCGCAGTGCCGCCAGCGGGTGAAGCGAGGGGGCCATCAGGAGCGCGAGGACCGCGGCGGGCCCTGCCAGCCTTCTCGTCATGGCCTCACCATAGAACTCCCGGGTGGGGGAGCGCAACCCGGTCCTCCGCCTGCGTTCATTTGACGGGTCACCGGGCTGCCGTTAGAATGCCGCTCTCTGATTGACACCCCTCTCATCATCCGGGCCTGCCCCACGGAGCTGGTGTGGCGAAGATGAGCATGCCTCAACCCCGGGTGCGGTTCGCCCCCAGCCCGACCGGGTTCCTCCACGTCGGAGGGGCGAGGACAGCTCTGTTCAACTGGCTCTACGCCCGCAACACGGGGGGGATCTTCATCTTGAGAATCGAGGACACCGATGTCGCGCGATCCTCCGAGGAGATGGTGAGGGCGATACTCGACGGACTCGCCTGGCTCGGGATCACGCATGACGAGGGCCCCCTCTTCCAGTCCTCCTTCCGGGGCCAGCATGTCGCGAAGGCCCGGGCCATGGAGAAGGAAGGCGCGGCGTACCGCTGCTTCTGCACCCCCGAAAGGCTCGAGCAGCGCAGGCGCGCGGCGGAGGCGCGCGGCGACGTCTGGAGGTACGACCGTGAATGCGCCGCCCTGCCCGAGCCCGAGTTCCGGCGCCGATTGGATGCGGGAGAGCCGAGCTGCCTGCGATTCAGAGTCCCCGAGGGCCGGACGGTCTACGATGATCTGGTGCATGGGCCCACGTCATTCAACAACGCGGACATCGAGGACCTGGTACTCCTGAGGACCGACGGCTCGCCCACCTACAACCTCTCGTGCGTGTCGGACGACATCGACATGAGGATCACGCACGTGATCCGTGGCGACGACCACATCTCGAACACGCCCAAGCAGATCCTTCTCTACCGGGCGCTGGGGGCCGAGCCGCCCCGCTTCGGCCACCTGCCGCTCATTCTCGGCCCCGACAAGAAACGCCTCTCGAAGCGGCACGGTGCGGTCTCCGTCATGGAATACAGCCGCGCGGGATACCTGCCCGAGGCGCTCTTCAATTTCCTGGCGCTCCTGGGATGGTCCCCCGGAAACGACCGCGAGATCCTCACCAAGGCCGAGATGATCGAGGCCTTCTCCTTCGAAGGGGTCGGTTCGCGCGGCGCAGTCTTCGACACAGAGAAGCTGACCTGGATGAACGGCGAGTATCTCAAGATGAAGCCCGCGACCGAGCTGGCCGCGCTGGTGCGTCCCTCATTCGAGGAGGCGGGGCTCTGGAGCGCGGGGCTCGAGGCTCAGCGCCGCGATTGGTTCCTCAAGCTCCTCGAGCTGCTCAAGGATCGGTGCAGGCTCGTGACGGAATTCGCCCGCGACGCCCGGCCCTTCCTGACCGAGAGCCTCGACTACGAGCCGGTGGCGGCCGCCAGGCACCTCGGATCGCCCGGCGCGGTGGGCAGACTGGCCGCGCTGCGCGACGCGCTGGCCCGGGTCGAGCCCTTCGACGAGGCGTCGTGCGAGAGTGCCCTGCGGGAGCTCGCAGCGCGCCTCGGCGTGAAGGCCGGCGACCTGATCCATCCCGCCCGCGTGGCACTCACCGGCCGGATGGTCAGCCCCGGGATCTTCGCCGTGATGGCGATCATGGGACGCGAGGGAACGCTCGCGCGGCTGAACCGCGCGGCCCGCTTCATCGAAGAGGGTTCGGGGGGGACGCCGTGACGCAGAAGATCCCTCACCCCGATGCCGTGCTCCGCGAGGGTGCCACCACCGTCGATTTCGCCACCGGCAGGTACCCGCACCTCGTGGACCGGTTCGGGCCCGAAACGATCATGCTGGCCACCCACGAGGTCTGGGGGGTGCGCGCCATCATCGTTGTCCACAACACCGCCCGCGGGCCGGCGATGGGAGGCTTGAGGATGGTCCCGGACGTGACGGTCGAGGAGGTGTGCGACCTGGCGAGGGCGATGACCTACAAGAACGCCGGCGCGTCCCTGGAGCTGGGGGGCGGCAAGTCGGCGCTGGTGGCCGACCCCGCGCTGTATCCGCGGGGCTCCGAGCGGCGGCGCGAGCTGATCGGATGGTACGCGGCGCAGCTGCAGCGTGTGCCCGAGTACACGCCGGGGCCCGACATGTTCACCGACGAGCAGGACATGCAGCTCATCTTCGAGCTTGCGGGCCGCTCGATCGGCAGGCCGGCGGACAAGGGGGGGATCCCGATCGATCTTCTCGGCCTGACCTCTCTGGGCTGCCTCACCGACCTGGAGGCCGCGGTGGAAGGTGGGTACATCGACGGAATGACGAGCCTGCGCGGGATGCGGCTCTCCATCGAGGGGTTCGGCCACGTGGGGGCGGGCATCGGACGTCTGGCGCTTCACGACGGGGCGGTCATCGTGGCGGCCAGCGACCTGCCAGATCCCTCCCGCGACTACGGCGGCGTGGTCCACCACCCGGGCGGCCTCGACGTGGGCGGGCTGCTGCAGGCGCGAGTGCGCGGCGGGTCGGTCATCGAGACCAGCCAGCGCGGCGTGCAGGTCGTCCGCGGCGCGGCGTCGCTCAAGACGCTGTTCGAGCTCGACACCGACATCGTGGTCCCGGCGGCGCGCACCGACACCGTCAACCTCGACCTGGCGAAGAAGATCCGCGCGCGTTTCGTCCTGGAGGCGGCCAACAAACCGCTGTCGGTTCCGGCCGAGGAGCACCTGCACTCGCGCGGCGTGCTCTGCAGCGTGGACTATCTGTCCAACTGCGGCGGGATCGCCGCTTGCGCGGAGGAGCTCGACGAAGTGCGCCGGCCCCTCGGTCCGATGCGGCTGCCTCGGGCGATCGCGCGCATCGTGGGAACCGTGCGGGCCAACGCGGCCGCGGTCTACGGCTTGTCGCGCCGGGACGGGATCACCCCGCGCGCGGCCGCCGAGCGGATCGTCGAGCCGAGGATCGCGCCGATCCCCTCGTAGATGCGCTCTCTCCACCGGCCCTTAGGATTCGGGCCTCCGGCTCGTGCAGCCCCGGCAGCCCTGTGATACGATTCGGCCCGATTTCATAGACAGGTAGGTATGCGACTGCTGGTCAGGCTCGGTTGGTTCGTCCTCCTGTCGGGCTTCCTGATCGCCCTCTTCGCGGGCAGCTTCTACGTGGCGATGCGCCTCGTGTTCGTGGGACGCGAGGTGAAAGTGCCCGATCTGGCCGGCCTCACGGTTGACGAGGCGCGCTCCACGCTGAACCGATCGGAGCTCTATCTGGATACCGCCGCCGAGCGGTTCGACGAACGGATCCCGAAGGGGTGCGTGCAGTCGCAGGATCCTCCGGCCGGCGCCACGATCAAGAAGAACAGGAAGGTGCGCGTGACCGTGAGCCTCGGCCCGCTGGAGATCGCGATTCCCGACCTGGCAGGGCAGACGCTGCGCACCGCTCAGATCGCGCTGCAGCGAGGCGGGCTGTCGGTGGGGCACGTCACGTCGACCCACACCACCGCGGCCCCTCCAGACGTCGTGATGGCGCAGCACCCGCCTGCCTCGGGACCTCAGGGCGCGGTTCCGGGCGGCGCCGAGACGGTCAGCACGAGCGGCGGCCAGGCGGCGGTCGATCTGCTGGTGAGCCGCGGCCCCGACGAACCGGTCTACGTGATGCCCGACCTGGCCAGGCGGCGCCTCGACGAGGTCACGATGCTGGTCAAGAGGACGGGCCTCAGGCTCGGCGCGGTCCGGCGTGAGAACACACCGGGCCTTCCCCGGGGCCTGGTCGTCAAGCAGTATCCCGAGGCTGGGTATCCGGTCGGCAGGCAGGAGATCATCAGCCTCGTCCTGAGCGAGTAGGGGAGGGAGCCTTCGTGGCACAACTGGCGCCGTCGATCCTGTCCGCGGATTTCAGCCGACTGGCCTCGGAGATCCGGGCGGTGGAGCAGGCGGGGGTGGGCATCCTTCACGTGGACGTCATGGACGGCCATTTCGTGCCCAACATCACCATCGGCCCGCCGGTGATCCGCTCCCTGCGCAAGACGACGCCACTCACGCTCGACGCCCACCTGATGATCGAGAACGCCGACAGCTTCATCGACGCGTTCGTCGACGCGGGGGCGGACATGATCTCGGTCCACGTGGAGGCTTGCCGCCACCTTCACCGCACGATCACCTCGATCAAGGCGAGGGGGCGCAAGGCAGGGGTGGTCCTCAACCCCGCGACGCCCCTGGATGCGCTGGAGCAGATCCTTCCCGAGGCGGACTACGTGCTGCTCATGTCGGTGAACCCGGGATGGGGAGGCCAGCAGTTCATCCCGCACGTGAAGGAGAAAATAGCGGCCCTGCGCGGGATGATCCGCGGCCGTGGCGCGACCGCGCTCATCGAGGTTGACGGCGGCGTGACACGCGACAACATCGCCGCGGTGGCGGCGGCCGGCGCCGACATCATCGTGGCGGGCAACGCGGTCTTCACGGGCGGCGACCCTCGGGCCGCGGCGGCCGAACTCATCGCGCTGCTGAACAGCTCGAGGTCCTGATGCCTACCGGAAGCTCCAGTGTGCGTGTCAGATATCCCGAGACCGATCAGATGGGTGTGGTGCATCACACCCACTTTCTCGTCTGGTTCGAGATCGGACGGACCGAGCTGATGCGCGACCTGGGATGCGCTTATGCCGACCTGGAGAAGGAAGGGGTCTGGATGCCGGTGGTGGAGGCGAGCTGCCGGTATCTCAGCCCGGCGCGCTACGATGACCTCGTCACGGTGGAGACGCGGGTGGAGGAGGTCACTCGCGTGACGACGCGGTTCACGTATCGCGTCGTCCGTCCCGCCGACGGGAGAGTCCTCGCCACCGGCTCCACGAGGCACGCGGCCACCAACGGCTCCGGGGTCCCGTGCCGCCTCCCGGAACGGATCCTCTCGCTCCTTTCGGCGTCGAGCGGGAGACCGTAGCGTGACGAGAAGGCGATGGCGCGCGGCCGCGCTCGCGGCCCTGATGGCGGTGGCCGGAGCGGCGGCGATGCCCGCCTGCTCGGCGCGCGGGCCTCAGGCCCCCCGCGTTCACAAGCCTCCAAAGCCGGTCAAGGACAAGTACGCGGGGATTCCGGCGCGGGAGATCTACGACCTCGCCATGCGCAAGCTCAAGCACCGATCCTATTTCGGCGCACGGGAGATCCTCCAGAAGGTCCTCGGGCGGCAGGACGCCACGCCGGAGCTCGTGGCGCTGGTGCACCTGGCGCTCGCCGACGCGTACTTTTATGACGGCGGCGTCCTGAACCTGGCGGAGGCGCAGAGCCGATACACCAACTTCCTGACTTTCTACCCCAACCACGAGCGGGCCGACTACGCCCAGTACCAGCTCGGCCTCTGCTATCTCAAGCAGACGGCCAGCCCCGACCGCGACCAGGGCCAGGCGCGCAAGGCGCTCGCGGAGCTGGGCAAGGTCAAGACCAACTACCCGAGCAGCGAGTTCGTCGCCGCCGCGGATGGGCAGGCCGACAAGGCGCGGGAGCTCCTCGCGGAGCACGACTTCCGGATCGGCAACTTCTACTTCCGCAGGAAGGCCTACACGGGGGCGGTACGGCGACTGCGCGACGTGCTGGACGCGTATCCCAACTACTCGCGCAAGGACCGTCTCTATCTGATCCTCGGCCAGTCCCTCATGGGGATCGACAAGAGCGAGGAGGGACGGCTCTACCTGGAGAAGCTGCTTGCGGAGTTCCCAAAGAGCCGCCACGCCGGTCAGGCGCGGGAGCTGCTGCGGCAGCCGTTGCAGACGGCTGGTACGGGGCGGTGACGATCGACGGCGCGCGGATCGAAGCTCTCGCGCGCGAAATCGCGAGCCGGGAGGCGGGGCGGGTGGACGCCGTGGAGCGCGCGCGTCTCCTGGCCGGGGAGCTACACAGCGAGGTCGCGGCGGTGGTGAGCCGGTTCGCGGCGGCGGCGCGCCGGGCGGGGGCGCCGCACCTCGACCTCGTCACGGTCGGCCCCGTCGAGCCGGATGACAAGAGCATCCGAGCCTTCCAGTTCAAGATCCGCCGCGGCCGTTTCGAGGCGATCGTGGTTACGAAGGACCGCGGCGAGGTGATGCTCGTCGGCCCCTTCAAGCGCGGCGAGGCCGAGGGCCCGTGCAACCCCATCCGCCAGGAGGGAAGGGAATCGGACCGCCCCGGGATCGAGACGAACCTCGAGACCCTCCTGGTCGCGCTGATCGAGATGTCGTTCCAGAAATAGGTCCGGGCTCCGGTCAGAGACCCGCGCCGTCGGCCGCCCGCTGTCCGCCGGCCAGTCCCTCCTCGAGCGCCGAGGCCAGCTCGCCGGCCGTCGCGAACCGGTGCTCGCGGTCCTTGGCGAGGGCCTTGAGGATGACGGCGTCGAGCCACTCCGGGATCTCGGGATTGACCTCGCGCGGCGGCCGCGGCGCCTCGCCGATCTGCTTGTAGGCGATGACCGAGGGGGTGTCCCCCACGAACGGCTCGCGCCCCGTGAAGAAGAAATACATGAGGATCCCCATCGAGTAGATGTCGGTGCGCGTGTCGAGCGGCATCGCCTGCACCTGCTCGGGGGACATGTACTTGGGCGACCCCATCACGAACCCGCTCGTCGTCATGTCGCTTCCCTCGAGCCCCCGCGCGATCCCGAAATCGAGAATCTTGGGAGTCTTGCCGTCCTTCAGCAGGATGTTCTGGGGTTTGATGTCGCGGTGGATGATCCCCAGCGTGTGCGCCGCGTCGAGGCCCCGGGCCACGTCCACCAGCAGCCTCACCGCCTCGGGGATGTCGAGCGACGCCCGGAGCCTCACCCACTGCTCGAGGTTCATCCCCTCGATGTACTCCATGGTGATGTACCTGTGCTCCTTCCAGCTCCCCAGGTCGTAGACCTTGACCACGTTGGGATGCGTGATCCTCCGCGTCATCTTGATCTCGCGCAGGAACCTCTCGACCTGGCGCCCCTCCGCGTCGCCGGCGCGCAGCACCTTCAGGGCCACCGGCTCGTCCAGCTCCCGGTCGAGCGCCTGGTAGATGCGTCCCATCCCGCCGATGCCCAGCTCGCGGACGATCTCGTAGCGCTCATCGACGATCACGCCCGGGACTATGGCGGCCGCCTTCAGCTCGTCGAGGATCTGGGCCGCCGACCGGTAGCGGCGGCTCCGGTCCTTTTCCAGGCAGCGCGCGATGATCTTTTTCATGAAGCCGGGCAGCAGCCGATCCACCTTGACGGGGAAAGGGGGGGGCAGGTTCAGGTGGTCGAACGAGGCGGTGTCGGGGGGAAACGGGGGCTCGCCCAGAACGATCTCGTAGAGGATGACCCCCAGGGCGTAGATGTCGGAGCCGGAATCCACACGCTCGCTGCGGATCATCTCGGGCGAGGCGTAGCAGACAGACCGTCCTTCCAGCGAGGTGACGTCCGTCATGCGCGCCTTGAGCCCGAAGTCGGAGACCTTCACCTGGTCGTTCGCGCACAGGAAGATGTTCTCCGGCCTCAGGTCGCGGTGCACGATGCTCTTGCGGTGCGTGTAGTTCAGCAGCTCGCAGATCTGCGTGGCGATCTCGATGACGCGGGCCGGTTCGATGCGGATCTTCTCGTCGAGGATCTCCCGCAGCGTCCGTGCGTCGACCATCTCCTCGAGGATGTAACGCCCCTCGTGGTCCTCGCCGATTCCGAAGACCGTGACGAGGTTGGGGTGGCTCAGCTCGGAGATCTTCTGGGCTTCGCGAAGAAACCTGTTGACCATGTCGGGCGTGGACGAGGTGGCCGGTGGATACCTCTTGGCCGCGACCTTCTTCTGGAGCACGCGGTCGTACGCCTCGAAGACGACGGCGTAGCGGCCCTCCCCGAGCTTGCGGGTGACCTCCAGCCGGCCGGAGATGTTGGCCGCGATTCCCTGCGAGGTCGTGGCGCCCATCTTCATGGTGTCCTTGACCGCCTGGCGCTGCGACGAGGTCGAGGGTTCCAGTGAGGAGGTCTGCCCCACCTGCTGCGCGAGGGTCTTGAGGCGCTCCGCGACGTCGGCGTGGTGATAGTCCACCGAGAGGACCTTCTCGTAGAGCTTGCACGCTTCCTCGACGCGCCCGAGCTGCTCGTAGGTCAGCGCCAGATGGTAGAGGCACTTGGTCTGGTCGTCCTTCTCCTTCAGGTGGCGGAGGGCATGCTCGAACTTCTCCGCCGCGGGAGCGTTGAGGCCCTGTTCGGAGAACAGCTTGCCCAGCATGAGGGAAGCGCGGCCGAAATCGGGGTCCTCGCGGCGCACCTGCTGGAGCACCCGGATCGCCTGGCTCTTGGAGCCACGGCTCATGTGGATCCTCGCGGCCTCGAAGACGCGCCCCGCCGCGACATAGACTCGGACCGCCTCGTCGGCGAGGCCGGCCTTCTCGTACATCTTGCCGGCGTTCAGGAACTCCTTCGCCTTCTCGTAGGACTGCGCCGCGTCGCGCGGTCGCCCTATCCCGGCGTAGAGATCTCCCGCGCGGATCAGCTCCCCCTCGGCGATGAAGAGATCGGCGGCCCGCGCCAGGTCGCCGGCGCTCTCGAAGCACTCGGCCGCCTTGAAACCGAGCCCCTCCGACAGGAAGACCTCCCCGGCGCGCTCGAAGAGGCCGGCCCTCAGGTAGAGCTCCCCGAGCAGGCGCCGCTCGACCTTCGCGGTAGGGTCCTCCTCCACGAGCTTGAGCGCCTCGGTGTAGTTCTCCAGCTTGATGAGGAGCGCGGCGGCCCGGTCGGTGCGTCCCGACTTGCGATAGGCCTGCACCGCCTGCTCGAAGAGGCCCGCCTCCTCGAGATAGGGGCCCGCCCGGCTGAACTGCGCCGCCTTCATGTAGAGGATCCCCGCGAAGCGGGCGTATCTCGCGTTGCGCTTGCGCGACTCTTCGAAGTTGAAGGCGCCGGAATCCATCGCGTTGTGGCTGCCCGCGGCAATCAGCTTCTCGTAGAGCGTGGCCCCTTTCACGTTGTCGCCCGTCTGAGCGAACAGATACGCGGCCTTCTCGATCTGACCTCCCATTTCGTAGTAGGCGGCGGCCTGCTGGTAATTGGTCATCTTCTCCTCGAGATCGGCCGCCTTCAGGTACTGGCCCGCCTTCTCGTACATCATGGAGGCCTTCTTCTTCTGCCCGGCCTTGAGGTACATCTCGGCCGCCTGGGCCGGGTCGCCGCCGCTGCTGAAGTAGCTCGCCGCCTGCGCGTGCTCGCCGATGCGGGAGGCCACCTGGGCCGCCAGGAGGTGATGGCGCCCCTGCACGTAGTAGGCGATCGCATCGAGGGGATGGCCCGCCATGTCGCACAGGTCGCCCGCGCGCGAGAAGTCGCCCTGGCGCGCCGCCTTCTTCGCCTCCTTGAAGAGGTCCTTCATAGCGGCAGCATCCCGGGTTTTTCCGATCGAAGCGCGATCGACGCCAGACGCGGATAAGCCGCGGCGAGGGTCTCGGGCACCGTCACCGGCTGGCCGGTCATCAGGTGGATCAGCTCGAGGGCGTTGGCCGGCCCCTGGCCGCGATAATGGTTGTTTGCGATGATGAAGATCTCGCCGCCTCCCTTCACCTTCCCCTGCATCAACCGGATCCGCTCGGCCCACTCGTGGATCTCCTCGCGGCTGTACAGGTAGTCGTATCGCGCGTCGCGCCCCGCATCCTTCCTGAACCAGTTTTCACGGTTGCGCCCGTGCAGCCGCACGTAGCCGATCCCGCCCGTCATCACGCTGGTGGGCGGCGCGGCGTCGCCTATGAGCGGTTGGTCCACGTTGCAGAATCCGACGCGGCGCTCGTCGAGGCTCGCGAGAAAGGAATCGTTCACCCAGGAGGCGTGCCTGACCTCGATCACGAGAGGGAAGCACGAGAAACGCGCGATCAGCTCCTCGAGGTAGCCTTGGTTCTGCGCGGTGTTCCTGAACGACTGGGGGAACTGGGCCAGCAGCGCGCCGAGCCGGCCCGCGTCCCCGAGCGGCGCGATCCCTTCCTTGAAGGATTTCTCCTCGGCGAGGTGCCGCTGGTCGCGCTGGTGGGTGAAGCCCTGCCACAGCTTCGCCGTGAAGCGGAAGCGTGGCCGCGATGCGACCCGGCGTACCCAGCTCTCCGACATCCGGGCGGTCGGTGGCCTGTAGAAGGTGACGTTGATCTCGACCGTGTCGAACAACGCCGCGACCATCGGGAGCGCCTCCCGCCTGGTGGAGGCCCCCTCCGGGTAAACGATCCCCTCCCAGTCGGGATAGGACCAGCCAGCCGTGCCGATCCGGAGCATCCTGATTCCGCCGCGGTTTGAGGGCAAAGTCCCTGCTGGGCACGGAGTTACGAGTGGCCGGCTCCAGGCGGGGCCGGCCCCGGCTCGGATCCCGCCCCGGGTCTGCTCAACAAGGTGAATTATGGTGGCGCCCAACCTGCCGGGCAACCGTCGCCCGCCGCCGCGGCGATTCAATCGGTGGGCTTTTCGGCTTCCAGGGCCACTGCCAGGCCTGACAGCTCCTCGAGCCGCGAACCGAGCGGTGTGGCCACGATCTCGAGGCCCCGCGTGAGGACTGGCCAGCAGATGCGGCGCACCGCGGCGTCGAGAGGGCCCATCAAAAGATCCCCCGCGTGACGGGCGATGGTCCCGAGAATCACCATCTCGGGGTTGAGGATGAACACCAGGTTCGCGATGCCGCGGGCCAGGAGCGCGATCGTCTCGTCGAGGAAGGCCGCCGCCACGGGGTCCCCCGCGCGGGCGGCGTCGAGCAGGTGCTCGGCCGAGATTGACTCCCTCCCGCCGGCGGCCTCCTTGAGCCGGGGCGACAGGCTCTCGAACCGCTCGCGCAGGCGCGAGGCGATGCCGCTCCCCGAGGCGACCGCCTCGAGGCAGCCCCGCCCGCCGCACCCGCACGCGGGGCCGTCGGGCAGCACGACCTGATGTCCCACCTCGCCGGCGTTGAAGGCCGCCCCGCGATAGAGGCGCCCGTCGAGAACGAGCCCTCCACCCATCCCGGTGCTCATCGTCAGGAAGATGAAGTGGCGGCGACCCCGCCCCGCCCCGAACCGAAGTTCCGCGAGCGCGCAGGCGTTGGCGTCGTTCTCCAGCACCACGCTCGATTCGGGCAGGCCCAGCCCGGCGGCGATCCTCTCGCGCAGGGGAGTGCGGTCCCAGCCGGGCAGGTTGGGTGGGCTCAGGATGAGCCCGGCGACCGGGTCGAGCGGTCCGCCGGCGCTGATTCCCACCGTGGAGAAGCGGGCTCCTGAGGTAGAGGCGGCGCGGCGCGACATCGCCAGCAGGCGATCGATCATCGGGCCGGGGCCTTCGCGCGCCCGCGAGAGCTCCCGCTCCTTGGCCAGCAGAGTCCCGTCGCGGGTCAGCATCGAGGCGGCCATCTTCGTGCCGCCGATGTCGAGTGAGAGAATCGCGTCCATCGACGCCGATTCTACATGAGGACCGTGCCGCGCACCTGTCTCAGATCGGTCTGGCCGGCCAGGACCCTCTCCATGCCGTCCTGCAGCAGCGTGGTCATCCCGTCGGCTATCGCCTGGCGGCGGATCTCCTCGACGGGGGCATGACGGCCGACGAGGGACTTGATGGCCGCCGTGCCGACCAGAAGCTCGTGTATTGCCGTGCGGCCCCGGTATCCCGTGTCGTGGCACTCGGGGCATCCCTTCGGCCGCTTCAGCGTGACGGGACCGGCGCGCCGCCCCAGCGCCCGGGCGATCTCCTCCGTCTCGCCGGCGCCGGCCGCGTAAGGCTCGGCGCAGGCGGCGCAGATCGTCCTGACGAGTCGCTGCGCGAGGATCCCCAGGAGGGCGTCGGCGAAGCTGAATGGGTCGACCTTCATGTCGAGCAGCCGTACCACCGTCTCGGCGGCGCTGTTGGTGTGCAGCGTCGAGAAGACCAGGTGTCCCGTCAGCGACGACTCCACGCCGATCTGGGCGGTCTCGGAGTCGCGCATCTCGCCCACCATGATGACGTCCGGATCCGCCCTCAGGAACGACCGGAGGGCCGCCGCGAAGGTCAGCCCGATCCTTGGGTTGACCTGGACCTGGCGCAGCCCGGGCTGCGAGATCTCCACCGGATCCTCGGCGGTCCAGATCTTCATGTCGGCCGTGTTGATGTGCCCCAGGGCCGAGTGCAGCGTCGTCGTCTTGCCCGAACCGGTGGGCCCCACGCACAGGACGATGCCGTAGGGCTTGGAGATGACCTTCTTGAACTCCTCGAGGTTGCGCGGGGTCATGTTGAGCCGGTCGAGCGGGAGCGGCTTGCTCGCCGACAGCAACCGCATGACGACGTCCTCGTTGTGCCCGGCGGTGGGCATCGTGGCCACGCGCAGCTCCAGCACGCCGCCGGGAGTCCTGAACCGGATCTTGCCGTCCTGGGGCTTGCGCCTTTCGGATATGTCGAGGCTGGCCATGATCTTAAAGCGCTGCACCAGAGGGCTGCGGTGCGATGGGTGGATCTCGCGATAGACGACGCAGTCACCGTCGATGCGGTAGCGGATGACGGTCGGCTTCTCGCGGCCGTTGGGCTCGATGTGGATATCCGACGCCCCGCGCGACTGAGCGTCGAGGATGATCTGGCTGGCCAGGCGGACGATGACGCTGTCGCTCTCCGTGAGGTCGCCGCCTCCCGAAGTGTCGTCTCCTTCCTCTTCCTCGGCGGCCCCCAGGTCTTCGAGCAGGCGACCGAGGTCGTCGGCCGACCCCGCGGCGACGGCCGCTCGCGCCGATTCCGCGGGCGCCATGCCGGCCAGCGAGCCGGCGATGTAGGCGAGGATGTCTGCCCGCAGGCCGGCGTGGACCTCGAGGCGCGGTGCCAGGCCGAGGGACTTGAGAGCGTCGACGCGGATGAGGTCGAGCGGGTCGTCGATGACGAAGACCATCGCGCCCTGCCGGCGTTCGACCGGCGCGCAGACGTTCTTCTTGAGGAAGTCCGCCGGGATCTTTCGCAGCAGGTCCTCGGGGATCCGCTCATCTCCGGTGTAGCTGAAGAAGGGGACACCGAAGTGGGCGCTCAGCGATCGGCCGATCTCGTCCTTGGGGATCTTGTGTTTCTCCATCAAGACCCGCGTAAGATCGGCCTTGGCCGCTCGCGCGGCGCCGGCGGCCGCCTCCAGGTCGTGCTCGGACAGCAGCCCGATGTCGATGAGGTGCCCGAATGGGCCGGGCTTGCCCGTGCGTTCGGCCCGCCGCTGATTGTAGATGGCGATGCCGACCACGCGCGCCATCTCCTCCGCCGCCTGCTGGTCGCGCGTGGTGAAGCCGGCTTCGCCCGGCCTCTTGTTGATGAGCTGCAGCACCCCCATGAGCGACTGCTCGAAGAGGATCGGTGTGGCGAGGACCTGTCTCGTGCGGTAGCCGCCGGCGTCGTCCCACCGGCGGTCGAACTTCAGGCTCGGATGGATCCTCTTGAGTTCCTTCTCATCGTATGCGTCGGTGATCCGCACGCTCTCTCGCGACAGAGCCGCGTACCCGGCGATGGAGGAGAAGGTCCTGGGCACGCGGATCTCCTTGATCTCCGCTCCCGCCTTCGCCATCGAGTAGAGCTCCATCGTCCTGGTGTCGACGACGTAGACGGTGACGCGGTCGGCCTCGAGCAGCTCCAGGATGCGGTCCTTGAGCTTCAGGACGATCTCGCGGCAGGAAGGCGCCGAGTTGATCTGGTTGCTGATCTCCTGGAGCCGCTTGCGGTAGGCGATCTCCGCTTCGGCGACTGCGGCGCGGGTGGCTGGACTCGGCTGCAACGGGGAACCTCCTGCGACCGGCCGGTTCAGCTCGAGAGGATGTCGCGGGTCAGCTCGTAGCGGGACTCGCCCATGCGCGCGAGATCGTCGCGCACGAGGTTGAGCCCCACGACCATGAACTCGTACTGTTCCGCGAGACGTTTGTAGAGGGGCGCTTCCTCGGCGAAGGGTCCGAGATCGAACTCTCCCACGATCCGGTAGGACTCCTTTCCGGTCTGAATCCAGTCGAGCCACCGGTCGAGACGCCACCAGTTCCGGCGGGACTTGATCTGCTCTGGAAACATGCCCGTGAAGAAGAGCGTGAAGTCGCCGATGTGTTTGCGCACGTCGCGTTCCCTCTCGAGCGAGCGCGCGCGGTGCCTGAGGTCTCCCTCCAGGAGCATCTCGCCGACGTCCTCGATCTTGCGACCGCGGACGTCGCGGATCCGGTAGAGGCGATCGACGTGGACGAAGTCCTCCAGCACGCTGGCCGCGTAGTGGGGCAGCTCGCGGCCGGTCAGACCGATCCGGTGGAAGTTCCTTTCGGTGATCGTCTCGAACAGCTCGGTCAGCGGGTGTTCTGGCATCGCGAGGTAGAAACTAGTGCACGGAGGCCGAACTCGCAAGGTGGGCCATGGCCGAGCGCGTGGCCACGGGGCTTCCGTTAAGCTCGATGACCTTCTCCAGCTCACGCACCGCCTGCTCGGACATGCCGCGTACCATGAAGATCGAGGCGCGGGCGTACAGGGCATTGCAGAGGGTGGAACGGTCCGGGTTGGTGTCGATGGCGCCGCGCAGCTCCTGGAGCGCCCGCTCGTACTCGCGCTTTCGGGCGTACGCCCGCCCGAGCACCAGCCGGGCCGAGGGGAAGTCGGGCGCCAGCTCGAGGGCCCTGCGGCACAGGTCGATGACCGCGTCCGGATCGGCCGATTCCACCGAGGCCGCCCGCTCGAAGAGGTGGAACGCCTCGAAGGTCAGGTGGCCGTCGGCGAGCTTGCGCGCGAGGTCGAGGTACTCGCGCACCATGTAGTAGCCGGGGCTGAGCCGCTCGGTCCTCTCGAATTCGGACACGGCCGAGCCATAGCACCGGCTGCGCAGGTGCACGTAGCCGAGCTGGTAGTGGGGGTTCGCCCATCCCGGGGCGAGACGGCATGCCTCCTCGAAGGCGCCCGCGGCCTGGGGCAGGCGGGCGGCGGCGCTGTGGGCCCACCCCTCGTCGAAGCTCTCCATGGCCCGACGCAGGGGAGCCTCACGCTCGACATGGCGCGCGAAGGCCGCCCGGGCCGCGCGTCTGCGCGAGGGAAGGGGAAGCCACCTGGCGCGCGGGCAACGCGGATTCACGGCGGCGTCGGGCCCGAGGGCCGCCGTGGCCACGTGAACGATCATGCCCTCTCCTCGCCGGATCTCCGTGACCCCTTCCTCGCGGGCGCCGGCGAAGAGGTCGCTGAAGTGGGTGTGGGCGAGCTCCCACTGGGCCGCGGAGAGCGCGTAGTAGCCGCGTCTCAACCTCGAAGTGAACCGGATCACCTCCTCGAGGGCGGCGGCGGGCGCGACCTGGTACTCCCGGCCGATCGTCGCCGCGATCGAATCCAGGCTCGTGACGCCGTCGAACAGCTCCCAGCAGCGCGCGGCCACCAAGTTGAGCGCGAGACCTTCGCGCTGGTGGGGGAGGCTCAGGATAGGCTCGCCGTCGTGCAGTGAGATGGAGGCCTGCGGGTTCCTGACCAGGACCTCCTCGGCGGGGAGGACCCGCTCCCGCGTGACGCGGCCCACGAGGGCTCTGAAGCCGCCCCACACCAGCCCGAGAAGGACTGTTTGACCGCCCACCGTGTGCTCCACAAGAGGTGCGGGACTCGACGCCGCACCCATCGAACGTTCTCCGGATCATACGGGGCGTCCACCGGGGCGTCAACGGCGCGACCCGGCCGAACCTGCCTCACAGGGTTATCGGCAGGCGGCGAGGCGGAGTTGACGGCGAATCGTGCGTTCCTGCGGCGGGTTTTGGAGGTGTTGGCGGCGATCTCGTGCGTGTTACGGTTGCTCGCATCGATGCAGACTCCTATCATTCGACGTTGAGAATCGTCCAGTTTTGGCCGGAGGCCCCCATGAGCATGATCCCCCGCAGCGTCCTCGCATCTCTCGCCCGTCCCACCGGATTCCTGTCCCTCACGGGGCTGGTGCTCGCCCTCTCCGCGGGTCCGGCTCCCGCCCAGGGATTCTCGCCCACGGGACCGCTCGTGGCGAAGAGGGCGCGGGCGGCGGCCGCGCCGGCGCGAGATCAGGTGCTCGTGGCGGGCGGCTCGGGGTTCGGTGGAGTCTGCCTCCCCATGAGATCCGCCGAGCTCTACAGCCCGGCCGCCGGGGCGTTTGCTCCGACGGGGGATCTCGTCCACAGCCGCTGCGAGGCCAGGGCCGTCGCGCTCGAGGATGGACGTGTGCTGGTGGTGGGAGGCTTTGGCGACGGGATCGGTGACGCCGAGCTGTTCGACCCGAATTCGGGAAGCTTCTCGTTGACCGGTCCGCTGATCGAGGCTCGCGGGGCCGGCTTCACGCTGACCAGGCTCGACGACGGACGGGTTCTGGTGGCGGGCGGGGACAACTTCAGCGGGACGATCGACACGGCGGAGCTCTACGATCCGGCCACCAACTCGTTCGCGCCGGCGGGGGTCCTGACGACCCCGAGGTCGCTCCATACCTCGACGCTGCTTGCCGACGGCCGGGTTCTCCTGGCCGGCGGCGGCGCCGGCTTCACCTGCCTCCCCGTTGCGGCGACGGCGGAGCTCTTCGACCCGAACGCGGGGACCTTCACTGCGACAGCAGGCGCCCCCGTGGCGCCCCTGTGGGGCCACGCCGAGGCGAGGCTCGCCGGGGGCGGCGTGCTTCTGGCCGGTGGTGAGCCGACGTGCGGGCTCTCGTCATCCGCGGGGACACGGGCCGCACAGGTCTTCGATCCGGTCTCCGGGTCGTTCGCGGCGACGGGCGACATGCTCGATGTGCATGGACCGGGGGTGGCCGCGACTCGGGTTCCCGATGGCCGCGTGCTCGTGACGGGCGGGATTGCGGGCACGGATCCCGTGCCGACCGGCGAGCTCTTCGATCCACAGGCGGATTCGTTCGGCGAAGGGGCGGTGATGTCCTCCCGGCGCGCCTTCCACGCTCAGGTTCTCCTGCCCGACGGGACGGTGCTGGTGGCCGGCGGCGAGCAGAGCATCTCCGGCGTGACCGCGTCGGCCGACATCTTCGACGCGCCCTCGCTGCCGGTGCTGGAGGCGCGCGTCGACGTGCTCCCGGACACTCTGAACCTCAAATCCGAAGGACGCTTCATCACGATGTTCATCGGGGTGCCGGGCCACCGGCCCGGCGAGATCGACGCGCGGTCGATCCGGCTCCGGATCGGCGGGGTGGGCTCGCTGGCCCCCATCGCGGGGTCTCGGGGGATCGGCGATCACGACGGCGACGGAGTCGGCGACCTGATGCTGAAGTTCTCCCGCGCCCAGGTCGTCGCCCTGGCGCCAGTCGGTCACGCCGTCCCCTTCGAGGCGACCGGTGCGCTGAAGGACGGGACGCCTCTCGCGGGGGCCGATCTCGTCCGAGTCATCTGCCCGGGCCACGGGACATGCGGGTCGGCCGGGCCCCACTCGAGGGGCCCGCACTGAGCGAGTCGCGGCGCCGTTTTGACTCACATGGGGCGCTCCACTAACATGACCGCGCCATGCCATCATCGCCGGCCGGGCGCAGTCTCGACGCGATCTTCCGCCCGCGCTCAATCGCGGTCATCGGTGCGTCGCGCGACCGCACGGCGATCGGCCGCGAGATCCTTCACAACCTGATCGAGTACGAGTTCACCGGCCCGATCTTCCCCGTCAACCCGAAAGCCGCCAGCGTCCACTCGCTCAAGTGCTACCCCGACGTCGAGGCGATCCCGGACTCCGTCGACCTGGCCATCATCGTGGTGCCGGCGGGCCTCGTCCCCGCCATCGTCGATCAATGCGGGCGCAAGGGGGTGCGCGGCATCGTCGTGATCACGGCCGGCTTCAAGGAGATCGGCGGCGACGGCGTGCGCCGCGAGGCCGAGCTGCTGGAGAAGGTCCGCGGCTACCCCATGCGGATGATCGGGCCCAACTGCATGGGAGTCATCAACACCGACCCGGCGGTGCGCATGAACGCCACCTTCGCCAAGGCGATGCCCGCCGCGCCGGCGACCGCGGGTGGCATCGGGTTCATCTCCCAGAGCGGCGCGCTGGGGGAGGCGATCCTCGCCAGCGCGCGCGACCTGAACCTGGCCATCTCGATGTTCGCCAGCACGGGCAACAAGGCGGACATCTCGGGAAACGACCTGCTTGAATACTGGGAGAACGATCCTACTGTCTCGATCGTGCTCATGTACCTCGAGTCGTTCGGCAATCCCACCAAGTTCACCCAGCTCGCGCGCCGGATCACCCGCGGCAAGCCGATCCTCGCGGTCAAGTCGGGCCGCTCGACCTCCGGGGCCCGCGCCGCCAGCACGCACACCGGCTCGATGGCCGGACTCGACGTCGCGGCGGAGAGCCTGCTGACGCAGTGCGGCGTCATCCGCGCCGCAACCATCCAGGAGATGTTCGTCTACGCGCAGACGCTCTCCAAGCAGCCGACCCCCGCCGGCCCGCGCGTGGGCATCGTGACGAACGCGGGCGGGCCGGGGATCCTGGCGGCCGACGCGTGCGAGAATCTCGGTCTGACGCTTCCGCAGCTCGGCGAGGGGACGCTCGCGTCGCTGCGCAGGATCCTCCCGCCCGAGGGGACGCCGTCCAACCCGACCGATCTGATCGCCAGCGCTGGTGCGGAGCGCTATGGGCCGGCGGTCGCAACGGTTCTGGCTGATCCCGTCGTGGACGCTCTGATGGTGATCTTCGTCTCGCCGATCATGATCGATGCGCATGCCGTGGCGCGCGCCATCGTCGCCTCCACGAAGTCCCAGGCCGGCCCGCGCAAGCCCGTGGTCACCTGCTTCATGGGCAAGATCGGGTGGGAGGAAGGGATCCGCGAGCTCGAGGGAAACGGCATCCCGGTGTACCGGTTTCCGGAGCTGGCCGCCGAAGGGCTCGCCGCCGCGGCGAGGTACCGGGAAGTGGTTTCGCGCGTGGAGGGGCGATCCATCTCCTTTCCGGTCGACCGGACCGCGGCCTCGGCAGCGATAGAGAAGGTGGTCGCGTCGGGAGCCGCGGCGATGGATCAGACGCAGGCGCGCGAGCTGCTGGAATCGTACGGGATCCCGTTCACCCCGTGCCGTCGCGTGGCCTCTCCCGCCGAGGCGATCGATTTCGGCCTGGAAGTGGGGTACCCGATCGTCCTGAAGGGGGATTCGACGTCGCTCAACCACAAGACCGAGCGCAAAGTGGTGCGGCTCGACCTGCGCAACGGCGACGAGGCCGGCACGGCCTACCGGGAGCTTCGCTCTCAGCTCGATCGAATCGATGAGCGGGCCGCCGTCCTGGCGCAGAAGATGGTCAAGGGGGGCCGCGAGGTGATCTTCGGAGCCTTCCACGACCCGCAGTTCGGAGCGGTGGGGATGTTCGGCCTCGGCGGGATCTACGTCGAGATCCTCAAGGACGTCACCTTCCGGGTGATGCCCATCACGGATCGGGAGGCCTCCGAGATGGTCCGCAGCGTGCGCGGGTACCCGCTGCTGGCCGGTGTGCGCGGGGAGGCCGCGGTGGACATCGCCTTGCTGGAGCAGATGCTGCTGCGCGTGAGCCAGCTCGTCACCGAGAATGACTCGATCGACGCGCTCGACATCAATCCCTTCATCGTGAGCGGCGCGGCCGGCCTTTCGGTGGCCGTGGACGCGCGCGTGCGGGTGAGGGTCAGGGCGTGAGGCGGTCGATGGCCCCCCTCGCGGCCGCCGCCCTGCTGGCGGCCGCTTCGGGCGCGTGCCTCACGAGCCGGGTCCTGGGCCTGGGAGTGCAGGAGGAGCCGGCGCGGGGGACGCTGCGTTCCTCGTCGATCGCGTTCGCCGGCGGAAACGATCTCTACCTCGCCCGCGGAGACGGCAGCGAGCCGAGACGGCTGATCGCGGGAAGCGAGATCGGTCGCGGCGGGGCGATCTTCCTGCCCATGCCTTCGCCTGCCGGGGAACGCCTCCTCTTCCTGAGCATCCTGGACCTCGATGTGATCGATTCGTCGGGCCGGGATCTGTCGCTCAACATCCTGGACCTCGACGGTCGTGACCCGTCCACCGCCTCCATCACGGCGTGGCGCCAGGTCGGTCTCGAGAAGATCGCGCCGCCGGGCCCCAAGGGCGGTCAGGAGATCTTCACGGCAGCCGCGGCCGCCTGGTCGCGCGATGGCTCGCGGATCGCGCTGGGGCTCAACCGGCCGGCGTCGGATGGCGGCGACGCGATCCTCCTGCTCGACGCGGACGGCACCCCCTCCGAGCTTTACGAGCTGGGGGGGCGCGACCTCTCCCGTGCCAGCTCGATCGCCTGGACTCCCGGAGGGGTGTCGCTCCTATTCGGCGCCGAGTCGGAGGCCGGTGACGAGAGGACGATCGGAGTCGTCATGCTCCTCGACCTGGCGGCCACCGGTCAGCGCGCGGGCCCCGCGAGGCTGACCGAGCTGGGGCCCGGACGATATCCCTCGCTCTCTCCCGATGGCAGCCGCATCGCGGTGGTGGACGACCGCGCCGGTCAGTGGGATCTCCTGGTGCTCGACATGCGTGGGCACGAGATCGACCGCTTCGTCAGGCCCGCGGGACGCGGCCTGAACCGGCCGCAATGGTCCGCCGACGGCCGTTACCTCTACTATTACAGCCTCGCCTCCACCGGCCCTCTCGGCTTGGTCGAGATCACGATGCTGCGGTGTCTCGACACCTTCAGCCGCCGGGTCTTCGATCTCGCGCGTCTGGGCTGACCTCCTCAGCCGCTCGTCCTGAGAGCCGTTCGATGCGTGACGCGGCCCGCGCCGGATAGGGAGGATCGGACATCGGCTTCGCGGGAGCGGCGCAGCATACTATAATCGTGCGTCGTTTCCGGAGATCACTCTCGTGCGCGCATCCCCTGTCTTTCGCGGAACCACCATCATCGCGGTGCGTCACAGGGACCACGTGGCGCTGGCAGGCGACGGCCAGGTGACGCTCAACAACACGGTCGTCAAACATGGCGCGCGCAAGGTGAGGCGCCTGCACAAGGACGCCATCATCGCGGGCTTCGCCGGCTCGGCCGCCGATGGTTTCGCGCTCTTCACCCGCTTCGAGGCGAAGCTCGAGGAGTTTCACGGTAACCTCGAGCGCGCCTCGGTCGAGCTGGTGAAGGACTGGAGGACCGACCGGGCGCTGCGCCGGCTCGAGGCGCTCCTGATCGTCGCCGACGCGAAGCGTTCGTTCCTGCTGTCGGGCACCGGCGACCTCATCGAACCGGACGACGGGCTCGTCGCCATCGGTTCGGGAGGCCCCTGCGCGCTGGCGGCGGCCCGCGCGCTGGTGGCTCACAGCGACCTGTCGGCCGCCGAAATCGCGCGCGAGGCGATGCGGATCGCCTCCGCGATCGACATCTTCACGAACGAGAACATCGCGGTCGAGGAGATCTGATGGTCTACTACATGACGGGAGAGACCGTCGTGTCCGGGCAGCCCGAGGCCGCGCAGCTCACGCCGCGCCAGATCGTCTCCGAGCTGGACCGGTACATCGTCGGCCAGGATCGCGCCAAGCGCGCGGTCGCCATCGCCCTGCGCAACCGCATGCGCAGGCTCCGCCTGCCGCCCGAGATGGCCGAGGAGGTCGCGCCGAAGAACATCATCATGATCGGTCCCACCGGCGTCGGCAAGACAGAGATAGCGCGCCGCCTCGCGCGACTCGCCCGCTCCCCCTTCCTGAAGGTCGAGGCGACCAAGTTCACCGAGGTCGGCTACGTCGGCCGCGACGTCGAGTCGATGGTGAGGGACCTGACCGAGATCGCCATCGACCTGGTCAGGCAGGAGCGCGTGGCCGAGGTCCGCGATCGGGCGAAGGCCAACGTGGAGGAGCGCCTGCTGGGCCTGCTCGGCGTGGGGCATCCCCCCGAAACCGCGGACGAGACGCTGCGGGGTCGTCTCGCCGCGGGCGAGCTCGACGACACTCTGGTGGAAGTGGAGGTTTCCGCGCCGACCGGGTCGATGCCGCTGCAGATCTTCGGGCCCCAGGGGATGGAGGAGATCAACTTCAACCTCCGGGAGATGATGCCGGGCCTGTTCGGCTCGGGCCGCCCGCGCCGGCGCCGGATGACGGTGCGCGAGGCGCGCGAGCACCTCCTCAAGGAGGAGGAGGACAAGCTGATCGACATGGAGCAGGCGGTGCGCGACGCCGTCACGCGCGTGGAGCAGTCCGGGATCATCTTCATCGACGAAATCGACAAGGTGGCCGGGCGCGACGGCAGGGGATCGGGGCCCGATGTCTCTCGCGAAGGGGTGCAGCGCGATCTGCTGCCGATCATCGAGGGGACGACCGTCAGCACCAAGTACGGCATGGTGCGCACCGACCACGTGCTCTTCATCGCCTCGGGCGCCTTCCATATGGCCAAGCCCTCCGACCTGATGCCCGAGATGCAGGGGCGCTTCCCGATCCGGGTGGAGCTCGACGCCCTCACCCGCGACGATTTCGTGAGAATCCTGACCGAACCGGAGAACGCCCTCGTCAGGCAGTATGTCGCCCTGATGGAGGTCGAAGGGATCACCCTCACCTTCACGCCCGATGGCATCCGCGCTCTGGCCGACTACGCCGCTCTGGTCAACGAGAAGACCGAGGACATCGGGGCGCGGCGGCTTCACACCATCATGGAAAAGGTCCTCGATGAGATCCTGTTCGAAGGGCCCGACCTGCCGCGGAAGGTGCAGGTCATCGACGCCGAGTACACGAGGCGCCGACTCGCCGACATCGTGCAGGATCAGGACCTGAGCAGGTACATCCTCTGAGCCCGCGTCCCACCGCCGCCGTCCTCGCCTGCGCGCTGTGTCTGCTCGCCGGCGGATGCGGCAAGAAGGGGCCGCCGCTGCCGCCGATCCGCAGCGTTCCCGAGCGTGTGGGACGGCTCACCGTCCATCAGGTGGGCGACCGACTGGTGCTCTCATTTCCCCGTCCCACCGCACGCACGGGCGGCGAACCCCTGGCGCCGGACGCGCGTCTCGAGCTGCTGATGTCGCTGCGCGATCCGGAGCCGAGGCGCCCGCGCGAGATCGAGGCCGACCCCTCGCTCGCGTGGACGATCGCCGCGACCGAGTGGAAGTCCTACGAACAGGGCCGGCGCCTCGAGGTGGGCCTCTCGTTGGGACGGATCGCGCAGGTCCTCGACTTTCCCGGTGGCGCCGCGGCGCTGAAGGGCCGCAAGCTCTCGTTCATCGCCGAGGTCATCGACAACAGGCGACAACGCTCCGACCCTTCGGACATCGAGACCTTTGTCGTCTGCGACCCACCCGCCGCTCCGGACGGCAGCGCGGGGCGGATCACCGAGCAGGGAGTGCTTCTGACCTGGCTCTCCACCTGGAGCGCGCCGCCCGCCGGATCGCGCTTCAACGTATACCGGCAGGAGGTCGGGGGGATCCTCCCCGAGGGGCCGCTCCACACGGACGGACCGGAGGCGCGCTCCTGGCTGGATACCGAGGCGGTCATCGATCGACCTTACCGCTACATCATCCGGGCGGCGGCCGCCTCGGGCCGGTGCGAGAGCGCCGGCGGCCCGATCGTGGAGGCCGTGCGGGTCGATCTGTTTCCTCCCGCGCCGCCGCAGGGGCTCGCCGCGGTGGCCGAGCAGGGCGCGATCCGGCTCTTCTGGCGTCCGAACCGCGACCTCGACCTTCACGGCTACCGTGTCTACCGAGCGGACGGCCCCGAAGCTCCCTTCCGGCTCCTGACGCCGGCGGAGTTGAGCACCACCAGCTTCACGGATGAGGATGTGGCGCCCGGAGTCGTGTACAGTTACGCGGTCACCGCGCTGGATGGCGCGAATCCAGCCAATGAAAGCGCTTTCTCGGATCAGGCGGACGAGGCGATGAACGACGGGCGGAAGGACGCGAAGCCGTGAGCTGGCCCTTCCTGGAGTTCACCAAGATGTCGGCCGGCGGGAACGACTTCGTCGTGCTCGATCGCATCGCCACGGCGCGCGCGGGGGCCGCGCCCGCGATCGACCGCGGGTTCGTCCGGCGCGTCTGCGCCCGGGCTCTCTCGGTGGGCGCCGACGGTCTGATCCTGATCGAGCCGGCCGGCCCCGGACACGTGAAGATGATCTACTTCAACGCCGACGGCGGGCGGGCCGCGCTGTGCGGCAACGGTGTCCGATGCGTCGCGCGCCTCGCGGCCCTGCGAGGGCACGCGCCGGCGGAGGGAATGGTGATCGAGACGGACGCCGGGCCCCTGCAGGCCGCTGTGGAGGGGGCCCGATCCTGGTTCCGTCTCCCGCTGGGGGTTCCCGAGGTGAGGCAGGTGGTCCTGCGCCTGAGGGGAGGGGCGGGCTCGGAGCCGAGGGGGGTTGAAGGGACCTGGGTGATGGCGGGCGTGCCGCACGTGGTGGTTGCCGTGCCCGACGCGCACGCGATGACGGAGGGGGAGCTGAGGGCGATGGCTCCCGCGATTCGCGCGCATCCCGACCTGGGCCCCGAAGGAGCCAACGTGGACTTCATCACGATCCGCGGGCGCCACGCGCTGGACCTCCGCTGCTGGGAGCGCGGTGTCGAGGGCGAGACGTTGTCGAGCGGCAGCGGGTGCATCGCGTCGGCGATGGCGGTGACGGCCGCGGGGCTGGCCTGGTCGCCGGTCGATTGTCGATCGCGCGCGGGTTTCGTCAGCACGGTCACGATCGAGCCGGGCGAGGGGGGAACGTGCAGCGCGGTCCTCTCGGGCGACGCGAGGATCGTCTACGACGGTGTCCTGAGCCCCGAAGCGCTGGAGGGGTTCACTCCGTGAATCCCGGCGAGACGAAGTACCCTAAGGGGCGGCTCGTCTGGAAGATCGTCAGCATCACGCTGGGCTCGCTGCTCATCCTGGGCGGCATCGCCGCGGGCTTCATGCCTTTCATCCCGGGCTGGATCATGATCTTCGCGGGGCTCGGGCTTCTGAGCCCGCACAGCGTGTGGGCCCGCCAGCTCCTCGCCTGGCTCAAGGAGAAGCTCCACATCCAGCGGAAGGCCCCGATGTGAACGCGCCGCCGGAGGGCCGGTCGATCTCCATCCTCCAGGTGGATGCCTTCACCACGCGTCCGTTCGCGGGCAACCCGGCCGGCGTCGTGCTGGAGCCGGGGGACCTTGGGGAGGACGAGATGCTCCTGATCGCGCGCGAGATGAACCTCTCGGAGACGGCCTTCCTTCTGCCGCCGTCCGGGCCCGAGGCCGACCTGCGCGTGCGATGGATGACCCCCGCCGCGGAGGTGGACCTTTGCGGGCACGCCACCGTCGCGACCTTTCACGCCGCGCTCGAGGAGGGACGCCTCGCGCCCGGCGCCTACAGGATGGAATGCCGCGCCGGGGTCCTGCCGATCGACCTGCGGCGTGACGAGACCGGGTGGCCGGTCGTGCGGCTTGGCCTCCCGGTGCCGGCCCTGGAAGAGACCAACCTCGCGGCCTGCCGGATCGCCGAGCCTCTCGGCATCGAGACGGACGACCTGAGCGGCCGGCTGCCGCTCATGAGGACGGGGGAATGGCTGCTGGCGCCGCTCTCCGGCCTCGACGCGATGCGCCGGGTCCGCCCCGATTTGAAAGCCCTGCTCGATCTTCACGAGGAGCTGGGCCTCGGCAGCACGATCGTGCTGACGACCGAGACGCTCGAGCCGGGATCGGCCGTCCATGTCCGCATGTTCGCGCCGGGCTTCGGCATCGACGAGGACCCGGTCACCGGCTCGGCCGAAGGGCCGGTTGCCGCCTACCTGGTGCGCCACGGGCTGCTCGAGCCCTCCGCCTCGACGCGCTACATCGCGGAGCAGGGGGACATCATCGGCCGGCCCGGACGCATCGAGGTGGAGGTGACCAGGGAGGCTGGACGGATCCGGTCGATCACGATCGCGGGCCACGCGGTGACAGTGCTTCGGGGGACCATCAGCCTCCCTCGGGACCGCTGACGGGCAGCTCCTCCCAGGTCTTCTCGAACAGGGCGACCGAAGCGGGCGCGTGGCCGGCGTAGTGATTATTGAAGAAGCCGAAGACCGTGACGCGGCGCGCGAGCAGCGCACGGATCGCCGGCACCCAGGTCCGCATCTCCCGGCCTCGATCGACGATGGCCGTGTCCCAGGTCTTCGTCCTCTCCTCGATCCCTTTGCGATCCCCCAGCCACCTCACGTAGGAGAAGTCGGCCGTCACCGGGTCCAGCTCGTCGAGCACCTGGTCCACCGGCGGCATCCAGGGATGATCGATCAGGGTCAGCGCCACGGAGCGCCCGCGAAGCAGATCGAGCAGCGCGGGCTTGAGCCAGCCCTTGTTGCGGATCTCAAGCGCGAAGCGATGGCCGGCGGGGAGCTGCGGCAGGAACCCGCGCACCCTCTCGAGGAAGCCCTCCTGCGTCATCCCCGAGGCCTTGCTGTAATACGGGAACTGAAACAGCATCGGACCGAGCCGATCCTCCAGCAGATCCATCGCGGAGACGAACTCCTTGAACTCCTGCGCGCACCCGGCGAGCTTCCTCTCGTGGGTGATCTCCTGCGGGACCTTGGCGGCGAGGAGGAAGCCCGCGGGCAGGACATCGCGCCACCGGCGCACCAGCGCCGCGGACGGCGCCCGATAGAAGGTGGAATCCACCTCCACGCTCCTCAGACGCGCGGCATAGTGGGCGAGGTAGTCGCCGGGCGGAGTGCCCGGTGGATAGAAGACCCCCTCCCAGTCCTTGCTGGACCAGGAGGAAGTCCCGAGGTACAGATTTGGATGGAGGACCCTCATCGAGTGGCTGCTTCCGCGACATCGTAATTCGACGGGCCGCGCCGGGTCAATGCCGGAGCATCGGGGGGCCTGACGTGGTATAAAATGCGCAGATGCCGGCCTACAGGCTCAAGCCCGCGAAGACGATCACCGACAAATCGGGTCGCCAGACGTGCGAGGTGTTCGGCGGCTCCGACGGCCACGACGACCTGAGCGTCGCCTGGCTGATGATGCCTGCCGGCTGCCTCAGGGCCGGGGAGCGCAACGACTTCACGGAGGTCGTAATCGTGCTGTCGGGCAGAGGCCGCGTGACGATCGACGGCAAGGCGGAGGACGTCGGCGCGGGCCACTCGATCTACGTGCCGCGCGGAGCGTTGTGGCAGTTCGAGAACACGGGACGCGAGCCTCTGGTCTGCTACTCGATCTGCTCGCCGGCGCTCTTCGCGGGGGCCGTCCATTGACGAGAAGAGGGGGAACCACAGAATGCCCGATTTCACGCTGACGGACGAGCAACGGCAGATCCGCGACCTGGCGCGGGAGTTCGCCCGGCAGGAGATCGTCCCGGTGGCCGCGGAGCATGACAAGACAGGGGAGTTTCCCCGGGAGATCTGCCGCAAAGCGTGGGAGCTGGGGCTGATGAACACCCACATACCCGAGGCGTTCGGCGGCGCCGGGCTCGGCGTCTTCGAGGGGTGCCTCGTGGCCGAGGAGGTCGCCGCGGCCTGCACGGGGATCGGCACGGCCATGGAAGCCAATACCCTTTCCGAGGCGCCGGTCATCGTGGCGGGCAACGACGAGCAGAAGAAGAGATACCTCGCGCCCATGACGAAGGAGTTCAAATTCGCGGCCTACTGCGTCACCGAGCCGGACGCCGGCTCCGACGTGGCCGCCATAAAGACGACCGCGCGCCGCGTCGGCGATGAATATGTCCTCGACGGGGCCAAGATGTGGATCACCAACGGCGGCGTGGCCGACTGGTACTTCGTGCTGGCCCTCACCGACCCGCAGAAGCGGCACCGGGGGATGAGCGCGTTCATCGTGGACCGGAGCTCGCCCGGGATCGAGGTGGGCAAGAAGGAATGGAACATGGGGCAGCATGCCTCCGACACCCGCGCCCTCAGCTTCACCGGCGTGAAGGTCCCCGCGGCCAACCGGCTGGGCGGCGAGGGGGACGGGTTCAAGATCGCGATGACGGCGTTCGACCACACGCGGCCCATCGTCTCGGCCGCGGCCGTGGGGCTGGCGCGCTGCGCGATGGAGCACTCGGTGCGTTACGCGCAGGAGCGCAGGACCTTCGGTGTCCCGATCGCCTCGCACCAGGCCGTTTCGTTCATGATCGCCGAGATGGCGATGAGCATCGAGGCGGCGCGTCTGCTGGTCTGGCAGGCGGCCCTCACGATCGACCGCGGCGAGCGCAACACGAAGCAGGCGGCCATGGCCAAGGCCTTCGCGGCCGACATGGCGATGAAATCGGCCCTCGATGCCGTGCAGGTCTTCGGCGGTTACGGCTTCTCGACCGAGTATCCCGTCGAGAAGCTGATGCGCGACGCCAAGGTCTTCCAGATCTACGAAGGGACCTCGCAGATCCAGCGCCTGATCATCGCGAAGGAGATTTTCGAGAGGAAGTAGGGGGCGCCGCGAGCTCGATCTTCACCCGACGCACCGTCCGCTGGCTCGCGTCGAGCACCGTGAGGCGAAAGCCGGTGTGCTCGAGGCTCTCGCCTGCGCGCGGCACCTTCTGGAAGAGATGCCCCACGAGCCCCGCGACCGTCTCGTAGCCGGAGCGCGGCAGCGGCATCCCGAGCTCGGCCTCCAGATCGTCGATCTTGCACCGGCCGTCGACCAGGAGGATCCCTTCGCCCTTTTTCTCTATCCCGGTGCGGCCGGGCCGGTCGAACTCGTCGAGCACGTCGCCGACGATCTGCTCGATGATGTCCTCCAGGGTCAGGAGGCCGACCGCCGCGCCGTACTCGTCGACCACCACCGCCATCTCCTGGTGGTGCTTGCGGAACTCATCGAGCAGACGATCGATCCGGGCGGTCTCCGGGACGTAGAAAGGTTTCTTGATGTAGGGGGCCAGGGAGGTCTGTCCGGGCGCCGCGTCGATCAGGTCCATCGCCTCGACGAGTCCCGTGATGTTGTCCACGCGCCCCGTATAGATGGGAATCCTCGAGAAACCCCGCTCGTGGATGACCCGGACGGCCTCCGCCAGTGTCGACTGCGCGGGAAGGGCGGCCACGTCGACCAGCGGCGTCATCTGTTCGCCTGCCTTCGTGTCGGCGAAGTCAATCAGGTGTTTGATGAGACTGGCCTCGTCCCGCTCGAGGGCGATGCGCTGCTCGGCCTGCAGGATCATCCGCAGCTCCTCCTTCGTCACGAAAGGGAGCCGGCCGGTGCGCGCGCGGAAGGGGCGGATGAGCAGGCGCGCGACGCCGGAGGTCACGGCGACCACCGGGCCAAAGGCGAACATCACGAGCCGTAGCGGGAAGACCACCTTGAGCGCGATTGCCTCGGCGTGGCGGCGTGAGATCGTCTTGGGAAGGACCTCTCCGAAGAGCAGGATCAGCGGGATCATCATCGCGATTGCCCACGCCGAGAGATCCGGGCCGAAGCGGCGCGCGAACATCTCGTTGGCGAGAAACGAGGCGGTCACCACCGAGAGGCTCGTGCCGATCAACGTCGTCGAGAGCAGCCGCTCGGGGCGTTCGAGCAGGGTCAGGACGTGCCTGGCCGCGAGCGAGCCGGCCTCGGCCTGACGGCGGATCCGGGAGCGGTCGAGCGAGATGAGGGCGACCTCCGAGCCCGCGAAGAAGCCCTCGGCCACCAGGCAGAGGGCGATCAGGGCGAGGATCGCCCCGCTCATGCCGCGGGCTCCACCGGCCGTCTCCCGAACGGCCCGATCTCCGCCCAGAGCATCCCGGCCAGTATGAGCGCCGCCCCGGCCATCGCGGCGCCACGGAGGACCTCCTCCTCGACGACCCAGGAGGTCAAGGCGGCGAAGACCGGCTCAGCGGCGAAGATGATCGCCGCACGGCTGGGCGTGGTCCACGCCTGCACCATGTTGAGGACCCAGAAAGCGAGCGCCGTACCCATCAGCGAGGTGACCGCGAGCGCGGCCAGAAGGCCCGGCGTGGCCCTCAGCCGCATCGGCTCGAGCAGGAGCGCCGGAGCCAGCCCGAGCGCCCCGACCATCGCGACCTGCAGGAAGGCGATCGCCGGCCTGCTGAATCGGCGCGTGTAATGGTCCACCGCCAGCAGGTGCCCTGAGAAGGCGACGGCGCACAGAAGGGTCAGGAATTCGCCGCGGCCGAACCCACCCCCGGAGCCGGTCGGATTCGTCAGGAGATGCAGCCCGGCCAGCGCGAGGGCCGCGCCGACGAACGAGTTGATCGAGGGCCGTCTCAGGCGCAGCAGGATCGACAGCAACGGAGTGAAGATGACGTACATCCCCGTGATGAAGGCCGAGCGCGCCGGCGTCGTGTACTGGATCCCGATGGTCTGCAGCACGAACCCCGTGAAGAGCAGGACACCCGTCACCGCCCCGCCCACTAGGAGTGTGTCCGAGTAATGGCTTGGGCCGCGCGTACGGGGCTTGCGAGCCGCAGCCAAGGAGCGAGGAGGAAGTCGACCCGAGTGGTCGTCGACGACGAGCGACGATGGATGAGGCCGCAACCCCCGTGCGCCCGAAGGGTTACGGCGGCGCGGGGTCGTGTCCTTCGTCAGCGCTCCTCGACGATGTCTCGCATCGACTTCGTCGCGCTTCCTCGGATCCGACCCCGCGGCGCTCGCAACGCGACCCGAGCCATTACTCGGACACACTCCTGGGGGCGCGGAGGAGAGCGCGCCGCGTGGAACCATGAAGTAAAGCGGGATGGCCGCAACCGAAAACCGGATCGTGATGAAGAGCAGCGGCGAGATGTCCTCGAGCGCGCGCTTGATGACGACGAACGTGCAGCCCCAGACGGCGCTGAGCCCGATGATGCAGAGGTCGGCCTGAAGCCTGCGGCTCAGACCCACGGCAGCGCGATGGCGCTCTCGTCCCCCTGGGCCAGCACCCTGACCAGTTCCTGGCGGAAGTAGTCGCTCGTGCCCAGCACCCGAGGAGATACGCGCTGCCCGTACATCAGGTGGCTCCTGTCGATCTCGTCCTTGAGGCGCTGGTAGATGTCCTTGTGCCGGCGCCCCTCCTCCAACGACATCCCATTATACAGGACGATCTCGGAGACAAGGAGGCGGGCGAACCGACGGGCCTCTTCGTGGAGGAGCGTCTCCTCCGGGTCGACGGCCTCGTCCATCGGTGGCTGCTCGGGTTCGGGGGAGACGGGGCGCGGATGCTTCTGCCGGTAGGGGAGCGCTTCGAGGCCCAGACCGGCCAGAGACGCCATCACGCCGAGAGCTTCGGCCGACCAGGGGCCCCCCGTCCCGACCGAATCGGCGTACAGGACCGCCGCGACACGGTCCCGGACCCAGAGCGGCACCGCCGTCATCTGGCGCGGCGGCGGGCCGCCGAGCCGTTGAGCCAGCGCGGCGTCCTCCTCACTGCTCGCGGGGGTGGAGTGGACGCTGCCGCAGCGGTTCCGGGCCTGCGCCAGGAGGTTGTCGGTCGCGACGGGGAGGCTGATCTCGCGTGGCTTGAAATCGGGGGCGAATCCGCGCGCCGACCACCCCGTGAAGCTCTCGCTACGCACGACAAACAGGATCACCCGCGACGCGAGCGAGGATGCGGACGAGACGAGGGCTCCAAGGATGCCGGCCTGGTCGGTCCCGGCCTCGACGTCCCGCGCGAAGCGAGCGAGCGCCCGGAGGGTCTCGCCCCCCTCGGTGAGGGCCGGATCAGGCGCCGCGACCCTCGGTTCCCGGCGAGCCTCCTCCACGATCTGGCGGAGCGACTCCGCTTTGTGACGCGACTCGTTGAGCCACTCCTCGATCCGGCGCGACAGCTCCCCGAGGCGATCGCCGAAGGGCGCCGGCGTCCGCCTGTTCTGCTCGCCGCCTGCAGTGGTGCTCATAGACGGTGTTCTCCATGATGGAAGAACGCTCGCACGAATAGCTGGACGAATGATGGTGCCCGTCCGCTGGAGCGTCAAGCAGAGGGGAAGCGTTTTACAAGCTCCTGAAATCGCGGGTCTTCAGCCAGGGGCGCGAGGGGTGAGAGCGCCCCGAGCAGGTCGCTCAGCAGAGGGTTGAGCTCAAGCGCCCTCTGAAGATCCGCGAGGACGTCATCGGTGCACCCGAGGCGCGCGTAGGCCAGCGCCCGGTTGAGGTGGTAGTTCGCCTGCTCCTCCTCGAGGCGGATCGCTTCCTTGAAGCACGCGACCGCGCGTTCCTGATCTCCCGCCTTCGACCAGACGGTTCCGAGGTTGTCCCATGACCCGGCCGAGGAAGGACGCAGCTCGACGGCCCTGGAGTAGCATCGGATCGCTTCCTGCGTCTCGCCCTCCTGGGCCCAGCACACTCCCATGTTGTTCCAGGAGTCGAAATCGTCGGGCTGGAGGTTGAGGGCCTGCTGGTAACACTCGATCGCGCTGGTGAACCGGGAGGCATCGAAGAAGAGGTTGGCGAGATTGTACCAGGCCTCCGGGTCGTCCGGGCGGTAACGCAGCGACTCGCGGTAGGCGCCGACGGCGGCGTCGACCTCGCCGCGCGCCGCGGTGGCATGCGCGAGGTTGTACCAGACGCGCGCGTCCTCCGGGGCATACCGGAGGGCCATTTTGTAGGAGGCTACCGCGGCCTCGTGATCGTCCATCCCGGCGCACGCGTTGCCGCGGTGGAACCAGAGGGCCGGAGAATCGGGGGACCTCTCCGCGGCGCGCGCGAAGCAGTCAAGCGCCTCGGCATGTCGTCCCAGTCGGTCGAGGGCGGCCCCGAGGTTGAGCCACGCGGCGGCCATCTCCGGGTCCAGCCTCACCGCGCGAGAGTACGCTTCCACCGCGCTCTCGTTCTCGCCCAGAGCAGCATGGGCGTCTCCCAGGCGTCGAAGGATCTCGGCCTGTGTGCCGGTCTCACCGGCTGCGGGCCGGGCGTGACTGCGCCGGCGCTCGCGGGCGGGATGGCGCGGTTTGTCCCCTTCTCTGCGCATGCGGGCGCATCGTGTACCCGTCGCCGACCACGTGTCAACTGTGGCGAGGAGGGCACAGAGAGTGTTGCGATTCCGCAACAATCAGGAACGACACGATTCGGGAGGCTCATAGAGCCTTCAGTCAAGATTATGAGAACAAAAACGTTAGCTGACAGGGCCGATTTGGCTGCCGCTGGCACGCGTTCTGCTTGGTCGCCATCGGGACTGTGGTGGGCACGTGTGGACTCGGTGTGAGCTCATGGAGGCAGGGCTGATGACTCAGCGGACTCTCAAGACCCGCATCGACGTCGTAGGGGTCGGCCTGCACACCGGCCGGCGGATCAGGATGGAGGTCGCACCGGCCTCCGCCGACACCGGCATCCGGTTCGTCCGCAGCGATCTCGGGGGTGCCGCCATCTCGCTGGGAGTGGGCGGCGACGCGCGCGTCTCCCGCGTCGATCACGCGACCACGCTTTCGGGAGAGGGATTCACGATCTCCACGGTCGAGCACCTCATGGCGGCCCTGCGCGGTCTGGGCGTCGACAACGCCACCGTCCACCTCTCCGGCGCGGAGGTCCCGATCATGGACGGCAGCGCCGCCCCGTTCGTCTATCTGGTGAAGGAAGCCGGCCTGAAGGATCTCGGCGTGCCGCGCCGGTACCTTCAGCTCAAGCGGCCCGTCAGCGTTCTTGACGGAGATCGCGAAGTCACCATCTACCCCGCTGACCACTTCCGAATCAGCTACACGATCGATTTCACCCATCCGGCCATCGGACGCCAGAGCCTGTCACGCGGCATCGACGAGAGGACCTTCGTCAAGGAGCTGGCCCCCGCGCGCACGTTCTGCCTCCTGAAGGACGTCCAGCTCCTCAGGAAGCGCGGTCTCGCGCTGGGCGGCTCGCTCGCCAACGCCGTCGTGGTGGGAGACCAAGGCCCCCTCAACAACCTGAGGTTTCACGATGAGTTCGTGCGGCACAAGGCCCTCGACCTCGTCGGGGATCTGGCCCTGCTGGGCCATCCGGTCCTGGGGCACGTCGTCGCCCACAAGGCGGGCCACGAGATGCACTCGCGCCTCGTCGTGCGCCTCCTGACCGAGCGCGATGCCTGGACCCTGACGACCCGGGCGCACGTGCCTGTCGCCGCCGCCACCGGGGTCATCGCCGCAGCCAGCCCGCACGCGGCGACCGGCCTGGCGACAATGTAGCACCCCCTGACCGCCGCCCACCCCGCCCTGCTAGAATGAGTCCGTCTCGATGCCCGAGGCGGAGGGGAAGCTTTGATCCAGGTGGGTGTCCTTCTTATCGCGGCGGGCCTGACCCTCACGGCCGACACCTCGATTACGGCCCTCTCCGCGGCCGCCACCGAGCACGACCTGTACACCTCCTTCGCCGTCAGGAACGCCTTCACGGGGGACGTGAAGGAGAAGATCGCCTCCGGGCTGCCCGTCACCTTCACCTACTTCATGGAGGTGGCACGCCGCCGCCCGCTCTGGTTCGACAGGATCCTCGTCCGCAAGACCGTAGCCACCACCGTCCAGTACGACACCCTCACGCACCAGTACAGTCTCTCGAGGAGGGTGAACGACGAAGTGACGGAGACGTCCGTCGCTGTGGAAGAAGCCGACATGATGCGATGGATGACCACGCTCGAGCGCGTCCGCCTCGCCGACCCGACCGCCCTGAGAGGGGCCGATGACGGCTCCCTTTACGTCAGGGTGAAGTCGCGGCTCCAGAAGAGGTTCGTCCTGTTCTTCATTCCCTGGGATGTGGAAACCGGCTGGGAGAAGGTCAGGCTGACCCTTTCGGGCGCGGGGGCGAGCCGTGGACGATGATCGGCGGGTAAAGACCGACCGCCTCGCACTGTTCGGCATCGGCGCCCTCGTGGTCGTCCTGACGGCCGTCTCCGCCCTCCTCCAGAGGACCGACCAGTTCTCGTGGCAGTACGTCACCAACACCGTCCTTTTTTCCTTCCTCGTCATCGTCAACTGCATCCTGATCCTGGCGCTGCTGATCATCCTCGGCAGGCACCTCATCAAGCTGCTGCTCGAAAGGCACAGGAATATCCTCGGCTCGCGCTTCCGCACCAAGCTGGTCTTCACCTTCCTCGGGCTGTGCCTGGTGCCGGCCGTCCTTCTGTTCGCGGCGGCCGTCAGCATCATCGACCGCTCGGTGGAGCGGTGGTTCTCCACGGACGTCGAGACGATCAGCCGCGACGCGCGCTCCGTGGTGGATCTCTACTACGAGGAGCAGAAGAAGCACGCCGAGCGGTTCGCCTCGGACATCGCGGCGGAGATGTCCCGCCGGGGCGCCCTGGAGGCGGGCCGGCGCGATCGCGTCAAGGAGATCGAGGAGAAACTCCGGGTCCGGCACCTGGATCTGCTGGCGGTCTACCAGGCGGGGACGGAGCCCCTCACGGTGGCCAACCCGAGGATCCCTTTGAGCGATCTCAAGCCGATCCCCGAGGAGGTGTTGCGTGAAGGGTTCGCCGGCCGGAGTTTTTCGTGGCAGGATTCGCTAGGGTCGGGACAGCTCATCCGCTCGGGCGTGCCGATCTACTCTGAGAACCGGGAGAAGGTCGCGGCCGTGGCCGTGGCCGGGCTGTTCGTCGCCAGGGACGCATCCTCGATGACATCGGGCATCGCGCGCAGCGTCGACAACTACCGCCAGCTCCGCCTGCAGAAGAGCAACATCAAACGCGTGTACGTCCTGGGCTTCCTCCTCATCACGCTGCTGATCCTCTTCTCGGCCACCTGGGTCGGCCTCTACCTGGCGCGCGGGATCACCGTGCCGATCCAGATGCTGGCGGAAGGGACGCGCGAGGTCTCCTCCGGCAACCTCGACTACCAGGTGCGGCTGGACGCGGGCGACGAGCTGGGGATCCTGATCGACTCGTTCAACGCGATGACGCGCGAGCTGAAGGGGAGCCGCCAGACGATAGAAAGCGCCAACCTCGAGCTGCGGGAGCGATATCTCGAGCTGGAGGAGAGACGCCGGTACATCGAGACGGTGCTTGAGAGCATCCCCACCGGCGTCATCTCGCTCGACCAGGAGGGGCGCGTCACCACCATCAACCGCGCCGCGCGCCGCATCCTGAGGATCGAGACGGCGCCCGACGTCCGCGGCCTCCTCTACAACGAGCTCCTGGGGCGCGAGAACCTGGCCGAGGTCCAGACGGTGATCCCCCGCCTGCTTGGAAGCCATGGGGCGACCCTCACGCGGGAGTTCCACGTCAGCATCGCGGGCCAGCCGCTGTCGCTGTCGGTCACCTTCTCGCCGCTGGACCTGGGGACCGGGACCGGTCTGGGTCTGCTGATCGTCGTGGAGGACATCACGTCGCTGATCAAGGCTCAGAAGGTGGCCGCGTGGAGGGAGGTGGCGCGCCGGATCGCCCACGAGATCAAGAACCCACTGACGCCGATCCAGCTTTCCGCGCAGCGGATGCTCAAGAAGTGGCGGGAGGGGGCGGACGACCTGGGGCAGGTGGTGGAGGAGGGGGCGTCCACGATCGTCAAGGAGGTCAAGACGCTCAAGAGCCTGGTGAACGAGTTCTCGGGGTTCGCCCGGATGCCGGCCGCGAATCCGACCTCCGCCGACCTGCACGAGATCATCGACCAGGCCCTGGGCATCTACCAGGGAGCCTACCAGGAGGTCTCCTTCGACCGCCGGTACGCGGACGACCTGCCGGCGGCCCTCCTGGACAGGGAGCAGATGAAGCGCGTGTTCGTCAACCTGATCGACAACGCGCTGGAAGCGATGGGGCGGCGGGGCGAGATCGTCATCGGGACCCGGTACCTGTCGCACCTCCAGATGATGCAGGTGGAGGTGGCTGACGACGGGCCGGGCATTCCACCTGAGGACAAGGAGAAGCTCTTCCTGCCCTACTTCTCCACCAAGAAGCGCGGCACGGGCCTCGGGCTCGCCATCGTGAACCGGATCATCTCCGATCACCACGGCTACATCCGCGTGGAGGACAACGAGCCGCACGGCACCCGGTTTATCATCGAGCTGCCGGCAGCGTCGCTGGCGTGAGGATTCTCGGGAGACGCGATGCCCTCTGAACGGATTCTCCTGGTGGACGACGAGGCGGGGATCCGCTCGTCGCTCACGCAGGTCCTGAAGGACGAAGGCTACGAGGTCGAGGCGGTAGGCACCGGCGAGAAGGGGCTCGACCGGCTGCGGGACGACGGCTTCCATCTCGTCCTGCTCGACGTGTGGCTGCCCCGAAAGGACGGTCTGGAGGTCCTTCAGGAGATCCGCGCCGCCGGCAACGAGGTCCCCGTCGTGATGATCTCCGGCCACGCCAACGTCGATACCGCCGTGAAGGCAACCAAGCTCGGCGCATTCGATTTCATCGAAAAACCCCTGACCATCGAGAAGGTCACGGTCGTGGTTCGCAACGCGCTCAAGCAGCGCCGCCTGGAGGAGCGCAACCGGATGCTGCGCGATGCGCTGGGGACGGGCGCGCGTCGGCTCATCGGGGTGTCTCCCGCGATCGCGAGCCTGAGGGAGCAGATCGCGACAGCCGCCCCGACCGCGGGGCGCGTCCTCATTTTCGGCGAGAACGGCACCGGCAAGGAGCTCGTCGCGCGGATGATCCACTCCCTGAGCCTGCGCAAGGACGAGCCGTTCATCGAGATGAACTGCGCCGCGATCCCGGAGGAGCTGATCGAAAGCGAGATGTTCGGCCACGTGAAGGGCTCGTTCACCGGCGCGCTGGAGAACAAGAAGGGCAAGTTCGAGCTGGCCGACGGCGGGACGCTCTTCCTCGACGAGATCGGCGACATGAGCCTCAGGACCCAGTCCAAGGTCCTGCGCGTGCTTCAGGAGCAGAGCTTCGAGCCGGTGGGGGGAGCCGCGACGCTCAAGGTGGACGTGCGGGTGATCGCGGCCACCAACAAGGACCTCACCGAGGAGATCAGGAAGGGCGGGTTCCGCGAGGACCTCTTCTTCAGGCTCAACGTCATTCCGCTCACCGTGCCGCCGCTGAGGGATCGCCGCGAGGACATCGTGCTGCTCGCCCGCCACTACCTCAAGGAGCTGGCCGCCGGCTACGGCCGGGAGCCCGCGCGTCCGAGCGAGGAGGCCCTGGCCGCCATGACCGCCTACGCGTGGCCGGGCAACGTCCGCGAGCTGCGCAACATCATCGAGCGGCTCGTCATCATGGTGCCGCGCGACCGTATCGAGATGGCGGACCTGCCGATGGAGCTGGGGGGGCAGCTCCCCGCCGCCCGCCAGGCGCCCGGAGGCCTCGATGCCTTCGTCGAATGCGCCTCCAGCGCCACGCTCAAGGAGGGGCGGGAGCGGTTCGAGAGGCTCTTCATCGCGAAAAAGCTCTCCGAGTGCGGGTTCAACGTGAGCCGCACGGCCGAGGCCCTGGGGCTTGACAGGACGCACCTGCACCGCAAGCTGAAGGCTTACGGGCTGACCACCCCGGAGCGCAGGGAACCCTCCTCCTGAAGCCCTTCCCGGGCCTGGCCGGGATCGTCGCCGCTGTCCTTGAAATCACCCCTCTCGCACATATATTCGCCGGGTCCGGCTGTGCGCCCGCCGCCGCGGGGGGAGCTCCGTGTTCCCCTGTCCGGCGGGCATTTCCGGTGGCTCCCAGATGATCAGCACGAAGGACCTCAAGGACCTCTTCGGCGAGAGCAGCCCCGACAGGGTGATTCTCAAGGCGCAGAGGCTCGCGGCGCGCGGCAGGAACGACCAGGCCCTGGACGTCATCAAGGACGCGATCAACCGGCTGGGTGAGGTGGCCGACCTGCGAGTGGAGCTGGCGACCTTGCATCTGTCTGGAGGGAGGCCCCGGGAGGCCGCCGAATCGTTGCGCGCGCTCCTGAAGGTCGATCCCAAGCAGGTGCAGCGTGTCGAGGAGTTCGTCGGCTGGGCCCGGACGCAGTTCTCGGACATCGAGCCCCTCTACGAGCCGATGGCCGAAGGGCACATCGCGAGGCGCAACTACACTGCCGCGGTGGACTGTCTCGAGCGCATCAACAAGAAGACGCTGGAGGCCGGGCTCGAAGGACGCCTCGCCAACCTGAACCGCTTCCTCGAAAAGGGGACGATGGTCCCCAAGTCCGCGCTGCCGACCCTCTACTTCGCGGCGCTGGCGCACGAGGTCATCGGCGACTGGCACAAGACGCTCGAAGTCTACCGGAAGATCCTCGCCGCCGCCCCGGCCGACCTTCCGGCGGTTGACGAGAGGCTCAAGGGGTTGGTCGGAAGGAACTACAAGAACACGCCGCTGCGGCTCGCCTACGCCGAGATTCTCGAATCGATGGGGCAACGCAACCGCGCCTGGGACGAGCACCTCAAGGCGCTGGAGGTCGACCCGCGCAGCGCCCCGCAGGTCGGCCGCTTCATCGCGTCCCTCCTGCAGGCGGAGCCGGAGAACCCGGATCTGCTCTGGGCCTCGGTGCGCGTCCGCCTCGCGGAAGGCCGGATCGAGGAGGCTCTCGAGCTCTGCGGCTCGCTGGCCGGCCGCGGCAGCCATCTCTCCGACATCGAGAAGCTCCTGGAGGAGCTGGCCTCCACGGGCAAAGAGAGCGTCGACACGCTGCTCCTTCTGGCGAAGGTGGCGGTGGCGCAGGGCAAGGTCGGCCGCGCTCTGGCGGCCATCGGCTCGGCGATCGGCAACGACGCCCGCGAACGCGGCATCAGCGCCCTCGAGCAGGTGGTGGCGGCCTTCCCTTCGGAAGCGCGCGCCTACCAGATGCTGGCCGACTGCCATCTCAAGGAAGGGCGCATCGATCGATCGCTTCAGGCTTATCAGGAGCTTCGCCGCATGGACCCGGCCTCGGCCCCCCTGATCTCGAACCGGCTGCGGGGCTTGCTGGCGGCCGACCCGGGCAATGAGGCGGCCCAGCAGCTCATGGAGCAGGTCTGCATCGAAGCGGGCGATCTCCAGGAGGCGGTTCCGTTCCTGAGGCGCCGGCTACGCCGTGGCGGCGCGGACGCCCGCGAGGCGCTCGATCGCGTCAGGCAGATGCTCCTGGCCACGCCGGCGGATCCGTCGCTCAGAAGGGCGGCGGCCGAGGCATGCCTCGTCCTGGAGGATCCGGCCGGCGCGTGGGGATATTTGCAGGATCTGATTCAGGGACAGGGACCGGCCGGGCCTGAACTCCTTCACCTGCTGGTCCTGTGCGCCGGCTCGTCTGCGGAGCTCTTCCGCCGAATCTTGTCTCACACCTCCTCGCTGCCTCCGCGCTGGATGAAGCAGCCAGAGGTCGTCTTCGCGCTGGCCGAGTCGGCCGGCCGGGCCGGTCTCTTCAGGGAGGCGGTGCAGGCGTACCGGCAGGCCGAGCTGCTCCTCCCGGAAGGAGCGCCGATCTGCCACGAGGCGATCCGGGTCCTTGGGGCCCGGGCCAGGGAGATGGGGTCCGTCCAGGACGCCGCGATCCTCGCGGAAGCGCTGCTCGACGCCGGCGACGTCGAGGCTGCCACCGAGACGCTGCGCGGCGCGGAAGAGATCCCGGCCGCCATCGCGTCGCGGCTCGCCGGCAAGCTGACCGAGGCGCTGCGCCGGGACCCGGGCAACCTCGCGTTGAGCGCCGGGCTCGCCGGGGTCTACCTGGCATCGGGGCAGGTCGCCCGCGCCCTGTCAATCACGCGGGCCGCGATCGCCGACCGCGAGGACGCGGCTTCGGCGCCCCTTACCATGATCTACGGTGATGCGCTCGGGCGCTCGGGCCGCCAGGCGGAGGCGACTCGCGCCTACGCGGCGTCCGTCAAGCGCGACCCATCGCTCGCGCCGAGGATCATCGAGCGCCTGCAGCAGGTGATCCAGGTCGACATGGGAATCGAGGCGGCCCACCTGATACTGGGGCGCCTGCTGATCAACGAAGGGCGCGTGGCCGATGGAGTGCGTGCCCTGATGAGCGCCTGGTCGGTGAAGGCCGATCTGGCCCCGCACGTCCTCAAGGACCTGGACCAGACGGCCCGCAGGCACCCGTCCGAGCCCTCCGTGGACATGGCGCGCGCGCAGCTTCTGATGGCGGCGGGAGAGCCGGTGGCGGCGGCCACGCTGCTGGGGGCCCGGTGCAGGGACGCCGAGCCCGGAGCCCTCGACGAGATCGTCGCCCGCCTCGAGGGGATCACCGCGAACCGCCCCGACTGCGCCCGTGCGCAACTCGAGCTGGGGCGCGCCTACCTTGGCAAGCGATGGGCGGCGAGGGCCTGCGCGTGCCTGTTGCGTGCCTACGAGCAGGACCGGTCGCTGGCCGAATCGATCGCGCTGCCCCTGGCGCAGATCCAGAAGGAGTTTCCCGACGAGCCCGAAGCCCACATCGCCCGCGGCGCGCTCTACGCCGGAGAGGGGCGCGTGATCCCGGCGGCCGAGGCCTATCTCAAGGCGGTCTCCCTGCCAGGGTCGGGGGCCTCGGAGGGGATCGCGCGGCTCACGAAGCTCAGCCAATCGGGCCGCGACGTGCCGCCGGAGGTTCAGCTGATGCTGGCGCGTGCCTGCCGCCTTTCGGGGGACATCCCGGGCTGTGTGGCGGCCGCGACCAGGGCGCTTCAGGCAGGCGGCGATCATGCCGTCCAGGTGCGCGCCGAGATGGACTCTCTGGTTGCGAAACACCCCGCCAGCGCGCCCGCGCGGCTCGGCCGTGCCACCGCCCTCACCCGCGTGCTCGACCTGGAGGCCGCAGCGCGCGATCTGGGAGATGCGCTTCGGTACGATCCTTCGTGCGCGGTGCGTGTGGCCGGTCTGGCTCGCGAGATCCTGGATCGACGCCCCTCGCTGACGGCCGGCGTGACGGTTCTGGCGAACGCGTTGGGCGCGTGCGGCGACGACGCCGGTGCCGCGCGCGCTCTCGATGACGCGATCGCCTCGCAGGAACACCGAGACGATGTGGATCTGCTCCTCGCCCGGCGCGCCCTCGCCTTGAAGGCCGGCGACGCGGCTCTCGCTCGGAGCATGCTGACGCGGGCGGAGGGGGCCTGCCCGGATCGCGACCGGCTGTTGGAACGGCTTCATCGCGACGCGATGACCTCCCCCGGGGGACCGAGCGCCGCCTCGGCCCTGAGACCGGAGGCCACCGAGGCGGTCGAGCGCGGCGATTATTTCAGGGCCGCGGAGATCATGACGCCCGAGCCGGCCACCCCCATAAAGGCCTGGCTCCTCGAAAGGTGCGGGCGCCACGCCGAGGCGGCCGCCTGCCTCCAGGAGCTGCTGGGGGACGACCGCGCCGCCGCCAGGTTCACCTCGTTGTACAACGATCTGGTGGCGCGGGAGCTGGAGGGGAGGGCCCCGGCGCTGATGGCCGAGACGAGGTGCCGTTTCGAGATCGAGCCCCGCCAAACCGAGACCATCCAGGGAGGTGTCCGATGATCTGTCCTATTCTTTCCCAGGCCAGCCGGGACCCTGAAGGCAATACAGTGTGGGACCATCACGAGTGCATCGAAGGGGCCTGCACCTTCTGGGCGCAGGAGATCTCCGATTGCGGAATCCGCGCCACCGGACTGGCGACCATCCAGCGAATGAGGGAGCCGCTGCCTTCGCTGGACCCGGCGGCGCTCGAGCCGATCATGTCCGCGATCGAGAAGGTGACCAACACCACGCGCGAGACGGGGCTCAAGCTGCTCGAGGGGGTCTCGGCCCTCGAGGAGCCGATGCGGGGGACCGGTCTGGAGATGGGCTCAAGGGTAGAGGCTCTCAACGCGCGCATCACGCGCCTGGAGGATGGGATCGAGGGGATCAAGAAGCTCGTGACCGAATCGGCCTCGGGGCGGCCCGCGTTCATGGACGACCTGGAGCAGTCGCTCACCTCGGTGACGCGGCGTCTTGGTGGGGTGACCGATCGCTTCAGCGCGCTGTCGGAATCTCTGGAGACCGTCTCGACCCAGGTGGGCACGCTCCAGGGGGCGCACGAGGATATCTCCGCGGCGCTCTCACTGGAGGCCGAGCGACGCCGTCACGACGATCAGCGCCAACGCAGGGACGAGGCGATGGCGCTCAACGCGCGTGGCGTGGCGCTTCACTATAAGGGCGCGGCGCAGGCGGCCGAGGCCTCCTTCAGGTCGGCGTTGGATCTGGACCCGGGCTTCGCCGAGGCGCACAACAACCTGGGGCTGACGCTCAGCCGGCAGGGGAGGGACGCGGAGGCCGAGGCCTGCTTCCAGAAGGCGCTCGAGCTGGATCCCGGCATGGGCGAGGCGGTGAACAATCTGGGCTTCCTCTTCCACCAGAACATGCAGTTCGAGAAGGCGGTGGAGATGTTCAAACGGTCGGCGCTCGATGCCGGCGACGCCTCGGTGGCCTACACGAACCTCGGCAACGCGTGCTACAAGCTGGGCAGGTACTCCGAGGCGGTGGATGCCTGGAACAAGGCGGTCGAGAGGGATCCGCTCAACGAGCCGGCGCGCACGGCGCTGAAGATGTTCCAGCAGGAGCAGGGGACGCAGGGGTAGCCGATGGATCTCGACGAGGAACTGCTCATCGACAGGTTCTGCGCGGTGCGCAAGGCGGCTGCGCCGCCACCGGCCCAGAAACCGGCTCCGATGCCTGCGCCCCCGCCCGCTTCCGTGGCGGCGCATCCGCCCGCTCCGCGCGTGGACGTGGAGGTAGAGGGGGACGACTCGGACACTGGACGCCTTCGCCTGGAGGTGGAGGAGTACATGAAAGAGCGGTCGGGATTCAACCCGAACGACCTCGAGTGAAGGTCAGAGGATCTCGACCTTCGCAGCGGTCCTCAGCGAGCTGACCAGGTTCTCGATGGCCTGTTGGGACTTCTGGTGCTTGAGGAACTCGCCGATCTTCTCCTTGGCCCGCTCGAAGGGCGCGGTTCCGGCCGGGTGTTTGCCGGTCACCTTGATGATGTGGTAGCCGAAGTCGGTCTCAACGACCTCGCTGATCTGCCCTGACTCCAGCTTGAAGGCGGCCGCCTCGAAGGCCGGTATGGTCTGGCCGCGATGGACCGTGCCCAGGACGCCGCCGCGCGGCGCCGAGCTGTCCTCCGAGACCTCCTTCGCGACCGCGCCGAAGTCCTCGCCTCCCTTCACCCGCTTGAGGGCGCCGTCAATCTTCACGCGCGCGGCCTGCTTCTTGTCGGCGGGGTCGCCCGGAGCCGCCTTGGCGAGGATGTGGCTCGCATCCACGTACTCGGGCTCCTGCATCTCGGGGAGGTGCTCGCTGTAGAACCTCCTCATCTCGTCGTCCGACACCACGGTCGTACCGACGATCGTCTGCTGGATCATCTTCTGGATCGTCATGTTGTGCCGGATGAGACTCTCGAGCTCCTTCTCAGTCATCTTCCGCTTCTCCAGCTCGGCCTTGAGCCCGTCCTCTCCCATACCCTGGCGGGTCTGGGTCAGGGCCTGATCCACCTCCGTCTGGGGGACCTCGACCGGGATCGCCTGGGCCTTCTGAAAGAGGAGCTCGCTGCCGATCATGCCGTCCAGCACCGACTTCTCGGCCTCCTTCTTCTTGTCCTCCGGAGCGTCCGCGCCCATGCCGCTGGACTCCATGAAGTTCTGCAGGGCGATCTCGAAGTCGACCTTGTAGATCGGCACGCCGTTGACGCGCGCCGTGACGGGCCCTCTATCGGAGCCCGGGGGGGTCTGGGCGGTCGGACCGGCGGAATTGCCGCAGGCGAACCCCGCGAAGGCGATGGCAAGGATGAGGGCGATCGGGAACCTTTTCATGAGGATGTCATCTCCGTGGCCGCCGTGCGGCGTGGCGTGTCTGTCCGAGCGCCGGTCATGATAGTGGATGCGCCGGTGCGAGGCAAACCAGCGGGTGGTTTGCTTCACGTCTGGCGAAAGCGGGTCCCGAGGTCCATCACGACGCCGGCGTCGACCTGACCATCCGCGCCAGCGCCTCCTGAATCACGCCGCATTGCCACTGGAGCGAAGCGAGGAGACCCATGTGGAAGAAGACCGTCGGCCGGTTCCCCATCCGCTCCGCCCATTCCTGGGCGAGCCAGTAGGCGCGATTGCAGTAATAGGTGCCGATGCCGGTGGCGGTCGAGACGCCCCGGGACTTCATCTCCTCCGCGATGCTCTCGGCGAACGGGGAGGTGCGCCACTGCGCGCCGGGAAGAGGAATGGGGCCGATCTGCGATTTCGGGTCCCGGGCGCGGAGCTCCAGCCGGAGCCCCGCCAGGAGAGCCTCACCCATGAGGAGGACCCCCGCCGGCCCCTGGGACAGACGCGCCTCGAGAAGGTCGCAGCCGCTGCCGCTCACCGGAAGGACCTCGAACGCGAGGTTCGCGCTTCCGTGATACTCGGTCCTGAGCTGCTCGAGCACCCCCTCGCTCCTGTTGCCTCGCAAGCCGGGGATGTGACCGCGGATGGGGCCGAACGGTTCAAACGCCGTGACCAGGATCGGTGCGGAACCTGCCATCAGAGCTCCCTAACCGTAGTCTAGAGCGCCGCCGTCGCGGAAGAATAGTCCAGCTCCCTCACCGACACGGCGTAGCGACCGTCGGCGCGTTCGGTGAAGATCCGGCAGGTCGCCATCGTGCCCCCGTATACGTGGATGGTGAAGGCCGGCCGTGGGGTGGCGTTGGTGATGCGGTGGTACTCGACGGGCGGGATCAACGCGCCGCACTGGCCCAGCCCCGCATGGATGACTTCGAGGGGCTCCACCCTCGCCGAGTCGCCGGTCAGGTCCTTCACGTCATAGCGCGTGACGTCAATGGTCCCCTCGATGACCCCCTCCACGCACCAGATCCCCGAGTGATCGTGGATGGGCGTGTGCTGGCCCGGCCCCCAGGCCATCACCACCACCTCGTATCGCACGGCAGGATCCCGATAGAGCAGATGACGCGCGTAGTGTATCGAGGAGAGCCCCAGGACCTGCTCGGGCAGCTCGGGACACTGGGCGATCAACGCGGCGAGACGTTCCTTGACGGCAAGCGCCGTCTCCGAAGTCCGCCGTCCCCGCGCCACGATCTCGTCCATGTCGCGCAGGAATGCCCGGATGGGCGCGTACCGCGCGGCGGGCTCCTTATAGGCCTCTGTCATCCCGGCTCTCCGATGTCGAATCGTACCCCGGTCACGGCGAACGGGTCAAGATGTCCGGCCGATCCTCTTCTTCCGGCTCCGGATGGACGATGATGTCGGTGATGATCGGATGGGCCCGCTTGAGCCGCGCCTCGAGCCGGTCGCAGATGTCGTGCGCCTCGCGCAGCGTGAGGGTCGGGTCGAGCCGCACTGTCAGGTCGACGTAAACGGAGTCGGCCAGCCCCCGCGAGCGGATCTGCCGGCACCCCCTCACGTCGGGAAACTCCAGCGCGATCGTCTCGATGGCCTTGGCGTCGATCCGCGCCCGGTCCGCCAGGACCCCCAGGCTCCCCCTCAGCAGAGCGTATCCCGTGTAGATGATGACCCCGCCGATGACGACCGCGGCGACCGGGTCGAGCCAGCCGAGCCCCATCTTCACCGAGAAGATGGCGGCCAGTACCGACGCCGACACGTACACGTCGCTCGCCGTGTGACGCGAGTCGGCCACGAGAAACGGGCTGCCCAGCTCGCGTCCCCGGCGCCCCTCGTAGCGGCTCACGCTCAGGTTGATGACCATCGTCACCAGCATGATCGCCACCCCCGCCGGCGAGAAGACCGCCAATGTCCCGCCGCCTCTCAAACGCCCCCACGAGGAGGCCAGGATCTCGGCCGCCGCGATGAAGAGCATCACCGATATCAGGATGGTGGCGAGCACCTCGAACTTGCGGTGCCCGTAATGATGGTCCTCGTCCGGGGGCCGGTGCGCGGCACCCAGCGCCACCAGACCCACGATGTTGCTGATGCCGTCGAACATCGAGTGGTAGCCGTCGGCGATCATGCTGAGGGTATGGGTGAGGACCCCGCAGATGATCTTGGCGAAGGCGACGGCGAAGTTCAGCCCGAGAGTGACCCACAGGACTCGCCGGACCGAGGAGGCGCCCGGAGTCATCGTCGCGACGACATCTCAGGCCGCCCGCGGCGCGGGCGCCAGGGACGCCGCCAATCGGCGGGCGTCGCGTCCCCACTCGCCCCGCCAGAGATCGAGCAGCGTCTCCGCCGGCGAGCGCTTCTCCTCGAAGGCGATCCGCCGCAGCGGTTCGAGGTGAGGGATCTCGCCGCGCTCCAGCCCTCCTTCGGCGAGACGCACCAGCTCCTGCGCCAGATCGAGCGCCTCGACCCCCGAAAGACGCGCGCGGAGCCCCCGGCGCACGACTGCGCGGTGGAAGGAGACCCGGTCGGCGAACGACGCGCCGCGCACCAGCTCCCACGCGCGCGCGCGCGCCCGCCCGTCGTAGAGAAGCCCCTTCCAGAGCGCCGCCTGCGCCAGGATCAGATCGGGCGAACCGCTGTCGGAGCCCCGCACCTCCACGTACGCCTTGAGGCGCGCCTCTGGAAAGAGGGTCGTCAGATGCATCTCCCAGTCCGAGAGGAGCGGCGTGAGCCCCGCCGTGCCGCCGGCAAGGAACGACCTGAACGTGCGCCCCGTCATGTCGATCCACCGGCCCTCGCGCACAACGAAGAGCATCGGGACATCGAGCGCGTAGCCGGCGTAGTCGGCGTAGCGATCCCCCTCGCGGAAGGCGAACTCGAGGACCCCGCAGCGATCCGGATCCGTGTGCAGCCAGATGTGCGAGCGCAGGCTCGCGAAGCCGTTGGCCTGCCCTCTGGAGAGCGGAGAGTTGGCGCACATCGCGGTGACAATCGAGGAGATGGCCATCGCGACACGGAGCTTCTCCATCGCATCGGACTCGGTGGCGAAGTCGAGGTTGACCTGGCAGCCAGCGGTCCCCTTCATCATGCCGTGGGCCAGGTGCCCGCGCGTGGCGAGATATGGCGCCATGATCCGGTAGCGGCCCTTGGGGACCCAATCGATCTGCGTGAAGTCGGTGAACGGATGGTACCCGAGTCCGATGAACGCGAACCCCTGCGAGGCGGCCACCTCGTCCGACACCCGCAGAAACCGGTCCACCTCCTCGCGGGCCGATGCCAGGTCCCGGTGGACGCGCCCGGACAGCTCCACCTGGGCGCCCGGCTCCAGCGTCACGCGCGTGCCCTCCTTCTCCAGCGCTATGACGTGCCCCGCCTCGCGCTCGGCGCGCCATTCGTGCCGCTCCTCCATCGTCTCGAGGAATCGCTCGACGGAGGGGGACACGGACCGTTTGGCGTACGGGACCGCCAGACCCGTCTCACGCGAGACGGGGAGCCGTTCGTACTCGATCCCGATGCCGAAACTCTCCGCGGGCTTCTCGCCGGAACGGAAGGTAAGGAGAAGATCCTCCTCGCCGCGGATGGGCGTTTCAGAGGCGCGGTCGCCGCTGCCGCCAAAGAGTGTGCTCATGAGTACGAGGCGGCATTATTCCGGCAGGGTGGGGGTGTGTCAACCGGAGCGGTACCGGCCGCCGCCGTTACGCCGTCGGGCGCGTTCTCAAGCCACCGCGACGTCGTCGGTGGTGTCGCGCTCGGCGTAGTCGGCGCCGTCGAAGGAGAGGATCTTGCGCTTCTCCTCCACGACGGTCATGAGGTGAACGGGCCGCGTCCAGATCTTGTGGATGTTCCTGAGGGTCTCGCGCGCCCAGTCCACCTTGAGGTCCAGCCCCTCGTGACGGTGCTCCAGGAAGAGCTCGCCGCGGTTGTCGTGGTTCGCGTCGGTGACGAAGATGAAGGGCTGGCCGTGATTGGTCAGCCCGAACAGAAGCTGGTCCTTGATCTTCTTGAACTCGCGCGCGGTGATGTTGTAGGTCCCCGTCTTCTTGTTGTACCCGAACGTGAAGAGCCTCTGATCGGCGCAGAACTCGGGCGTGAGGAATGCGTCCAGGAAGGTCACGTCGTTGTGGATGCGACGCACCTCGAATATCTTCTCGCGCCCCAGCCCCAGATGCAGGTCCCAGTCGCGCTTCTCGCGGTGGTCGTCGCACTCGTCGTATTCCTTGCCGAAGCGGCCGCGGTTCCATCGGTCCTCGATGTCCTTGTAGAGCTCGAGTCCGAGCTTGTAGGGGTTCAGCCGTCCCGGATGGCTCGCCACGGTGCCCGAGTGGTGGTCGGCGTAGTCGATGACCTCGGCGTCGGTGAGCGCCTTCTCCGTCATGATCTTCGAATGCCAGTAGCTGGCCCACCCCTCGTTCATGATCTTGGTCTGCCCCTGCGGGGCGAAGTAGTAAGCCTCGTCGCGGATGATCGCCAGGACCTCGCGCTGCCAGTTCTCGATCGGCGCGTGGTCGATGAGGAACTTCATCACGTCACGCACCGGCTCTTCCGGGATGCGGCGGGCCTTGAGGCGGTCGTCCTCCAGCCTCTGGCGCTGGGCCTCGAGGAACTGGGGCGGGTTGATGAAGTTCATCATGTAGTCCTTGCTGCGCAGCCGGTGAACGACCTGCTTGTCCTCCTCCTCCCCCTCGGGCTTGTCCTCGCGCGGACGCTGACGGGCGAAGAACTGGGAGTGCGGGTCGATCAGCGACTCGATGCTCAGGCACTGATCGACGAAATCCTCCACCACCTCCACGCCGTTCTTCTCCATGTACCGGCGGACGCGCGTGGCGTGGTTCGCCATCTCGTCGAGCATCTTCCTGTTGGTCCGGGAGAACCAGACGTTGTTCTTGAAGAAATCGCTGTGACCATAGACGTGCGCCATCACGATCTTCTGGTCCACGAGGGCGTTGCTCTCGAGAAGGTAGGCCGTGCAGGGGTCGTTGTTGATGACCATCTCGTAGATCCTGTGCAGGCCGTAGGTGTACGACTTCTTGAGGTGCTCGTACTCCATCCCGAAGCGCCAGTGCGGGTAACGCGTCGGGAAGCCCCCATAGGCGGCGATCTCGTTCATCTGATCGTGGCCGATGACCTCGAAGTAGACCTCGAAGAAGTCCAGCCCGTACTCCCGGGCGTACCCCCGGATCTCGCGGCGCAGCGTCTCCAGGTCGGGCGTCAGCGGCATCAGCGTCCCTTCCCCAGGAATTCCTTGATCGAGGCGTAGATCGCCTCCTTGCTCTCGATCTGCGAGACCACGACCTTCTCCACCGCCGAGAAGTTCTCCTTCAGGTCGGCGAGAAACTGCCCCGTCCCGTAGGGGCTCTCGACCTGGCCGTAACAGAACATGTTGCTGCGTGGGACGAGCAGCTCGCGCAGGATGGTGAAGCACTCCTCGGTGTCACCCTGGGACCAGTTGTCGCCGTCGGAGAAGTGGAAGAGGTATATGTTCCACTCGTCGGGGGGGAAGTACTTCGCGATCATCCGGTCGCACAGCTTGTAGGCCGACGAGATCACGGTGCCGCCGCTTTCGCGCGTGTGGTAGAAGGTCTCCTGGTCGACCTCGCGCGCCTCGGCGTCGTGCACGATGTAGCGGACCTGGATCCCCTGGTACTGGCTGCGCAACCAGGTGTCGATCCAGAACGACTCGATCCGCACGATCTCCTTCTGCTCCTCTCCCATCGAGCCGGAGACGTCCATCATGTAGATGATGGCGGCGTTGCACTCCGGCATCCGCGAGACTCTCCAGGAGCGGTACCGCTTGTCCTTGCGGATCGGGATGATGGCAGGGTTCAGAGGGCTGTAGGTGCCCGAGGCGATCTGGCGCTTGAGGGCCTCCTTGTAGGTCCTCTTGAAGTGGCGCAGGCTTTCGGGGCCAGCCATGGCGATGCCGGTGTACCGGTCCTTCTCGGTGACGATGTTCTTGCGCCCCTTGTTCTGGATGGAGGGAAGCTGCAGCTCCTCGCCGAGGATCCGTGCGAGCTCCTCGAGCGGGACATCGACCTCCATCACGTGCTGGCCGGGGGCGTCGCCGGCCTCGCCGGTCCCCTCGTTCTCGCCCACGCCGATCACGGAGCCGATATCGCCCTCACCCTGGCCCACGCCCCCCTTCTGGCGGGGTTCGAAGACGAAGCGGGGCAGGTCGATCTGGGGGAGGGGGATGCTGATCAGGTCCTTGCCCTTGCGGCCGATCAGCTCGCCGCGGGTGATGTACTTCCTGAGGTTGCCCTTGATCCGGCCGCGGACGATCTGCTTGAAGCGATTGTGATCCTGCTCGATGCGGGCCATGATCGTTACCGCGTCGCCCTGTATCGGGCCGGGAATCACCCCTATCTCTTGGCGTCGCCGCGGGCGAAGATGCTGGCCACGTAGTTGAGCACGTCGGTCGCGCAGACGTCGCAGTAGGCGTAGTCCTTCACGAGACGGCTCTTGACCACGTCGATCTTCTCCTGGGTGTCCTTGTCCACGACGCTGGAGACCAGTGATGTGAGCTTGATGGAGTCCTTCTGGTCCTCGAAGAGCTTGAGCTCGAGGGCCTTGTGGAGCCGCTCGTTGGTCCGGTAGTTGAAGGTCTTCCCCTCGACGGCGAGAGCGCCGATGTAGTTCATGATCTCGCGCCGGAAGTCCTCCTTCCGGTTCTCGGGGATGTCGATCTTCTCCTCGATCGATCTCATGAGGCGCTCGTCCGGGTCCTCCATCTGGCCCGTGTACTTGTTGCGCACCTTCTCCTTCTGGGTGTACGCCTTGATGTTGTCCACGTAGTTGGCGCACAGACGCGAGATCGCCTCCTCGTCGGCCGAGATCGCCCGCTGGACCTCGTTCTTGGCGATGTCCTCGTACTCCTGCTTCACCACCGCGAGCAGGTCCCTGTAGCGCTTGCGTAGCTCTTCGTTGGTGATCAGCGAGTGATGGCGCAGCCCTCCATCCAGCTCGTTGAGGACCATGAACGGGTTGATGCACCCCTCGCCGGCGTCCGACACCAGGGCGTTGGAGATCTTGTCCTGGATGTAGCGCGGCGAGATGCCGTCCATCCCCTCGCGCTGTGTCTCCTTGCGGAGCTCCTTGACGTTGTCCTCGGTGAAGCCGGGCAGCGTCTTGCCGTTGTAGAGCTTGAGCTTCTGCAGCAGGGAGAGGTCGGCCTTCTTGGGCTCCTCGATGCGCGTGAGCACCGCCCACATGGCCGCCATCTCCAGGGTGTGCGGCGCGATGTGCTTGCCCTTGATCTTCTTGGGGTTGTAGTCCTTCTCGTAGATCTTGATCTCCTCGGACAGGCGGGTGATGTAGGGGATGTCGATCTTCACCGTCCGGTCCCGCAGCGCCTCCATGAACTCGTTGCTCTGGAGCTTGCGGTACTCGGGCTCGTTGGTGTGCCCGATGATCACCTCGTCAATGTCGCACTGGGCGAACTTCTTGGGCTTGATCTTGTGCTCCTGGGACGCCCCCAGCAGGTCGTACAGGAACGCCACGTCGAGCTTGAGGACCTCGACGAACTCGATCAGGCCGCGGTTTGCGATGTTGAACTCGCCGTCGAAGTTGAAGGCCCTCGGGTCGGAATCGGATCCGAACTCGGCTATCTTCCGGTAGTTGATGTCGCCCGTCAGCTCGGTGGAGTCCTGGTTCTTCTCGTCCTTGGGCTGGAACGTGCCCACTCCGACCCGGTCCTTCTCGGACAGCGCCGCGCGGAAGACCTTCACGTGGGAGATGATCTTCGTCCAGTCTCCGCGGTAGCGCAGCGTCAGCTCGCGGTAGTACTGGCGGCAGGCCGGGCACAGGTCCCCTTCGATGACGACCTTCTTGTTCTCGGGCTTGCCCTTGTTGATCATCTCGAGGACCTTCGGCCTCAACTCCTCCGGCACCAGGTGCAGCGGCTCCTCGTGCATCGGGCAGGCGGCCTCGTCGTCCGCCTTGGTGGCGCGCCGTCCCTGGTACTCGCCGCTCATGACCCACGCGTACGTGTACAGCGCGCCTTCCGGTGTGCGCGAGTAATACTCGAGGCCCTTCTTGAGGAGGCGGACGATGGTGGACTTGGAGCTGCCGACCGGGCCGTGCAGCAGCAGGACGCGCTTTTCGGTCCCGTAGCGCTGGGCGGCCGACTTGAAGGCGTTGACCAGCTTCATGACGGGGATGTCCAGCCCGAATATCGCGTCGCGCCCGTCGCCGTCCACGTCATCGAAGAAGTTGTAATGGATGATCCTCTTCTTGTGGTCGTAGTACTCGTACCACCCCTTCGAGAGGATCATGTCGTAAAGGCGCTGGAAGGCAGTGCGGGTGGACTCCGGGTGCTGGCGGACGATCTCGAGGTACTCCTCGAAGGTCCCTTCCCAGTGTTGCTCTCTGAAGGCCTTGAGGTCCTGCATCTGGCCCACGAGATTGATGATCTCTGATCCGGAAGACATTCTCCAACCTCCTGCGCGCTGTGCTGCGCCGGGAAGTCCCTGACAACTCTGATCTTCAGGGCCTGGGGCGCCTCAACCGATTCTGAATATAGGCCGAGGTCCGAGGGTTGTCAAAGTTACGATCTTCCGGCCCGTCCGGAGAATCGCGGCGTGGTGCCGGGGGTCCTGCTTCAGAATCGGCGGCGCGCTTCCTTGCGCAGGAACCACGCGGTGAGAGCCGCCACGGGGAGCGCCAGGAGCAGGGCGATCAGCAGGGAGGTGGCCACCAGGTTGACCACGAGGATCAGATCGAGGCCTGCGCCGGCCGGCAGCTCGGTGCGGAAGCCGCCGCCGAGGGCCTTGAGGGCCACGAGGATCGTTCCCCCCGCGAAGTCGGTCGATCGACCGGCCGGATCGTTACCGCTCAGCAGCGCCGCGAGATAGTCACGCGAACGCCCGATGGCCCCGCGCCCGCCCGCGCCGGGGTAGGCCAGGAAGGCCATGGCGGCCCCCAGCAACACCACCAGTCCGCTCCACCGGGCGGCGAGGGCGCCGGGCTTCGCCGCGCCTCCGGGCCGCGAGCTCATCGAGGCCCGCATCCGCCGCAACCTCTCCATAACCGAGGAGGCCACGTCCATGGGAGGCGCCTCGCTCGCCAGCGCGGCGCAGGCGCCCAGGACTCCCGAGAGGCGGCCGGCCCGCGATCGGCAGGAGTCGCAGCCGTCCAGGTGACGGCGGGTCTCCATCGTCTCGAGCGGCCCGGTCTCCTTCTCCAGGAAGAGGGAGAGGATCGGGCGGACGTCGGCGCAGGTCATCATTGAGGCAGGGCCTTTCTGAGCATCTCGCGGGCCCGGAAGATCCGGTTCTTCACGGTCCCGATCGGCAGCCCGGTGATCTTCGCGATCTCGTCATATCGTCGCTCCCCCTGGTGTCGCAGCAGGAGGATCTGGCGGTAATCGCCCGGCAGCCCGGCCAAGGCCGCCTCGAGGTGGCTCCGGGTCTCACGCGCCTCGAGGAACTGATCCGGGGTCGGCCCGGTCCCCGGCACTTCCCGCATGGACCCGGAGTCGTCGGAGATCGGCGCATCGAGCGAAACGGTCGCCCCGGGCCGGCGCTTGCGTATCTGGTCGATGGCGGCGTTGGAGGCGATGCGGTACATCCAGGTCGTGAATCGGAAGCGGGGATCGAAACGCTCCATGGAACAGAAGATCTTCAGGAAGACCTCCTGGGTCAGGTCGAGAGCGTCCTCGGGATCGTGGAGCATCCTGAGGATGAAGTTGTAGACGGCCCCCTGGTGGCGCCGCACCAGCACCTCGAAATCGGCGCCGCGCCCGGCGAGGACCTCGGCGAGGAGCTGCTCGTCGGAGAGCGAAACGCACGGATCTCCGGCGTGACGCCACGCCGCTTTCTCCTGCCTCACCCCTCTGGCCATCGTCCTCCCCGGGCGATGAACCGCTTCGCCGCCTACCGGGAGTTGGACACGAATCACCCTGTAAACGTTTCCCGGGGCAGGAGGGTTTCAGCCCCGCGCGTTTATCCCGGGCGGCACTCGATCCGGCGGTCCGGCCAGCTACATTCCCGCGCAAAACCTTTGATCCTCAAGGGGAAAGGCTCGTATAATGCCGCCGGACGGAATGAGGATGGCGGCCGCGAAGGGTTCCGAGAGGTCCACCGACAAGCTCCTTAAGCTGCTGGACGAGCCCCTGCCGAAAGGGGAGACGATACTGGCTCGCCTCGACGCGACCCAGGCGGCCACCGGCCAGCCGGCCCACGCGAACCTTCTGCGGCTGCTGACGCATCTGGGCTGCACCAACGATGCGGCCAGACAGGTCTGGTCGGCCTTCGAGCTGCACCGGGCCACCCTGGAGCGGCGCCTTGGGCGAGACGTGGGCCCCCGCGTGGCCCTGTTCGATTATCTGCTCAACGTCGACCGCCGGCTGAGCAACCCCAAGATCATCGAGCTCTCCGAGTTCGAGCGAACGGAGAAGTCGGCCGTCACCGATCACCTGACGGGTCTCTTCAACCGGGGCCACTTCGACGACTGCCTGAGGAAGGAGATCAACAGGTGCCGGCGCTACGGCCAGACCGCCTCGCTCCTCATGCTGGATCTGGACGATTTCAAATCGATCAACGACCAGTACGGGCACGTCGCCGGGGACTCGGTCCTGCGGGATGTGGGGCGCCTGCTGGTGCAGCGGGTCCGCGACATCGACGTGGCGGCGCGTTACGGAGGAGAGGAGTTCTCCATCATCCTGCCGGAGACGCGCCGGATGAGCGCATACGTCGTCGCGGAGAGGATCCGGAGCGAGGTGGAACGATTCTTCAAACGCAAGATCATCAACGGCCGCGAAGTGAGGGCGACCCTCAGCGGGGGGATCGCGGCGTTCCCCGAGGACGCCGAGGACCCCGAGGCGCTTGTCATCCGGGCTGACGAGGCCCTCTACCGCGCCAAGCACGCGGGAAAGAACCTCGTCTCGATCTTCTACCTCGAAAAGCGCAAGGCGAGCCGCATCAACATCGAGTCCCACGGGATCCGCGTCCAGCTCGAGGGCGGCCGTACCGAGGCGTCGGCCGCGGGGCGCGCCCTCAACATCAGCGAGGGCGGGATCCTGATCGAGACGAGCCGCAAGCTGGAGCTCGGCGAGAACGTCGAGGTGAAGCTCCCCCTCGGCCCGGGTCAGGAGCTGAGCCTCGTGGGAGAGGTCGTCCGCCTGGAGCCCAGGCAGAACGGCAGAAAGCGGGTCCTCTACGACGCGGGGCTCAAGTTCAGGTTCGGCCGGCGGGCTTCCCCCCCTCAGCTCTCGCGTTTCCTGCGCGAGAGCGCCGCAGTCGGCGCCTGATCGCCTTACCCGACATGATCGCTCTCGGCATCGACACCTCCACCGGGGCAGGCAGTGTGGGCCTGACGGACGGCGGGGCTCTGGCCGCTGAGCTGAACCAGCGAAGCGCGGGGACCCATTCGGGCCGCCTGCTCCCCTCCGTGCGGGCCCTCCTGGAGGCCACCGGCACGCGTCTCGATCAGATCGACCTGGTGGCGGTAGCCTGCGGCCCGGGCTCCTTCACGGGGCTGCGCATCGGTATGGCGACCGCCAAGGGGCTGGCGATCTCGCTCGATCGGCCGGTGACAGGTTTCTCCACGCTCGAGACGATCGCCTGGTCCTGCGCCGCGTCACTGGACCTGGCCGCACGGGCGCCGATCTGCGTCGTGCTCGAAGCGGGCCGGGGGGAGGTCTACCGCGGTCTCTTCGCATGTGAGGGCGGGGAGGTCACCGCGATCGAGCCGGAGGCCGCCATGACCCCCCTGAGCGCCGCCTCGGGACTGCCTCGTTCCTGCCTGCTGTGCGGCGACGGCGTCACCGCCTGCCGGGCGGCGCTCCCGGCGCAGGACTTCGAGGGCCGGATCCTGATGGATGGGATTCCCTTCATCGGGCTGGCGCTGGCCCGTCGCGCTCTGGCGATCGAGGCGCGGGCCAGCTCCGCCGGACTGCCGCCGCTGGTGCCGAACTACCTGCGCTCCTCGGACGCGGAGATTCACTTCAAGGGCTGAAATAGATGGAAAGGCCCGCGGGAACGACCCGGTCAGGGTGGTGGATCGACAGGATGCGGGAAGGGGATCTGCCAACCGTCATGGCGATCGAGCAGGCCTCCTTCCTGACGCCGTGGCCGCGCGGCGCCTTCCTGGAGGAGATCCGGTCCAATCCCTACGCGCGGTGCGTCGTGGTGCGCGAGACGGCCGCGCAGGTCGAAGCCCCCCTGACGGCCTACATCTGCTACTGGGTCCTGGGCGAGGAGCTCCTCATCAACAACCTCGCCGTGGACCCGGCGCGCCGGCGCCGTGGCTGCGCCCGCGCCCTGATGGACCACGCGTTCGAGGAGGCGCGCGCCTCGGGCTGCCGGGTAGCCTACCTCGAGGTACGCCCCTCCAACGCGGCGGCCATCAGCCTCTACACCGGATACGGCTTCGTGGTGATGGGCCGGCGCAGGCGGTACTATCCGGACACCAACGAGGACGCCCTCGTGATGCGCGCAACCTTGCAAGGGCTTGAAACAGCATGATAGGATTCAGGTATGACGTGGCTTACCCACCGCCCTCTTTTCCCTCAAATAACCCGGGTTCGCGATGGAGACGGCCCATATGCCCCTCTCTCAGGACACCATCACGGAGCGCCTGGTTCGCGAGAACGATGAATTCCGCCGCCTCTTCGACAGGCATCGGAGCTTCGAGCTGCGGCTTGAGAAGCTGAACACCCGGCACTACCTCAGTGCCGAGGAAAAACTGGAGGCCATCACGCTCAAGAAGCACAAGCTGGCCCTGAAGGATCGGATGGCCGAGATCGCCAGGAGGTTTACCGGAAATCCGGCGGGTCGTCCCTGAAACTGTGGCCCCACTCCCGGGGCCGGCCAGGCAGGCTCAGAGCGTGGTCAGAGGGGACCGTGGTTAAGGATGTCTGGCCCTACCTGACCGTGGGCCTCGTCGTGACGGCCATCCTGGCCCTCACCGCGCCGCTGGGCGCGGCGGTGGCCGCGGGGCTGGTCACCCTCGGCGTGGCCTCCTTCTTCCGCGACCCGTGGCGCGACGTCCCGTCCGACCGGCGCCTCATCCTCTCGCCTGCGGACGGAAGGGTCGTGCGCATATCGCCCGAGGGTGCCGCCGCCGGGGAGATGCGTGTCTCCATCTTCCTTTCGGTCTTCAACGTGCACGTGAACCGGGCCCCGGTGGCAGGCCGGATCTCCGGAATCCAGTACAGCCCCGGGTCGTTCCTTCCCGCCTTCAGACACAAGGCCAGCGAGCTCAACGAGCAGAACCTCATCACGCTGCAGACCGAGCGGGGACCGCTCGCGGTCAAGCAGATCGCGGGGCTGATCGCCCGCCGGATCCGCTGCTGGAAGAGGACCGGCGATGCCGTCGCGCAGGGCGAGAAGATCGGGTTCATCACCTTCGGCTCCCGCGTCGATCTCTTCCTGCCCGCCCGGACCGAGCTGAAGGTGGCCGAGGGGGACAGGGTCCGCGGCGGGACCACCGTGATCGCCGTGTACACCGGCGAGCCGGGGGCGAGCTCATGAAGCCCGGCCGGAGCAGACGGCTGCGTCGGGGGATGTACCTGGTTCCCAGCCTCTTCACGGTCGGCAACATCTTCTGCGGCTTCGTCTCGATCGTGCGGGCCACCGAAGAGGATTACTCGGCGGCGGCCCTCCTGATCCTGATCGCGGCGCTCCTGGACGCGGTGGATGGACGAGTCGCGCGCATGACGGGGACCTCCAGCGAGTTCGGCAGCCAGTTCGATTCGATCGCCGACGTGGTGTCGTTCGGCGTGGCGCCGGCCATGCTCGCCTTCTGCTGGTCGCTCTCCTCCTTTGGCCGAGTCGGCTGGGCTGTCTCGTTCCTTTTCGTGATGTGCGGGGCGCTGCGCCTGGCGCGCTTCAACATCCAGGCGTCGCGGCAGGATCGCCGCTACTTCGTGGGGCTGCCGATCCCCGCGGCGGCATGCACCGTGGCCACCACCATCTACGCGCACCCGGAGCCGCCCGGCGCCACCCGCGACCCGTTCATCGGCGGCATGCTCCTGCTTCTGGTCCTGATGGTCTCGCTCCTGATGGTGAGCCGCGTCCGGTACCGCTCCTTCAAGGACCTCGACCTGAAGAGCCGCCGCTCGTACAAGTACCTCCTGATCCCGGCAGCCCTGCTGACCATGGTGGCGCTGCACCCGGAGGTGATGCTGATGGTCAGCGCGTTCACCTATCTCCTGTCGGGGATGTTCCCGCGCCTGGTCACGTCCCGGACCGAGACTCTCAGAGACGAGATGCGGAGCGGTGAGCCGAAGGCCGCGCTCCCCTCCGCGGGGGGCATGGGGACCAATGGAGCGGACGATGGCCGCTGACGGAGCCCGTATCGCGTTCTTCGGATCCACCTCGCTCCTCGCCCGGGAGATCCGCTCGACACTTGAGCGCCGGGGCTTTCACGCGGCCGATGTGAGGCTCTACGACCACGACGGCGAAGGGACCCTCTCCGAGTACGAGGGCGAGGTTCTTCTGGTGACGCGTCCCGACCCGGACGCGATCCCCGACCTGGACATCGCCTTCATGTGCGGCACGCCCGCCGAGACGGAGCCCTACCTGGACTGGCCCGCCAGCCGCGGCTACGTGGCGATCGACATGTCGGGCGCCTCCATGGGGCGCCCGGGCGTGCCGCTGGTCCACACCGAGATCAACCCGGGTGCCATCATGGGGGCGGGCGGCGCCACGGCCCGCGCTCCGATCATCGGGGCGCCCCATCCGATACCGCACAACCTCGCCAGCGTGGTGGCCGCCGCGCGCCGGGAGGGCCCCATCCACAGTGTGGAGGCGTTCGCCCTGCGGCCGGCCTCCGAGCTCGGCAACGCGGGCATCGACGAGCTCTACCAGCAGACGGTCTCTCTGCTGAACCTCTCCTCGGTGCCCCAGGAGGTCTTCGGCCGCCAGGTCGCCTTCAACGTCGTGCCGTCGGCGGCGATGGCCGCCAACGAGCAGGCGGGGCTCGACTCTCGCGCGGAGGTGGAGGCTATCTCCCTTCTGGCGATGGAGCCGGGCCGGATCTCGATCACGTCGGCGCTGGCGACGCTCTTCCACGGGCACGCTCTCGCCGTGACCTTGTCCTTCGAGCGCCCCCCCGACCTGGCCTCGCTCAGAGAGCGCCTCGGGTCGGCGAGGGGGCTGCGTCAGGTGGAGGAGCTGTCCTCCTTCTCACCCGTGGATCTGGCGGGCGAGGAGGATGTGGCCTTCATCGGCCCCACGCAGGATCGGCGCCGGCCCGGGAAGGTGGGTCTGTGGCTTTTCTGTGACAACCTCAAGGGAGGGGCGGCCCTCAACGCGGTGAAGATCGCGGAGCGCGTGGCCGACCGGCGAGGAGGCGAGGCGTGAGCCGATCCGCGAGACGAACCACCCTGATCGCGTCCGCGCTCCTCGCGGCGTCGGCCGCGGCGTGCGCGACTCCGGCCGCGGGGCAGGAGCTGGTACGCCCCGAGGATGCCGTGGTGGCGCTCTTCAGCCTCCAGACCGAGCTGGAGGTCGACGCCAAGGTGCTGCGACGGATGGAGCAGCGTCTTGAGGAGAACCGGAAGGCCCGGCTCACGGCGAGCGATCGCGTCAACAAGCTCTACTCCGAGCTGGACGACCTCTTCGAGAAGTACCGGGCGGCGATCCACAGCCGTCCCGGACGTGGCGGGTCGAGCGGCCAGGACCGCGAGGAGGAGGACGGGGCAACCGTCCAGCAGCTCGAGGAACAGATCGAGATCGCCCAGACCGATGTGAAGGCCGCTGAGCGCGCGGAAGCCTCCGTGCGGGAGGAGGGGCACAAGATGCGCGACGACATCCGGGATCAAAAGGAGCGGATGGGTCTCCTGGCCGCCCAGATCGACGCGCTCTATGCGAGGCTGCCCGCGCCGCGCGAGTCGCTCACGGGGGTCTGGGACATCACGTTTCTGCCCAGCGGCGACAAGGGCGTGTTCGCGCTCTTCCAGTCGGGCACGATCGTCACCGGCCAGTACGTGCTCGACGGCCCCTTTCACGGAAGCCTGGACGGGACCCTCATCGACCGCAAGCTTCTGGTCCATCGAATTGATTCGCGCCTGGGCCGATCGATGGATCTGTCGGCGTCCCTCTCGCAGGACGGCCAGGCGCTGCGCGGCACGTGGGAGAACTACGACCTGTCCAACGGCCAGGCCCGCACCGGCTCGTGGGCGGGGCGCCGCAGGCCGGCACGGCGCGCGCCGGAGGCCGTCGGTGAGGGGGAGACCCCCGGGCGGGAAGGGACCCCTCCGTAGTCATGAGCACCGGCCGCGCCGCGTCCCCCTTCACGATGAGACGCTACGAGCTGTTCCTGGCGGCTCGCTACCTCTCCACGCGGCGCAAGCAGACCTTCATCACCCTCATCACCACGATCTCGGTGCTCGGCGTGGCCGTCGGTGTGGCCGCCCTCATCATCGGCCTGTCGCTCGCCACCGGGATACACCAGGACATTCGCGAGCGCATCCTCGGGGCCAACGCGCACGTGACGGTCTTCGCTCCGCCCGGCTCCGAAGGGATGCGTGACCACGCGGCCCTCCAGGAGAAGATCCGGGCGGTGCCCGGGGTGGAGGCGACCGCGCCGGTCCTTTTCGAGAAGGGGCTGATGACCTCGGAGCTCAACGTGTCGGGCACGGCCGTGTTCCTCAAGGGAGTCGACCCCGCCATCGAGGGGCGCGTCACCGAGGTGGGCTCACGCTTCACCTCCGGCAGCCTCTCGGACCTCGCGCCGGCGGGTGATCCGCCGTCCGACCCGATCGCGCTGGGCAAGGACCTGGCGCGATCGCTCGGCGTGGCGATGGGGGATCGGGTGCGCGTCATCGTGCCGCAGGTGCGCCTGTCTCCCTGGGGCATACGGCCGCGCATGCGCACCTTCGTGGTGGCCGGCATCATCGACTCCGGGTTCTACGACTACGACGCCTCGTGGGCCTACTGCTCCCTTCCGGCCGCCCGCCGGCTCTTCGGCGTCGAGGACATCGTCACCGTCATCGAGGTGAAGCTGAAGGACCTGGACGCCATCGAGACGGTGCGCGGCCGGATCGCGGCGGCGGTGGGGGACGCGTACCCGGTCACCGACATGATCGAGATGAACAAGACCTTCTTCGCGGCCCTGGCGACCGAGAAGCTGCTGGCGTTCCTGGTCATCGGCCTGATCGTGGTGGTGGCGGCCCTCAACATCGTCTCGACGCTCATCCTCATGGTCATGGAGAAGGTGCGAGACATCGGAACGCTGGTCTCGATGGGAGCCACCTCCCGCGGCGTCATGACGGTCTTCATGCTGCAGGGGTCCCTGATCGGGGTGGCCGGGACGGCCGTAGGGTGCGCCGTGGGGCTGGGGGCGGCCTGGGTGCTCGACACCTGGAAGCTGATCCCCCTGCCCGCCGACGTCTATTTCGTGCCCTACGTGCCCTTCACCGTCAGACCGCTGGACTTCACCCTGGTGGCCGCAACGGCTCTGGTGGTTTCCTTCCTGGCCACACTCTACCCGGCGTGGAAGGCCTCCCGGCTCGATCCGGTGGAGGCCCTGCGCTATGAGTGACCTGATCGAGGCTCGCGGCCTGACCCGGTCGTTTCGAAGCGGCGGCAAGACGATCGAGGTCCTCCGCGGCCTCGACCTGAAGGTGGCTCCGGGCGAGATGGTGGCCATCGTGGGAGAGTCGGGGGTGGGCAAGAGCACGCTGCTGCACATCCTGGGCGCCCTTGACCGTCCCGACTCCGGCTCCTACCTTTTCGATGGACGGGGGATCTTCGAGGGGGCGCCCGATGATCTGGCGCGGTTCCGCAACGAACGGATCGGTTTCGTCTTCCAGTTCCACAACCTGCTGCCTGAGTTCTCGGCCGTCGAAAACGTCATGATTGCCGGGTTGATCGGGCGCCGGGCCCCGGCCGAAGTCCGGGAGCGTGCCCTGGGGAGCCTGTCGGAGCTGGGGGTGGGGGAGAGGGCGGACCACCTGCCGGCGCACCTGTCGGGCGGAGAGCAGCAGCGAGTGGCCATCGCCCGCGCCCTGATGACGGCGGGCTCGCTCATGCTCGCGGACGAGCCGACCGGCAATCTGGATCCCACCACCGCCCTGAGGGTTTTCGAGGTCCTGCGCGAGGTCCAGAGGAACCGGGGCCTGACGGTCATCATGGCGACCCACAACGAGCGGCTGGCCTGTGCGTGCGACCGGGTTCTGCAGCTCCGGGAGGGGGTCCTGAGTCCATCGGAATCCTGGAGGCCCGGCGCGCCTTCCCGGCGGGAGGTGGCGCGGCCATGACAGCGCTCGTGAATCCCGCTACAATGGCGCCTGACGCCCGGGATGCCGGGGCCCGCCCAGGCCGCGCGAGGGACTGAGCCGATGTTCGAGAAGTTCACCGAAAAGGCAAAAAGGGTCCTCTTCCTGGCTCGGTACGAGGCGAGCCAGATGGGCAGCCGCGTCATCGGGACCGAGCACCTGCTGCTCGGGTTGCTCAAGGAAGGCGAGGAGATCACCCGCGAGCTGTTCGGGCGCTCCAACATCGCCATCGAGATGCTCAAGGTGGAGCTGGAGGAGATCGGCCCCTCCCGCGAGAAGATCTCCACCTCGGTCGAGATCCCCTTCAGCGAGGAGAGCAAGAAGGCCCTCGCCTACGCGGAGGAGGAGGCCAACCGCCTGCTCCACTCGTACGTCGGCACCGAGCACATCCTGCTGGGGCTCCTGCGCGTGGAGCACTCGGCCGCGGCGCGCGTGCTCCAGGAAAAGGGAATGGAGCTTTACGCGGTCCGGGAGGACACCATCGCGCTGCTCAAGAAGCGCGGGGTGCCCAAGAAGAAGCGAGAGACCCCCTTCCTCAACGAGTTCTCCCAGGACCTGTCCGCCATGGCCGAGAGCGGGATGTTCGACCCGCTCATCGGGCGCGAGTCCGAGCTGGAGCGCGTGGTGCAGATCCTCTCGCGGCGCCGGAAGAACAACCCGGTGCTCCTGGGCGAGCCCGGCGTCGGCAAGACCGCGATCGTCGAGGGGCTCGCGCAGAGGATCGTGGAGGGCAACGTGCCGCCGTCGCTGGTGGACAAGCGGATCCTGGCGCTGGACCTCTCGCTCATCGTGGCGGGCACCAAGTATCGCGGCCAGTTCGAGGAGAGGCTCAAGGGAATCATCAGCGAGCTGACGGGCTCCGAGGACATCATCATCTTCATCGACGAGATCCACTCCTTGATCGGGGCGGGCTCGGCGGAGGGATCCCTCGACGCCGCCAACATCCTCAAGCCGGCGCTGTCGCGCGGCGAGGTGCAGTGCATCGGCGCCACCACGCCCCGCGACTACCACAAGTACATCGAGAAGGACCGCGCTCTGGTGCGGCGCTTCCAGGCGATCAAGATCATCCCGCCGTCGGAAGAAGAGACGATCGATATCCTGCGCGGCATCAAGGATCGTTACGAGAGGTTCCACCAGGTCCGGTTCTCCGACGAGGCGCTCACCAGCTCGGTCTACCTGTCGAACCGCTACATCACGGATCGGTTCCTGCCCGACAAGGCGATCGACGTCATCGACGAGGCGGGCGCCCGTGTCAAACTCAAGAAGCGGACCTCGTACCTGGAGGTCCGGCAGATCGAGGGGCGCCTCAAGGAGGCCACGCGCAGCATGAAGCGGGCCCTGGCGCGCAAGGATTTCGAGCGGGCGGTGAGGCACCACGACGAGGAGATGACGCTGAGACGCCAGTTCGAGGACCTGCGCCGCAAGTGCGAGGACGAGGGGCAGACGATCCTCGACGTGGAGAAGAACGACATCGAGGACGTGATCTCGCGCTGGACGGGGATACCGCTGGCCACCGTCGAGAAGGAGGAGATGGAGAAGCTCCTCAAGATGGAAGAGTTCCTCCACGAGCGGATCGTGGGGCAGCACTCCGCCATCTCGGCGCTGGCCCGGGCGATCCGCCGCTCGCGCGCCGGTCTCAAGAGTCCCATGCGTCCGATGGGCTCGTTCATCTTCCTCGGGCCCACGGGGGTCGGCAAGACGGAGGTGGCCCGGACGCTGGCGGCATTCCTCTTCGGAAACGAGGCGGCGCTCGTGCGCTTCGACATGTCGGAGTACATGGAGAAGCACGCCATCGCCAAGATGATCGGGTCGCCTCCCGGTTACGTCGGGCACGAGGAGGGGGGCCAGCTCACGGAGAGGATCAAGCGCAAGCCCTACAGCGTCATCCTGCTCGACGAGATCGAGAAGGCGCATCCGGACATCCTCAATATCCTGTTGCAGGTCTTCGAGGACGGCATGCTCACCGACGCGTACGGCGACGTGGTGGACTTCAAGAACACGCTCGTGATCATGACCTCCAACATCGGCTCGAGCTCGCTGGACTCGGATAAGAGGCCGGGGTTCATGAGCAAGGGCGATCCGAAGGAGGACGGACGGCAGCGCGAATCGGTGATGTCGGACGTCAAGCGGACACTGAGCCCCGAGTTCCTCAACCGGATCGACGAGATCATCGTCTTCGACGCGCTGGACGACAACGACCTGCTGCAGATCTGCAAGCTGATGATCAACAGGCTCAACGAGACCTTGAAGGGCCGCAACCTCGAGATCTCCCTCACCGACGACGCGTATCGCTGGCTTCTCAACACGACGGCCCGCGAGCGCAACTACGGGGCGAGACCGCTGCGGCGCGCCATCCAGAGATACATCGAGGATGCGCTCTCCGAGGACCTGATCCAGGGCAAGTTCCCCGGCTGCGGCCACGTGGAGGTCTACCTGGAAGGAGATCGGCTGATCTTCCGGGAGGCTCCCGAATTCAACCTGGCCACCTGACGGCCATCGAGGTTCTGTTGCTGGCGTGCCGCTCCCTGCACAGGCTCGTGTGTCCCGCGCGTCTTGCGTTCGGCCTGGTCCTCGCGCTGATCCCGTCCGTTGCGCTATCCGCCCCGGTCCCCGCCGAGAGAGGAGCCAAAATCCAGCGCGTGGTCGTCGACGGCAATCAGCGCGTCTCGGACGAGGCGGTGCTCCACCTGATGACCGTGAAGGTGGGGGACCCCTACGACGAGGACCTCCTGAAGGAGGAGTTCAAGCGTCTGTGGGCTCGCGGGCTGTTCGAGGACCTTTCGATCGAGTCACGCGAGATGGAAGGGGGCGTGGCGATCATCATCCACGTCCGCGAGAAGCCGGTGGTCAACTCGCTCAAGTACTCCGAGAGCAAGGTGATCACGGAAAGCCAGATCGAGGACTCGCTCAAGACCCGCAACGCCCAGATCGCCATCGGCGAGCCGGTCGACTACACCGTCCTGAAGAAGGCGGAGGAGGGGATCCGGTCGCTCCTGAACCAGAAGGGGTATCTCGACGCCCAGGTCCACGCGGAGACCAAGGATGCCGGCAACGGCAACGTGGAGGTCACCTTCAAGATCGAAGAGGGTGCCAAGACCCGCATCAGGTCGATCAAGTTCATCGGCAACGAGGTCTACTCCTCGCGACGGCTCAAGAAGGCCCTGAAGAACACCAAGGAGCACGGGTTCCTCACGCGCTTCAAGCAGAGAGACATCTACCATCCGCTCAAGTACGACACCGACCTGCGTGACGTGGCGAGCCTGTACGGCGACAACGGGTACATCGACGTGGACCTGCCCCCGGCGCTGGTGACGGTCGTGCAGGAAAGGAAATCGCCCAAGGCCGGCAAGTCCCGCAAGTGGGTGGCCATCGAGCAACGGGTGGTCGAGGGAAGGCAGTACCGCGTCGGCGAGGTGAAGGTGACCGGCAACACGGTCTTCACCAGCGAGGAGCTGGTGCGTCTGGTTCCCCTCAGGAAGGGGGACATCCTCAGCGAGTCGTACGTGAAGGCCGGCCTCTCCGTCATCGACGCGCAGTACGGAGAGAAGGGGTACTTCTACGTCTCCACGAACCGCCTCATCGACAGGCACCCGGACGGCACGGCCGACCTGACGGTCAAGATCAACGAGGACAGGCAGTACTACCTCGACCGCATCGAGTTCGCCGGAAACAACACCACGCGGGACTTCGTCCTGCGGCGCGAGATCCCCCTCGCCGAAGGGGACCTCTTCGACCTCAAGCGGTTCAGGCTGGGTTTGCGGCGAATCTCCCAGCTGGGCTATTTCCAGCTCAGCGGGGAGCCGTCCATCTCGCCGGTCCCGGGCGAGAACAAGCTCAGGGTCGAGGTATCCGGCACGGAGCCCCGACGCAGCGAGCTGCAAGTGGGGGGCGGCTACTCGGGGCTCGACGGCGGTTTCTTCGCGGCCAACTACTCCACGCGCAACTTCATGGGGCGCGGGGATCTCGTGGCCGTCAACGCGCAGATCGGCTCGATCGCCACCCGCTACCAGCTCAGCTTCACCGAGCCCTACTTTCTCGACAAACCGATCACCGCAGGGTTCTCGATCTACCGGCGGGACACCGATTACGTGGGGTTCACGACGAGCGGCAGCGGCGCCAGCGTCACGTTCGGGCGTCGGTTCCTGAACTTCCACAACGCGAGCGTCACGCTGAACACCGAGAGCACGAACTTCCAGTCGAGCACTCGCGTCTCCAACACGACGACCACCAACAGCGTGCGTCCCTTCTACAGCTACGACACCCGCAACAACTTCTTCCGGCCGTCGCGCGGTCTCCAGGTTTTCGTCTCCGGCGAGTACGCCGGGGCGGTGCTGGGCGGAGAGAACTCCTTCGTCAAGCCGCAGGCCGAGATCCAGTACTACATCCCGATGTTCAAGCGCACCTTTCTCGCGGTGCACGGGGAGTGGGGCGCCGTGAGGCCGCTGCAGGGGGACAAGCTTCAGACCTACGAGCGCTTCTTCATGGGCGGGGAGCGGAGCATGCGGAACTACGCGACGCGCTCGGTGGGTCCCGAGGGGATCATCTGCTTCTTCGGCGACCCGCTGGAACCCCAGGCGACGGTGGCAGACTGCCCGGGTGCGCCGCATGGGTCGCTGCACTTTCCGCCGTCCAGGCTCGGGTTCAAGAACAACGTCATCGGCGGGATCCAGAAGCTGCTGTTCAACGTCGAATACGTGATCCCGATCACGGAGCCGGTGGACTTCGTGATCTACGGCGACGCGGGTAATGTCTTCGCCGAATGGGAGGACATCAGGTTTTCACGCCTGCGGGGCGACGCGGGTTTCGAGCTGCGGTTCTTCCTGCCGGTCTTCGGCGCGCCCCTGAGGCTGATCTATGGCAAGACCATCAACGCAGGCGACAACGCGGACACCAAGTCGTTCCTCTTTTCCATCGGCACGACTTTCTGATTCGATGAAAGGAGTCTGGAGAGTGAGAAAAAACCTGCTCTCGGTTCTGCTCGTGATCTTTCTACCGGCGACCGGCGGAGTCACGGCCCTGCTGGCCCAGACACCCGCCCCGCCCGCGTTCAAGGTCGGGGTGGTGAACCAGGACAAGGTGCTCAACGACAGCGAAGAAGGCAAACGCCTCAAGAGCGACCTCGAGAAACTGCGCAGCGCGAAGGCCGCGGCCATCGACGCGAAGGAGAAGGAGATCAAGCTTCTGCAGGACCAGGTCCTCAGCGCCCAGCTCAGCATGAGCGATGAGAAGCGCGATGAGCTCGGGCGGCAGCTCAAGCGCAAGAGGGTGGAGTACGAGCGGCTCAACGACGACGCGAGCGCCGAGTTCCAGGAGGCCGCAAACCGCGCGCAGGGGAGGCTCATCTCGCTGTTCAGGGATATGATCGCCAAGTACGGCGTGGAGAAGGGCTACACGGTCATCCTCGAGAAGGGCACGCTCTACTTCGCGACGGATGCCGTGGACATCACCAGCGAGGTGCTCGTGCGGTTCAACGCGTCCACCCAGGCCGGCCTCCCGGCCCCGCCGAAGGGGTAGCAGGCCCATGAGCGCCGGGCGCGGGCGGACTCTGGGAGACCTGGCGCGGAGCCTCTCGGGCCGCGTCGAAGGGGATCCCGCGCTGGTGGTGGAAGGGATCGCGCCGCTCGACACGGCCGGTCCGCGCGACCTGAGCTTTCTGGCCAACCCGAGGTACCTGCCGCGGGCCCGCGCCACGGGGGCCGGAGCGGTCATGGTGGGCCCCGACGTCAGCCTGCCGGGAAGGAATCTCCTTGTTGTGGCCGATCCCTACCTCGCGCTGGCGTCGCTGCTCGAGCTGTTCCACCCACCGCGGCGACCCGAACCGGGGATCCATCCGTCGGCCCATATCGGCGCGAACTGCGCCTTCGGCCGCGACGTCTCGGTGCAACCGGGCGCGGTCATCGGCGAGGGATGCCGTCTGGGAGAGCGCGCCGTCGTGATGCCGGGAGCGGTCCTGGGCGTTCGGGTGGCGGTGGGGGACGCCACAACCATCCACCCGAACGTGACGATCTACGATGGGTGCGTCATCGGGAGCCGTGTCATCATCCACGCGGGCTCGGTGATCGGCTCCGATGGGTTCGGGTTCGCCCGGGAAGGAACGCGCCACCGGAAGATTCCGCAGATCGGCAACGTGGTGGTGGAGGATGACGTGGAGATCGGGGCAGGCGTCACGGTGGATCGGGGCACCTTCGGCAGCACCGTGATCGGGCGTGGTACGAAAATCGACAACCTCGTCCAGATCGGACACAACGTGGCCATCGGCGAGGACAGCATCCTGGTGGCCCAGAGCGGCATCAGCGGCAGCACGCGGCTCGGCCGGAGCGTGACCTTTGCCGGACAGTCGGGCGCCGTGGGGCACATCGAGATCGGCGACGGAGCCGTCGTCGGCGCCAAGTCGGCCGTCACGCACGATCTGCCCGCGGGGGCCTTCGTCATCGGCCACCCGGCGATCGACGCGCGCATCTGGAAGCGGGCCGCCGCGATCTTCGCGCGGCTGCCGGATCTCAGACGCCGGCTCCTGAGACTCGAAGGGTCGCGCGAGACCGAGGACAAGGAGGTCTGACACGTGATGGAGATGAGAGAGATCCTCACGATCCTGCCGCACCGTTATCCCTTCCTCCTGGTCGATCGGATCATCGAGATGGAGATCAACACGCGGGCGGTCGGTATCAAGAACGTCAGCATCAACGAGCCGTTCTTCAACGGGCACTTCCCCGGCAACCCCATCATGCCGGGTGTGCTGATCGTGGAGGGGATGGCGCAGGTGGGCGCCGCGCTGCTGCTCTCCTCCATTGCCGACCGGAAAGACAAGCTGATCTACTTCACCGGGATCGACAAGTGCCGGTTCCGCCGGCCGGTGGTTCCCGGGGATCAGATCCGTTACGAGCTCAAGGTCCTTCGTCTCAAGTCGCAGGTATGCCGCATGTGGGGCGATGCCTACGTGGACGGCCAGCTCGCGGCCGAGGCGGAGATCCTCTCCGCGATGACCATTCAGCCGGCCGCGCCCGCGCGGAAAGGCGTCTGACCCGGGCCATGCTCAGGCACCCGACCGCCATCATCGCTCCCGAGGCCGATCTGGCCGGCGACGTCGCCGTGGGGCCCTACGCGATCATCGGGCCGGGCGTGTGCGTGGGCCCGGGCTCCACCGTGGCGGCCCACGCCGTGCTGCAGGGGCCGGCGCGGATCGGCGCGCGGTGCCGGATCTTTCCCTTCGCGTCGATTGGAACGGACCCTCAGGATCTCAAGTTCAAGGGGGAGGAGACGCGCCTCGACATCGGACCGGACAACATCTTCCGCGAGTTCGTCACGATCAACCGCGGGACCGCGGGAGGAGGCGGCGCCACCACGATCGGCGAGGACAACTTCTTCATGGCGTACGCGCACGTCGCCCACGACTGCCACGTGGGCAGTCACACCATCTTCGCCAACGCCGCGACGCTCGCCGGCCACGTGGACGTCGAGGACCACGCCACGGTGGGCGCGTTCTCGGGCGTGCACCAGTTCTGCCGCGTGGGCCGTCACGCCTTCATCGGCGGCTACACCGTGGTCACCCAGGACGCGCTCCCGTTCGTCAAGACGGTGGGGAACCGCGCGGAGGCGTTCGGCATCAACACGGTCGGGCTCGAACGCAAGGGATTCTCCCCGGAGGCGATCCAGGCGCTCAAGAAGGCCTACCGCCTGCTCTTCCAGTCAAAGCTCCAGAACGCCGACGCGCTCTCCCGGATCGAGGCCGAGCTGTCGGAGTTCGAGGAGTGCCGGTACCTGGCCTCCTTCATCCGCTCCTCCACCCGTGGCGTCGTCAGATGACCGCCGGAAAGGACGGGCCGCTGCGCGTCGCGGTCATCGGAGTCGGACACCTCGGCCAGCATCACGCGCGTCTCTACCCGACCATCGACGGCTGCCGGCTGGTGGCGGTCGTGGACCGCGACCCGGCCCGGGCCCGGGAGGTGGCCTCGCGTCACGGCGTGGAGGCCCTCGATGACGACCGGCGCCTGCTCGAGGGGACCGCCCCCCGGGTCGACGCGGTGTCCGTGGCGGTCCCCACCGACGCGCACGCCGAGGTTGCCTCGCGCTTCCTCGAGGCCGGAGTGGCCGCGCTCGTGGAAAAGCCGATCGCGCCGTCGCTTCAGGAGGCAGATCGCCTCCTCGAGTCGGCCCGGCGCTCCGGCGCCCTGCTGGCGGTGGGACACACCGAGCGATTCAACCCTTCCGTGGAGGCTCTCGCCCGCCGCGCTCGCAACCCGCGCTTCATCGAGGCCCACCGGTTGGGCTCGTTCGCGCCGCGCAGCCTCGACATCGACGTGGTGCTCGATCTCATGATCCACGACATCGACATCGCGCTGAACCTGGTGGGCAGTCCCGTGCGGTCCGTCGAAGCGGTCGGCGTCAACGCTCTCACGCCCAGGGTGGACATCGCCAACGCCAGGATCGTGTTCGAATCGGGCTGCGTCGCCAACCTGACGGCCAGCCGGATCAGCGCCGCCCGCACGCGGAAGATCCGCGTGTTCCAGGCCGACAGCTACCTCTCGTGTGACTGCGCCGAGCGATCGCTGGAGCATTATCGGCTGGAGAGGAGCGCGGGGGCGGCGCACCCTTCTATCGTGAGGGAGCAGGTCGAGATCCCGCCCGATGAGCCGTTGCGCCGCGAGCTTCATGCCTTCGTCCGGGCCGTTCGCGGGGAGGCGCCCTTCTCCGTCCCGGGGGAAGCGGGACGCGCCGCCCTCGAGGTCGCGCTGGCGGTCGCCGGGAAGATCATCGAGGAGGTACCCGGGATGCATCCGTGAGCCCGGCGCCCGGCGCGAGGACCGTCGAGGAATACCTCTCGGCGCGCGTGGAAGCGGGGGAGATCCCGGGCGCCGCATGGGCCGTCGCCGGGCCCGAAGGGATCCTCCAGGAAGGGGCCGCGGGAGACGCGGTGGTCCTGCCGGAAAGGATCGCCGCCGCCCCATCGACGATCTACGACCTGGCCTCCCTGACCAAACCGCTCGTCACGTCGTTTCTCTTCCTGAAGCTGGGCGAGGACCTGGGGCTGACGCCCGGCGCGCCGGCCCGCAGGTACCTGCCAGAGCTCGACCGGATCGACAAGCGCGACATCACGCTGGAGCACCTGCTCACGCACACCTCGGGGCTGCCGGCCTGGGCGCCCTTCTACGCACGCGGAACCACTGCCGGCGAATACCTGCTCCAGATCCGGGAGCTGTCTCCCGAAGCGCGCCCGGGTGTTCGCGTCATCTACTCGGACGTGGGCTACATCGCGCTCGGCGAGATCCTGCGTCGCTGCGCGAGCGTCCCGCTGGATGCCCTCGCGCGCGAGGAGATCTTCGGGCCGCTGGAGCTGACCTGCACGGCCTTCAAGCCGCCGCGCGCGTGGGTGCCTCGTGTGGCGGCCACCGAGGAATCGTGCAACTATGAGCGCGGGCTGGCTGCATCGCTCGCGGACGGATACGCCGGGTGGCGCGAGGGGGTCATTCGTGCCGAGGTGCACGATCAGAACGCGTGGGTGCTGGGAGGCGTATCGGGACACGCGGGGCTCTTCTCGACCGCGCGGGAGACGGCGATAATCTCACTTGAGTACCTCGGGACGAGGGGGTCCAGGGGGCTGCTGGACGAGGAGGCGGTCAGATTCGCTCGAGAGGATCGGACACCCGGCCTCGAGGAGGCACGAAGCCTCGCCTTCAGGATCGCGTCGCGCGGCGAGACGGCGGCGGGCCCGGCGCTGCCGCCCGAGACCTTCGGCCACAACGGCTTCACGGGCACGTCGGTCTGGATCGATCCCGTGCGCCCCCGCGTGTACGTCCTGCTGACCAACCGTGTACATCCCGCCGTCTCCGACAGGGCCGACATGCTCGCGTTGCGCCGGGGGTTTCACTCGGTCGCCTCGAAGATATAGTGTGCTGCGTCGCCTCCGGTCACTCATCGCACATCCTGCTTCCCGGCGTGAAAGGGCACGATGCAAGAGACCTCTTCCTCCGTCACGACGCGCGAAGCGGTGCTGGGGAGCCTGCTGGCCCACGCCTGCCTGATCATCTACGTGCTCCTCTTCCCGGGCACCTTCAGGCCGGGCAGCCTCGTTCACACACCGCGGGATCCGAACGAGCCGATCCCGGTCGCCTTCATGACACAGCCGGAGCCTCCCGAAGCGCCGGCCCTCTCCCTTGGGGATGCCGGAAGGCGCAAGTCGGGAGAGCCTCGGCCCAAGGATGCCCCGCCCCCCGACAACGCCGATCCCTACTCGGTGGGCAACACACGCAATCGTTTCGTGGCGCCCCCTCTTCCCGACAAAACGAGCCCCGCTCCCGAACCAGGCGGAGCGCCCTCCCGGGCGATGACCCAGGAGGAAGCCGCGCGCGGCGACCCGGACGAGAGAGCCCGCCTCGCGGAGACTGAAACCGAGGGTGAACGGACGGAGTTCTACCTGCCCCCGTCGGACAAGGGGGACCAGCCGCTCGCCGGTGGCGGCAAGGGCGGGGCGCTCCGGGAGACTCTGGGGCGCATGTCCCTCGGGATGTCGGGCGGCGGCGCGCCTCTGAAGTTCAACAATCCTACCGGCGGAATCTCGGGACCGCTGGGCGGGCTGTCGTTCGAGACGACCGGGTTCGACTGGGGTCCTTACTCGAGGAAGATCTACTGGGTCATCTGGAGCAACTGGATGCGGGGCTGGCCGCCGGCGGCCTGGGCAGGGCTCAAGGGGATGGTGACGGTCAAGTTCCGTATCTGGAAGGACGGCCGGATCTCGGGGATCGAGGTGATCGACCCGTCCGGCACCGTGGCGTTCGACACCTGCGCGACGCTGGCGCTGGAGGCGTCGAACCCGCTGCCGCCGCTGCCGCAGGACTTCGACAAGGAGTCCGAGGGGATCTCGGCGCGCTTCCTGTACAACACGGACGTCGACGAACGGTGAGACGGCCTCAGAGCAGCGCGCACGCCATGAGCAGGGCGAGCACGAAGGGGGACACGGCGGCCGTGATCGCGGCGTCCGATTGCCCCGCGGCCGAGGCGACATAGCCGGCGCCGATCCCGCCCATCGCGAGCGCCCCCGCCGCGAGGGAGGCCGCCCGCGCGACCGCGCGTTGGCCACGCGCCCGACCGGAGCCCGACTCCCGTTCCTCGTACAGGAGGTTCATGCGCGCCACGCGCGGATAGACCGCGAGCAGAAGGGGGGGCCCCAGGATCATCCCCACGAGCAGGTTGTTCACGAGGATGATTCCGGAGGTCGTCACGAACGGAAAGAGACCCAGCAGGTGGATCCCCCAGCCGATCGCCAGGGCGCACGCCCCCGCCGCGGCCACCACCGCGAGCAGATAGGCCGACCAGTCCCCCACCGAGGTGAAACGGGGCTCGCCGGCCCGCCAGGCCCGCCATACCCGGTATGGAAGGTAGCCGTAGAGGAGGTTTCCCACGAAGCCGAAGAAGGTGCCGGGACCGAGGCTGCCGAAGAGATCTCCGATGGTGTTGCCGATCGCGGTGCCCCACGCGGCGGCGGGCCCGAACATCAGTGAGAAGACGATCGGAAAGACCATCCCCGGGCGAACCTCCGTCACACCCGGGAGGATCACGATCGGCTTGAAGGGGATCAGCGCCGCGGCGTGGATCGCCGCAATCACCGAGGTCATGACCACGAGGCGGGTGCTGCGCCACATGGTGAAGAGCCCCGCCAGACCATTCACGAAGGGACCTTCCGCGGGTTCTCGATCACGGTGAACAGATCGGGCTCGAGGAACACGAGGGACTTCAGGCTCCGGTAGCGCTCCTCCGGCGTTCCTTTCAGGAGAGACTCGTCCACGGACGCCGACACGATTCGGGCGAAGAAGATCATCTCCTCGTCGTTGAACCTCCGCGTCGAATCGAGAACGCACTCGATGTGGGCGCGGCACTCCAGCACGCGCGGCGCGCTCACCCGCACGGCGGCGGCGAAGCTCCAGGCAACGGGGTCGTGGGACTCCACATCGGACGCCACGGTGTCCCCCGCGCTCCAGACGCGGGAGACCAGGTCCTCCCCCGGTATGTTTATCACGAATTCGCGGGTCTCCAGGATGTTGATCGCGGTCCTGTGCGAGAGCTTGCAGCAGAGCCCGAGCATCGGCGGCTCGGCGGCCACCAGGGTCAGCCAGCTCTTGGAGGCGGCGTGGAGCTCGCCCCTCAGGCTCCTCGTGGAGACCAGCACGATCTGACCCGTCAGCAGACAGGGGTGCCACTGGGCCTTCGCGATGGGGATCTCCACTTTGGTCTCGGGCTTGCGGCGTGTCATGAAGCGGGTTCGCTCCTGCAGCCCGTCCGGGAAAGGGAACAGGTTGGAATGTGGCTTGGTTTTCATCATATCAGAGCCATCCCGTGATTCAAAGCCTGCGGCGGACCTTTTCGGGCCGATCGCCCGGTGGTAGAGTGACCCCACGATGTCCATGCCCGCGCGCCAGGGACGCTTGAGGGTGATCGGGGGAGCTCTGAAGGGGCGCAGGATAGAGACCCTTCCCGGCTCGGCGGTGCGACCCACGGGGGACCGAGTCCGTGGAGCGCTCTTCGACATCCTCGGCCCGAAGATCGTCGGGGCCGACTTCCTCGACGTCTACTCCGGAACCGGCGCGGTGGGAATCGAGGCGCTGAGCCGCGGCGCTTCGTCGGTGGCGTTCATAGAGCAGGGCAGAGAGGCCATCGATCTGCTCCGACGCAACCTCACGGTCGCGGGGGACCTGAGCAATCGGGCCACCGTGATCCCGGCCGATCCGACGCGAGGGGTCCCGAGGCTCGAGCGGGAGGGACGCACCTTTGACCTGGTCTTCATGGATCCACCCTGGAGCGGCGGGGAGCTCGACCGCGGAATCCGGATCGTCGGGCGCAGCCGCCTGCTCAAGGAGGAGGCCATCGTGGTGGGGGAGCATGAGGAGTCGAGCGAGCCTCCCGCGTCGGACCATCTGAGCCCCTTCAGGACGGCTCGATACGGCCGGACGGCGTTGACGTTCTATCGTCTCCTTCGTTGACAGGTCGCGGACCGGCGGATAGGATGATCGACGATGAACAGGAGTCCTCTTACCCGCACCAGCGCCGTCCCGATCGTCATCGCAGTCTCCGTATGCCTTGTCTCGACTTCCTGCGTGACGAGGACCTCATCCGAGAGCCTGCGCAAGGAGATTGCGGCGTTGCGCGCCGAGAACTTCCAGCTCCGCAAGGACCTCACGGAATCCCGCGTGCGTCTCGAGATGCTGCGTGAGGAGGCGGACCCCGCCGCAGCTTCCGCGGCAGGCCCTACGGCCGCGCCCCGGCAGGCGGCCGCGCCGGTGGCTCGACCCCGGGCCGGCGACGCCGTCTCGCAGGTGATCTACTCCGAGCCGATCACCGCGGTCCCCTCGACCGCGGGAGGATCCGAGAGGGCGGGTTCTGCAGCCAGTGGCCCGGGGCCGCTGATGGATCTGGCCCGTCAGAGGCTTGACGCCAAAGATCCGGAGGGCGCGCTGACCCTCTTCCGGCAGATCGTCGGCAGGTATCCCGGGGATCCGCTCGCCGACGATGCCCAGTTCGGCTCGGGCGAGTGCTACTTCACGGAAGGCCGCTACGAGGAGGCGATCGCCGAATACCGCAAGGTGGTCAACGCGTTTCCCTTCGGCGATCAGGTCCCGCTCGCGTTTCTCAAGATCGGATTCGCCCATCTTGCCCTCGAGCAGCGCGATCTGGCCCTGGACAACTTCAAGAACGTCTCGGAGGCCTACCCCGGAACTGAGGCCGCCACCGTGGCTCGGCAGCAGATCGCCCACCTGAAAGCCTCCAGCAGGTAGCCCTTTCGGGGGCTTGCCCCATCCCCCGCCCCCACATATATTTCGGCCCCGTCGCTCGGGCGGGCTGATACGTGATCCCCCGGCCATCGAGTAAGCGACAGAAGGCAAATAACTTACTTGTCACGCTGGCCGGCGCATGGCGCGGGAGGCAGTCGAATGAAAAAGCTCAGTCGCTCCAGGTTCCTCGTGGGACTCGTCATCACTCTGCTGACCCTATCGATGGGGACGGCCGCCATGGCGCGGCAGGACCAGGGCGCCGCGGCAGGGGAGGAGAAGGAGAAGAGCGCGCCCGCGGCCCAGTCCGCGCAGCCGGCAAAGCCTGTGCCGGCGACCACTTCGTCCCGGCCCCCGACCCGGGGCAGGTTCGTGGGGGATCACTGGACCCCCTACGAGCCCCCATCAGCCGAGTCGTTCCCCCAGGGCTCCACGGTACACGTGATCGTCCCGCACGACACGTTGTGGGATCTGGCGGGCAAGTACCTCGAAAACCCCTATCTCTGGCCACAGATCTGGGATGTGAACCAGTACGTCAGCGACTCACACTGGATCTACCCGGGGGATCCTCTGTTGATCCCCGGCAAGCCGACGGTGATCGGTGAAAAGGGGCCGGAGCCCCCCATCGAGGTGCTCGAGCCCACCGCCGGAGCCGTCCCGGCAGCCCCGCCAGAGGAGCAGCCCGCGGCCCAGGAGCCCCCCGCGGGGGTGACGCTCGCTCCGGCCGGCCCCGTGCTCAGCCCGGTGGCGGACGAGGTGGACGTCTACTGCTCGAACTACATCACCGACTCCTTCGAGGAGCCGGCCCTGGAGATCCGCGAACGTGAGGACGGATCGCGCACGATCCTGGGCACGGGAGACATCGTCTTCCTGAACCAGGGAATGGGCGGACAGCTCAACGCCGGCGACGAGTTCACGGTCGTGATCGACGAGGGGATCGTCCCTCATCCCATCTTCGCCAAGGAGAACGTCGGGACGAGCGTGCGGATGCTGGGCCGGGTGAAGGTGATCGCGCTGCAGGAGCGCAGCGCCACCGCCGAGATCGTGGAGGCGTGCGACGGGATCGAGATCGGCGCGAAGCTGATCCCGTTCGAGGAGATCCCCGTGCCTCTGACCACACCGGTGTCGTTTCGCAGGTACGGTGTCGAGATGCAGACGGAGAACGCCGGCTACATCGTGGACGTGATGCCCGACAAGTTGAACATCGGAGCCGGCGACATCGTGAACGTCGACCTGGGAGCCGACAACGGGCTGCAGCCTGGCGACGTGCTGACCATCTTCAGGGAGTGGGGCGGGACGATCATGTTCGACTCCACCGACAGCTACATCGACAACCAGCAGGCCCGTGCTGAGATGAGACGAACGGAAGGGGACCTCGATCCCGGCGATTACGCGCAGACGATCTTGGGCCAGGTCGTAATCCTGAGAACGCAGCCGAAGACATCGACGGCCAAGGTGGTCGTCTCGGCAAGGGAGATCAACCTGGGGGACCGGGTCGGCAAGTAGCGCGCCGGCTCAGGCTCCGGTCGCCTCGGCGAAGACCTCGGCAGTGAAGACCTCGATCCTGGCGCCCGGCCAGCGCCAGGCCGAGGAGGGCAGGCCCACCTTGCGGCACGCGGCGCCGAGAAACTCCTCCACGCTCCATCCCTGCCTCGTCGCGACCTGCGGCAGCAGGAGCGCCTTGCGCCCGCTCGCCGTGACGATCACTCCGTCGCGGCCGATGACGATCTCCGAGGAGCCGGCCACGGCGCGCGGCGGCGAGAGAAGGGATATCTCGAACGCCACGCGGGACAGCTCCTCGAGCGTCAGCCGAGGGAAGCGCGTGTCCGCGGTGGCCGCCGCGACGGCGCAGCTCACCACGGTCTCCACGAGAGGCCGGTCCGACTCGATGTAGCCGATGCACCCGCGCAGATCGTCGTCGATGTGGAGGCTCACGAAGACGCCGCGACGATCGAGCCGATCTTCCTCGGTGATCACCGGAACGAACGGAGCCTCGCCGCGCACGCTCGCCGCGACGGCGGCCCTCGCTGATTCGAGCAGGCGCTTCCTCACAAAAAAATCCTTGACCGCAGAGGACCCTGTGGTAACATTCAAGCTCTCCGAAAAACGATGTTCGGCATCATCGAATGGTTCCCGGCCAGAGGCTCTTACGGGTCCTCGTCCATGGTCCATGTTGAGGCTTCATTTCCCGGAAAAAGGTGAGACGAAGTGACGGGCACGCTCGAGAAGCTCATTGGTGAGTGGGTCAAGGGGGAGATCAAGCTGGAGCAGGCGCTGCGTGAGTTCGAGAGGAGATACATCACGATCGCGCTCAGGGAGACTCAGGGCAATCGATCGCTTGCCGCGCGCAAGCTTGGAATACACCGTAACACGCTGATCAACAAGGTCAAGGCGCACAACCTGTAAGTGCGCCCTGACCCGATATGACATGACCGGAGAGCTGTTACCGGCGTCCCCGGAAGCCTCCCCGGCCGCCGCCGCCCCCGCGCTCTCGATCCCTGCCGTGTGACGGCCCCTGCGGGCGGCCCCCCGGCCCTCCCCGGCCCCCGCCGGGCCTCCGTGCTGCCCCCTCTCCGGCGCCGGCCGCGGCCCCCTCTGAGGCCCCTTCCGCCGGCTGGTCCGTCATGAGCGCCCTGCGGCTGAGTCGGACGCGATCCCCGTCGACGTCGATCACCTTGACCATGATCTCGTCCCCCTCGCTCAGCTCGTCGTGCGGATCGTTGACCCGGTAGGGAGCGATCTCCGACACGTGCAGCAGCCCTTCGAGCCCGGGGAGGATCTCGACGAACGCTCCGAAGTTCACGAGCCGCTTGACCTTCCCCATGTAGGACTTGCCGACCTCGGCCTCCGTGGTCAGCTCCGTGATGATCTCGAGCGCCATCCTGGCGGAGGCCTCGTCAACGGAGGCGATCTCGACGCGACCGTCGTCGTTGATCTCGATCTTGGCGCCGGTCCTCTCCACGATCGATCGGATCATCTTGCCGCCCGGCCCGATCACTTCGCGGATCTTGTCCTTCGGGATCGTTACCGTGATCATCCGCGGGGCGAACGTGGAGATCGCTTCCCGGTGAGTCGGCATCGCCTGCAGCATCCTGTCCAGGATGAAGAGACGCCCCTCACGGGCCTGCTCCAGAGCCCGGGACATGATCTCGTGTGAGATCCCCTTGATCTTGATGTCCATCTGCACCGCGGTGATCCCGTTGCTCGACCCTGCGATCTTGAAGTCCATGTCGCCGTAATGGTCTTCCACGCCGGCGATGTCGGAGAGGATCGCGTAGTCGTCTCCCTCCTTCATGAGGCCCATGGCGATGCCGGCGATGGGCGCCCGCATCGGGACGCCCGCGTCGAGCAGGGCCAGGGTGCCGCCGCAGATCGACGCCATCGAGGAGGACCCGTTCGACTCGAGGATGTCCGAGACGATCCGGATGGTGTACGGGAACTGATCCACCTCCGGGACCATCACTCTCAGGGCCCGTTCGGCGAGCGCCCCGTGGCCGATCTCGCGCCGGCCGGGGCCCCGCAGGAACTTCACCTCCCCGACCGAAAAGGGCGGGAAGTTGTAGTGGAGCATGAATCGCCGCTGGGACTCCCCCTCGAGCCAGTCCAGCTTCTGGGCATCGGCCGAGGTGCCCAGCGTGACGGTGACGAGGGCTTGCGTCTCGCCGCGAGTGAACACCGCCGAGCCGTGCGTGCGCGGCAATACGCTCACGTCGCAGGTGATGGGACGGATCTGGTTGAACTCGCGCTTGTCGAACCGGCGCCGCTGCTTGAGGATTTCGCGGCGCGCGAGCCTCTCGTGGACCTGCTCGAAGATCTGCGAGGTCATCCGCCTCTGATCCGGGTTGTCGGCGGGGATCCCCTCCAGCAGGATCTCCTTGACGCGGGCGACCGCCCTGTAGCTGTCGATCTTCGCGGGGATCGAGAGAGCCTCGATCAGCGGACCCCCCACCGACGCCTCCACCTGCCGGTAGAGGTCGGCCGGGAGCTCCTTGCGGATCACTTGACGGCGCGTGATCCCCATGGCCGCGCACATCTCCTCCTGCACCTCGACGATCCGGCGGCAGGTCTGCTGCCCCGCCGCGATCGCCGCCAGGATCTGGGCCTCGCTCACCTCGCTGGCGCCCGCCTCGACCATGACGACGTCATCGCGACCGGCCGCGACCACCAGATCGAGGCGGCTCGAGAGCAGCTCCTTCTCGGTCGGATTGACCACCACCTGATCGTTGATGATCCCGACGCGCACGGCGGCGATTGGCATCGGGAAGGGGATGTCGGACAGGTACAGCGCGCACGAAGCGCCTATGACCGCCAGCGTGTCAGGGTCGTTCTCCTGGTCGTAGGACAGGACCAGCGCGACCACCTGGGTCTCGCAATTCCATCCTTCCGGGAAGAGGGGCCTGATCGGCCGGTCGATCAGCCGGGATGTCAGGATCTCCTTCTCGTTCGGCCGGCCCTCGCGTTTGAAGAAACCACCGGGGATCTTCCCGGCGGCGTATGTGTTCTCGCGGTAATCCACGGTCAGCGGGACGAAGTCGATGTCGGCCTTCGGTCTTCTGTCGGCGCAGGCGGTGACCAGAACTACCGTGTCACCGTAACGGATGGTGACGGAGCCGTCCGCCTGCTTGGCCAGCCGACCTGTCTCGATGGTGAGCGTTCGCCCCGAAATCTCTAATTCGCGTACAAGATGCACGGAATCCTCCGGATGGGTGTGTGTGGGAAAAGCACGTCATGGATGAGCCCGTCCGGGCGCGGGGGAAAGCTGCTAGCTAAGGGCGGGAAGAAGCCGTTTGATAGGGGGTGCTTGATAGAACCGCAAATATAACCCCTAGTGTCGTGGCTTCCCTCCGCCGTCCGGAGGCGAGGCTCGCGCCTACTTTCTGATGCCGAGGCGCTCGATGACCTCCTTGTACCTTTCGACGTCGTTGTCCTTGATGTAGTCGAGCAACCGGCGACGCTTGCCGACAAGCTGGAGCAACCCTCTGCGGGAGTGATGGTCCTTCTTGTGGGACTTGAAATGCTCCGTCAGACCTTCGATTCGCCGGGAAAGGATGGCGATCTGAACCTCGGGTGACCCCGTGTCCGCGGGATGGACACGGTAGGTCTCGATGATCTGGCTCTTCAGCTCTCTCGTCAGTGCCAAAACCGTTCTCCTGCCGGCTCCAAGCCGGGTTTTTTGCCGTTTGTCCGACGATTGTCGCAACGCATCCTAACACCGGGTTGCGGACCTTGTAAAGGTCAAAGACCCTCGCGTCAGGAGGCCAGGACCACGGCGGGCCGGAAGGTCAGCTCACCCTCCGGTGTCGTGGTCCTTATGGCGACTCCGAGCAGGTTCCCACGCTCGTCCTCGACCCGGACGGCGCCCGGAAAGGGGCCGGCGTCGGCAGCGGCGGCCTGGCCTGGAACGATGTCCAGCACTGTGAGCGTCCGACCGTGGCGCATCGCGGCTGCGCCGTCAGGAGTCGTCGTGACGGCCGGCAGGCCGAGATCGAGGTCGTTGAGCCCGATCCCAATCTCGTCGAGGGCCCCGCGGGAGCCGCTCGCGCGCACTTCGCTCAATGGGTGAGCCACCTCCGCCGTGAACGACCCGCTCGCCAGACGCCGGAGCTGCTCGAGATGGGCGCCGCACCCGAGGACCTCCCCCAGGTCGTGCGCCAGGGAACGGACGTAGGTCCCCGGCGACGTCTCGACCTCGAAGCGCACCACGCCGCCTGCGCACTCGAGGATGTCGAGGCGGAAGATGGTCACCGGCACGGGAGTGAGGGGGACCTCGATTCCCCGCCGGGCGAGGCGGTGCATCGGCTGGCCATTTATCTTCCGGGCGGAGAAGGGAGGCGGAGCCTGCATTTGCGCTCCCGCGAAGCGGGCGGCCGCCTCGCGCACCTGGGTGGCGGAGAGCCCCTCGACCCCCCTGGTGGCCATGACCCGGCCGCCGGAGTCGTAGGTGTCGGTGGTGACGCCGAGCCGGATCGCGCCGGCGTAGAGCTTTCTGGCCGCGGTCAGGAAGCGCGACAGCCGTGTCGCCCGGCCGACGCACAGCGGGAGCACTCCCGTGGCGAACGGGTCCAGCGTGCCGGTGTGGCCGACGCGCAGGCGGCCCGTGAACTGGCGCACCTCCTCCACGACGTCGTGCGAGGTGGGTCCGGCGGGCTTGTCCACGACGAGGACTCCCTCGAACGGAGTCACTTCTCGTCCTCGGGATCATGGGGATCCCGCGCGCGCGTCTTCTCGATCAACGCCTCGATGTGGGAGCCGTACTCGATCGAGGTGTCCATGGCAAAGGCGATCTCCGGCGTGTACCTGAGGCGCAGCGTCTGTCCCAGGCGCCTGCGGATGAACCCGCGCGCCGCCTTGAGCGCCGCCAGCGAGTCCTCGCGGGCCGGACCCTCATGAAGCATGGAGACGAAAACCTTCGCGTGCTTCAGATCTCCGCTCATCGACACGCCCGTCACGGTCACGAAGCCGAGCCGGGTGTCGTGCAGCTCCGTCTGGACGAGACGGGCGACCTCGTCACGTACGAGGTCCGACACCTTCTCGTGGCGGGCACCGGGCATCGTCGTCGCGCCTCAGATGTAGTCGATCTCGCGCTGGGTGATCTCGCCCGGGATCTGGGCTTCCACTTCGGCCAGGATCGCCTGGAACATCCCTTCGAGCGGCGGCCTCGACGAGGCGACCGCGACGATCCCAAGGACGGCCCGCTGCCATAGATCCTGGCCGTCGACCTCCGCCAGCGAGATGTTATGGCGTCCGCGCAGGCGGTCCTTGAGGCTCCTGATGACCTGCCTCTTGTCCTTGAGGGACCGTGAGAAAGGCAGATGCACGGCGATCGTGAGGATGCCGACGGTCAGGCGTAGAGCTCCTTATTCACGACCTTCTCGACCTTGAAGGCCTCGATCACGTCTCCGGGCTTGATGTCGGAGAACTTGTCCAGGCCGATGCCGCACTCGTAGCCCGACTTCACCTCGCCCACGTCCTCCTTGAAGCGCCGCAGGGAGTTGGCCTTGCCCGTGTAGATGACGACGTTGTCGCGCAGGAGGCGTACGTCGGCGTTGCGGACCATCCTGCCCTCGGTGACGAGGCATCCGGCCACGATGCCGTACTTGGGGACCTTGAAGGTGTTGCGGACCTCGGCGCGGCCCACGGCGACCTCGTGGAACGTCGGCTCGAGCATCCCCGCCATCGCGGCCTTGATCTCGTTGGCCACGTTGTAAATGACGGTGTGAAGGCGGATGTCGACCTCCTCCTTCTCTGCGAGCTCGGCCGCCTTCTTCTCGGGCCTCACGTTGAAGCCCACGACGATCGAGTTGGTCGTGGCGGCCAGCAGAACGTCCGATTCCGTGATGGCGCCGGTGGAGGCGTGGATGACGCGCACCTTGACCTTAGGGGAGGTGAGGTCCCCGAGGATCTGGGTGAGCGCTTCGCTCGAACCCTGGACGTCGGCCTTCACGACAAGGCTCAGCTCCTTGACGATCCCCTCCTGGATCTTCTGAAAGAGATGGTCGAGCGTGAGACGGGACGTCTTCTGGAGCGTGTCCTCGCGGAGCTTCTGCTGGCGGAATGCGCCTATCTGCCGGGCCTTCCATTCCTCGGTGATGACCTTGAAGAGGTCACCCGCCTGGGGGACCCCCTGCAGACCGAGGACCTCGACGGGTCTGGACGGCGGCGCCTCCGTGCTCTTCTCACCGGCATCGTCGAGCATCGCGCGCACCTTCCCGCTCACAGCGCCCGCGATGAAGGGATCGCCCACGCGCAGCGTCCCGTTCTGGACGAGGACCGTGGCCACCGGGCCGCGGCTCCGGTCGAGTCGCGCTTCGAGGACGGTCCCGGACGCGGGTAGCTTCGGATCGGCCTTCAGATCCAGCATGTCGGCGACCAGGAGGATCATCTCGAGCAGGTCCTCGATGCCCGTCCTCTTCTTGGCCGATATGGGGACGCAGACGATCTGGCCTCCCCAATCCTCCACGAGCAGGTTGCGGTCGGCGAGCTGTTTCTTGACGACGTCCGGCTTGGCCTCCGGCTTGTCGATCTTGTTGATCGCCACGATGATGGGGACGGCGGCCGCCCGGGCGTGGTCGATCGCCTCGATGGTCTGCGGCATCACGCCATCGTCTGCGGCCACTACCAGGATCACGATGTCGGTGACCTTGGCGCCCCGCGCGCGCATCAGCGTGAAGGCCTCGTGGCCCGGCGTATCGAGAAAAGTGATGCTCCGCGATCTCGTGGTGACCGTGTAGGCGCCAATGTGCTGGGTGATGCCCCCGTGCTCGCCCTCCACCACCCGCGTCTCGCGGATGGCGTCCAGGAGCGACGTCTTCCCGTGGTCGACGTGGCCCATCACGGTGACGACTGGCGGTCGCGTCACGCGCTCGCCCCCGCGAAGCGACTCGCGCTCCTCCAGGACAGCGCTCTCCTCGAAGGAGACGAAGGTCAGCTCGAAGCCGAACTCCAGGGCGATCTGGCGGGCCGTCTCCGGGTCCATCGGGCGGTTCATGTTGGACATGACGCCGCGCATCAGCAGCTTTTTGAGGACGTCGTTGGGCTTCACCCCCATCTTCTCGGACAGGTCCCGCACCGTGACTCCCTCCGAGATCGAGAGCGGCTTGGGCGGGCCCGCGGGAATGACGGGCGCCGGCGCCGGCTTCGGCTCCATGACGGCGCCCCGCGGGGCGGGACGGTTCTGCGGAGAGGAGGTCGCCGCGGGCCTTGCGGGCTGATGTCCGGGCCTGGCCGGCTGGCTCTGCGCGCGCGGCGCCGCGGGCGCCGGGGACGAGGGTGGCGGTCTATGGCCCGACTGGGGCGTGGCGGCGGGGGGTCTGGCGCCTGCGCCCGGCGGCGCAGCCGTTCCGGTGCCTCTGCCGGCCGGCGGGCGCACCCCCTGCGAAGGAGGCGGGCCGGATGTGCGGGCCGGCGCGGGCTTGGGTGGATGCGTCACCTCTGACGGTCTGGCCGGAGGCCTGGGAGCGGCGGGCGGCGCGGCGGCGGGCCGCGCGGGCGCGGCCGGAGTCTTCAGCGGGGCATGCGCCGATGGGGTCTGAGCCTTGGGGGGCGCTTGCGCGGCGGGGGCTTTCGCTTTCGACGGGGGGGCGGGCGCGGGGGCGGCCGCAGCCTGCTTCGATGCGGGAGCCCGGAGCAATTTCCCGAGCTCTTCGTCGACGCTGCTGAGGTTCGAGCGGATCTCCACTCCGTGGGAGCGGAGCCGCTCGGCGACCTCCTTCACAGGCAGGCCGAGTCGTTTTGCCAGCTCGTGCACCCTGATCTTCGCCATCTGATCCAGTACCTCCCGGGGCCCCTACGACCCGCCCTCAGACTCGTCTCGTGATCCGGAGTCGGCCGTCCCCCCGAGGCTGTCGACAGCGGCTGCTTCTTCCTGTTCGACCTCGTCCGACGCGGGCGCCGGCTCGGCCGTCCCGTCCGCGCTTGCAGCCTCGTCCGCCTCCTGCTGGGCGGCGAGGCGCGCCTCTTCGGCCTCGGCGGCTTCGGCCGCTTCCTGCTCCGCGGCGAGACGCGCGATCTCGGCTTCGGCGGCTTCGGCCGCCTCGAGCTCCACGCGTCGCGCGATTCCCTCGCCGGCCGCCTCGACGATCTTCTGAGCGGTCTTCTCACCGACCCCTTCCACCTCGCACAGCGAGGCGACTCCCGCATCGACGAGCTCCTCCAGCGCGCGGTATCCCGCGTCGAGGAGCCGCTGGATTGTCTTTTCTCCCACGCCCGGCAGCGCCTTGATCTCACGAGTACCGCGCTGCACGCGGGCCATCTCGTCCTCGATTTCCTTCTTCTTCTCCGATTCGCTCTTGATGTCGATGTTCCAGCCGATGAGCTGGGAGGCGAGGCGGACGTTCTGACCCTTCTTGCCGATCGCCTGGGAGAGCTGACTGTCCTCGACGGTGATCTCGAGCCTCCGGTTGGCGTCATCGACCACGCTCACGCGGCCGATCTTTGCGGGGTTGAGGGCGTTGCCGACGAAGATGCTCGGTTCGTCCGACCACTGCACGATGTCGATCTTCTCCCCCCGGAGCTCGCGGATGATGGCCTGCACGCGGGAGCCCTTGATGCCGACGCAGGCCCCGACCGGATCGACGTCCTTCTCCTTTGAGCGGACGGCGACCTTGGCCCGGTCTCCGGGGTCGCGCGCGATGCTCTCGATGATGACGGTGCCGTCGTAGATCTCCGGCACCTCCATCTCGAAGAGCTTCATCAGGAGCCGAGTGTCGGTGCGGGAAACGGTGATCTGGGGACCTTTCGCGGACTTGTCGACATTGACGATGACCGCGCGGATGCGATCGCCCTGGTTGTAGTGCTCGGCGCGGGACTGTTCCCTCCGCGGCAGGATCGCCTCCGTCTTGCCGAGGTCGAGGATGATGTCGCCCCGCTCGAACCGCTTGACGATCCCGTTGACCACCTCTCCGACGCGATCGTTGTACTCCCGAAAGACGTTCTCCCGCTCGGCCTCCCGGACCTTCTGATAGATCACCTGCTTGGCCGCCTGCGCCGCGATGCGTCCGAGATCCACGCGCGGCTTGGGGAGCCTCTGCATCGAGTCGATTTCGGCGAGAGGATCGTACTTGCGCGCTTCCACGAGCGAGATCTCGAGATCCGGATCCGCGACTTCGTGGACGACCTTCTTCAGCGCGAAGATGTCGTAGGTGCCGCGCTCGCGGTTGAACTCCGCGGCGAGCTCCTCGCGGGTATGGAAGTGCTTCTTGGACGCCGCCACCACGGCGTCCTTGACGGCGTCGATGACGACATCCACGTCGATGCCTTTTTCGCGCCCGATCTGTTCGATCGCGTGAAAGAGATCGCTACTCATCGTCTGGTTTCCGTCCCGCTTCCTGGCTGTCCGTGGGTGGAGCCGGCTCGGCGTCCTTTCTTCCCGTTGTTCGGCGCGGGCCATTCGTACACGAGACGTGCCCGTTCCACGGCGCGGGCCGGGATGCGCTGCTCCGCGCCCGCGTCGTCGCGAAGCACCAGCATCAGGTCCCCCGTCGCTCCACCGGCTTCCATCAGGTGGGTCGAGGCAGGCTCCGTCGTCGCCGACAACAGTCGCCCCCGGAAGTTCCTCCGGCCCGAAATGGGCTCCCGTGTCGTGATCCGGACCAGCTTGCCCTGGGCGGCCACATAGTCGCCGTCCCTGGTCAGTGGCCGGTCCAGCCCGGGCGACGAGACCTCGAGGTTGAACGGGTTCGGGATCGGGTCCTCCACTTCGAGAACCGCGCCGAACTCCTCGCTCACCCTCCGGCAGTCGTCCAGGTTCACCCCGCCTTCCTTGTCAATGAAGAGGCGGAGCGTCCACCCGCCAGGTTCGCTCCTGTACTCGACGTCAACCAGCTCGTATCCCGTCCTGGAGGTGACCTCGACCGCCAGGGAGCGGACCCTCTCCGGGATGCTCGCGGCTGGTCTCGTCACCGGACCTCTCCGCCGTCACTCCAAACAAAAAAGAGTGGGCACACGCTTCGCCCACTCCCGCGCGACTTCACATGCCCCTGCTCAAGCTGGACTTGGCGGAGGATAGCACCCCCGGCGAAATGAAATCAAGGAGATTTCTCCTTGACTGACGCCGGGTTCGAGGGAGCGGCGGGTCCGGCCGCGTAAGGCGGCTCCTGCACCGTGATCACGCGGTTGATCCGTGGCTCCGGGATCGTCTGGACGAGTCCCGAGGGCCACGAGATCTCCAGGGAGTCGATCTGCCGTGTCTGTCCGAGGCCGAAGTGCACGCGAGGATCGCCCGCCGAAAGGTAGGACCTGCCCCCCATCCGTTCGGCTATCCAGGTCCGTCCCGCCGCGCGGAGGGTCACCCGGGCGCCGACGCCGTCGCGGTTGCTCGCCCTTCCGACGAGGCGGACGCCCAGCCACGAGGCCGGGGTCGATTCGTTGATCAGCAGCTCGGGCCGCTCGTCCAGAACGGTCACAAGGATGTCGATGTCTCCGTCGCCGTCGATGTCGCCGTCGGCCGCGCCCCGGTGAAGGTCCCTGTCCCGAAGCGCGGGGACCTGGTCGGGCATCAGCTCTTTGAAAACCAGATCCCCCCGGTTCTCGAGAATCTGGTTCGCCTGAAGGTACGTAGTCCCGATGTCGGCGAGGTCCACTTCGGGGTACACGTGACCGTTGGAGATGAAGATGTCCCGATCGCCGTCGTTGTCCATGTCGATCAAGAGGGTTCCCCAACCGAGCGTGCGCACGGTCGGCTCCACGAGGCCCACGCGCACCGAGACATCCTCGAGCTGTCCATGCCCATCGTTGAGACGCAACGTGGAGTAGTCGTGGGAAAAGTTGGTGACGAAGACGTCGGGGTCTCCGTCGCCGTCGACATCCGCCACGTCGATCCCCATGCCGGCCTGCTCGCGCCCGTCCGCGCTGTAGGCGAAACCCGTCATCATGCCGTCGTCCACGAACCGCCCCTCTCCCTGGTTGCGGTAGAAGTGGTTCGGCGTGGAATCGTTGGCCACGAGGATGTCCTCGCGCGAGTCTCCATCGATGTCGGCCGTCACCACGCCGAGGCCGTAGTAGCCGCCGTCGGTGAAGAGGCCTGCTCCGGCGGTCACATCCGTGAATGTGCCGTCTCCGTTGTTGTGATAGAGGATGTCGACCGCGCCAGGAAGCCCGTGCGGCCCGCACATCACCATCAGACCTCTGAACTGGCACGGCTGGTTGGGGTCCCCCTTGGGGGGGACCTTTTTCGGGTCGAAGGTCAGGTAGTTGGCCACGTAGAGGTCGAGCGCGCCGTCCCCATCATAGTCGAAGAACGCCGCGCTCGTTCCCCAGCGCTCGTCGTCGACGCCGGCCTCGCGCGCCACGTCGGTGAAGCGACCCTTACCGTCGTTGCGGAACAGGTGATTGGGCCCCCACGCGGTGACGTAGAGGTCCGGGTCCCCGTCGTTGTCGTAGTCGCCCGCGGCGACTCCGAAGCCCCAGAACGGGACGGCCAGGCCACTGCCGGCGGTCACGTCCTTGAACCGGCCGCGGCCGTTGTTCCTGTAGAGCGCGGCCACGGGCTCCTTGCCCTGCGGGATCGGTTCCAGCCGGGACCCGTTGACTACGTAGATGTCCAGATCCCCGTCATTGTCGAAGTCGACGAGGGCGGTGCCGCTTCCGATCGTATCGATGATATAGGGGCGCTCCCGATTGCCGTTAGTCGTCCTGATCGTGATGCCGGAGGCTTCCCCGCGATTGACGAAGGTGATCTGGGCGGGTGTGGTCGCGCCGGTTGCGGCGATCACGAGGAGCCACCCGACCGGTGCGGCCACCCTGGCGAGTGCACGACGCACTCAGTTGTTCTCCATGGTGGTGACCGTTTTCTCCTTCCTTCTCTCCTCAGCCTGGATGCGCCGGTGGAGATCGAACTCTCTCTGCGCCGCCTCGCGGTCACCCTGCTTCGCGTAGATCTTCCCGATCGCGTAGTGCGCGAGAGGATGCTCGGGGTCGATCTCCGTGAGGCGCTTCAGCGTCAGGAGCGCCTTGTCTATCTCGCCGAGATCGAACTGAAGGGACCCGAGGAAGTAGAGGCTCGACACGTCGGCGGGATCGAGCTCGACGGCCTGGGTGAACTGGGCGATCGCCTCGGGGATCCGACCGTTGATTCGGTGGATGGAACCGATGTTCGCGTGTGCCGCGGCGTTCTTTGGATCGAGGCGCAGTACCTCCTCGTACTCGGGGAGGGCCTCGTCATACCTGGCGCGGCGGTAGTAGATGCCGGCGAGGGCGAAGCGCGCGCCCGCGCGCGAGGGATCGGCGGCGAGCAGTTCGCGGTAGATCCTGATCGCGGCTTCCAGATCGCGCGTGTTCTCATAAAGGAGCCCCACCCGTCCCCGGACGTTGTTGGCGCGCGGGTCCTGTGGGGAGAGCTCGAGAAAGACCAGGTACTCCTGGAGACAATCGGCTGAGCGCCCCAGCCGGTCGTAGACTCGGCCCAGGTTGTAGCGCACCGAGGCGTCGCGAGGGTCGATCCGTTTCGCGTCGAGAAGGGATCGCTCCGCGCCTTCCATGTCGTCGAGCATCAGCGCGACCTGCGCGAGCCTCACGTGCGCGGGCTCGTCATCGGGCTTCAGAGCCGCAGCGGTCTTGAGGTGCTGGCGGGCCTCCTCGAGCTTTTGTTGGGTGACCAAGATCTGGCCGAGCTCGAAATGCGCGTCGAAAGAGTCGGGGTCCGCGGCGAGCAGACGCCGGTAGATGGCAGCAGCGGCCTCCACGCGACCGCCAGCGGCCAGCCTCCGGGCCTGTTCGAGCTCCGGTCCCGCCGGGTTCTCGAGCTCGGATGAGGTTGCGGGAGGGGCCTGTGCATGTGGCCCGCCCGCGGAAGCTGATGCGAGAGCGAGACCGATTGCCATGACCACACGGCGGAATCCCAGCAGGGACAAGCGCTTCCGAGAATCACGTGACACTGCCTTGCCCCCCGCGTCGAGTGCCAGGATGTGGTCGTCCCTGACGAGATGGCCGGATTATAGGCGAGCGTGGCGACTCGATCAACGGTACCCGCTCCGGGAAGTCCTGAAAACGCAAGAGGTTCTGGGAACCTCCGAATCCTCTTGACTTCTCCAGGTCTCGAAATCTAAAGTAGCGCCCTTCCGGAGTCCTGTTCTTTGAAAACTAAATAGTGCGTGCCTGCCCTGCGACTGATTCTGTAAGTACATGAGTTAGGAAGTTTCTCCAAGTATTCAACTGGAGAGTTTGATCCTGGCTCAGAGCGAACGCTGGCGGCGTGCCTAACACATGCAAGTCGAACGCGAAAAGGGGGGCAACCCTCTGAGTAGAGTGGCGCACGGGTGAGTAACGCGTGGGTAATCTGCCCTCGAGTGGGGAATAACCTCGCGAAAGCGGGGCTAATACCGCATAACATCCTTTGCTTCTCGGAGCGGGGGATCAAAGATGACCTCTGCATGCAAGTTGTCACTTGAGGAGGAGCCCGCGTCCCATTAGCTAGTTGGTAGGGTAACGGCCTACCAAGGCTACGATGGGTAGCCGGCCTGAGAGGGTGACCGGCCACACTGGAACTGAGACACGGTCCAGACTCCTACGGGAGGCAGCAGTGAGGAATATTGCGCAATGGGCGAAAGCCTGACGCAGCGACGCCGCGTGGAGGATGAAGGCCTTCGGGTCGTAAACTCCTGTCGAGGGGGAAGAAATGACACTTCGTCAATAGCGAGGTGTCTTGACGGTACCCTTGGAGGAAGCCCCGGCTAACTCCGTGCCAGCAGCCGCGGTAATACGGAGGGGGCCAGCGTTGCTCGGAATCACTGGGCGTAAAGGGCTCGTAGGCGGTCTGATAAGTCCTGTGTGAAATCCCTTGGCTTAACCAAGGAACTGCGCCGGATACTGTCGGACTAGAGGCCGGGAGAGGGAAGCGGAATTCCCAGTGTAGCGGTGAAATGCGTAGATATTGGGAGGAACACCGGTGGCGAAGGCGGCTTCCTGGACTGGTTCTGACGCTGAGGAGCGAAAGCTAGGGTAGCAAACAGGATTAGATACCCTGGTAGTCCTAGCTGTAAACGATGGGCGCTTGGTGTTGCGGGTATCGACCCCCGCAGTGCCGAAGCTAACGCATTAAGCGCCCCGCCTGGGGAGTACGGTCGCAAGGCTGAAACTCAAAGGAATTGACGGGGGCCCGCACAAGCGGTGGAGCATGTGGTTCAATTCGACGCAACGCGAAGAACCTTACCTGGGTTTGAACTGCAGGTGACAGCTCTGGAAACAGAGTCTTTCTTCGGAACACCTGCAGAGGTGCTGCATGGCTGTCGTCAGCTCGTGTCGTGAGATGTTGGGTTAAGTCCCGCAACGAGCGCAACCCTTGCCCTTAGTTGCCAGCGGATAATGCCGGGCACTCTAAGGGGACTGCCCCGGAAAACGGGGAGGAAGGTGGGGATGACGTCAAGTCATCATGGCCTTTATGCCCAGGGCTACACACGTGCTACAATGGGCGGCACAAAGGGCTGCGAACCCGCGAGGGGGAGCCAATCCCAAAAATCCGTCCTCAGTTCGGATTGCAGTCTGCAACTCGACTGCATGAAGGTGGAATCGCTAGTAATCGCGGATCAGCACGCCGCGGTGAATACGTTCCCGGGCCTTGTACACACCGCCCGTCACATCACGAAAGTCGGTTGCACTCGAAATCGCTGAGCTAACCCGCAAGGGAGGCAGGCGCTGACGGTGTGGCCGATGATTGGGGTGAAGTCGTAACAAGGTAGCTGTAGGAGAACCTGTGGCTGGATCACCTCCTTTCTACGGAGAATCGTAGCCGGGGGCGCTCGAAAGAACGTCATCCGAGCTCCACGATCATCCCAGGTCGATATCGATCGCAGAGGCAGGCACGCCTGTTTAGTTTTGAGAGAACAACCCGGGCTGTGGCGAAAGGCCTAGGGAGCGAGGCCTTCATGTGCGGGCAGTGTTCGATGAAGCCCGGAACGTCGCGGGGGCCTATAGCTCAGATGGCTAGAGCGCACGCCTGATAAGCGTGAGGTCGGTAGTTCAAGTCTACCTAGGCCCACCACAGATCTCCCAGAAGCGATCGTGGGGAATTAGCTCAGCTGGGAGAGCGCCTGGTTTGCAACCAGGAGGTCACCGGTTCGATCCCGGTATTCTCCACCAGGATTGGTTGTTCCACGAGATTCCGAACTCTGCCGCTCCCCTCACGGGGAGGCAGGCGGAAGCGGATAGGCCCCCCCAGGGGGTGCCGCCGAAGGGTTCGGTCTTTGACATCGCGAGCATCAGGGGAAAAAGCGAACGACTTCGCTGAGTTCTGACTGCTGGTCAAGCTACTAAGGGCGTACGGTGGATGCCTTGGCGCAGGAAGACGACGAAGGACGCAGCAAGCTGCGATAAGCCCCGGGGAGTTGCACGCAAGCTTTGATCCGGGGATCTCCGAATAGGGTAACCAGCCCGGAGTAACGTCCGGGAATCCACTCCTGAATTCATAGGGAGTGAGAAGGTAACGGGGGGAAGTGAACCATCTCAGTACCCCCAGGAGTAGAAAGCAACCGCGATTCCCCCAGTAGCGGCGAGCGAAAAGGGAACAGCCCAAACCTCCGACGCGTGACAGCCCGTAAGCGTTGCGTCGGGGGGGTAGCGGGAACGGCCTGGCTCCGTTACGGAGGGGCCAAGGAGTTACAAACCTGACGGTTAGTCGAACGATCTGGAAAGGTCGGCAATACAGGGTAACAGCCCCGTAGGCGAAAACTGATCAGGCTCCTGGCCGTTTCCCAAGTACCACGGGACACGTGGAATCCTGTGGGAATCAGGGAGGACCATCTCCCAAGGCTAAATACTCTCCTGCGACCGATAGTGAACCAGTACCGTGAGGGAAAGGTGAAAAGAACCCCTTTTAGGGGAGTGAAATAGTACCTGAAACCGTATGTCTACAAGCAGTGGAAGGGCTATGCCCGCAAGGGAATGCCCGACCGCGTGCCTTTTGCATAATGAGCCGGCTAGTTAATCTCAGCAGCAAGGTTAAGCGTTAAGCGAGCCGAAGCGAAAGCGAGTCCGAATAGGGCGACAAGTTGCTGGGATTAGACGCGAAGCTGGGTGATCTACGCCTGGCCAGGGTGAAACGCACGTAACAGTGCGTGGAGGCCCGAACCGGTGTTGGTTGAAAACAGCTCGGATGAGCTGGGCGTAGGGGTGAAAGGCTAATCAAACCCAGTTATTGCTCGTTCTCCCCGAAATAGCTTTAGGGCTAGCCTCGCATGATCGTTAACGGTGGTAGAGGACTGGATGGACTAGGGGCCTTACCGGGTTACTGAATCCAACCAAACTCCGAATGCCGTTAACCACCAGTGCGGGAGTCAGACGGCGGGGGATAAGCTTCGTCGTCGAAAGGGAAACAGCCCAGACCGCCAGCTAAGGTCCCCAAGTACAGGCTAAGTGGGAAAGGATGTGGAATTGCCCTGACAGCCAGGAGGTTGGCTTAGAAGCAGCCATCCTTTAAAGAAAGCGTAACAGCTCACTGGTCGAGCGATTCCGTGCCGATAATTCAACGGGGCTCAAGCCTGTTACCGAAGCTGCGGATCCAGGAACTCGGTTCCTGGGTGGTAGGGGAGCATTCTATGGCAGACACAAGCCAGACCGCGAGGACTGGTCCAGGGTCATGGAAGAGACTCTGCCGGCACAAGTAGCGATAAGGAAGGTGAGAACCCTTCCCGCCGAAAGTCTAAGGTTTCCTGAGCAAGGTCAATCCG